>JBKDKA010000176.1:0-69718 GCA_046345315.1 Planctomyces sp.
ACTTCGAGGTTGAAGACGGTTTCGCGAGTCGGACGCTGAGTTCTGGCTGTCAGAATTGATTCGCCATTGAGCGTTCTGACGACCTCATCGAGCTGCAGGTCCCCGGCGGGGATCCAAGCGTGCCGGGTTTCGGAGTACAGCGGATGATTGGCGGTGACGCCGAGTGAGTCATCGGTGCGGTCATCAAACGTCAGATCCCACACCGTCGCATTGCGATGGCGGATCGTGCCGGTCACGATGCTCATCCCCGGGGGCGTTTCCCGAGAATCCACATCGCACGGCCCAATCGCCAGAACCGTCGCCTTGGCTGACAGCTGAATCTCATGCAGCCCGATATCGATCGAGCCCCCAATCGCCGCTCCCGCCGTGCTTCGTGATCGTCAGGGTTAAATCAGCTTCAGGTTCTCACAACACATCTTTTCTCTCATCCATTGAATCGCTGATCAGTGGAATTCAAGACGGCAAGGGCCGTCAAAACGAAGATCAAGAAGGGGAAAGCAACGTGACAAGGACATTCTCAACTCTGACTAAAGGAAACAGTTCCCGTTGAGCGCTTCTGCAACACAGCCGCCGTGCCTGGAACTACTCGCAAATCCAAACCATCGACATCGCGGATTCTGAGACAGCCGTGGGCAAGATGAGGCCATCTACGTGAATATGCTCGCCCGCATTTCCCGGAGCGTTCGCTGCCATGTCACGTGCGTTAGCCGCTAAGACCGATCGCGCCACTTCGCTTCCCGCGATGCAGAGCTTGTCTTTTGCAACCTGAACAGTAATCAGCCCGATGCCATCGCAAAATTCAATAGACTTTAAAGTTGCGAAGTAGCCGAAAGTTGGGGTTGTATCGATCAGATCTAGAGTCCCTCCACCAGAACATAGAAGGTCAGCAAAAGATAACCAATCGTTTGCCTCTGCACGGAACTCGACTTCCAGTTTGTCGTTTGAAATCGATACCTTCACTAAAAGTCTCCAGGGGTGATTGACAGTGGGTCAATTGGGATGTGTGGGTCAGCGAATGGACCGGATCGAACGATCCTTCCATTGATCTGTGTCTGAAGATTCAGATGTGGTCCAAGACTCTTCACGTGAGAGGTCGCGGGATTGATGTCGAATCCGACGCGTTTCGTGATAGCGTTACCCGCTGCGTCAACATAATTTTGAACGAATTGTACGCCAGTGGATCCGTCGACCGATCGGATTGGCACTCCCGGCTCCATGAAATTGTGAGCACGATCAAGCGCATCATCCATTGAAATTGGGCATGCGTTGTGCACCAACAATCCGCTGCTGGCGACATGGTAGACATGTTGCCCATCGACTTCGAGGTTGAACACCATTTCTGGTGGGCCTCGATGGGGATGAATCTTTGTGAGGGTGGCTGATTGGCCAGTGACGGTGCGGAGCTGTTCGCCGATTTCCAACTGACCGGCGACCACGAAATCCTGGCGAGTTTCGCATCCAGATTGGATGCGTGTCAGTGACTCCCAGTGGTTCATCGAGACCGGTGATGTCCAGATACACAATATTGGCTCCCGAATGAGCCATCGTGCCGGTCACAACATTTCGGCCGGTGCCGTTGTCTGGTTCGATGATTGGACACGGATCAATCCCAACAACCCGAGCCGGAATATTCAGCCCCATTTCGTGAAGTTCCATGTGGATGGAACCACCGACAGCGGCACCGGTCGATCTCAGCCAGGACAGAGGTCTCAGAAAGGCAAGGTCATACTCCACGCCATTCTGAATCATGCTCAAACGAACGGCCCGCCATGTGGCAGGATCGATCTCTGAAGGAGCGTGCGTTTCATGCCGCAAAGGATTCCGCCCCACCACTCGCTGACCAAGCTGTGGCGGATCTCATTCTGGATAGCCTCGATGTCAGAATCGAAACGATACGCTGAGTTTGCCCCTCATCAAAGTCGCTCTGAAACGTGGACAATTCGAACTCAGAGACAGACCGGTATCAGGAGAACGACATTGTCCCTTTAGGAAAAGCACAATGCCCCGGTGCGTGGCCATTTATGACCTCCTCTTATTGCTTTCCCATTAACCAATCTGAGGAAACCAAATACCTTTGATCGTGACATTGCCCATGTTCGGTCTTACATGAAGCGGGTCAAGCATTCCAATATCAATGTTTTCCACAACACTCCAGCTGGGCAGGTCCACAATTTGGAGTCGCAAGAGGGCAATCGCTTCGTCGAGGCAATTGGCGGTGACCCCGGCACCAATGCGGAAACCAATAGGGAGCTGCCGATCCGTATGAAATGTGAACCAGTATCGAATCATTTCAATTGCCTCCCGGTACAAAGATTGGCGGCATCCATGGTTCAAATCGAATTGCCGGTCCGATGAAAGGGTTGTGCGTGCCCGGGATAATGCCTGTAAGAGGATCAACATCTGGCAGGTTGTCCTCGACATCAGCAAAGTGCTGACGGCTACTTGGAGGTATCAAATAGTCGATATCACTGCGTGTGCCTGGCCCTTTGCCAAAAGGCAGCTTTGAACCAATCTCTCGTCGTACGCCTTCGGCAGCCGAACCAACCACTTCAAGCGGACGGCCTGCTGCATCCACGACCGACTGGATTTGCGCGATTTCACCCGGAGTTAAATCTCCCAGGCAATCATTATGCACCAACAATCCGCTGCTGGCGACATGGTAGACATGTTGCCCATCGACTTCGAGGTTGAACACCATTTCAGGTGGGCCTCGGTGGGGATGGATTCTTGTGAGGGTCGCGGTTTGGCCAGTGACGGTGCGAAACTGTTCGCCGATTTCCAACTGACCGGCGACGACGAAATCCTGGCGAGTCTCGCTCCAGATCGGATGCGTGTCAGTGACTCCGAGCGGTTCATCAAGGCCGGTGATGTCCGGGTAGACGATGTTGGCTCTGTTGTGCGCAGGTCTCCTGACCTCGCACAGGCTTTGACCGCAGGTCTCAAAAGGGGGCCCGCGGCAACAAGCTGAGCACCGAGACCGTTCCGGTCAAAACGAGTGGCTCGGTCAGGAGACCGGCCACAACCGATTCTGAATTATGCTCCTGCGAGCGGCCCGCCATTTGGCAGGGGCAATCTCTGATGGATTCAGCGTTTCATGCCGCAAAGGATTCCGCCCGAGCACTCGCTGGCCAGGCTGGAGGTCTGGTCCGAACGGAACTTTCGTCCTTGAGTGGGGCGACAACAGGGTGCCATGCCCTCGCGCAGCGTGGGCATGAGGTTCACTGACCATCATCATATTCATCGCCATGTCTTCATCAGGCGGACTATGGCAGTGCCCGGTCTCGGCATCAGATCCCTGCAGAAATCCATCAGCCGGCTCGCTCCGACTGATCGGTCGAAAACACCGCGGACTTCTGAACCGGGTGCTGTTCAGAAACGGGACAACGATCTGGTCACTCGGTCCACTCATGCCCACGCTGCGCGAGGGCATGGCACCAGGCCAGGGCCATTCGGGACTGTGTCTCAGTTTTTCTCTGCGTATCTCATCAGACTGTGAGCAGTTCATTGCTCAGTGCCGCAAAGAAACCGTCGGAGACTTTGTGGTTTCCAAAGATGACATTCTGACTGAGTGATTCTGCCGAGGCAGATACCGTGGCAGTTCTGGATGCGAACAGCAGGTTGAGATTCACATAGAACGATGACGAAAGCTGGGCGATGGATTTTCCGTTTACCAGACCTCGTGTTCCGCCGCTTCGGCCGTCCCACTCAAAAATTTGGCCGCTGGGGATGATGTAGAACCGTTCTCCTGATCGTCCGCGAAACCATCGTTCGTTCCGACCACCCCAGTTGAAGCTGTCGCGTCCCCCCCATGCAAAGCCTCGCTGTGTTCGGAGCGTATCTGCAGATGCCTGGAGTGACGATGCGACCGGAGTGGTCTGTATCCAGCCGGTCTGACGGACTTCTCTGACGGTATACTGGCCCGGTGGCAGATCTTCGAAGCTGTACCAGCCTCGTTCTGAATCCGGCTCAATCACGCGGTTGCCATTCAGATCGATGTCGCGAGTCGACTGGGTTGCAATCACATTGCCACGATCGTCGAGAAGCTCGATCATCCAGCCATTCATCCAGACCTCATCTACAAATGCTGCAATCGGTGAGGCTGTCGGTGAGGGAGTCACGCCCGCAGGGACAGAGGAAATGAATACGGAGCCACCCGCAGGAGTCCACCGATAGAGACTTCTGTTGCTGATGTAGAACCAGACGTTGGGAGTGCTGGATGATCCACTTCCCGACTGCTGAAACCATTGATAGTTTCCGCTGGGTATTCCGCTCGGAAGAACACTGCTTGGAACCAGCGTTCCAAGTCCAGCCGGGTCGTAATTTCCGTTGCCATTCGTGTCGCGGAATGTTCGTCCCCGAACTTTCGTCGGCTGGTAGTTTCCGAAGTCACCGCCATGAACTGTCTCACCGGAACTTACATTCAGGTCTGTGCCAGCAGCATAGATAAGCAGTGATGGATCAACAAAGTAGCTGCGGCTGAGACTGGCGATCCATGTTCCGGTGAGCGGTGCACTGGCGGTGATCGGTTTGCCGTCCCAGCGATAAAGAGCTCCAGCGGGAGTCACATAAACCCACCCGGAAGACGCTCTCAGCCAGCGTTCGCCTTTCTTCCCCCAGTTTTCGTACCAGCTGCCTGCAAAATTAAGTCCGAGGTCATCACGAAGTTGACGAGCCAGGTTGGATTCTTCTGACCGCACCGAGGCACTCTGTTTCCAGCCGGCAGGTACGATTTCTCGTACCTGATACTTTCCGGCCGGGAGATCACTGAACTGATACCATCCCTTTTCAAATTCAGGGTCGATCACGTCATCACGGTTTCGGTCGAGATCCTGAGTGACCGTTGTGGCAATGACCTGTCCGAACTCATTCAGCAGCTCAATCTGCACACCATTCAGGTACGGCTCGCTCGGAGAGCTGGGTCCTGAAGTAACAGAGGGAGGGCGAAGCAACGCTTTCGGATTGAGATAGAAACGAACTCCCGGTGTGGCAACGAGTGTTCCGGTGAGTTTTCCGGGAGTGCGATCCCATCGAGTCAGTGTGCCATCAGGTTTCAGAAAGTACCAGGATCGATCTGAAGAAGAAAGATACCAGTATTCGCGACCTCGGTACTGGTTGAAGTGCCCCTGAGAATTTCGAAACTCCAGGTTCAGGTTCTGCAGCTGCAGGGAAGGGCGAAGTCCGTCTGCGTTTCGATCGTGCCACTTCCGACCTTCAATCGTCACTGTTTCGAGCGGAGCTTCATACGTGATTTCCAGCACCGGACGCAGGACTGCGTTCAGACTTTCGCGACTGTGGAACAGATGGATTCCGGCGGCAGATGAATCTTCTGTGAAGATCCAGCCGGAATTTGTCGACGGGTCATCCAGCCATTGCTGAACGTCATTGATCAGTCCGCCGCCAGACCATTCAAAAGAACCAGTGCCATCCACGAATGTCGATGAAGATGCCGAAGCGTCGAAGTCTCCGCCTGGTGTCTGCCAGGCGCTTCCGTTGAAGAATCGATACAGCCAGGTGGAATCGAAGGCTCTGGCCGGAAGTCCGGTCAGTTCATTGTCGGGCGGATCGTTGCTGCCCTCGCCCCAGGCAGAACTGACATGATGCAGCGAGACAAGGGAGGCAGCGCCGGCGGAAAACGCCACGTTCATGGTCAGCACGGCATCCAGAATCGTGGCATTGGCAGGTATGCCGGCGCCGGCGATATCAAATGAAATCAGACTTCGCCGTATCGCCGTGCTGCGCGCATCCTGACCTACGGCGAGCAACTGCCCGGCGCCGCCCGAGAAGTTCCCCTGACCCGACTGATAAAGAGTTGCGTCGTGCTCCGGAGAAAGCTGAACGGAGACTGCGTTCAGAACGGTTCTCAGTTCCAGTACTTCTGAGACCTCCGAAAGTGACCTCATTCGGAGGCGATGAGTTCTTCGGATGCAATCACGTCGACGATGATCCGGGGCGACGCGTCCGAAAATGCTCCCTGTTTTCATGTAGCTGACTCTGATTCCGGATCCCGAAACAGCTGCTGTTGACGATCCTTCGTCAGAATTGGCCGGACGTAAGTTCAATGGCTGCAGGCTGCGGAGAGTTTCTGCCAGAATCGGAACAGGACCACTGATCCAGCGATCTCTCATGCTTGTTGCAGAGTTCGGCAGGAATCCGTCCGACTTTCTTCAGATGCTCCTTCAATACGATATCGTCGCCGGTAGCGCCGGAGAAGGAAAATCTGCTTCTCAAACGAGGCTTTTCAGCAGTCACTCAGAGTCTCTTTGCCGCCTGCTGTGCAGGTGATTCAGAAGAGCTCGGGCTGTCCGGGGGGAAGTTTTCGGGTGCCTGGTTCGGATTGAAACGCGTTCAGATGGTTCATTGCTTTCAGGGTCACCATTCGACCCCGGGGAGTTCGCTGCAGGAAACCCTCGCGGAGCAGGAACGGTTCGACTTCATCTTCAAGTGTATCTGCCGGGATGCTCATCGTGTGAGAAAGTGCCTGCACGCCGGCGGGACCACCGGAGAAGATCGAAATGATGGTGCTCAGGTAGCGTCGATCCTGCTCTTCAAGCCCGGCATCGTCGACGCCTTTCATCTTCAGAGCTTCGCGGGATACCTTCAGGGTAATCTTTCCGTCTGCACGCGCGTCAGCGAAGTCTCTGGTCCAGCGCAACCAGTTGTTGGCTTTGCGGGGCGTGCCTCGCGAGCGAAGGGCTATTTCAACGGCTGCGTCGGCAGAGATTTCCGTTCGGAGTTTCGCCGCATTTCTTGATACGATCAGCGCAAGGTCATCCAGCGAATAAAAATCCAGCAGTTCGCGATTCACGAATCGATCTCGCAACGGGGCGCTCAGCATGCCGCTTCGCGTTGTTGCCCCGATCAGGGTGAATGGCTGCAGTTTCATGTTGATCGTGCGTGCGTTCAGGCCATCCCCCAGGGTGATATCGATTCGAAAGTCTTCCATCGCGGGGTAGAGAAATTCTTCTACCGCAGGCGGCATCCGGTGGATCTCGTCGATGAACAGAACTGATCCATGACTTGCGTTGGTCAGATACGGAAGAAGATCTTTCGGTGCTGATAACGACGGACCGGCAGTGATCTGAATGTCAGTGCCGAGTTCTCGAGGCACGACCTGAGCCAGTGTTGTCTTTCCGAGCCCGGGAGGGCCGCTCAGCAGCAGATGTCCCAGAGGTTCTTTTCGTTTTCGAGTGGCTTCGAGCAGGATTCGAATTCGTTCCACAACTTCCCGCTGGCCCACAACGTCCTCAAGTCTTGAAGGACGAAGTTCGTCGTCTTCTTTCCGAAAGTCCGGACTCTGAAGAATGTCAGCGGAGGAAAGTTCCGGCATCGTCCGGTCAGATACCGAATCTGAATCAGGATCTGCTTCCTCGCGGCGAATCGTTGTCTTCCGTGCCATGGCGTTCTTCAGTGAGAGGATTCGTCCAGAATCAAAGACCTTACTTCGTTTCCTCAGACGCTTTCTTGCTGTCTGAGGGGGCGGTTTTCAGCTTTTCCTCGAGACGCCGGATCAGATCCTCATCTGGTCGCTTCGATTCACGCTCGACTTTCAGTGCTTCTTCACGAATCTTTCGGGCGTCTTCCGACTGGCTGAGTGCCTCGTAACAATCAGAGAGATGCTCAAGGATTGTGGAGTCACGATATTCCGGATCTGCGTTTGCTTTCTTCAGTTCCTCCAGTGCTTCTGCAAATCGTCCCAGTCGAAAGAGCACCCATCCAAGGCTATCGAGGTAAGCAGGGTTATCGCCCTGCGATTCGACAGCTATGCGGATCATCTTTTCGGCTTTTTCCAGATTCTTGCTCTGATCGGCGTACAGGTAACCGAGGTCGTTGTTGATTCCTGGATCATCCGGATTCTCTGCGTAGACCTCTTCCAGAATCTTTTCTCCGCTGCCGATGTCACCGCTCTGGACGTAAGCATTGGAAAGGCTCATCTGACATCTGCGTTTGATCTGCGGATCAACCTTTTCACCCTCAAGGATCTGCTGATAGGCAGCAATGGCCTCTGGCCACTTTTCCTGCAGCACATACATTCCTGCCAGCTGAAGCTGACTCCGAAGAACATTCTCTGTGTCCTGCGCGAATTCCGACTGAATCATCTTCAGGGTTTTCTCAGCCTCATCGTACTGTTCTGCCTGAACCAGAATTGCTCCCAGCTGGTAATGAAGTCTCGGTGCGCCCGGGTTGATTCGAATGGCTTCGCGAACCGCTGCCAAGGCTTCTTCTGGTCGGTCGCTGAGCAACTCCGCTTCCGAGAGCAGGTAAAGGCCGATGAGCCGCTGTTCGACATTCAGGCCTGGGATTGCGACCAGCTGTCTGAAAGTCTGAGCTGCCTCAGAAAATTTCTCGCGACGTACCTGATTGACACCCAGCTCATTCAGCACCGGAATAGCAAGGACTCGATCAGGATTCAGTTCCACGGTTGCCTTCAGCAGTTCCGCTTCATTCTCCCAATTTTCCAGTTCTCGAGCGACTGAGGCACAGAAGTAAGTGACCGAGGGGCTCAGATCGTTTGGTCTCTCACGGCGAATCTTCAGACATGCCTCAGTCAGTGAGTTCCCGAAGTTCTCATTCGCGACAATTTCATTGACGAGCGGGAGGAACTCTGAAATCTGAATTCGAGCTCGAACAGCTCGATTCATCGTCGCAATCAAAGCCGTAGGATTCTTCCTCGCAATTTCGACTCGCATCAGTCCCGGATACGCATCCACCTCGCCCTTGTCATCCAGCAGTGCCTGATAGACTGCCGCTGCACCGTCCGTGTCGCCACTGTCAATCAGGCATTTCGCGCGGAACATTCGCACTGGTGTGCTGTTGACAGCGTCTGTTTCGAGCTTTGTCAGGCGTTCCTGAAATGAATCTCGGTGACCGGTTGCTTCCAGCAGATCCTTCAGAAGCACCAGAGAGCTCTGATCACGCTGTCCCGTCTGAAAATACTTCTCCAGGCTGGCTTCGCATTCATTTGTTCGATCAAGCATGAAGAGACATCGAGCCAGGAAGAGATGATGTTCCCCTGGACGTGAATTCTCGATCCGATCAATCGCTTCGAATGCTTTGATTGCCTTTTCTGTTCTGCCAGCCTCCATCAGAACTCTTCCGGCTGTCAGATAGCCTGAATTCCTGTCTTTGAGCAGGGTCTGATGATCACGGAAATTCAGTCCGAAATCTTCAGGGCGATCGAGTGCCTGAATAATGACTTCGTAACTGTCGGCAGCTGCACTCAGCCTCGACATTGCGAGCATCAGTCGAGCTCGAAACTGGTGAATTCCGACAAATGCCTTTGACTTCTGATCGAGTGTTTTTGATTTCAGAGCAGACTCGATCATCAGCTGCGATTCCTGAGGTCCCGCAGGCCGTTGTGATGCTGCCAGAATCTGAGCCAGTTCGAAGCGAGTCTCGTAATCGTTCGCGTCCAGATCGATCGCCTGGATCGCCTTCTTCATTCCTTCTTCCGCGTTCCCAAGGCGAAACAGCACCATGGCGAGTGCCTTCAGGGGAGTGGGAGAATCGGGAGCTGCCGCTGCTGATTTACCGAATGCTTCCGCTGCTTCCTGAAGTTCTCCGCGTCGCTGAGCCATCAGTCCGGCCATGTACCACGAGAGCGCCTCCTTTTCTTCAGGAGGGATTCGGGCACTTTCGTCTTTCAGTTCCCAGGTTTCATCATCGCCTGGCTGGCGCAGTCCGGGGAGAGCCGCTTTCTTTTCGGATTCGCCATCGACGGCAGTTTTGCCGGAATCTCCGTCAGGGGACTTTGACTCCTCAGATGCTGCTGCAGATTCAGCCTCCGTGGCAGCCTTCGGCTCTTCGGCCAGCGTGAAACCAGTCAGAGAGAACGACAGGATGGTCGTGGCAAGCCAGAGCAGGGGACTTGTTCGCGTAATTGCCGAATGGGCTGGCATCATCGTTTGTCTCAGCAGAAAACAGAATTCGTTGTATCAGGCCGGGATGCTCGAATGATCGTCATCAGCCCGGGATTATCGGATCCTGATGTCCTGCTGTCGAGAGATGATCCGTATTGATAAACCTGCTGAATGTTCGCGCCCACTCGTGGTAGGGTTGCATGGAGGCTCTGACGAAACCGGGACAGGTACCTCTGGAGGTTACCTTTCTCAATGATTTCAGACTCTCGGCGGGAGCCAGTCCCGGTTTTGTCAGGCGTTCTTATTTCTTCCGAACGTCCGTTTTTTTGGATGCTCCCCTGGAGTTTCCCTCTGATGTTCGGGATTTCTGAGATCCTTTTTCGGAGTTTTTCGTGCTGCCGGATTTCAGATCCGAACCTTTGGAACGGGCATCTCCGGTTTTCACTGCGCGGGCGGTGGTGTCTGGTGTTGCCGATTTCTTCGCCGACGCTCCAGCGCTGCCCGTGGTTGATTTCACACCTTTTCCTGCGGATGCTGGAGGAGCTGACTTGTCTGCTGGCTTTGGCGTGGATACTGGTTTCGCAGATGCCGATGACTTTGCAGCAGCGGGGGTTTTCGAAGCGATCTTTGATTTATCGTTTGGCCTGGCATGTGTCGGCGGGGCACTCACCGAAGTCTTCTGAGACGCTCCGGAGACAGGCTTCGCGGCCGTTTTTGCAGAAGCCACAGTCGCAGCCGGCTGAGGAGCCGGCTTTGTGACTTTTCGTTTCGATGGTGACTGAAGTTCCTGAATTCGATCGGAGACATCACCGATTTCAGAATCATCGGGAATCATTTCTTTGAAACGCTCGCGATACTTTGCATCGGTGGCCAGACATCGAAGCAGATGAGAGAATTCCGCCCCCTGCGCTTTCTTGACTGCAGACTTCAGCAGTTCGCCAGCGGACTCGCTGTCTGACTGCGACGGCACTGCCCCAAGCCAGCGAGCCGCCAGTGTCATCGACGCATCCAGAGGAATGACATGACACGCCAGAATCTGCTGCATTACAAAGTCGCGAACGAACGGTGAAAGATCGTTGACCTTCTTCATCGTCCGAAGAGCCACTTCCTGAGTGAGCTTACGGAACTTCTCGTACTCGAACGAATAACCTGATTCAAAGACAAATCTCAGGACAGACCGAATTCGAAGTGCCTTCCAGTCGGCATTCTGGAGGGGATTAAGGACTCGTTCCAGTTCGGTCACGGAGCTGACCCGAATCTCGTTCAGGTCAAAGTGGCTGCTGATGAGGCGTTGATATCCGGCCTGCGCGTCGGCCCATGAATCATCCTCAAGACAGACCGCAAACAGAAACGTTTCGAGAACGGGAAGATCGAGCCGAGGCAGCGATTTTCCGTAGAGCTTCTGAAGTCCGGTGACGAGATTGCGACAGACCTGAGTCTTGTCGCTGGATTTTGCTGCCCTGGCAGGTGACATGTTCAGATTCCACTGTTCAGCGGCACGATCCTGGAGTCACAGAGAATTCCATTTCTGAAAATCCTGACTGCATCCGATCGGACCAGAATTCAATTTTATAAGGGACATGCGGAGTTCACGACTCAGACTGAACGCAAGTTCGATCTCAGACGTCCCGTTCCGAATCACGAAGAGTCACTTCACTTGATGGTTCGGTTTCGCTGCCGGCGGTGCCTGCCTCCGGAACAGAAACCGGCCGCGATTCCCTTCCCGAAGGAAACCCGGTTGTATCTTCATCCTCGTCGAATTCTTCAGGTGTCTCCGGCTCTCCGTTTTCTGCAGACTCATTCAGTATGTCTCGCAGAATCCTTGATGTCTCGACAGATTTTTTGACGCCCGTATCAAGGACAAAACGCAACTCCGGAGTGTAACGACTTCGAATTCGCTCTGCGATTTTTGACTGGAGATAACCACGAGCAGAGTTCAGCCCATGCATCGTCAGAGCGGCAGTTCGATCGTCTCCCATGACGGAGATCCTGACACTCGCATATCTGAGGTCAGGACTGACCTCAGCACCCAGAACTGTGACATTCTGAATTCTGGGGTCGCGGAGTTCGAGCAGAATGGACGTGCTGACGACTTCACGTACCACTGATGCGACTCGTGCCGTACGGCGCACAGACATTGTCAGTTGTGTTCCTTGCTGATTACTGCCGACCTCTGAAGATCTGACGCTGCGGATTGAGTAATGATCTGCGGAAAATCGAAATACGATCCGGAGTTCTGACCGACTGAAAAAATCAGTGGCAGATCCCCGGGATCTCGACGCTAATTCAGTGTCCTTCGAACTTCGTCTATACGGTATGCTTCCAGCAGGTCACCTTCTTTCACGTCATTGAATCCATCCAGACGAATTCCGCATTCCATCCCGTCTCGCACTTCTTTCGCATCATCCTTTTCACGTTTCAGAGATCCGATCCTGTAATCATTCAGAATCTTCTGGTCGCGAATGACGTGGACTCGATTGTCTCTGGAAATCGTCCCATTCAGAACTCGACATCCCGCAATCGTTCCGAAACGACTGATCTGGAAGGTCCGAAGTACGATGGCTCGCCCTGTGGCAACTTCCACCTTCTCCGGACGAAGGAGTCCCTGAAGGGCCAGTCGGATCTGTTCGGTGACTTCATAGATGATAGTGTAGCGGCGAATTTCCACGGCTTCTCGTTCCGCCAGCATTTCTGCTCGATCGTCTGCGATGACATGAAAAGCCACAATGATGGCACCCGCAGCACTGGCAAGATAGACGTCGCTCTCGTTGACGCCGCCGACACCCTCGTGGATGACCTGAACACGAACCTCCGGATGTTCGAATTTCTCGACTTCACCGCGAAGTGCTTCGATGGATCCCGGAGTATCCGCTTTCAGAATCAGAGGCAGTTCCTGAACTCCCTCTCCCTCTCGGCCGGAGCTGAGGATGTCTTCAAGCGTTCGAGGTTTGCCCTTTCGTGACAACTCTTCGGTGCGTCCTTCATGAAGTCGCTTGCTGGCAGTCTCTCTGGCCTCTTCAACATCCTTCATTACGAAGAAGTGATCACCGGCACCCGGAATCTCGTTCAGCCCGGCAACCTTGACCGGCATCGACGGACCTGCTTCCTCCAGTTCGATGTCTCGATCATTGTAGATCGCCCGGATGCGTCCGTAAGAACTGCCGCAAAGCACGACGTCACCAACTCGAAGCGTACCCTTCTGAACGATAAGCCAGGACAGAACACCGCGACCTTCGTCGAGGAATGCTTCGAGACAGACCCCGAGGGCTTCTCGATCCGGATTCGCCTGAAGCTCGTTGAGTTCCGCGGTGAGCAGCAGTGTTTCCAGAAGCTTGTCGACACCCTTGCCAGTTGCACCACTGGTTCGGACGACTTCAGTTTCACCACCCCATTCAGACGGGAGAAGATCGTGCTGAGCCAGCTGCTGGAGAATCTTCTGTTCGTCAACCCCCTGCAGGTCGATCTTGTTGAGTGCTACGATAATCGGAACACCTGCACTCTTGGCGTGGCTGATACATTCCACGGTCTGAGGCATGACACCGTCATCTGCTGCAACAACGAGTACGATAATGTCGGTAACGTTTGCTCCGCGTGCTCGCATTTCACCAAATGCCGCATGTCCCGGAGTATCAACGAACGTCAGGCGATGACCTTCGTAATCGACCTGATAAGCAGCAATATGCTGTGTAATCCCGCCGGCTTCTCCAGCGGCTACGTTTGCCTTCCGGATGTAGTCCACCAGCGTTGTCTTGCCATGGTCGACGTGTCCAAGAATCGTAATGATCGGTGGACGACCAAGCATTTTCTCCGGCGGGTCATCGTGGTCCCGCGAAGCCAGAAGTTCCGCCTCGATATCGCGTCCCCGCTTGACTTCCAGATCAACTCCCAGTTCCATAGCCACTTCCATGGCCACTTCTTCTGAGAGTTCATCGTTGATGGTCATCATCTGACCATCCTTGAAAAGAATTCCAAGAATCGATTTTGCCGGACGTCCGATCGCTTCAGAAAGTGCTCGAACTGTAATCGGGAAGGAAATCTGTGCAGCCGTTTTCAGATCGGTCGCACCGGTTCGCTTCCTGCGACGTACTTTCTTGTTCTGACGTTCCAGTTCGCGAGACTGCTTCAGCTCTTTCAGAAGTGCGCCGCGGCGAGCTTTTTCTCGTGCCGCCTTCTGGTTCTCCGTCGTGTCAGCTCCGGTTTCATGTTCCGCTCGAGCGTCCTTCAGTTGTCGCAACTGCTCCGCAAGGGGGCTCCGTCGGTCGACAATGTCAGACAAAGCCATATCCGGCTTCTGTACGCGGTCTTCTTTCGCCTTCGGTTTCTTCACCGTTGGTGGGGTGAACGTCGGAGCTTCCGCAACCAGAGGCCGGGAAATCGGCTTACCGCGATTTGGGGATGGTACCGGTTTTGCCTGCGCCTGCTCCCGATCCTTCACGGATCCGATTGGACGCATTTCGCGCATGATCTGCATCTTGGGACGCCGTGCTGCATCCTGAGCAGCATTCGATCCCGAAACCACCGGGCGCTGAATGGGTGTTGCGGGTGCTGCCGGGGCCTTTGGTGCGACCACTTCGCTCGGCGCGACAGCTTCCACCTCCTGAACCTCCGGTGCGGCCGGAACGGGTTGATCGATTACCTCGGCTACTGGTTCAACCGTGTCCGCAGGCTCAGGCCCGGAAGTTTCGACAAACTCATCTGTCGCTTCAACGGGAGCATCCACGTACGGTGTTGCTTCTTCAACGGAAGGCGCTTCTTCCTCAATGGAGGACACTTCCTCCTCAGCCTCGTCCACTGCATGCTCAACGGGCGACAGCTTCTCGCCTGATGAAGATTCCTGCTTTGCTTTGGGAGCGAGCGTCTTGATCGGCTTCACTTTGCCGAGATCAGGCACTTCCCGAACCAGCACCGGTTCTTCGCGCACCACAGCCGTGTCAGAACCGCCACTGCGTTTCTGAATGAAAGCAACGATCTGATCTCGTTCTTCCTCTGAAATTGTCGCCAGCGCATTGCGCAATTTAACGCCGGCTTCCTCACAAATGTCGATCAGTACCTTGCTGTCGAGACCAAGATCTCGAGCAAGGGCAAAGATGCGTATCTTCAAAACTCAACCCCTTAGGCCCCCAGAAAACGAAAAGATTGCGAGCGGTAGACTCCACCTCGCGAGATTTCATTTTCTGCCTGAGCACTGAACTCCTCTGCCAGCATCTGTAACAACGACAGTTTTCTGTCAGAGGTGACTTCACCAGGCAATGAACAGGTAGTGCTGTTCACACAGCCGCGGAAAGCGCGGAAACCAATCTCTCTGAAAACTCACCTGCACTGATTTCTGCGGTTTTTCTTCTTCTCCAGTTAACCCATGAATTTCCGGCCAAGTTTCACGAACTGTATGAAAATCCTGCCTTGCCCCACATCGTCCTCCGTTCCGGCATGCCAGTCAGGAGTTCTCTGGTTCCTGCACGTCAGCAGAACTCGGGGGCTCAGATTCCGCTCTGTCAGACTCGCTCTGATCAGTAGATGACGCCACCGGCACATCGACAGCAGACGAAGAGACTGCGTGATCGGTCTGTTCGCGATGAACTCCGTTCTTTCGCTGTTCAGCGATCATGCGATCATTCTCTTCAGCCTTCAGGCTTTCCGCATCTGCAAATTCGATAATGTTATCGCAGATTTCTGATGAAAGTCCGCTGATTTCCGCCAATTGATCCGGTTCAATCACGGAAAGATCATCAAATGTGAAGAAACCCTCCATTACCAGGCTTTCAGCCAATTCCGGAGTCATCTCCGGAATCACAGAAAACGATTCAATTGAAATATCAAGCTGTGTATCAAGTGCCTTCTGTGTCATGACGTTGATGTCCCAGCCCACAAGCTTCGAGGCCAGGCGCACATTCTGGCCTCGTCGCCCGATCGCCAGTGAAAGCTGATCATCACGTACCAGTACAATCACCTTGCCAAGCATCGGACACAGAATCACATCCTCCACCTCAGCAGGCTGAAGTGCATTCGGGACGAGAATCTGGAGTGAATCGTTCCAGCGAACGATATCAATTCGTTCGCCACTCAGCTCTTCCAGAATTCCGCGAATTCTGGCGCCGCGAACACCAACACACGCTCCCACACAGTCAATCGTGGAATCATGGCAGGAAACGGCCACCTTGGAACGATGTCCGGCTTCACGTGAAATTGACCGAACCTCAATGATTCGGTCATTGATCTCAGGAATTTCGACTTCGAACAGACGGCGAACAAAATCAGTGTGAGTTCGTGAAAGAATAATTCTGACTCTCGAACCCGCTTTTCGGACGTCCAGCACAATCGCTCGAACTCGATCTCCGATCCGATAGTTTTCCTTCGGAATCTGCTCGCTGCGAGGCAGAATCGCTTCAATTTTTCCGAGATTGATGATGACCGTACCTCGGTCGATTCGGGTGACAAGCCCCGAAACAATCTGGCTCCGAAGTTCAAGGTACTCATCAAAGACCGTGTCGCGTTCCGCTTCACGAATCTTCTGGATCATGACCTGTTTTGCGGTCTGAGCGGAAATTCGTCCGAGAAGGTCTCCGAGCAGCTCCGGTTCGAGCATTCTGCCGTCACAGATGAGAGCCGGTTCTCCGGTCTTCCGATCAATCTGGACTTCGACATGCTCTTCTTCAGAAAAGTGCTTCCTCGCTGCTGACAGAATCGCCTGCTCGATTCCTTCGAACACGATTTCACTGTCAATCGCTTTGTCGCGATGAATGGCATCGACGATTCTGAGTATTTCAGGTCCATTCATGGGAGATCATTCAATGCAGGAAGTATCTATAAAAAAAAGCGGGAGCGAATCCCACTTTTCTGGGCCGACTGGATATCGGCCGGAAACCTGCTTTCACGGACACCTTGCCATAGTCTTTCAAATCGGCGATCTGAAAGGGTCTGCAGCGTGATGTCTGAGAAATGGAGAAAGATCTAGATCTTGCCCATTTCAGGTTCCTCAAACGTGGTCCTGGCTGTTACTCACGTTAACAAAACAACCAACCCAGTCAAAAACAGCTTTGGACTGCGGCAGGTAAAAGCCAGAGTTCAAGAAAATAGTGGTCTGAGATGCAGGTGTCAAGCTCCGGACAGCTCTCGATCGCTCATTCTCAGGGAGTTCCACTGCGGTGCAGATCCCGGTCGATCTGTTCAGGTGTGTTTCACCCCTGCGCTCCGCCCGACTGCTGGATGCATTCACGTGCGATCTGACGCGCAGCCTTGTATGCATGCTTGATGGTAAATAGTCGAGATTCTATCTGCTCTGCAGTGAAGTACCGCCCGTGGTCGCTCGTCGGAAGTCCCGCGAGCGAAAGCGTAAGCGGCATGAGCTCAAGAAATTCGCGATACCTGCGCTGCGTTTCTGATGGGTCAGCCATCTCGCCGAATCCTCCTCCTCGATCGACTCTCTCTGTAGTCCCGGTACAGAATCGAAATGCCGATCTTCCTGAAGCCTCGGATATTAACCGTCAGTCGGATCGATGGAAAGAGTTCGTGTCAATTACTCGGACGACGGCCGCCACTGTACTGCTTCAGGATCGCATCCGCCGCACCAGTTGGCTTCTGAGTGTCTTTCGGGTTGGCTCCCGTACTGCCTTTGACTGGTTCGTCGGTGGCCCCCGTTGATGACGGGTCGGGCAGTGAAACTTCAATCTGCGGTGTTGTCGTGGCTGCAGGAGCTGGCTGGCCCTGAGGGCTCATCTGCTGTGGCATGCCATAGCCCATCCCGGGCATCATCTGAGGGTACATCGGGGCGTAACCAGGCATCATGTGCTGATACGGGTAGCCGCCGTACATTCCACCCGGAAAGCCCATCTGCGGCATCATTGGCTGGCCGTAACCCATCCCCGGCATCATGCCCGGCTGGGCCATGGCGATCGTTGGAGATTCGGCTGGTGGAATGTTCATCACGGTTGTCTGAGCAACCGAGGGTGCCGCCGCCACCGTCGCCGCCGGCTCTGAGACAGCCGGAAGTGTGACGGGAGGCGCTGATCGTGTCGTAATCTCGAAGTCGGAGCCCGGTGCGTTTGTGGTGGGTAGTTCCATCACAGTCTGAGAAGAAACCTGCGTGTCGTCAGGTCGACCTCTCAGGTCGATCTCTCCGCTGTTCGATGGGTCAACCACTTTGCCTGGAAGCACGGAAAGCTGGAACTCAAGATTCCCGATAACAACGTGGTCACCGTTTTTCAGGACGATTTCTTTGGAAATTCGATTTCCGTTGACGAATGTCCCATTTGTGCTGCCGAGATCCTTCAGGCGGACAGAGAAATCATCGAGGCTGAAGACACAATGGTGGCGGCTGACTCGCTCGCTATTGGGGCGAAGCTGACAGTCATGCTCGCGACCGATGAGAAACCTTCGACGATTCAGCGGGATTATCTGCCCTGAATGCTTTCCTCCGACAACAGACAGTTCGGCCGCGATCATAAAGATTGCAACTCCGGCGAAAAACAAACTTTACAACCAGCCACAGTGTGCCAGACTCTGCGGCGGGGAAGCTTCGAAACTGGGGTGAACAGGGCGCTGAGTCAATTTACCGAAGGAGATCTCATCCTTCCAGCATCAGGTCCTGAGTTGATCAATAGATTGCTGAACTTTTTTCAGGTGTTTCTGGAAAAACGAAAGAAAATTCAAGAATCAGGCGACGGTCATTCGCGTCAAATTATGCGACGTGATTGACGACGCATCTGACTTCCTTAACGTGAAATTGTCGTGAAGTTCCGGTGAAAAGATGACAGACCGGGTCGTTCCTTCCGTGTCGTGTCTTCGCCTTTGTTGCATAAAATCGTCAGTTGACGCCATCCGGGTAAAAAACTTTCAGTGAACAATTGACTGCAGGCGTTCGTGTACTGTGTCGATTGGTCAGCTTGAACATCCTCCCCTGCGCCGTTTTTTCAGTGAACACATGCTCTCCGGAAATTATTGCTGCAGATTGCACGGCTGCAACTGGAGATCTGTTTGAATTTTCCGATCATCAGGATGGGGGCGGATTTCCCTGAAAAGTGCGGGCTTCTCCAAGGTACTGAATGAGTTGCTGCGGAAGGTTCTGCAGGAATTCGGTTTCCCGAAAGCCGCTGCAGAGGTCCCTGATCCCTGGAATCTCGGGGGCATGGCGGGACGCCGCAAGCAGGATACTACCGTGCTGCAGGATCGCGCCTTTTCGCCGTCTTTGAGCACTTCCGACAATCTTGCAGGGAGCGGCAGGGTGAATTTCGCCATCAATGACTGAACGATCGGCGATTGACCGATCAACGACGATGTCGTGAGGATCCTCGCGGAAAAAGCACAGGAATGGTTCCGCGGCCCCCTGAATCTTCTCTGAGGAATCGGCGGACGAAATCGGGTCGCCACGCATGCGGCTTTGCACTCCACACTCGCCGAGCAGCTGAATGATGGCTCGATGCATGATCGCATAAATCTGAACGGGATTTCGATGGAGCGGATGATCCGCCGAAACCACGCAGGAATATGTCACTTCCTGATCATGCAGGATGGCCCCACCTCCGGTGAGTCTTTGTACAGTCGGAAGCGCCGTGAGTGCCGGGGAACTCGGCCCGCTCTGCTGAAAATATCCTGTCGTGACAGTCGGTTCACTCCATCGATAGATCCGCAGGACATTGCGGCGATGTTCGACGGCGTAATTCAGAAGCGCTTCATCGATCCGCATGTTCTCTTCCCCGCGTCGCGGGAATGAATCGATGATCAGTTCGCAGGCCTCACCAGTCCCGAGCTCTTCGTTCAGCGTTGTTTTCGAAAGCTCCATACTGAAACTCCAGAACTACAACCGGGGCGTTGACCCATTTACGTAACACTCAGCAGCCGCCACCTGCCCAGCAGAGCACCGGTTTTCTGGCTGCAGCGACTTCGTCAGGTCTTGAAATCGGAGTTGTATGCGGAGCCGTCCGCACGAGTTCCGGAGGTTCACTGCAGATTTTTTCGAGTGCATCCACGAATCGGTCAAGTGTCTCAATGGACTCAGTTTCGGTGGGTTCGATCATGATCGCTTCATCGACGACGAGTGGGAAATAGACCGTCGGAGAATGAAAGCCATAGTCCAGAAGACGCTTTGCGACATCCATGGCGCTGATGCCAGTTCTGGTTTTCAGTGATTTCGCACTGGCCACGAATTCATGCATGCATCGATCGCCGTGAGGGATCTCAAAGAGATGAGCCAGCCGGCTTCGCAGGTAGTTGGCATTCAGGACCGCAATCTCTGATGCCTCCCGAAGTCCGGATGCTCCCAGTGTTCGAATGTAAAAGTATCCACGAAGCAGGATCCCGACGTTTCCGAAGAATGATCTCATCCTGCCGATGCTGTGAGGTGGTGAATCGAGGAAATAGCGATTCTGCTCCGAATTAAAACGAACGACCGGTGAAGGCAGAAAGTCACCCAGAAAATCACGTACAGCGATTGGTCCGGCCCCGGGACCACCTGCACCGTGCGGGCCGGTGAATGTTTTGTGCACATTGAAGTGCATCATATCTCCGCCGAAATCGCCGGGGCGCGTCTTGCCAAGGACGGCATTCATGTTGGCGCCGTCAATGTAAACGAACCCACCCGCCTGATGCAGAATCTCAGCAATTTCTGCAATTCGCGGTTCAAACAGTCCGAGCGTATTCGGATTTGTGATCATGAAGACCGCTGTTTCGGAATTGACCTGATCTCGGAGTTCCTCGAGATCCACAAAACCATCCTGGCCGCCTCGCAGCTGAATGCATTCAAACCCTGCCAGAGCAGCGCTGGCCGGGTTCGTGCCGTGGGCGCTGGCGGGAAAAATGACCTTCCGACGATTCTCACCTCGGGAGCGAAAATAAGCTCGTGCAGTCAGGAGTGCCGTGAGTTCTCCATGAGCACCTGCTGCCGGATGTAGTGATACCGACGGAAGACCGGAGATCTCCGCGAGCATACCCTGAAGCTCGTAAAGAACTTTCAGCAGCCCCTGAATCTGGTTTTCCGGCTGAAAAGGATGACTTCCGATGGCCTGAGGCAGCTTCGCGAGTCGTTCGTGTCGTTTCGGGTTGTACTTCATCGTACAGCTTCCGAGCGGATAGAAGTGCGTGTCGACGCTCATGTTCAGCGTGGAAAGATTCACGAAATGCCGAACGACGTCCGGCTCAGCGATTTCCGGCAGTTCCGGTGCGGCTGTGCTCAGAAACCGGGAATCGATTGTTGCCAGTCCGTCGATTTCCGGGACATCAGCGTCCGGGAAAACGCGGGTACCACGGCCCGATTTTGACAGATCAAAGAGCGTTTCACGGGAGAACGGAGATCTCATGCGACATCTGTTTCAGCTGGAGGTGTTGGCGAGGGTCTTCAGGACAGACTGCAGAACTGCGGCGAAGTGATCAATGTCCTCGCGACTTCGTTTTTCCGTCAGTGCAACCAGAAAACACTGGTTCGCATCGTCAAGATCATGGTTCTCAAACCGAGAAATCGATGGTCCCGCGTTGATTCCCTGCTCGGCAAGCTTTTCCAGAACGATCTGAGCACTGAATGGTGTTCTGAGTGTAAATTCCCGAAAGAATGAGTGTGG
This sequence comes from Planctomyces sp., assembly GCA_046345315.1. Taxonomy (GTDB): domain Bacteria; phylum Planctomycetota; class Planctomycetia; order Planctomycetales; family Planctomycetaceae; genus F1-80-MAGs062. Next base: position 21,404 of record JBKDKA010000176.1, read on the forward strand.
GAATCGCAGACTGACTCCCGGGATCTCCGTAAAACGGGACGCTGCATACCGGGCTTTTCGATGACAGAGCTCGGCCATCTGACGCAGTCCGTTCGGACCGATCACTGAAAGATAAACGGCCGCTCGCAGTGCCATCAGTCCCTGATTCGTGCAGATGTTACTGGTCGCCTTGTCGCGCCGAATATGCTGTTCCCGAGCCTGAAGATTCAGTGCGAAGCAGGGGTTGCCGTGCCGGTCGAGCGTCGTGCCCACGAGCCTTCCCGGCATCTTTCGTACATATTCAGAGCGGCACGTGAAGATTCCCAGAAGAGGGCCGCCGAACTGAAGCGGTATCCCAAGTGGCTGACCTTCCGCAACAGCGACGTCGACTCCATAGTCTGCGGGTTTCTTCAGAAGGCCCGGGCTGATGGCGTCAAAAGACAGGATCGAGAGTGCTCCGGCCTGATGAGCGATTTCGGTGGCTGCTGCAATGTCTTCGAGGCAGCCATAAAAATTCGGCTGCTGCAGGACCACGGCGCACGTTGCCTGACTGACGGCTTCGCGAAGTCGAGAAAGGCAGAGCAGTCCGTCGTTGCCGGGGACAGTGACAATCCGGACATTCAGCGGCAGCAGACAGGTTTCGAGAACCTGCCGATACTCCGGATGGATCGTACCTGCAACGACGACCTCTCCGGTCCGCCCTGTGACTCGCATTGCCATAAATATGGCTTCGCTGATCGCCGTGGCACCCTCGTAAAGACTGGCATTTGAAACTTCCATCCCCGTCAGCCGGCAGATCAGTGTCTGGTATTCGAAGAATGCCTGGAGCGTGCCCTGGCTGGCCTCCGCCTGATACGGCGTATAAGCCGTGTAGTATTCACCGCGCGACGTGATCTCATCCACGACGGCCGGAATAAAGTGATCATAGATGCCGCCACCCAGAAAGCAGATGCTTTCAGCCTTCCGAGGCGTCGAAAGCAGCCGTTCCATCTCCTGCTGGAGCTCCAGTTCAGAGCATGGTGCAGGAAGATTCAGCTCCCGATTCAGGTGCAGCTCGGCTGGAATCTGTTCGAAGAGCTCATCCAGGGAGCTTACTCCAACAGCATCCAGCATTTTCTTTCGGCTGTCGGGCGTATCAAAAAGGTAGGCCATTGAAAGTCATTGCTTTCCTGAAATCATCAAGTTAAATCGCGGTTTCTCGTCAGTCGCTGAATCAGCAGTTCAGAAAGAAGTCGGCGAGAGAAATTCGAGGAATTCCTTCAATCGCAGTTCATTACCGCGTCCGCTCATTCTTCAATGAGCGCTGGTCTCACAGTGTCGTCGGTATTCGTCGGCAGTCATCAGCTGAGCCGGCTGAGAGACATCGGAAAGACGGATCTTCGAAATCCACGCTTTATCGAAAGGGCTTTCGGAAAGAAGTTCAAGCTTTGATGGCAGAGCCTGATTCGTTTCAACGATCTCCCCGTCGACGGGAGCATAGAGATCGCTCACCGCCTTCACGCTTTCAATCTCCCCGATCGGTTCTGACTGTCGAACCGTCTTTCCCTGCTGGGGAAGGGCGATAAAGACAATGTCGGTCAGGAGTTTCACTGCGAAGTCTGTGATGCCCATCACAGCCATCCCGTCTTCGACTCGGATCCATTCGTGAGTCGGAGTGTATCGGAGCGATTCGGGCGCGATGGCCATTGAGTTTCAATCCAGATCTGTCTGATGACGGGACGCACACCGACAGCGGAAACGCTCCGCAATATCAAAGATGCTGACAGTCCCGTCAGGATAGAAGATTGTTCCGCAGATCAGATCTGTGTTCAACAGGAATCCCGAAATTGTCAGTAATGCGAAGTGGTGAACATCACGTCAGCAGTGACCTGGGCGTGATTTCGAGTGATCTTCTGCTGCCTTTTCCGACCCCCTCGAGATCTCTTCTTCGAGGGTATGAATCTTCTGGAGTCGTCGAGCATGACGGCCCTGTTCGAATTCTGTCTTCAGCCAGATTCTTACGATCTGATCCGCCAGCTGGTCGCTGAGCTGGTCTGCAGAGAGACACAGGACATTGGCGTCGTTGTGGAGTCGGCTGTATTCGGCTGTGACACTGTCGTGGCAGGTTGCTGCGCGGACACCGCCGAACTTGTTCGCCGTGATGCACATTCCGATCCCGGTGCCACAGATCAGAATGCCTCGATCGACCTCACCGCTGGCAATGCCGCGAGCAACGAGCGCTGCATAATCCGGATAATCGACGCTCTGAGATTCATTTGGACCGTAGTCGATCGTTTTCGAAATGCTCTCCACGGATTCCAGCAGCTGGAGCAGACGAGTTTTCAGCTGGAGACCTCGGTGGTCGCTTGCGATTCCGATTTTCATTTCAATCAGCGTTCTTTCTCGAACAGTTCATCGATCCATTCCGTGAGATTCTCCTGAATCTCACGAATGCATTCCTGGTATGCAGGCAACCCGGCACCGATCGGGTCAGAGACATCCTGACCCTTTCGGCTGAGAAGTCGGAATTTTTCGCTCAGGTCCGGCCGGAGTTCACGAAGTGCACTCAGGTGGCCGCGTGTCATCGCCAGAACACAGGTTGATTCTTCGAGCATCCGATCAGTCACCTGCTGGCTCAGGTGATTTCCCATGTCAATATTGTATTCTTTGAGAAGCTGAATTGCTTCTCGAGATGCCGGAAAGTTTTCCGGAGCGGAAACCCCGGCCGAGAAGACGTCAATTCCGCGTTCTCGAAGTTCTATTTCCCGACATCGAATTTTTTCTGCCGCCAGCTTTCGGAAAACCGCCTCCGCCATCGGACTCCGACAGGTATTTCCCGTGCAGACGAAAAGAATCCTCATGACGGCGTCAGATTTTTCATTTCCAACGCCCACGATGCCAATTCCCTTCTGTTCTCAGAGTAATTTCGCAGAATCTATCCGGATCCGGACCGGATCAGATTCATTCCAGGCGGAGTTTCGACGTGAATCGTTCGGGAAAATCCTCAACGGCGAGCTTCTGATGGTCAGATGCTGAGGACATTGCACTCGATTGATGCCTCGCTTGAGATGCGGATAATGGCGGACAGTCTGCGAAATCTCAAGTTTGTCGAAGAAATCGCCACTCTTTGTCTGAATTATGCCTGCTGCGCGAATTTCTGACTGCCGCGCGAATAACTCCAGGAATGAGCCGGGTTCATGCCAGATGCCGTTCACTATGAATTTGATGTCGTTGTCGTCGGGGCCGGCCACGCCGGAGCGGAGGCTGCGCTCGCTGCAGCTCGGATGGGCGCCAGAACGGCGCTCCTGACGATGAACTGTGACAGTGTTGCACAGATGAGCTGCAATCCTGCGATCGGAGGTGTGGCCAAAGGGCAGATTGTTCGGGAGATTGACGCACTGGGCGGCGAAATGGGCCGAGTCATTGACGCAACAGGCATTCATTTTCGAATGCTGAACAGCGGTAAAGGCCCCGCGATGCACAGTCCTCGAGCTCAGGCAGACAAAAAAGCCTACCAGTTCCATATGAAGAATGTAGTGGAGCAGCAGGACTGTCTGACGCTCCGTCAGGAAATTGTGGAATCGCTGGAAACAGACGCCGGGGGGATTTCCGGAGTCCGGGTCGCCGGAAACGCTGTCTACCGAGCTCGTGCAGTGATCCTGACGACCGGGACATTCCTTCAGGCCGTAATGCATACTGGTGAGGCGAAGTCGGAAGGGGGACGGGCCGGCGATCAGTCGTCACGCGGAATGTCGGGTTCTCTCAGGTCACTGGGGTTCACGCTGGAACGATTCAAAACCGGCACGCCAGCTCGACTGAATGGCAGAACCATCGACTTCAGTCGGTGTGAGCCGCAGCCTGGTGATGAAATCCCGCAGCCGTTTTCATTTCTGAACGACAGCATCCCTCAGTCCCAGATGCTCTGTTATCTGACGACCACGACTTCCGAAATTCATGACATCATCCGAGCCAATCTGCATCGGGCTCCGATGTATTCCGGGCAGATTCAGTCCACGGGACCCCGATACTGCCCATCGATCGAAGACAAAGTCGTTCGTTTTGCCGAAAAGCAGTCGCATCAGATTTTCCTGGAACCGGAAGGCAAAAACACTCAGGAGGTTTACTGCAACGGTATTTCCACCAGTCTTCCGAGAGACGTTCAGGATGAGATCATCCGACGAATTCCGGGTTGTGAAAAAGCGGAAATCATGCGCTACGGTTATGCCGTCGAGTATGACTTTGCGCCTCCCACTCAGCTCAGGAATACGCTCGAAACGAAACTGATTTCCGGGTTGTATTTTGCAGGCCAGATCAACGGAACCACCGGTTACGAAGAGGCCGCTGGCCAGGGGTTGATCGCTGGCATCAATGCAGCACGTTTTGTGGCGGGAAAAGCTCCTTTCGTTCTTGATCGCAGTCAGGCCTATCTCGGTGTTCTGGTGGACGATCTCGTGACGAAGGGCGTGGATGAACCGTACCGTATGTTTACTTCACGAGCGGAATATCGACTGCTGCTCCGGCAGGACAACGCTGATCGACGACTCACACCACTCGGAATTGAACTCGGCATCGTCTCCGAGGAACGAGCTGCGCGTTTTCGCGTTTACGAGCAGCAGCTGATCCGTGGCTTTCAGGCAATGCATGGATTGCGTTCGCAGGGGAGAGACCTTGAAGAATGGTTGCGAAGACCTCATCATGGCTGGTCAGAGATTCTGGAGGTGTTTCCACAGCTTCAGGAAATGGAACTTTCCAGTCGCGTGCTGGAGCAGATGCAGATCGAAGCTAACTACGCCGGCTACGTGAGACGCCAGGAATCTGAGATTGCGAGATTACAGAAAGTGGATTCAGTTCGGATTCCGGAAACCTTCAGCTATCAGGCTGTGCCTCAGCTTCGACATGAGGCGCGGGAGAAGCTTTCCCGTGTGCGACCGGGAACTCTCGGTCAGGCAGGTCGCGTGAGCGGTATCACCCCGGCAGATATCGCCATTCTGATGTTTTATCTCGGGCCTTCTGTATCGGAAGAGCGTGGCAGCCAGGATCAGTTGTCTGAGTAACCGGATCCGGCTCAACCAGACCCCGCTGTGTTGACGGGAGGGGATCGTTTGGAGAACAGAATCCCCCGGCGAATCCGCCAATATCAAACAGAAGTTCGCGACGGACACAAAGCCTCGATACATTCGATGACCTTGACTCATGTGAGTCGTCACCGCTCTTCCTGAAGTTCGTCTGATGACACAGAATTCATCTGGTGACCCATAAACCCATAAGACGGGTAGTTTGCGTAACAGAACTGCCGTTGACGGTTTCTGGTGATTGGATACAATCGGACGAGTTGAGGGTTGACATGGTTAAGGGGGTGTCTGCAGCTCCCGAAGAATTTCGAGTTTGCGCGGATCAAACGATTTCGTCGTCAGAATTTCGTGTCGTTGTTGATGTGGTTCCGGAAGCGGCTGTGGATGATCGCTGCCTTTCGGGTGGGTGAGCAAAGTGTGCAGAGTGATTGCTCACAGCAGGGAAACATGGTTGTGGCGGAGCCTTCGGGCAATCGTCACGGACATGGCGCAGAAGCGTCAGGGACGGCGTCCGGCAAGCCCGTCGGACGGTGAAATGCTGCTGCTTGCAGCTCATCGCTTTTTCATCAGAACGGATTGTGATTCATGAAGACTGTGTTCACCACCGGCGAGGCAGCAAAGATCTGCAAAGTCAGCCAGCAGACGATCATTCGGTGTTTCGACTCCGGTCAGCTGAAGGGATTTCGAGTTCCGGGATCTCGGTTCCGACGAATTCCTCGGGATATTCTCTACAAGTTCATGAAAGAGAATGGGATTCCGACGGATGCTCTGGAGAGTGGTCGCCGGAAGGCTCTGATTGTCGATGACGACGAGGAGCTGGTGGAACTGATCACCGATGCTCTGACTGCGGACGGGCGATTTGAAGTTCGGACGGCGAACAATGGCTTCGATGCCGGCATGATGGTCAAAGAATACCATCCCGATATCATTGTGCTCGACGTCATGCTGCCGGACATCAACGGTAAAGAGGTCTGTCAGCGAGTTCGGAGTGATTCGAGTCTCGACGATGTTCGGATCATCTGCATCAGCGGCATGGTCGAGGCGAATAAGATTCAGGATCTGCGAACTGCGGGAGCGAACCATTTTCTGCAGAAACCGTTTGAGGTTGATGATCTGATCGAAAACATCTGTCGACTGCTGGATATTGAGCAATTGACTGCCTGACAGTGCTGAAGCATCACGCCGAATTGAATTTCCAAGCCGGGTGATTGAATCACGCTGACAGAAAATCATAAATAATGAATACAGCGGTCCCGTTCACCGAACGGCCGCTGTTTTCTTTTCCCGAGTGACTGCTTATTTCCTGTTCCGCCCGGGAAATGAATCAGAGCGCATTTCAAAACCGGGACAGGCACCCTTGAAGTTGCTGAAATTGCAGGAAAACACCGCGTGCGTCGGGAGCCAGTCCCGGTTTTGAAACCACCTGTACCAGAATCCACGAATTTACTCCGCGAGCGGAGATACCAACACTGAATGTCCCTGATGATCCGTCTTCTCAGTGCACTGAGCACTGAATCTGATTCAGAAGTTGTTTCCCGCCTGATCGCGGAAACCTGGGTTGAACTCGCGAACTGTCATGCAGCTGTCTGGATTGAACCTGCGGCTCCGGATCGCCTTCGTCTGACCATGACACTGCGAAAATCAGATGGCGCAGCGATCGTCGAATCTCGCATCGTCGAAGAGTCCTGCTCGGCTCTGTTTCACGATGAGCAGCTTCAGGAGATCGTATCGGCGGTTGCGGGGATGCCGCCGGTTCAGGTACTTTCGCGATGGTACGCAATTCGATTTCGAGGAATTCCGGGCGTTTTTCTTTATGTCCCTCCGGGCAGTACGGATGCTGATAACGAGGAGTCGCAGTCGGAAGATGCGGCTTCCATGAGGCTCAGATGGGATGCTGAAAACCATGAGTTCCTCGTTCGACTGACACTGTCCCTGCTGCAGAGCGGCAGAAGAACTGACAGTCTGCTGATCCCGGATGCTCGGCATATGGAATCCGTTGCTGAATTTGCGGCAGGAGCCGGGCACGAAATCAATAATCCGCTTGCGAGCATTATCGGGCAGACTCAGCTTCTCCTTCGTAACAGGACTTCTGTTGAGACGCGTCAGGCGCTCGAGACGATCGGAAGTCAGGCATGGCGAATCCGGGACATGATCGGCGATGCAATGCTTTTCGCTCGGCCACCGGTCAGAAACATTGCAGTGATGGATCTGGTGAAGACGGTGAGAAGCGTTACTGAATCGATCGGCGGGGAATTTTCCGCTTCAGGAATCAAAACGGAGCTCCGCTGTGCTCTCTCGGTACTGAATATTTCAGCGGATCAGTCACAGCTTTCAGTGATGGTGAGTCATCTGATCAGAAATGCCTGCGAAGCCGTACTGGCAAGGAAATCTCTCAATGAAGAAAACTTTTCCGGTCAGGTCACTGTCATTCTGAAAACGGATCGACGTGGCAAAACGGCAGAGCTCACAGTGACTGACAACGGGGGAGGGCTGAACGATGAAAAGATCCGGCAGCACCTGTTTGATCCGTTTTTTTCAGGACGACAGGCCGGACGCGGGCTCGGATTCGGACTTTGTCTTTGCCGGCAGATCGTCGAATCTCACCATGGAATCATCATGTTCCACCAGTATTCGTCCGACAGAGCCGAGTTCTTTGTCGCAATCCCACTGACGGAGCAGTCTTCTGAAGTTACCGGAATCGGCTGGTCGATAACGGAGTGTTTCTGATCAGGCTGCTGAAACACATTTGGCCTGGTCTTCGGAATCTGCACGGATTTCAACGGTTTTTCTTTCAACAGGATGTTCGGTTGCATCAGAATTTTCGTTTCTGACAAGAATCCTGGATGCCTTTCTGACCTCTGGAGCTCAAACCTTCCATGACTCAGCAACCCCGACTGCAGGGAATTTTTACTCCGAACCTTGTTCCATATGATGAGCAGGGAGAAATCAACGAAGCGGAACTTCGTCGCTATGTCGAGTGGCTGATTGAGCGAGGTGTTCACGGTCTCTATCCCAATGGATCGACCGGCGAGTTTACTCGATTCACTCCGGAAGAACGCCGCAGAATCCTTTCGATCATTGCCGATCAGGTTCGAGGCCGGGTGCCGATTCTGGCGGGAGCTGCTGAGGCGAACGTTCGGGAAACCATCGCTGCCTGTGAATACGCCCATTCGCTGGGAATCCGGGCTGTCGCGATTGTGGCACCTTTCTATTACAAGCTGAGCCCGAAATCAGTCTATGCTTATTTTCGCGAGATCGGGCGGAACACACCGATTGATGTGACGCTGTACAACATTCCGATGTTTGCCAGTCCGATTGATGTTCCGACGATTCAGCGACTTTCGGAAGAGTGCGAGAAGATTGTCGCCATCAAGGATTCATCCGGCGACATACCACACATGATCCGCATGATTCAGGCAGTTCGGCCGAATCGTCCGGAATTTGGTTTTCTGACGGGGTGGGATGCCGCTCTGATGCCGATGCTGCTCATCGGAGCGGATGGTGGAACCAACGCCAGTTCGGGAGTCGTGCCGGAGCTGACAAAGAAGCTCTACGATCTTACCGTCAGTCACCAGATTGATGCCGCTCGGCAGGTGCAGTACGACCTGATTCGACTCTTTGACACGATGATCTATTCCGCGGAGTTTCCGGAAGGATTTCGCGCGGCAGTGCAGCTGCGCGGTTTCCGAATGGGGCGTGGTCGCCAGCCCTTGTCAGAAGAGCAGAGAACCGATCTCACAACACTCAGTCGGGAACTCCAGTGCATGCTCTCCGCGCATGGATTCACTGATCAGCCGGTCGGTGGATGTCCGGTTGATGACACTCCGTCTGGTCAGAAATCACCGGACGCCGCTGATGTGTCAGCGATCGTTCAACAGGTGGTTGCCGAACTGAAGAGCCGTGGGTTGATGTGATTCCTGCACTGTTGCACCGGCTGAGCCCCGATTCCGCACCCGACATTCGACGATGATCTGCCGGCGTTTCTGGTGATTCGGCTGAAAGTGATTGAGAACAGCAGACAAAACCGGGGCTGGCTCCCAAACGCATTTGAAAACGCTGACAAAATCGCCGCAGGAAGGGTGCCTGTGCCGGTTTTGTCAGAGCCACTAAAAACAGCCGAATCACTGAACGACGGCAGGAATGAGTTTTCTCGGCCGGAAATGTCGCGATAATTTGTGGTGTTGAACGAATTGTTCTCAGACACTCAAATGGTCCGTGCGGGGGAGACAGCGACATGGCGAATGATGATCTGCATATTCAGTCAGGGGCTGCAGCCGCAGGTGAGCCGAATCAGGATGACCTGAAGCAGCGAGCCGATGCAGCCATTTCCGAGGTCATCGCATCCGGTGGGGACGTGAAGGAACGGGTTCGGTCCCTGGTGGTGGAATTATTCCGCGGCCGAATGACGCCGAAGGATTCGATTCAGAACGCTGCCGCCGTCGTTTTCGAAACTGCCACTGATGTTGTGCGTCGATCGGTTCCTGAGAATCCGGAGCACGTACTTCGAAGCGTCATTGATGGAGTCGCATCGGGCGTGGAGTCCATGGCTCAGGCAACAGAGTACGCAGTGAAGGAAGCGCGTGGACGCGGTGAGCGGTTTGTCGCAGAAGATCTGGACCGAGTGACGAAAGACCTCGATACACTTCGAAAGATGTTTCTCGAAACCGTGACTCATGTGACGGATCGATTCACCTCCGAATCCGGAGTTGCGGCACGCGAACTGAAAGCTCACGCAGTCCGAGCATTTGACTCTGTGCAGCCTGTGGTGACAAATTCGATTGAGGCCTTGAAACAGAATCCTGTCGGGACTGCTGCGGAAGCTGGAAACGCGACCGTCAGAGGCGGTCGTCTGCTGGCCGGTTCGCTCCTTGAAGCTGTCAGCGGTGCGCTGGCCGGGGCGGCAGAAATCCTGAAGGGAGAACCAGAGGGCAAGCAGAGCAGGGTGCCACGTGGTGAATGATCCAATCGGGATCATCCGTCGAATTCGAAATACGCGGCGTGCTGCCGAAGTGCTCGGTGTGCTGGCGAAACACGGCTTTCGCCAGTTTCTGAGCGACACCGGAATCGAGCGTGTCATCGAACGCGGGCAGGAGATTCTGCTGCGCTCGAAGGCAGATGATTCTGCTGCCGTTGCAAAACCGGCTGTTGTCCGGATCCGCGAGGTGCTGGAAGAACTTGGAACCACCTTCATCAAGCTGGGCCAGGTTCTCAGTACTCGACCGGATCTTGTGCCGGTGGAACTGGCTGATGAACTTCGGCGTCTTCAGTCGGACTGTCCTCGTGTTCCGTTCTCAGAGATTCGTGAGCGTCTGCAGGAGGAGTTTGGCGATCAGCTGGACGTTTTGTTTCGCTCCATTGAAACTGAACCGATTGCGGCGGCGTCGATCGCGCAGGTCCATGGTGCCGTACTTCCCGATGGTTCTCAGGTCGTTCTGAAGATCGTTCGGCCGGGTGCGGAACAGCTGATTGAAGCTGACATGGACATTCTGATGGAGTTCGCTCGGCTCACCGAGCGGTACTTCAGTGAGCTCGGATTCAGTCCCACGGAAACCGTGCGAGAATTTCAGCGGGAACTGGCTCGAGAAGTGGATCTCCTGCATGAAGGTCGAGCGACAGATCGATTTCGAAAATACTTTCGGGACGACCCGGGGATTCGTTTTCCGCGCGTTTACTGGCAGCAGACAACTCGTTGCGTTCTGACGCTCGAACGAATTCAGGGAACTGTCCTGTCGGAGCTCAGACCGGAAACTCTGACGGCTGCTGAGCGAATGCAGATTGTGTCTCGCGGCACGGAGGCGGTCTTTCGACAGTGTCTGGAACACGGTTTTTTTCATGCGGATCCGCATCCGGGGAACATCTTCGTTCTGCCTGACGGTGCCATCTGTTTCATTGACTGCGGATTGACGGGGCGTCTTGATCGGCAGACGATGTATCATCTGGCATCGCTGGTGATGTCGGTCATTACATCGGATCTTGATGTCGTCATTGAAGCCACGATTGCGCTCTCCGATGCTGATGCCGGACTGAAATTTGATCGTTCATTTCGGCGTGATGCCTGGAACTTCATGGCACGATTCGATGCATCATCGATCGAGTCTCTTGACGTCGCCGGACTGCTGGATGACTTTTTCAAGCTGCTGCGACGGCATCGAATTCGTTGTCCTGCCGATATTGTGTTTCTGATCAAGGCAATCACCACGATTCAGGGCGTCGGGCAGAACATCTGTCCGGAGTTCGATCTGATTGCTCACGTGCGGCCTCATATGGAGAGGCTGATTCGAGAACGCTACGGCGCTGCCGCAGCCGGTGAACGTCTCAGGAACGGTGTGCTCAGATATCTTTCTCTTCTGGAAGATCTGCCGGATGAACTGAGAGATGTTCTGGATCAGCTTCGGCGTCGTGAATTCAGCGTCAATCTGAAACATCAGGGGCTGGAACGCCTGAATGACGACACGATTGAACATGCGAGCGGAACGATTGCTGTCGGTCTCGTGATTGCCGGATTGCTGGTCAGTTCATCGGTGCTCATCCTTGCAGAACGTGGCGTTGAGGGAGTGTCCCTGCTGCGTGGTCTGGGAGTCGGCGGCATCATTCTCGCGATGCTGCTTGCCGTCACGCTCCCGATTCGCTGGATTCGAAGACGCAGATAGCGGCTGTTGCTGTTCCTGCTGATTCTCAGCGTCTGTGATTGAAGATACTGCGATGGAACAGATGGCTCCGATCAGGCGGGAACGCAGCTGATGATGTAAACGCCGCACAACATTGCAGCGAGGCAGCAGGCTTTCAGCGCGAAGTTTTTCTCTTTCAGAAAAATCGTTCCGGCGAGAAACGGGATGATAATCGATGTGCGTCTCATCGGTGAAACCACAGAGATCATGGCTTCCGGGTCACGAATGGCAGAGAAGTACAGGAAATCAGACACCAGCAGAAGAATCGGAATCATCAGAATGGACCAGCGCCAGACAAACCGGTCTTCCGATTTTCGACGGAAGTACCAGTGGATGTTGAGCGGCAGCATGACTCCAACGAGATAAACGGAGAACCATGCCTGGACGGCCGCGGCAGAGATATTGGCACTCTGCAGAAGGTACTTGTCGTAGAGAGCGCTCAGCGAACCCAGCAGCGTCGCCGCGATCATGCAGACAACCCAGCGGTTCTGATGAAAGATGATTCCTTCTCGCCGACCCGCACTGGAGAACGCTCTGAACGCCAGCATAATCACCAGAATTCCCAACCACTGAGTCATCGTCGGACTTTCCTTCATCCAGACGGTGGCCACGAGAACAGTCCAGAACGGGCTGCTGGCTCGGATCGGTGCTGCGATGGAAAGCGGAAGGTGCTTCATTCCGAAGAGTGCAAATATCCAGGACGTCCCGGCGATCACCGCTTTCAGGGCCAGCAGCAGATGTTCTTTCTGAGTGAGTGGTTCGACGCTCAGGAAGGACAGACGTGAACTCCGCAGGTTGTCGGGAAAAGACAGCGACATCACGATGAACGGGATCCAGATGAGCGCTGATGTGATGACGTTGACGAGGAGCACCGGAGGAACCGCGTTGTCGCGGGAGGCCGTTTTCTTGGCGATGTCGTAGAACCCAAGAAAGACCGCCGAGCCGAGAGTGAGATATTCCCAGGAGATGAATCGGATGACGTTATGCCCCTCGTCGGCTTTGGTGAATGATTGCTGCAGGTGGTTTCAAAACCGGGACTGGCTCCCGACGGACGCGGTGTTTTCATGCAGATTCAGCAACTGCAGGGGTGGCTGTTCCGGTACTTGAAATACGTTCTATGGTGCCAGCGACTGAAGTCTGGCTCGGCCTGTTGAATCCGAGTTCTGGTGTCTGACAGGCACAACAGGAAAACGCCGCCGCTTGATTTCAGAGAGATGTTCGAGAAGGATCCGTCGGACCTCAGCGATGGTTTCCGGGTGTCGATGCACTGCGCTGTGAGCTGCATTCACCGAGATTTCGCTTGCGACATCGCTTCGGTGAGCACTTCGATAACTGACCACCCCGTCGGTCCAGTCTTTGTCGGATTTGCCCCTGGAGATCCCAACAACGTTGTGGTGTTTTACGTCCGGAGGGACTCGGGTTTCTCGAATCAGTGTCAGCACTGCCGATTTCTTTGTGAGCGAATCCAGGCTGGTCCGTTGAGTGGTCCATCGATCCCACCAGGATGTCTGATTCTGTTCGAAGACGAGTCGGCTGAGCTGAAGGGTTCGGCTCGGCAGCCAGATCAGCGTGCCGCTCACCCAGCGCGTGAATGCGTTCGAGTATCGGCTGCCGCCGTAAGGACTGGCAATCGTAACGATCCGAGATACTGACGGATTCGACTCGAAGAAGAAGACACGACGAATCTCCGATTTCTCTTCGGGTTTCGCCTGAATTTTTTCAAGGGGTGTTTTGCTGACAGAATTCCAGAGCCTGTCTTCGCTGTTAATCGTCATCATATGACTGATCAGGCCCCCCATACTGTGCCCGACAACCACCATCCGGTCGAGATTTGTGTTCTGGAGGTGGGGATCGCAGTCACGGCGAACCTGGTCGAGTTCTTCTCGCAGGTTTGCGGCCGAAAAGGCAAGCGATTCACCGGTCGGATAAAGATAGAACCAGAACTGATAGCGACGGCGAATTTCCGGATCGGCCTGAAGGTCGTTGAACATCTCCATCCACGTCATCGGGCTCGACCAGAGTCCGTGAACCATCAGCACCGGGATTCTGTCCGGATCGTATGGCTGAACCATGTAGAGGCCTTCCACACTGTGGGCTCGGTCCGGGCGCAGGAATCCCCAGGTATCCAGAAGCTTCAGATCCGGATTACTCAGAAATCTTGCGAGAGGCGTGCTGACGTCGGTTTCCAGTGGGATCAGTGTGTCTCGCAGCACGATGCCATCTGTTTCGCGAGGATCGTAGAGCTGGAAGCGGATACTCTGATCCGTTGGTTCCGGCGAGAAATCATGAGATTGAAGGACCGGCGACGCTCCAGTATCAGCACCTCCGAAGCGAATGACCGCAGTCGCGGCACAGCTCATGCCCTTCGTGTAATACTCCTCGACCGAAGATGTCTCCGTGGAGGAATGTCGGACCACAATCAGTGGCACCCCCAGTCCCGAGGAGGTGTGGTGATTTCTCAGATTCTTCAGATTGTAGTCAGAGGTGAATTCGAAATCGCCAAGACGCTCGAACTGAAGTTGTCGAGACTCAAACGGCAGTTCAAACTGAAGGTGTCGCTGAGTAAGAGGCATCACATAGGAATGACCGAGCCGATATCCGGTTTTTGTGCGAGCGTGCCGCAGAAGCAGCTCGCAGCTCGCGTTGTAAACTTCTGCCGTGCTTCGATGCTCTGATTCCGTTGGGCCTGGAAGATGCCCGGAATCGTCGGGGGTGCTGAAATATTTCCAGGCTGCGGCCGCCGAATCAAGCCACAGTTCGGCGGCGAGCGAGGGGTCACGGCCGGAAATAGCCTGAGCTCCCAGATAATTCAGCTCGGCTGCTGCATGCCAGGCCTCAAATCGCTGAGGCCCCTCATTGAAAAGACGGGCATGCTTCAGGAGAGCACCGGGAGCCCGAGAACCCTGATATCCGGTTGTCAGGAAGAAGTTTTCCGTGCGATCCGAATGGTTGAGCGGGCCAAATCCTGTCGAATGGAGTCTTTCCATTAACGGATTGCGGGGTTTTTCGCGTAACTCCACAAACTGTGTCGTTGCGCAACCGGAAGCAAAAACCGCCAGAAAGATCAGCAGCCTGGAAAAACAAGCAGGTTTGACAGGGCAGACTCGCATGTCGGTCAGAAGACCGGAGTGTCCGAAAATTCTCTGGAGAGCTCCACGACGCGGCAGATTTGCAGGATTCGGAAATTGCGTCAATATGAGTCCGAGTTTGCAGGGACAAAGAACCCCTGCCGTCCGCGGCGTCAGGGTTACAGGGATGTGTGCATTTGGTCAGTGTTTCTGGCGGGTGAACTGCAGATGAGTTTCGACATTGATGAAATTGATGGAAATGGGGTTCGCCATGCGTTCGAACGGCTCGAATGATGTTCCTGCGCGGATGATTCGAGCTGCCGTCGGATACATTTTTGCCGGTTCCATGGTGTGGGTTTGTTTATCAGAACGCCGGTTCTGGGAGCTTCTCTGGCCGCGAGATATTCAAGCCACAGTCGTGAACTGGCTCGGTGGAACGATCCGAACAGAGTTCGATGGTCGATCTGAAATTGCTCTGCCGTGGGTGGGGGCGATCTGCGGGCTCCTGGTTCTGTCGGCCGTATCGTCGCTCTTGTTTGAGCTGGTCTGGCGAATGTTTTCGAGTCGCGCTGCCACCGACATCAGGAAGTCAGCGGCTTTTCAGGGTTTCGGGCAGAATGTCCTCCAGCGATTTCTTGCCATTGGAGCTGGGTTTGTCTGGTCAGGACTCTGGCTGCTGCTCTGGTTGACCAGCTTTGTTTTTCCGGACGGCTTTGTATCCAGCTTTCTGGCTTATACCCCCGCACTTTTGCCGGCGATGTCTGCTGCGTGGGCTCTGACAGCCGGGGCTGGGCCGACTTCGATGCTGAAGCTGATCGGGCAGAGGGAATCTGCATCACCTTCCCCGGATTCCGAAAGACGTGGTTACTGCATCTGGATTGTTGCGACCGTCCTGGTTCTCTGGACGACGGTTTCTTTCTGGATGAATGAGCGGCTCTATGCGGGGCTCTGGATTCCGCATGGTGATTCCGCGATGTACGAAGAACATCTCTGGAATGTCTGGCACGGCAAAGGCTTCCGGAGTTACCTCGATCAGGGATTATTTCTCGGTGAGCACATCCAGGTCATCCATCTGCTCCTTCTGCCGCTGCATATGATCTGGCCGCATCATCTACTTCTGGAGCTGGCGGAATCTCTCTCACTGGCGATCTGCGCAGTTCCCATTTTCCGACTGGCGAGGCGTGCTTCCGGAAGTGAAACGGCCGCGATGTGGCTGGCACTTGCCTGGCTCTTCTTTTTCCCGATGCATTTTCTGGATATCGCGATCGATATCAAAACGCTTCGGCCGGGATGTTATGGACTACCATTCTTGTTCTTTGCGCTTGATGCTGCGGAGGGGGGGCGTCTGAAGACAGCATCGATCCTTCTGATTGTCGCTCTTTCAGCACAGGAGGATTTCGCGCTCGTCATTGCACCGATCGGACTGGTCTTCTGGTTTCAGAATCGACTGCGAAGAGAGAACGCCGCCGGGGACAGTTCCGACCAGGGTTCAGATCGGTCTGTGTCACTGAGCCGATGGGGGGGCTGTGTTTTTCTGTTGACGGTTTTGTACCTGCTGGCAGTTGTCCTGTTTGTTATTCCTGCTTTTC
Source organism: Planctomyces sp. (assembly GCA_046345315.1). GTDB lineage: Bacteria > Planctomycetota > Planctomycetia > Planctomycetales > Planctomycetaceae > F1-80-MAGs062. The sequence goes on from JBKDKA010000176.1 coordinate 37,759, forward strand.
GTGGCGGGGCACCTGTGCATTACAGTCGCTATTTCGGAGACCTTGGAAACAGTCCGGGAGATCTGATCAGGACGACCCTGCGTGATCCCGGGAAGGTGCTTTCGCAGTTTTTCTGCATGCGAACGCTCTGGTACCTGCTTGTATTCTGCATCCCGACCGGAATCCTGCCACTTCGTGCTCCAATGCGGCTGATCGCTGGTCTGGGCACCTTCGTAATGATCAGTCTGATTCAGCTTGGCAGCAGTTCCGGATCCGAAGCGGGAATTACCGAGCCACCTCCGGTTCCCTATCATCATTTTCACACTCCGCTGCTGCCAGTTCTTTTCTGGGCGGCAGCGGGAGGTCTGAAGGGACTATCGGCCTCCGGAACATCAGTGGCTTCGGTGAAAACGGGAGCAGGGCGGAGGGCGTCAGGAGCAGAGAGACTGATTTCGGCCGGCAATACCGCGCCGCGGTCATCAGCGGAGATGATGGCTCAGTTTGCGTTCTTCAGTGCAATCCTGACGGGAGTGACGAGCTCGATGATGCCATTCGGAGCAACGTTCTGGTCGCAGCAGTCGCGAACCGGATACAAGGCGCTTTACGTTCCCGGACCGAGGGCTGCGGAGTTTTCGAAGGTGATCAAGCTGCTGAATCCGAGCAGTCGTGTTGCATCAACCGACTACGTTCATACGCGGCTGACGCATTTCGAAAGATCGTATGACTACAGCGATTATCCGCGAGCCGTCAATCAGTATCAGCCTGGCGTTCCGCCGGACACAGACATGATTGTGATCGATACTCAGCATCCTTACAGCAGGATTCGGAAACTCGATGATGTGCCGGAGCTGAAGAAAGAGCCGGGAGAGTGGGAAGTGCTTCCTGACGAAACCAACGGCTACTTTATCGTGCTGAAGAGAAGGCGATGAGATTCACAGGCATCGCAAAAGACGGTCTGAGTGCTGTCTGCACGGAACGGCATCTGCTTTCGATCGTGCGATTTCGCACCAGTCATCCGAGGTCGCTTATGGTGTTTCATTGAACGAAGATTGCGAGAGTATCGTGAGCGAAAACGGAAGAGAAGCTCTCAAGGGACGCGAAGGAGATGTCTCTGCCGGTAATGGTCACTGATATGCCGCATCATCCTGCCATTGACTTTGTGTGCTTTGAGATCTTCTTCAGATCGCATCTCAAGATTGGGACAGGCACCCTTGCAGTTGCTGAATCTGCATGAAAACACCGCGTCCGTCGGGAGCCAGTCCCGATTTTTAAACCACCGGTAATTGAGATCCTGTGTTCTGGTTCTGGTCATGAAAAAAAATGAGCCGCTGCGAAACCCGCACTTCGCAGCGGCTCTGATCGTCGAAAAGATGCATCTCTCCGCAGTTGAGCATCATTCTTGAATTGTGTGAGGCTTACTCATCCGGACCGCACCCGGCTGAGAGGAGTCCTGCCTGAAGCCCTCAGCAGAACTCCGCTCACACAGTCGTCATTGAGCTGCATTTCCGATGATCAGTTCTTCCTCTTCATCCTGAATGATGATTCGTGGAGTCACCATCAGCATCACGCTTTCGGTTTCTCTGCCGACGCCGCTGTTCTGGAAGAGTCGGCTGAGGTACGGAATCTTGTTCAGAATCGGAACGCCGGCCATGTTACGACCTTCCTTGAGGCGTTTCACACCTCCGAGAAGCACCGTTCCGCCGTCAGGCACGCTGACAGTGGTTGAGACAGACACGGTTGCGATTACCGGCAGCTGAACCGTTCCTGCAGTTCCACCGCCACCACCGGCGGCTCCGCCACCAGCAGCACCACCACCAGCAGCACCACCGCCAGCTCCACCGCCAGCACCACCGCCGAATCCGCCGCCACCGCCACCACCACCAAAGCCACCACCGATGCCGCCGAATCCGCCAGCACCACCGCCGCCACCAATACCACCACCACCGAATCCACCGCCACCACCACCACCACCGAATCCGCCACCACCGCCACCACCAAATCCGCCACCACCGCCACCACCTGCAGCTCCTCCAAAGCTGACCTGAGTGAAGGTCTGGACGTCAATGATGTTGGTGAAGCTTGGTGCCATTGAGAGACGCACGTAGCGTCGGTCTGCCGAAATCACAGCAACCACCTGAAGATTGATCCCGTCCGTGAATGGCTGAATGATTGGCTGGAAACCTACCGAACCCGTTCCGACCACAGGGATCTGTCCAACCACCAGGTATCGCTGTGTGCTGTCATTGACGTTGGCAGACTGCCCGTTGAACAGAGTCACCTTCGGTGCGAAGAGGACGTTCGATCGTTCATCTGCCTGAGCCGCCTGAATGAAGAAGAATGCTTCGATGTCGCTCAGGATGGCCATGCCAACCTGCATCCCTGCGTCAGCATTGAAGTTACCAACATCAGGCACACCGATCTGGAATGATCCCTGACGGAAGCCAAGGTCGAAGTCTTCTGAAAACTGATTCGGGCTCTGAAGACCGACTGTGGTGCGAGAAAAATCATCACGCGGCGAACGGACTCGGTTTACCGGGTCGAACAGACTTGTGCTTCCGCCAACTGCTCCACCACCACCTCCTGCTGCACCACCGGCTGCACCGCCTGCCGCCCCACCTGCTGCACCACCTGCTGCACCACCGGCTGCACCACCGACCGCGCCACCGACGCCACCTCGCAGGTCGCCACCGCCGGCCCCGCCTGCTGCCCCGCCTGCTGCCCCGCCGGCTGCACCACCTGCCGCACCGGCTGCACCAGCAGCTCCGCCACCGCCCGGGAACGTCAGCTGACGACTTCCGAAGGCCGGGACACCTGCGGGATCACCGAGCGTATCCTGAATGTTGAAGTCAAAGTCGACTCCGATTCGTTCGAAGAACTTATCGGACACTGCGATGAACCGAACTTCCACGGTAACCATCAGGTCCTGCAGCTTTCGAAGCTGCTGCAGAAGATCCTTGATCTGGTCGTGTACTGCGCCCGTCTGGCGAATGATCAGGCTCAGTGTGTTTTCGTCTGTTGCGATCTTTCCTTCACCGCCGTCGACTTCCCAGGTACCGGGTTCAATCGTTGTCTGAATCATGTCGATCAGGCCGGAGAAGTCCGCTCCGCCATTACTGCTGCCACGACTGGAAGCACCGGATCTCGGAGATCCTTCTGGTCCGATGGACACGGCGAGATCATCGTCCATCTGGAACAGCCCACCGGTGCCGTTTGCCTGCATTCCATTGAAGCCTCGTTCGGAGTTAGCCGGTTTGGGAGCATCAAGTGGAACAACAAGGTCGGCCACGTTGTAGGTTTTGACCTTCATCGACGAGTCCTGCTCGAGCCGGTTGGTGATCATGAGCATCTCGTTTTCGATGCTGTAGACCAGACCACCTGCCTGTTCGAGGAGGATATTCAGGGCACTCTTCAGCATGACACCATCGACGTCGATCGTCACCGGTGTAGCGGCTGCGACACCTTCGGTTTCGAGTGCTCGAGTATTCAGGCCGATGTTGATTCCGTGAGTTGTCGCGATATGGCGAATGACTTCTGTCAGTGGCACATCCTGGAAGTGCAGCGATACCTTCTCATTGAGACTCTTCTCAATCTGCTGTTCGCTTTCCGTTGGTTCACTGCCGTCAGCTCGGCCAAGTTTCTTGCGGCGTGCTGACAGCTCGGACCAGCTGCGAGCATCAGGATGTTTGAAGTCAGGGCCACCGGCGATGGCAGCTTCTTCAACCTGATTCAGGGCATCGAGATACCCCGCAGCCTTGCGCTCTTTTACGTCTTCATTGAATGCGATCTGACGCTGAAGCTTGGATTTCTCCATCATGATGACGGCTTCGGGAGCTCGCGGATTGAGATCGCGAGCCTGACGAGCGATCAGTTCAGCCTCCGGGTATCGACGTTCCTTTATCAGCTGGTTGAACTTCTGAGTCAGATCGGCAAACTCCTGTTCGCGTCGGATCTGAGCCTTCAGTTCAGCAGCGACCGCTTCCTTCGTGTTTCTGTTCTTCTTTTCCTGCTCGTAGCGAGGAGCTCGCTGCTCCTTCCACTGCCGAATGTCAGCCTGACTTCGCTTTACGATTCCCGCGAGTGTTTCGATCACCTCGGGAGTGAGAGGTGCTGCTTCCACAGTGGCGAGAGTATTGTCCAGAATCTGCAGAGCTTCATCCGGATTCTCGTCCTTCAGCTTTTCTGCTCGGAAGACACTGTTCATGACTTCTGTTCGAAGGCGATGATATCGGACATCGGATTCCTCGGTCGCAGCAGTCAGTGGATCAACGTCCTGAGCTGCAGCTGCGTCGGAGAACGCAGTGTCGGAGCCCGTCAGGTCGACTGGCTGGTCAGCTTCTGACTCTTCTGCAGCCGGCTCAGAGTCGGCAACGGTTTCTTCCGATGCGGACACCAGCTGAACTTCTGCGACTTTCTCAGACGACAGGTCCTGCATGAATTCCTGAAGCTGTCGTTTCTTCTGCTGATCGAGGTCACCGGCCTTCTTCCAGGCTGCCGCGAATGCCTGTCTGGCACCGGCGCGATCTCCACGACGGAACAGCTCGAGACCTCTTCGGTACGCTTCATCACCGCTCTCACTGTCTGGTCGCAGAACAGGGAATTCGGATTCACTGTCGAAACTGATCGTTGAGACGCGTCGGTCACTTCGAACGGGTTTTCTGACTGCTTCTTCCGCAGTGAGATCAAGTGGTTTTGAATCCTTCTGACCGCCTGCATGAGTTTTTGATGCGACAGATTTCTCCGGGCTTTCGATTGACGCCAGCGGCTGGGAATCGGCAGAAGCACTCTTGCGAGCACCGCGGCCGCTCAGAGCAACGTCGACATCACCAAGAACAAGCTCCGGTCGGTCATCGGTCATTCCCCAGGTTACATTCATGCTCTTCGCTTTGTTCGCCTTTTCTCTGGCGACACTCAGTCGTCCCTGCATGAGTGCTTCTCGAGCCTCTTTCAGGAGCTTCTTCGCAGCAGCGATCTCTTCAGTGTTCAGCGCGGCACCTGCTGTTGCCTGTCCTGTGGTGCCTGATGAATCGGCTTCAAGGCTTTCGAGGTCTCGCAGCACAAGTGAAGGACTGTCGTCGAAGACGCCGTAGGTGACATCCAGTTCAGCAGCCTGCTGAGCCAGGGTTCCGGCTTCATCCAGCTGGCCGGCGTCCATCGCCAGTCGTGCCTGCTGAAGAAGCGTCTTTGCCTGCGACGCCGCAGCGTTTTCTGCTGATGAATCCGCTGACGTGGCCGCAGTCTCTTCAGCAACTTCCACAAGCGGTGTGAAAGTCTGAGTCCTGCTGAGCTTGTCGATCTCAGTCATCAGATGTTCCGGGCGTTCTTCCCAGAGCCCCCACGATGCCTTCAGCTGGCGGGCCTGCATGGCTCGCGAACGAGCAAGCGGAAGGTTTCCGGCGGCGATGGCTTTCTTCGCTTCAGCCATCAGTCGCTGGGCCTGTCGCTTCTTCAGCATCTCATTGCTGCCGGCGGGCTGTTTCGACTCGGCCGCCTGGACCTTTGCTTCGGCGGCTGCGAAAGGATTCTCCTCGACGGCATCTGCCGACTCGAGTTCTTCCGATGCATAATCGAAGGTGACGCCGGTTCGTTTGTCAGATGCTGTTTTCTGACCGGCACCCTGTGAATCTGCTTTGCTGAATGATTCAGTCTGAGCAGACAACATTCGAGATGGATCGCCGCCGCTGAAAAGATACAGCGACACGGCCATCACCGAAGCGCACGTGATGAGTCCGATGGCCTTGTGCAATGTAGGATCCTCCTTTAAGGAATGCTCAGCCGAAACTTCCCGTTTTCTGCTGGCGGTCTTTCATGACACCGAGGCCATGAATTATCAAAGTGTCTTCGTTAGTGTTTCTGACAGCACCAGAGCTTTCTGCCGTCTGGCAGATTGTTTCTGAGCTGATGATGTCAGTCGTTCTCAGTTCAGAATTCCTGTCGAACAGAGGGGTGCCTGCAGAATCTCAGGCGCTTCCATTCGACGATGAGCGGGGGTGATAACTGAGAATTTCAGAAGGCGTCAATATGGCGACGACAGGTGTGGGCCTGATTTATTTCAGGAAATTTACAGCTCTGCTGCTTTTCGGCAGCCGCTGCCGATCACCTGATCGGGAGTGCTGCTCAGGCCGAATCGGACCGTCCGGAAACCAGCAGAAAGATGCCGATGATGGATGATTTCGATCTGCCCGGACTCGGGGTGTCGGAAGGTTACGGCAACCAATGGCGACGATATCGCTGCAGCGTCTGCTCAGCCGTTTTTTTCGATGAACCTTCTGGTGATTTTCAGTCCGGCCAGCTCTGGCAAAGTCGACGAAATCCGCTGACATTTCCGCAGTAATGCCAGGCATGGACCGCAATTTCTGCGAAAGGTGCCTGCAGATGGATCTCCCGGCGGGTATAGAGACCTTCAGCGACGCCTTCCGCCTCGTCAAGCAATGCAAGACATTCCGGATCAACTCGATAGACTTCTCCCCGAATTGCGAAGCCAGTCTCGGCTTCAATCAACCCGGGGTACTCGCCGAGATCAAATATCAGGTATGTCGGAACGGTGACTGCCTGCGAGACAAACTCCTGATCTTCAAGGAGATGGTGCAGTCGGAATCCTCTCTTCAGGGAGCCGTAGACGAAAATCAGCTGATGCATGATGGTCTCCGCTTTGGTGTTTCATTGAGTGCTCTGACCGAGTGGAGTTTTTGCGAGTAGTATGTGTTTTCCAGCACGAAAACAGGAGTCTTTATGGACCAGCACACCACACAGATTCGCGTCCGATACAGCGAAACCGACGCCATGGGATTTCTGCACCATTCAAATTATCTGAGCTATTTTGAGATTGGCCGAACGGAGCTTTTTCGAGCACAGGGAGGCAGCTATCGCCGCCTTGAGGCACTGGGTCTTTATCTCGTGGTTGTCAATGTCAACGTAAGATACCGGAAGCCGGCACGTTACGATGATGTCCTTCAGGTTGAAACAACCCTGACTCGAACCACTCCAGCCAAACTCGAACACAGATATCGCGTGTTTCGCGACTCTGAGTTGCTGACAGAGGGGGAATCGACGATCGCCTGCATCAATGGGGAGGGGCAGGTACAGCGGATGCCCGAAGATCTGGTGTCCTTGACGACAGAAAAGTAACGGTCGCGAGCAGAACGTCTTTTTGCTGGTCGAATCTGCAAAAACAGGAAAATGGGTTGTCTGTGGCGTTTTGGTGCCTTGTGGGCTGTGTGTGGTTTGAAAAGTTCTGGTGGATTGTTTAGAGTTTCCGGTTGCAGACGACGCTGGCGGTGTCATTGCCCGCGTTGGCAAAAATTCCCCTGGTTAAAAGGAAGCGTAAGATGAGTCGAATTGGATTGATGATGATCGCAGCGGCGATGCTGCTGGTGAGCAACAGCGCGGAAGCCGGACGTAAGAACAAGTGTCACAAGCAGAAGCGTTGCCATGTCGTGGTTTGTGCTCCTGTCTATCACCAGTGCTGCGAGCCAGCACCATCATGCCACACCTGTGCTCCGGCACCATCATGCCACAGCTGTGAACCAGCACCTTGCCATAGCTGTTATGCAGCACCAACATGCCACAGCTGTGAACCAGCACCGTGCCATAGCTGTCATGCAGCACCAACATGCCACAGCTGCGAACCAGCACCTTGCCATAGCTGTCATGCAGCTCCGGTTTGCGGTGGATGTGAGTCAGGGTGTGGAGCTCCAGTTGCAACTGGCTGCGGTCCTGGTGGATGTGCTGTAATCGCACCGGCTGCACCAGCTGCCGCTCCTGCCCCACCAGCTGTCGAGGATGCACCTGCACCTCCGGCTCAGGCTGCTCCAGCAACCGACGCAGCACCAGCTGCCGCTGCACCTGCAGCTGACGCTCCAGCAGCTCCAGCTGTTAACTGACGATTGTCAGGGCGTTCACACAGCGGCAGGGATGCCGCTTTTTTTTTGCGCCGACTGGCTGCTTCCCTGAACCGGGACTGCATCCAGAATATCCAGCGGGAGTGACTTCCGGAGGGCTCGCGGCCAAAGTTGAAGAACCGATGACTTTTGGATTCACGGCCCCTGAGAAAGTGACCATTTTCGGCCGCAATTCCAGACTCCGGATGCGACTCTGTTTCCGTTGCAAGTGTCGTTCAGACGGCGATGGTGCTGTGCCTCAGTTGTCTCGTGGCAGGTCCTCGTTGAAGATTCCGCTGTCGCCCGCGCCAGGGTCTCTGGGGGTTGGTACGGGATCTTCTTTGTCCGGATAGAATGGTGTGTCGGTGTTTTTCCGATCTGAGTTACCTGCGGGCGGATTATCGTTGTAATCGAAGGTCTTGCCGCTCCCGGACCCCGAAGGTGCAGGGTTGTACAACGGGTCATTCGATGGCGGCACCACCATTGTACCTGGAGCCGCGAAGGAACCAGGTGCAGAATACCCAGGTGCAGAATACATGGGCTGCTGATAAGGATAGGGTTGCCCCATATATCCTGATCCGCCCGGGTTGTGGAAACAGCCGCAAAGCGTGAGCGGCAGACCTGACACAAGCAGGCATCTGGAGATCTTCGACATCCTGTCATTTCCCTGGCGGGTGCTGGGCGACCTGCAGGAATTCCCTGGGTCGACCTGAAGAATCTGCTGCCACATTCCATTACCAGCAGATTATGCCGGTGGTTTATCGGATGTCGGTGGCTGTGTCCAGATTGGTTTCAGTCGATGCCGAGGTTATGCTCGATGCTCCGGGCCTTGTCAGACATCAGATATTTTTGAAACCATGGGGAGGGGTCTTTTTCTCGAGGTTGACCTGCTCGTCCCTGCTTACCAACGAATGACCATTCCTCTTCATGATCTTCATCATCGCTGGTTGGATCTTCGCTGGCTGATTCGCCGTCTGACTTCCGCTCCGATTTTTCGTTGTCTTTCCCTTTGTTTCTGGTGCTGGATGACTGTCGATCGTCAGTTTTTCGACCAGATTTTCCCTGCAGAGCGGTGCAGCCATGTGCCAGCAGGATGCAGACCATCAGAAGGATGAGTCTCCGACGTTCCATTGTTAGGGTCCTTTCTTCCGAAGGCTCTGTCCGCTATTCTGACATGACAGCAGCAAAGTGCAGAGGATGAGTAAAACCCTCTGCATCGATCTCAGAGTGTGAATGCTCTTTGAAATTGCGCCCAGAGATCTTTCTGGCGCCGGGAATGTTCTGATGCTACCTCTGGATGTACTCGTAGTCGCCGCTCACCCGGATGATGCGGAAATCAGCGTGGGAGGTACGATTGCCATCTCTCGACGGCAGAATCTGCGCGTAGGCGTTCTGGATCTGACGACCGGAGAGCCGACACCTCACGGTACAGAAGAGATTCGTCTTCGAGAGACAGAAGAGGCCTCGCAGGTTCTGGATCTTTCATGGAGAGAGAACCTGCTGCTGCCCAACCGCAGTCTGGAGCCGACGCTTGAAGCGAGGCGTCGACTGGCCGAAGTGTTTCGGCGAACACGTCCATCGCTGATTCTGACGCATTACTGGCAGGATGCGCATCCGGATCATGTTGCTGCGAGTACGCTCTGTGATCAGGCTCGTTTCTGGTCGAAGCTGAGCCGCACTGATCTGGAGGGTGAGCCATTCTGGCCTCCCGGATTACTGCATTTTTTCAGCATTCACCTGAGAATCCATCCTGCTCCATCAGTGGTGATCGACGTGACCGATGGAATCGACTCAAAGATGCGGGCTGTGGAGTGCTATCAGAGCCAGATGGTCACGGGGAGAGTAGACCGATTTCCAACAATGCTCGATAACATTCGGGATCATTCGCGATACTGGGGCTGGGCGATCGGGACTGCCTTTGGTGAACCCCTGGTGAATCGGGAATCGATTGGCGTGACTTCTCTTCAGTCTTTTCTCTGAGGCGGATCGTCGAAATCGGAATCGTCAAGAATCAGAATGTCATCGTCGTCATCAATGATCTCAATATCATCGACAATTTCAATGACATCGATGGAGTCAACGGGATGGACAGGATTCGACTGCTTTCGCCGTTCGGGTTCCGAGATGACTTCAGCGATGCATTCCACGATGTCTGATTCATCGCTGATTACCTCCACTTCCTCGACATCAATGATTTCATCAATGTCTGAATCTGCAGCCGCACTGACTGGGGCGGGGGCATTGAATCCCGGCGTCAGTGATGGAGGAGACCCGGAAGGTTTCTTCTGATGTTCCGGAGGGCTCAACTGAGAGGCGGGCACGTTCGCGAGAAACTGGAAGTGAATGTCGCCGATGGCCACTCGAGCTCCGTGCGTCAGAGAGCACTCTCTGTCGACTCGTGTGCCGTTCACTCGAACACCATTCAGGCTTCCGAGGTCGCGAATGAAGTAACTTGCATCCACCTGAATCAGGGCACAGTGCATTCTGGAAATCTTTGAACTCACATCCAGAACGGCGTCGCATTCCGGACTTCGGCCGACCAGGATAACGGGCCGATCGATGACGATTTTTCGACCGTTTCCTACAGGCGTCAGTAATGCGGCCATGATGATCTTCAGAAAATGATATTCAGAAAACACTTGATCGAAACACGGTTGTTCCTGCAGGGTATTCGGGCATGATTCCGCAGAACGCATTCCCTGGGCGTGCCGCACCATTCCTGACTCGATTCTGTCACTTCTCCCGAAGACATTCCAGAGAAATGAGCCAATGAACCTATTTGAATCACAGGAAAAAATGAATCGGGACCGGGTTCGACCTCTTGCTGCCCGAATGCGACCTGTGCAGTTGAGTGAGTTTACGGGCCAGCAGCATATTCTCGGTGAGGGCATGCTGCTGCGGAGGATGATTACTGCTGATCGCCTCGGGTCGATGATCTTTTACGGTCCGCCTGGTACCGGGAAAACGTCACTTGCCGAGGTAATCGCTCGTTCGACGCGACGTCGATTTGAGAAGATCAATGCCACGACCTCCGGAGTGAAGGAGATTCGGGAAATCATCGAGGCCGCCGAGGAGCGACTTTCAGCCGGTGGGGCTCGAACAATTCTTTTCATTGATGAACTTCATCGATTCAGCCGTAGCCAGCAGGATGTCCTGCTTCCTCATCTGGAGGATGGGATCGTATCGCTGATCGGTGCGACCACGGCGAATCCATTCTTTGTTCTCGTACCACCGCTGATCAGCAGAAGCCAGATCTTTGAGTTTCGTGAACTCAGTGCCACGGATCTCCTGTCGCTGTTGCGCAGAGCTCTTCAGGATCGACAGAACGGACTTGCCTCGCGAGAGGTCGCAGTGGATGACGAAGCTCTGCAGTGGATTGCTTCTCAGTGCGATGGAGATGCTCGTCGTGCTCTGACAGCCCTCGAAATCGCCGTCCTGAGCGTCGAATCCACCGGGCGAAAGGTGGATTCAGAAGTGGCGCGGGAGTCATTTCAGCGACGAGCCGTTCGTTTTGATGCTGCGGGAGACGATCATTACGACGTCGCCAGTGCCTTTATCAAGAGTATTCGTGGCAGCGACCCGGATGCGGCCGTCTACTGGCTGGCAAGAATGCTGGAATCCGGTGAGGATCCCCGATTCATTGCCAGAAGGCTCGTGATCGCCGCGGCTGAAGACATTGGAAACGCTGACCCAATGGCGGTCCTCGTGGCTGACGCTGCTTTTCGCGCGACTGAAACCGTGGGAATGCCCGAGTGCAGAATTAATCTTGCCCAGGCAACGACCTATCTTGCATGTACTGAAAAGTCGAATTCGGCATGTCGCGCCATCGATCTTGCACTGCATGATGTTCGTTCACAATCCGTACTGCCTGTCCCGATGCATCTGCGGGACGGTCACTACCAGGGAGCGGAACGACTTGGACATGGTGCGGGATATCAATATCCGCATGACAGTCCATCCGGATGGGTGAATCAGGATTATCTGGGAGTTGCTCGAAGTTACTATCAGCCCGTTGGTCGAGGCCGGGAGGTCGTGTTTCAGAAACGACTGGATGAGCTGCGAGATCTGCGAGAGTCCGGTAGTCTGTGAGATCGCTGCGGCAGTTTTCAGCGCCGGAGAACGAAGCCAGAATCTGTTTCGGTGTCAGTTGTTTCCCCGAAGGCATGAAAAAGTCGTGCAAATGGACTGACAAAACGAAGTCACGGCAGGTAATCTCACGGAACACCGGGTCGCTGGGCACTCGGACTCTGATTTTACAGGGTTCTGCCTTTGTCCGACACAAGACGTGTCTGCAAACGATCGTCTGAATTCGCGTACGATGCATTTCTCGCGTCATGGAGGGTTCACGATGCAGTTGCCACCGAAGACCAGTCCTGAAACGGATTGCTGCCTTGATCTGATTCACCAGCTGGCAGCGGTACAGATTCATGACCTGCATGTTTCCGTCGAAACGGATCGAGTTGTACTCACCGGAAGAACTGCATCGTGGTACGGGAAGCAGGTTGCCACGACTGCAGCTCGTCGAATGTATCCGGATTGTCGGATTGACAATCGGCTGCTGGTAACAACAGTACGCTGACCGCCTCAATTGTCCGCACAGTTCTTTGGGCGAACCTGTGCGGTTTTGGCATCTGCAGTGCGTCGACGCACTTTCGAGAAGCCAGCCTGGGTGGTTGGTGGCGAGTGGTTCGAAAAGAACGTCACGAGCCTCCGCACCGGAATTCTCTGATCTCGGACTGGCAATGGATGAACTGCAGCAGGCTTAAGCCCCGCTGCCGAACTTCGCAGGGGCAGTCGGTCCGTTGTTTGCATCATCTTCGAGACAGAGGGCTGTTGTGGCTGAGAATCATTCTCTTCGGCTGCACAGAGAACATCCAGTCGTCTCAGTTGTGTGATGAGCTCGATGAATATTTCAGCTTGTCACCGAGACGATGAATTTCGCTTCAGGTGAGAGTAACTGGGAGAAAGCTGATGGTGACGTTCAGACGGAGAGTATCTGCGTCAGTCATTTCCGGATTGATATGTCTGGTGGCAGTTTCGGGACTATGTTTTCCGTTTCTGATCTCTGAAGACAGAAGTGCATTTGGAGCTGCAGGTGCTCCGGAAGTAATCCGAGACGCAAAAGAATCGGAATCAGCACGTGTTCATCCGTGGCAACACCAAATGGTGTCCTTCATTCCACCGGAATCGGCACAGAAGAACGCAGACAAAGAGCCGGAACCGCTGCTGAAATCTTTTATGCGGCGGAAACTTGTCGCGTCAAACAGAATTCTGGAAGGTCTTGTAACGGACAACTTTGAGATGGTGGAGCAGAGCGCTGATGAACTGATGCAGATGAGTGTCGCGGCAACATGGCGAGTTTCGAATGATGCATTGTATCGCAGGTACAGTACAGAATTTCACGATGCGGTTGGGGAGATGAAAGAGAAAGCCCGCGCGAAATCGCCGGAAGGAACAGCGCTCGCATGGATGAATGTCACGATGCGATGCCTGAAATGCCACGAGTGGGTCCGAAACACCGTCATCGCTGATTCGGAGCCCAACCATCGCCGGAAAATCGACTGAGCACACCTTGATTCGCCGGAAAGACAGAAGTCAGGGAATTCAGCAGCACTGGCGATTCGTCGCCAGCGGACAAGCATCCGGATCTCCATAAGATCTCGTCGGAACCGACCAAAGTCGCGTATCCGCACTTGTACTCGCGCGATCATGGAGGTAATTTCTCACTGCATCCGGAGAGTTCTCCGGATCGCGGTGAGCGAGCTTGCGACGAAAGCTGTGGAATGCGCAGAGTAACTCAGCAGAAGAGAATCTGAGGGGTATTCGCGAATCGGCTGTCATCCGCAGACAGATATCGCCGGCTCCGCGAGGTTGAACTCTCTGGAGATTCTCCATGAAACGGCGCGGATTCACTGTCATTGAATTGCTGGTTGTGACCGCTCTGATTGGTCTCCTCATCGCAATCCTTCTGCCAGGTATTCATGCGGCCCGAGAATCGGCTCGCACTGTCCAGTGCCGGAACAACCTTCGTCAGATCGGGATTGCGCTTCAGAATTACCATTCAGATCACGGGAAGTTTCCGCCGTCACGGCTGAATGTCGGAGTGATCGCAACCGGTGGGCGGACAACCGGTGGGCCTCCGCTTTACACGAATGCCAGTGGCTGGACCATGTTGTTGCCATACCTGGACAGGAAGGCACTCTACGATCGATATCATCATTCTCAGGCTGCTGGCTGGTCGTGGTTCTACGGCGGTTACCTCTCCGCTCACATTCAGGGAAATCCCAGCCTCAATTACGGAGTTGTTTCTCAGGTTCTGCCCGTGCTTCTCTGTCCGTCCGATTCAGCCAACCCGCTGAATTTTGCCGTCGCGAACCAGCTTTACGGAGTGAGCAGCACGCTTCCGGGTGGTGCTCGCACAAATTACGACTTCAACATCTGGTCCGGGGAGGCACAGCGACAGGGGTATGCCTTTCGGGTACTGCCCATCGAACAGCGAGCGATGTTTGCATCCAGCTGGTCGACTGGTCTTCAGTTACTCACCGATGGTGCCAGTAACACAGCGATGGTAACGGAAACGATTCGCAACGTCTGGAACGGACAGCCGCCTGCATGGGGACATGCTCATCATCTGGGAGTCGGAATCGATCTGTCTCGATATCCGATTAACACATGGGTATTCGGACCAAACAACCCGGTGTTTCTGAGCATGCGCAGGCCCGGACGTCTGGCTGACTGGGGAACAGCGGGAAGTCTGCACGCCGGGGGATGCTTCGCAGTCTTTGCCGATGGGGCCGTTCATTTTCTGTCGGAAGGAGTTGACGCCGGGATTCGCAGAAACCTTCATACCATCAGTGACGGGAATCCGATTTCAAGTTTCTGATTCCCAGTCCTGATGCACTCGCAGCGATGAGCAAACAAACAGCACCAGTTGGTTCTAAGCGGATCTTGAGATTTCTGAATTGGTCAGCGGGTGTCGGTCTGTTTTTGTGTTTGCTGTCGCCCAGCGGATGCCAGCAGAAGATATCAGATCCTGAATCACTCCTGCCTGTTCATGGTACGGTCTTTCTGAACGGTAAGCCTCTCTCCGGTGCGACGGTTACGTTTCAGGCCATTGGTGGTGAGAAACTGTCGCAGGAAGCAGCCACCGGAACAACAGACGAAAATGGTGTTTACCACCTTCAGACACTCTTTGGCAAAGAGACTCGCAACGGCGCCGGACGCGGGCGTTATCGTGTTGTGATCAGTCGACTGGTGAGTTCGGATGGTGCCGTGTATCTCCCGAATCCGGATGAACCTCCAGTGCTGAGTGGTTTCAGTGAGTCATTGCCTTCGAGGTACAGTGATTCGATGACTACGGAACTGATTGCGGTTCTCAGTGAAGCGAACATCGACCTGAATTTCTCCCTGAGTGATTCTTCGAGTCTGGATGATAACAGCAGGTGACTCCCACGGGATGCGGCAAGGATGCTGCCGATCAGGTCAGTGATCGTGACGGGGGCAATTTTAAGACTGGGAGTTCTGCGCAGAATCTGCGGCTCTTTCGGAAAGAATGATGTCGGCAGGAGAGAATGCCGATCCTCACAGAGAGACACTGTCTTCCCGATGGTGCCTGATGCGCAGACGGTGCCTGATGCGCAGATAGTGCCGGAAGGTCTCTGATCTCCGGTCTCACAGGATGTCTATGAGGAATGTTGCCATGGAATGGCGAAGATTATTGCTCTGCGCGGCTGGGTGTTTACTGTGGCCTGCTTCAGCAATGGTCGTGATGGCGGAATCAAAGACTCCGTCAGGCATGGTGGTGGCGGTCGCTGGTGACGTCGTGCGCCCGGACTGCTATGAGTGTTCTGATTCACAGAATCTGGTACTTCGTGATGCGCTGCTGGCCGCAGGGCTTGCCGGAGAGTCATCGCAGGTCACTGTATACCGAGCTCAGAACAACGCCGGCAGCACTACAGAGCTGGTGACCCGGTCGGCGATGGAACCCGGCGTGCTTCTTCGCCCGGGCGATGTCATTATTGTGCGACTGATTTCAGCACCAGACCAGATGGTGCGTCCCAATGCGGTGATCCAGTCCGGTCACCGTCCGGTAATTCTTGCGCTTCAGGGAGACCGCATCGCTTTCGGCGATGTCGTCAGTCAGCTTCAGCTTCCGCCGGAACTCGCTGGAAAGGCTCTTCGGATTTCCTCCGGAACCCCGATGAATCGAAGCAGCCTGAGCTTCACTGATCTCGTTGCTCATGGTGATGTTGTTCAATGTCTGCCAAGTGCGGGGAGACCACCTTCGAACGCTCGGGGATTTGCTCCAGCCGTTTCGGAATGGAAATCGGACACTCGGTCAGCGTCGGAGAGACCAGTTCAGACCCACGTGGCGAACTCAATCCTGCAGCAGCATCTGGCAACGGATTCTGATGGTCAGCGCGAGGCTCTTTACGTTCCTTCGGGAGATCAGGGAGAGAAAATTCAGGCAGCGCAGGTTATGAATTCCGACCAGACTGCTGGTTCCTCCGAACTGGTGTCGCATCCGGAATCGTCGCAGCGAGCCGCAGAATACACGCAGGGCGATGCGATGCCCCGGGAGCAGTCGCTATCAGGACGTCCTGATTCGCCATTTCAACTGCTGGGGACAGGTGATACTGATGCCGAGATGACACCTGCTGTCACGGTGGCCGATTCATCGGTACTGACAGAGACGATGGTCGAGTCGTCCGGAGAAGTAGCACCGATACCTCCCGAGGAACCTCTGATCCGCGGAGAGCCGTCAAGTTGGGAAGGGCGATTCTGGCAGCTGACTTTTGGTTTGATACTGTTTATTGCGGGTGGGCTCGTGGCGTCTCAGAAGAAAAATGAGGCACCTGGCACTGCTCAGATAACGGAGTTCACCCGCTCATCGGCGGTAGCGGAACCTCCTGCGGAAATCGTGTCAGCGGCAGTTGGTAAGCTACCCTTGAACGACCTGGAACCTCGTTCCGCCTCTGCAGTGCAGGGCGAGTCGGCCTCACGGGGAAATGAGGGCCGATCTTCATCTGCTGCTGTGGCATCGATTGCCGATGAAGTCGAGCGACAGAAGCCACTGCGAGCTCCGCAGTCAGAAACAGGGAATCCACCTCCGTCGGCGATTCCTCTGGTGACCGAGCAGGAGTGGTACAGTGGTGAGTGGATCCAAAAATCCAGAGCGACAGCATCAGCGGCCGTCAGAACGGAATCGGTAGTGAAGTCGGAAGATCAGGCCGTCAGCTCTCAGGCCCATATTCAGCTCGATGAATGGAGCCTGAAAGCGACCGGTACGAAGCCGAATGCCGGAAGTGATGAGAAAGCGTTCGCGGATGAGCTGCAGGATCTCAACGATCTGATCGAAAATCGGCTTCCGGTGGATCTGACAACGGCAGAACTTCCGCTCAGAGTGACTCTTTTCGGACGCCCTGCAGGACCAAGACGGCTTCGTGTTGATGCTGCTCATCCAGCACTGTCCGGGCCACATGTTTCGATGGGACAGGAGCGCAGACGCGGAGTGTTCTCAAAGCCTGCGGTATCCGAGATCTCATCGGTAAGGAATTCAGGATCGGGAGCTGATGTTTCAGGAGCCGAAGCAGTCGCCGGATCCACAGCGAGTGTGTCTGCGGATGACAGCTTTGATCGAGCGCTGACGTTTCTTCAGCGACAGGAAGAGCGATGATTACTGCGATTGACTTCGGCAATACTGAGATTCGCGTGGCGATGCGCAGCGAAGAACGCCCATATCGACTTCGATTCTCGGCGGAACGAGCGGCGTATCGACTGATTCCGGATCAGTATGCGATTCGGTCTGTTCTTGACCGACTCGGGATTCCCTGTGTCACATGCGAGAACTCAATTGCTGTCATCGGAAATCAGGTCACGGAATGTCGATGGCTGAATCAGCTTCCTCTGGCTCCGCTTCTGGATCGCACGTCCGACGAAACTTCAGATCTGCCGGCGCGACAGATGATCAATCTGCTGGTGGAGTCATTGCTTCCGAAAAGTCTGGATTCATCCTCGATATGTGCGATGGTTCTGCCGGAGTCATCGGGTGCTGCTGATTCATCGCAGAATGAATTTCTTCGACGTCTTGTCCGTATGAGAGGCTATGAAGTTCTGGAGATACCTGCGGCGGAAGCGGCGATTCTTTCGACCGGGAGTGACTTCTCGTTTACAGGCTGCTGTGTGGTGATGGGCGCTGAAGAAACACAGGTCTGCATTGCCAGGAATGGGGTCTCGCTGGTGACACGTTCACTTCCGCAGGGCGGGAGTGTCATGGACCGAGAACTCTGCAGTCGGATGAAGATCCATGTCTGGGATCGTGAAGGAAACTGTTATCTGGATGTCGAGCGTGCAGAGGAAAAGAAAACCGACAGCGGTATCAGTCTGATGCATCCTGCTGGTGATTTTCAGAATATGCTGTCTGAGTTGTATGCTGATTTCGTTGAGCAGATCCTTGGCACTGTTGGAAGTCTTCTGGAGGACACGGCCGTTGCTCGTTGTCTGCCGCCTTCCGGAATTCCACTGATCCTGACAGGGGGAGCATCCGCTGTCGGTCAGCTGAAGGAGTTTGTTGCAGAGCGGCTGATCAGACGTCGGCTCGCCGATCGGATTGACCGTCTTTTCGTATCGCCGGAAAACCGCACAGCGGTCCTTCGAGGTGCTTTGATTGCCGCAGAGCTGGCGTCGAAAGATTCGATGACGCGGAAATCCGCAGCTTAGCACGAAGAAGAGATTTTATCGCTGGCCTCAGCGGTTCGCTGCCACGGCGCCTGCAGATGACGTCGGAATTCGATCCATGAATCGGACGAAATCAACGTCCAGTCTTGCGATGTCTCCGAAGACCGACTTGAAGTCGCGGAGCCGGTCTTCTGCAGATCCGGGTTGATGAGACTTTCTGGATTCAATCAACTGGAGATAGGTGACGAATTGTCTCGCTCTTGATGGTGTCTCTGTCAGAAAGTATGTGACCGCCCAGGCCTGACTGTACGCATCCAGAGTACGAGTTGTGAAGAGTTCGTCGGAAGCGATCATTCCCGCCAGGTCCCCAAGCTGTCTGCGAGGAGCAAGCTTTTCCTGATACCAGGTGAAGCGTTCGGGATTCAATCGAGATCTGAGTGTGTTGTGTGGTGACGATTTCCTCATCCCGGGTGCTTCGAGCACAGTAGCAAGGCCTTCGATGACCCACGTGGGTGTGCAGGAGATCCGGGAATGGATTCCGATGTTGTATCCGATCTGATGAGTTGCCTCGTGGATCAGAGTGGCTGCCGTGGTGTCTGTCATTGAATCGACACTTGCCATGATTTCCTGAGAATGACCATTCGGTTGATGCGATGAATCAGCTGAGCCGGGGGCTGATTCTGTTCTGGAGAATCCGTCGCCTGATTCGGCATGGTGATGCATTGACGTTCGAACGTCAGGACCAAGGCTTTCATAGAGAGCAATGCGATTGGTTCGCAACGAGTAATAACCCTTCAGCCCGGGGGACCAGACAACTCCGTCACGCCGACAGTATTCAGCGAAGTCCTTCGAAGAAGCAAATACAACTGCGACGAGCGAAGTTTCCGGATGTGCCGTGCGGAAACCATGAACCCGAAAACGCCTTTCAACGTTTCGGTAAGTCTCCTGAAGCAGGGAATGGTAGGTCTCTGTCCGTCCTCGTGGTCCGCAGACGATGTACCTGCTGCCGACGGTCATTTCGAGGGACTTTGGCAACTCGGCTTTGAGTTGATCCCGAAAATCAGCCGCTCCTGCGGTGCGATAATGTTCGCTGACGACACGATGTGACAGGACTTCCGCGGCGGGCAGTCGTTCGAGGCGACCGAAACGGTCAACAAGGCAGACTTCGTGCTGATCGATCGAAACGATTTTTCCGTTCAGGACCTTTGTACTGGTTCTGACTTCCATGACGGGCTGCGCCGACTGTCCGGCGGATGCGGACTGAATCATGACCGCCGCCAGAAAGACGCTGAGCAGAGGAAAGCATGCTGGCTCCTGAATTCGGAGACGATGAATCCTGCCGCCCGGATGAGCCGGGCTGTCGAATAAATTTGTCTGAGTTCGATGAAACATAAGGCTTGTGTGTGCTTCTCGCTGCATTGGCGCCGAATACTCTCAGAACGGGAGTTCCGGCCGGAAGTATCTTGTGCGCGGGCTGAAGTGTTCGGCGTCTGAGACGTCCGGGAGTGCCGTTTTTCAGACCCTGCGAAGATAGGTTGTGTCAGAACTGCGACTGAGTTGCCTGAAAACGGGATGGAAAAGCTCAGCTCGGATGTTGTTCCGCCACCTGAAACGGTCTGTGAACTCCCGGCAACACCGTGTTGCGATTCTGCAGCACGGGAACTTCGAGTTTGATGCCATTCTGCATCGTCCGGATTCACAATCAGCAACAGCAGGGCGTTCCGCAGCACGGCGGCATCAGTTGTTGAGGAAAGTCATCACCTGCCACGAGAACGACCCGTCGGAGCGGTTTTTCACATGAATGCCGTTTCTGACTGTCCTTACGAATAACGACATCGTCGGGCCGGCAGGTGCATTCTGGCAGGAAACAGCGTGAAATCTGAGACAGCCTTCTGCGGTGTCTGACCGGCAATTCCGAGAGAGGGATTGAAACACGAGTGAAGGGATGGCTATGTTCTTCCGCTGAGAACGTTTTGATTCGGGGAGCAGGGGGAAGTCGGGAACTCTGCGTCGGAAACAAATTGCTTTCCGGCATGATCTCAGCGTGATCGGGTTTAACGCAGGAGATATCAGTGAGTGAGAAGTGGATCGCAGACCGGATGCATCGAATCGACGCATCCGGCATTCGTAAAGTGTTTGACCTCGCCGCGACGATGGAACGCCCGGTCAATCTGAGCATCGGGCAGCCGCATTTTGATACACCGGAGCCGGTTCGGGAGGCTCTCTGCAGGGCGGTTCAGAGCGGTCGTAACGCTTACAGTCAGACGCAGGGCATTGCACCACTGCTGAAGATACTGCAGGACGACGTCGACCGCCGTTATGGTCACGCGGATCGATCAGTGTTCGTCACGTCGGGTACCAGCGGAGCTCTGATGCTGGCGCTGTGCACGCTGGTGAATCCGGGGGATGAAGTCATTGTTTTCGACCCATGGTTTGTGATGTACAAGCACCTGACCACGCTTGCGGGTGGCAATGTCGTGCAGGTTTCAACCTATCCTGATTTTCGAATCGACCGCAGTCGGCTTGAGGCGGCAATAACTGATCGTACGAAGGTGATTCTCTTCAACAGCCCTGCAAATCCGACTGGTGCGGTTGCTTCCGCCGAGGAAGTCCGGATGCTTGCAGACGTCGCGATGGCGAACGATATTGCTCTGATCAGTGATGAGATCTACCGATCATTCTGTTACGACGGCGACTTCAGAAGTCCTGCAGAGCTCAATGACCGGACGATTGTGATAGACGGGTTCAGCAAATCCCATTCGATGACCGGTCTGCGTCTTGGGTACCTTCATGGACCCCGCTATCTTGTTCAGCAGATGATGAAACTTCAGCAGTTCACATTCGTCTGTGCGCCCCATCCGGTGCAGTGGGCTGGCGTTACCGCATGGGAAATTGACCTGTCAGGCTATCAGGAGGACTATCGCCGAAAAAGAGATCTCATGGTCAGTCTGCTGAAGGATGATTTCGAGATTCGAGGCGGTGAAGGTGCGTTTTACCTGTTTCTCAAAACACCGTGGGGCACTGGTACGGAGTTTGTCACTGAAGCGATCAGGAACAATCTGCTGATCATTCCCGGAAATGTCTTCAGTCCTCAGGATACACACTTTCGTCTGTCGTTTGCCGCCGAGGACAGTGTGCTGCGTGAGGGTGCTGAGATTCTCTGTCGACTGGCTCGGAACCGCCCTGATGGAATTTCCTGATTTCTTTTCAGGTATCATCAGGGCAGTTTTTGAAGGAAATTCCGGTTTAAAGATATTTTTGCTCGAGGTAAGCGCCGAATCCGGAGACACGGGGTTTTTTCGATAACCCGTGGATTTTGGCCGAATGGTCTGGGATTTCGTCGCAAAAAATTGAACAATAAAAGCAGGCTTTCGACTCGTGTGCAGGCATCTGCGCATAGACGGCCAAAAGTCTGAGGCAGCGTGATATTTGAATTGTGCAGGTCTGAAACTCAGAAGTGAGGTGAATATGAGAAGTCCTCGACGACGCTCCAGCGGGTTCACTCTGATTGAACTGCTCGTTGTGATCGCAATTATTGCTATTCTGATCGCGTTACTTCTTCCTGCGGTCCAGCAGGCGCGAGAAGCAGCTCGACGCGCTACCTGCCAGAACAACCTGAAGCAGATCGCACTGGCACTGCATAACTATCATGACTCTCACAAGATTTTTCCACCGGGACAGATCGTGACGCGGTATACCGTGGACCTGGCCACCACAAGTCTTCCGGTTGCTCTGCGCGTTGTGAGCCCCCTCGAACCTCGAAGTCCGGATCAGTTCCTCGGCTATCACGGTGTCAGCTGGATGTATCACATCCTGCCCTATATCGAACGAAAAGACGTTTACGATATGTGGCAGCCACGTTACAACGTTTTCGGGAACTCCGAAATCCAGTCTCCAACGCTGGATGCTACTGTCGGCGTCAACGACGCGAAATGGCTGCTCTGGCGGACCACAGGGGCGGCTCCTGCCCAGACTGAGATTCCGGGCTTCTACTGCCCGTCACGACGTTCCCGCATCAACCGCAATCAGTTCCCGCTCAACTTCTATATCGATACCGTTCCACTGATCGGTGACAACCCTGCACCGACGCTGGCACTTCGGCCGCTCACAACGGGAATCGTTGGTGGCGGTAATGACTACGCCGGGTGTGCCGGGTCTGGTCCTCTGTTGTTCAATACCGACGTCAGAGCGCTCTGGTCTGCGACAGATGCGCAGGTCACTCAGCTGAACAATATCAGTCTGACCGCCGTCAACCTTCTGAACACTTCCGGACCGAATCGGGGGGTCTTCTATGAGAACAGCGCTGTCCGGATTGATGACATCACGGATGGCACATCCAATACAATGCTTGTTGGTGAAGCAGAACGGTTCACACGGCTGAACAAGGTTCTTCCAAACCTCAGAACGAATCTGGATCGTGCGAGTGATGGCTGGGCGTGGGGTGGTCCTTCGACGCTCTACAGTGCTGCAGACGGGCCGAACAAACTTCAGAACTTTCAGTATGCCGGTGGCGAACACGCCGGCATCGTCCAGGTGGCACTCGCGGACGGATCTGCCCGACAGATCAGTGAGAGTATTGGAATTCCTGTCTGGCAACGTATTGGAAATATTGCTCAGGGAATTCCGCCCGGGTCTGGATTCTGAGGTCGGCTCTGCCTGAGATTCTGTGCGGTTCCATTGAGCCGGATAGCACTGAGGCAGTGATTGTCATACGTAGATCAGACGGCCCGGGTCAGCTTCCTCAGAAGCTGACCTGGGTTCGTTTACGGTGGTCACTGGGTTGGTTTCGCTGAATTTTTCCAGACTCATGTCCGGGCTGCTGAGAACGAGCTTCCTTCGATGGTAATCCGATATACATGCAGGCAGTGTTCTGCTGTGATGAAGATCAAGGAGGAGAAGGCCGGCAGTAAAGCAAAATGTCCGAAGTGTCAGCAGGCATTCGTGGTGCCGGACCCCGCTGCGGCTTCTGAAGCGGCTGCGGCCATTGATGAGGACCCGGATCTTCCGGATGAGCTGACACCCATGGTGGAGACTTCGGCGAAGCCGGATGTCCTCGGATGGGATGGTGTGGCTGGATCGGCCCCCAGAACGTCTTCGAGAGATACTGATGGTGCAAATAAACCTTCTGTTGCGAGTCTGATGAAGGACTTTGCCGCAAAGAAGAAAAAGGGAAAGCGGGCCGACACAGAAGAGGTAGCCACCGCAAGCGCAGCTCAGACTTCCGGAACAGCTGCGGACGCACTTGCGAGAGCGTACCAGCAGAAACGGGCGAATGCAGGAGCTCCGAAGCCGGCAAAACCACTCATCAGTGCTGATCGCCGTCTGATGCTGGAGTACTTTGCGAAAGCAATTCCCGCAGTTCTCATTGCTGTACTTCTTGGATACGGCCTGTATGCCTGGGTGACTCGGGATGTTTATCGTGGCCCGCCGCTGGTTCAGGTGAGCGGAACGCTGACACGAAACGGACAGCCTCTGGCCGGAATGCAGGTGCGTCTTGTTCCTGTGCTGAGCGGTGATGAGCTTCTGGATGCAGGCAGTAAAGACGGTCCGCCGGCTCGGTCCAGCAGCACCGGAAGAACTGATGCACAGGGAAAATTTCAGATGATGTACACCGCGTTGATACCCGGTGTCACTATTGGTCCGCACACGATGGAGATCGCTGACAGTTCCGGGATCCCATTCAATGTCTCGGAAGATCTTCAGCAGCAGAACATCCCGGGAAACGGAATTGCTGATCTGAAGATCAATCTCAAATAGGGTGTTATTGATGTCTGAGTCTGATCTGAAAACGGTCATCATCGATTACGGGATGGGCAATCTTCGGAGTGTTCAGAAGGCTTTTGAGAAACTCGGTGAACCGGCAGTGATCTCCGGTAAACCAGGGGACATCGAAAGAGCCGATCGCGTTGTGCTGCCGGGTGTCGGGGCATTTCGAGATGCGGCCGATGCTCTGAAAAGGCAGGATCTTGCAGCTGCTGTGAAAGACTATCTGCTGGCGGATCGGCCGTTTCTCGGAATCTGCCTCGGAATGCAGTTGCTGATGGAAGTCTCCTACGAAGACGGAGAGCACGAAGGGCTCGGAATTATCCCGGGGGATGTTCGGCGTTTCGAACTTCCTCTGGAATTCAAGATACCACACATGGGATGGAATCAGGTTCATCTCGCTGCAGATGCTGATCCACTGGCAGCTCGAGTTGTTCCGTGCGGCGGCTGGTTCTATTTTGTGCACAGCTACCATGTGATCCCTGATGATCGCAGCTGGGTCGGGGCAACAACAGACTACGGTGGGAATTTCGTGTCAGTGGTCGCCCGTGGCAATGTGATGGCCACGCAGTTTCATCCGGAGAAAAGTCAGTCCGCCGGGCTGCAGCTGCTGAGTCAGTTTCTGACGATGAGTCAGCCAGTCTGAGTTGATTCTGAATACCACCGTAACCTCTTCGGATTTCATTCATGCTTCAGTTGATCCCTGCAATCGACCTTCTCGATGGCCGCTGTGTGCGACTTCGTCAGGGAAACTATGACGACAGTACCGTCTTCTCTGACGATCCCGTTCAGATGGCACTGCGCTGGCGCGACGAGGGCGCTGAGCGACTTCATCTGGTCGATCTGGACGGAGCAAAAGCCGGCAGGCCGATGAACTCCGAGATCGTGAAGAAGATCGTTGCTGCTGTCGGAATTCCCTGTCAGATGGGCGGCGGGATTCGCACAGAGGAAAGTATTCGTGAGTGCCTGACAGACATCGGGCTGGATCGGGTGATCATTGGCACCAGAGCGCTTCGGGAACCCGACTGGTTTGCAGAGATGTGTCGACAGTTTCCGGGGCGAATTGCTCTCGGTCTTGATGCGAAAGATTCGATGGTCGCGACGCACGGATGGCTGGAAGTTTCGGGCGTCTCCGCAATCGATCTGGCACGGTCACTCGTCGGATTGCCTCTTGCGGCGGTGATCTACACGAATATTGCCAATGACGGCATGATGCAGGGGATCGACAACGGGACGCTGGACGACTTTCTGAAGTTGGCTGAGCTGGGTCTTCCGGTGATTGCTTCGGGAGGAGTCACAACGATGAAAGATCTGGCTGCTCTCAAGTCGATCGCCGAGAAGAATTCCGGACTCATTGGTGCGATCACCGGGCGTGCGATCTATGAGGGAACGATTCAGGTGCGTGAAGCAATTCAGTTTCTGGCGTCGTGAGAAGGCTGCTCACGGACGGAGTTTCAGCGATACCGAAGCACGGAGACAGCGATGCGAAATGCATTTCTGACACAGGAGATGATCGGCCTCTTTCAGAAAGATGGCTACATCGTCGTCCCGGATCTGCTCAGTGAGGAAGAGAACGGCCTTTTGAGAGCTGTTGCCGCGCTGGACCACGCTCAGGCCGCCTCGAGAACTTCTCGAGCCGATGGTGAAGGTGGTGCTGTCGAACTGGTTGTGTCAAATGAGCTGCCTCAGGATTCGATCTGTTCGATGATCGTGCAGAGTCGACCACTGGTGGAAGCCATGGAAACGCTGCTTCAGGATGAGGTTTATCATTACCACAACAAGATGATTCTCAAGGAACCGCTCATTGGTGGTGCCTGGACCTGGCATCAGGATTATGGCTACTGGTACAACAATGGGTGTCTGTTTCCGCACATGGCAAGCTGTATGTTTGCCGTTGATCATGCAACTCGGGAGAACGGCTGCCTGCAGGTCATTCAGGGTTCTCACCACATGGGTAGAGTGGATCACATTCGCCGAGGTGATCAGACGGGAGCCGATCTGGAACGCGTTGAAGAGGCGCTCCGAAAACTTCCGCTGGTTTATGTGGAGATGCCTCCCGGATCTGCCGTGATCTTTCACGGAAACACACTTCATCGGTCAGATCAGAATCGAAGCACGAAACCTCGCTGGGCTTTCATCTGCTGTTACAATACGAAAACGAACAGTCCTTTTCGCACTGGAAAACACCCACAGTACTCTCCGCTTCAACGCGTTGATTCAAAGGAGATTCTTCGCGTCGGGAAGGATCAACTTAAGCGGCTTCAGCATGGTCTCTCAGTTCAGTCGTGAACCATGTTCGATCCGGTTCCGTGACGCCGATCTGAGATCATTTCGGGAATCACATCGTGCAGGTCCATGACGGCATATCGCTGCAGATCCGTCAGAAGGCTCTGGAACTCGGATTCAGTACTGCGGGTATCACGTCTGCGGAAGTTCCCGAAGGTTATCCTCGCCTTCTCAGCTGGATCGATGCGGGCTATCACGCCGACATGCAATGGATGGAACGGCGAAAGACTGCTTACGAACATCCCGATTCAGTGATGTCGGGCACTCAGAGCGTCATCATGGTGGGAATGAATTATCACGAGGGAAGTCGCCATGCTGACGGCGCACGGGTGTCGCGCTACGCCTGGGGCGCAGCCGATTATCACGATTGTCTCAGAGAGAGACTGAGCCTGCTCGCGGAATTTGTCCGTCGGTCGATTCCCGGCGCGAGAACTCGATGTGTCGTCGATACTGCTCCTTTGCTGGAACGGGACTTCGCTCGGCGAGCTGGCATAGGCTGGTTCGGCAAGAACACGATGCTGATCAGCCGCGAAATCGGAAGCTGGTTTTTCCTGGGCGCAGTTCTGACGGATGCTGTTCTGCCATCGGATTCCCCATTTGTCACGGATCACTGCGGAACCTGTACACGCTGCCTTGATATCTGTCCCACCGATGCATTCCCGGAGCCGGGTGTTCTGGATGCACGAAAGTGCATCAGCTACCTCACAATTGAACAGCGCAAGGATCCTGTTCCGGAGCCGCTTCGCAAGGGTATCGGGCCGTGGATCTTCGGCTGTGATCTCTGTCAGGATGTCTGTCCATGGAATCGATTCGCACCTGAGTCAGCCGAAGAACAGTTTGTACCTCGAGATTTTCTGAACCCTCCTGACTGCGGACAGATTCTGCGGATGACAGAGGATGAGTTTCTTTCATTCTTTAAGGGGACCGCGCTTCTTCGCGCCGGTCGAGCTGGCCTTGCACGGAATGCAGCGGTGGTCGCTGGAAATCTTCGCCTCTTCGAACTGGAACCGGAGCTTCGAACCGCTCTGGAAGACAATAGCCCTCTGGTCCGTGGCGCCGCGATCTGGGCACTGGGGCAGCTCCAGACAGATTCGGCGATGAATGCTGTCAGAAAACGACTGCCTGTCGAGACGGATGAACAGGTTCTTTCCGAGATTCATCTGGTTCTGAAAAATGTTGTTGGAGACAATCCCTCAGGTCTGATCAGAACCGATGCGCCGGAGAATGGAGAGTCAGGTGACGGAATTGCAGGAAATCCCCTCAACAAAGAGTGAGGAACATCGTTCTTCAGGAAACATGAAGTTTCGCTGGAAACCGGGAGTCCTCATTTTGCTGCTCGGTGCAGTCGCTGCGCTGATTGCTCGATCTGTTGCGCCGGACCAGACATTTCGCGTGATCTTCCTGTATTACATCATCGGGACAATGCTTGGTCTCATGACGATCTGGTGGATGTTTGCTTCTGGTCTGAAGTTCCGGTTTCGAATCGCCGGACTCCTGCTGTTCATCCTGATGGCAGGACTGTTCATTCGATTCAGCATTCGAGATGTTTATTTCGAAGGCGATATGCGTCCTCGTTTTCGGTGGAAGTGGGAAGAGCACCCGGCAGAACGGACCGCGGAATATCTGCGAAAGAATGCCCCGGTCAATCCGATTCCTTCCGGAGAGCCGAAGCTGTCTGATGAAGTTCTGATGATTACCGATGCCGACTGGCCGCGATACTGTGGCTGGAACAGCGATCGGACCGTGAAAGAACCTCGGTTGTCCGATGCCGAACGTGACTGGAAAAGCAATCCTCCGAAGGAGATCTGGCGACATCCCGCAGGTGAAGCATGGTCATCGTTTGCTGTTGTCGGGGAAAGGCTTTACACGCAGGAGCAGAGGGGCGCTCTTGAGTGCGTTGTCTGTTACAGCACCGAAACAGGTAAAGAGATCTGGCGGAGAGAAGATACGGCTCGGTACGAAACACCGATGGGCGGGATCGGACCTCGAGCAACTCCGACAGTCACCGAAGATGCTGTTTACGCTCTGGGGGCTACAGGCCTCCTTAACTGTCTCAATCCGATCACCGGAGTCCTGATCTGGCAGAAGAATATTGTGGCCGATGCCGGATCAGAAGTTCTGGAATGGGGGATGAGCGGTTCGCCACTCGTGCATGGCGAATTGCTGATTGTGAATGCCGGCGGTGCTCAGAACCGAGCTGTGATTGCCTATGACAAAAAAGACGGTGCGATTCGCTGGTCCGCCGGTAATCACAAGGCGGGTTATTCGGCACCTCGAACGGAAACGATCAACGGTCAATTGCAACTGCTCATCTTTCACGGAGACGGCCTGCTCGCCGCAGATCCATCCGACGGAAGCAGGCTCTGGGAATACCCATGGACCAATCTGTACCAGATCAATGTGGCTCAGCCGATTCTGACCGGGAATCGCATCTTCATCAGCAGCGGTTATGACTCCGGATGCGTGCTTCTCGATCCCACGAAAATCGAGAACGGAAGACCTGCGGAAGCCTGGGCTCCTTCAAAAAGCCTGAAGCTGAAGTTCAATGAAGCAGTTTTCAGCGGTGGCTTTGTTTACGGACTTGATGATGGAATTCTCTGCTGTATTGATGTTGAAAGCGGTGAACGAAAATGGAAGGGCGGCCGGTATCGATTCGGCCAGATTCTGCTCTGGGATGACCTCCTGTTGATTCAGGCAGAGCAGGGGGATGTTGCTCTGGTGAAGGTTTCTCCAGAAAAGTTTACGGAGGTGACTCGGTTTACCGCGCTGAATGATCGAACCTGGAACGTTCCCGTTGTCTGCCGCGGGCGGCTGTATGTGCGCAATGCCGATGAAGTGGCCTGTTTTCGATTGAGGTCTGAGTCTTCAGACAAGTGAGCAGCAGGCATACTGTTCCGACAGCTTCTCTGGTTGAGGTGTTTTTCAGCAATTGAGCTTCTGCAGAACGTGATGATCTCGACAAAAAAAGGGTCTGATATCATCAAGATATCAGACCCTTTTATCAATGAAGCCTTGACTGCAGTGTTTCTCTGCAGGATGTGAATCCTCAGGTCTTCTGCAGTTCTTCCGCTTTTGCCTTCAGATCAGCGGCCTTCTTGATCGTTTCTTCCTGCTTCTTCTTCAGGTCTTCGACAGCTTTTGCAGCTTCATCAGACTTCTTCTTTGCCTCTTCAGCGGCTTTCTTTGCATCCTCTGCCGGTTTCTTCGCAGCTTCGACACGTGGCAGCGCTCCTTCTACTTCCTTCTGAGCCGCAGCGACTGCAGCTTCTGCGGCAGTGACTGCTTCCGCAGGAGAGTTTGGATTTTCTTTGAGGTTCGCCAGCGACTTAGTCAGAGCCTCGAGATTGGCGGTTTCCGCTTCGAGGACTTTTGTTGCCGTATCAAGAACACCCTGAGCAAGTTCCTGCTGCTTCGCTGAGGCTGCGGAAGCGGCGACGGCAGCTTCAGCGGCTTTCATCTGCTCCGGCAGTTTCACTGCAATCTCTTCGACTTCTTTGGCAGCATCTTCAGCACTGCGAACTGCCTCGATTTTTGCCTTCTCTTTGTCCTTTTTGAAATCCGGGACAATCTCAATTTCGGGGACAGCTGCCTTCAGCGCTTCTTCACCGGCTTCTGTTACAGCGGTCTGCCAGACAAAGATCTTCCGCAGTTTCTTCAGGGACTGAAGGCCTGCAAGACCGGCGTCCGTCACTTTGGTTTCGTAGAGATTCAGATACTCGAGGCTTTCAAGCCCTGCCAGACTGGCCAGCCCGGCGTCGGTGATGGCAGTTTTTTCGAGGTGCAGGCGAGTCAGCCCTTTCAGCCCTGCAATCTGTGCGAGGCCGGCGTCGGTGATTTTGGTTCCCCGCAGATTGAGCGTATGAATGTTTCCCGATCCGGCAAGAACAGAAAGCGTCTGATCGTTGATTTCTTTGTCAGAAAGATGAAACGCAACCGACAGCCGGGCGTCATTCTTCGCAAGTGGCATTGCCTGCCCACCTGCCGCACGTACAGCTTCCATGACTTTCTTGTCGGCCTCCGAGACCTCCTGCTGTGCAATAGCCTGAGCGGAAAAGAGCAACCCACAAAGAAGGTATCCCACGAACTTCACGATACACCTCGAATTCAAAACTGCACCCAGGAAACATCCGGGCAACTGCCCTCCGGACGAAGTGAGCACTTCGCCTTACACCGCAGAATAGGCAGAATCCCGAGGCCCTGCAACAGGCTGGACAGTCAGACAGGCGACTGGAGCTGAATCCGTCCGGCGTCGGAACTCTATCATTGACACAGCCGGGGAGCTGAGATTGTCGAGGCGAGCTCTGAGAAAAGGGGATCGCAGGCAATGTTCGTTGGATGCCAGATTTCTAACTGGACAGCGTCATGTTCTTCTGGAAATTCTGCGATTCAGGCCCAGCGGGCCGTTAGAACCTCTGCCAAAGAACCTCTGCCGACGTCGCGAGACGCCGGAACAGATTCCAGAGATGACAAAGGTCCTCCTGGCGTCCAGCTGTAGTTCAGATTTCGTTCGAAGGCGTTGTGACGCGGCTGTATTATGACGACAATGAACACGACAACGGCCGGTTGATCGAAAAGCAGTTCTTTGACAATGCGACACGATTCAACGGGGGAATGGGCGTTCCGTCCGAAACTCAGCTGTATTCGTACGACGCCTTCGGCCGGATGATTTCCACGGTCTGGGATCGGGAACTGGTTTTCGGCCCAACCGGGCCATTCGTTCCCATAGCCTGGCCCAAAGCTGAGCGGCGGGCCAGGTGACGATGTTGCATCAGATTGGTGTTTGCCATGTGGGGCCAGGGTCTCCCAATGTTGGGCCCGGGTCTCCCGACCCGGCCTTCACAGCAAACCCAGACTCTCAGAATACTCCTACACCCTGCGAGCCGACGGAAAACGGTCTTCGGCGGATGGCCCCCCTGGCAGTCGTCGGCTTCCGTCCGGCTTGTCCGGGCGGAGCCCACAATTGACAGCTACTGAGAAACCTCTCCATCCGAACTGATCTCCGTCGGGCTCGCCCCGGCGGAATCCACGACTCGACTCGCTGCGTCCGCCGGGACAAGCCCGGCGGAGCGCAAGCCCCGAGTAACATTCGCAGGCTCTCGCAGCAGCCTGTAGCTGCCAATTGAGTCCTCCGCCGAGATAAACTCGACGGAAGGATCTCCGGCACGACGAGTACTCGCATCACGAGCTACCTGATTGAGGCTGGGTGTCCCGACCGCTTTGTGGGATTACCGCAGACTCGTCAATCATTCCGCACAACGCGCCGTGAGAAACGGACTTCGGCGGATGGCACCCATGGCAGGCGTCGGCTTCCGTCCGGCTTGTCCGGGCGGAGCCCACAATTGACAGCTACTGAGAAACCTCTCCATCCGAACTGATCT
>JBKDKA010000177.1:0-10850 GCA_046345315.1 Planctomyces sp.
GCTGCAGACTTTCCTCCGTGGGGATGCGTTCGACCTGAACCCAGTATTCACGTTCGTGAGCGTGGCGAGGTTCCAGAAGGCGTGCATTCCATTCGGATTCGTCACTGAGCAGCAGAAGCCCTTCGGAGTCTGCATCGAGACGCCCGATGGGATAGACATTCTTCGGGAACCCGAATTCCGCCAGTGTGCGATTGGGAGATCCGTCGGATGTGAACTGTGAAAGAACACCGTAGGGTTTGTGAAAAGCAATCAGCATGAGTTGAGAAGAAGTCTGTTGGTCCGAGGTCAGCAGTGTCCGCAGCATTTCATAACCGAGACATGCACCGTTGCAAATGCACAATCTGCAGGCATTCACCGCGTCAGTCGGGGGGCAGTCCCGGCATAGCAGCCACCTGCAGGAAGGTTCAGGATACCGAAACGGGCAGGGAATTGCTTCCTGGGCTGCAGCCGAGGGTCAACAGAAAAAACGTTGCCTTTTTGAAACGGCGATCGAATCATCATTCTGTGGAGGAATCTCCAGGCGGACCGAATTCTGCATGTTATGATTTTTTCGGAGTTGAAAGCGATCCGGATCGTCGGAAGGAGCAGAGAATGATCTGTATTACGGTAACGCCAACGTCCCGAACACTTGCTCCGGCAGATCTTTTCAACGCCTTTCACTACTGTGATCTCGTCGAATTGTGTCTTGATCATTTCGTCAATGAACCGAATATCGGGGACCTGATACGGGTCATCGATAAGCCGATTCTGGTTTCATGTCGGCGGGAACGCGACGGAGGAGCGTGGAGCGGTACTGAGCAGCAGCGGATTCACCTGCTTCGCGAGGCGATTGTCGCCGGGCCGGCCTATGTTGAGCTTGATGATGACATTGCCGCTGGAATTCCGCGATTCGGAAAAACGAAGCGTGTTGTCAGCCACACCAGCCTGAATCGTCCGCTTTCAAAGCTGGACGACATCTACGAACGATGTCGAAAGGCGGGAGCAGATGTCGTCAAATTCACCGGACTGACGGAAGATCTCGATGCCGCCTGGCCTCTTCTGGCCGCTGCAGCTCAGAAGCGGGACGTTCCGGTAGTTGGTGCAGGAATCGGTCCGTCGGGCCTGGGTTTTTCCCTTCTGGGGCAAAAATACGGGGCGCCATGGATCTACGCAGCTCTGGAACGAGGGATGGAAGCGTGGCCGGGGCAGCCGACTGTTCGGGATCTGAAGGAGATTTACTGCTGTGATGAAATCGAACGAAACACTCGTTTTGTCGGAGTGATCGGTTCCGGTGATTCCGAAAACCAGATGTGTCGGATTCTGAATTCCGCCTTTCGATCACTGGAGAAGCCCGTTCGTTGTCTGCCGTTGATTCCGGGGGATCTTCGAAAGCTGCCGGCCATGCTGAGCCGACTGAAGATTGCAGGTCTGTTCGTCGATCCGGCTTATCAGGGGGAACTTCTGGGATTTGCGAACTCTGCGGATCAGCTCTCCGTGGCGTCCGGGCGAGTCGATGTGTTCATCCAGGGGGAAGCGGGCTGGAAGGGGTGTCATACAACTTTCCGTGCGGTGGAAGCGGCAGGTGCGGAGGTGATCGGAGCATCTGACTGGGCGGGGCGCGGGATGGTCAACGTGGTTGGTCAGAGTCGTATGGCGCGGGGGGCAGCGGAGTTCTTTGCATCTCATGGATGCGCCGTCAGCCTGACATCGCCGTCTGACAACAACGCCGTCCGAATCGCTCGGGAAGCCGGCGTCAGATATGTTCCCTGGAACGCAGCTCATGACGTGCGCTGCGATACGCTCGTGATAGCGGATTCCGAGCAGCGATGTGGAACAGGGCGGGGAGAACTCAATCCGACGATGATTCGGGAGCGAATGAACGTCGTTGACTTTTCATCGCATTCCTCCGGATCTGACTTTGAAGCGGAGGCGGCGGCGCGTGGGGCTCGTTACATCGGCCACGCTGAGATCTTCCGAAAGCAGATGGTGATTCAGTTTAAGCAGCTGACCGGACTGGAAATGCCGATGGGCGTCCTTCAGGATCACGTTGCGGAGATTGGCGTCTGAGCTGAACTGTTCACAGAAGCCGCTCTCAGACTCACCGAGAAGTCGAGTCTTCCGATGAACTGTACTGAATCGCACAGAAGATCGTGAAGAACACAAAGACCAGCCAGATGACGCACCGGTGGGCTCGCGCCCAGCCGCTGCAACGGCAACGTCTCCAGTGTGGAATTGCCTGGAGCGCATTTCAAAACCGGGACAGACACCCGTTGCTGTTGTTGAATCAGCAGGAAGACGCATCGTCCGTCGGGAGCCAGTCCCGGTTTCGAAATCACCCGTAACAGCGTTGCCCGTCGTCCCGGAAGACAGTTCTGGTTTCGTGAGACGGTTCGAGATTTCAGTGGGGGCCCGTTCGAATCCGGTGAATCGAGCGACAGCTGGAGTTCTTTGTTGGCCTGACAGGTTCGGGAAACTTATCATGCCCGAAACGAAGGGATCATTTTCCAGTGATTCCCTCCATGACGGAACCTGAGGCACTGGTTCAGAATTTGTTTCCTTCAGATGGTGAACACCAGATGACGAAAGGTAATCACAGTTCCACGCCGAACGAACCATCCGAACAACCACGGCGTGGTGTGCGCTGGTTGCGGGTGACTGGTCTGATCCTCGTGATCGGACTTGTGGTTGTTCTGATTGCAGGCATTTACGAGTGGGTGCAGCCTCAGAGCGCGACCGGCAACGGAGCTCGAAGAGTAAGCTTCTACAATCAGTCACAGTTTGACGGTAGTCCGCATCGAGCCCCACATATCAATGTCTGGTGGGACGATGTTCCGTCGCATCGTCAGGTCTCTGCGAGCAAATCCGGCGAGGTTTCCAGCAACGTTCACCCGGATGATTATGCGGGGCCTGACAGCTGCCGCGAGTGTCATCGGAAGAACTACGACGACTGGTCTCTTCATCCTCATCGCTGGATGAATGCGCTGGCTGATTCGTCCACCGTCGTTGGTGATTTTTCCGGTACGAGCATTCCGTACCTCGGCGGAAAGGTCACCTTTTTCAAGGAGAACGGTGCGTACAGAATGCGGCTCGAACGAGAGACATCTCGAACGTACGCCATCAGCCAGACGATCGGATCCCGATTCTTTCAGTATTACGTCGGCAGGCAGATCGAAGGGCCTGAACCGGCCGATCAGGCAACCGATCCGCAGCGATTCGACCATGTTCTGCCGCTTGGATACTGGATTGAGCCCGGCGAATGGGTTCCGATTGTCAACGTTGCTGAGGAAGAAGCGCCGGATGGTCGCCGGATGGACCCCTTCGACGTGGCAAGCTATCAGACCAACTTCTGTCGGTATGCGGATTCCTGTGATATGTGTCACACCACGATACCGCTCGGCGATCTGTTTTCCGGCAACGCCAACCAGATGGCGCGTGAAGTGCCTCACGATATTGAGTGGGCTGTGGCAGATTATCTCGAGGAGGAACGGCCGGAGTGGCTGCCGTCCCGGCCCAGGTCGCTTCCTGACGACAAAGCCGCAGAGCTGCTCAATTCGCTTGATGCGATTCCGGCGTCGGATCATGCAGTGACACTGGGAATCAGCTGTGAATCTTGTCATCTGGGGTGCCGCGAGCACACGAAGAACCCGAAGATTCTCCCGGCGTTCTTTCCCTGCAGTCCTCACCTGCATTCCGGCTCTGCAGACAAGCCAGTCAGTCTGGGACGCACGCACGAAAACACTAACTGGGCGTGTGGCCGATGTCATTCCGGCGACCGTCCGCAGTTCGCCGCAGGGATGTCCACCTGGAACTCTACGGAATACTCCGACGCGATGAGAGGCAGCTGCTATAGTCAGCTGAAGTGCACCGATTGCCACAATCCTCATCAGGCGATCGGGCACGAGTGGTCGTCGACACCGGAGAATGACGACGCTCGCTGCATCAAGTGCCATCAGCAGTTTGCATCACCGGAGTCACAATCTGCTCATTCACATCATGAAGCGGGCAGTGAGGGCAGTCGCTGCATGAACTGTCATATGCCCCGAATCAACGAGGGTCTGCAGGATATGGTTCGGACACACACGATTTTCTCGCCGACAAATGCCGACATGATCCATGCCAATCATCCGAATGCGTGCAATCAGTGTCACACAGACAAGTCGATCGACTGGACGATAGACTACCTTAAGAAATGGTATGATTCGAAGTTCGACGAAACGAAGTTGCTGCGTCAATATCCGAATCGAACTCAGTCGGCTGCACTGGGCTGGCTTCAGAGCGATAACGAAGCTGTTCGAAAGGTTGCTGCGGATGCCCTGTTCCGGACAAGATCGCGCTGGGATCAGGACCCGACGACAAGGGAGGCACTGATCAGAACCCTCGACGATCCCTATCTCATCAATCGTCAATTCGCTCGTCAGGGAATCGAAGGAATGCTCGGCCTTCGACTGAAGGACTACGGTTACCTCTTCTACATGACACCGAAAGAACGCGAAGCTCCGATGATCCGATTGCGAGAGGCGATTCAAGCCGGATTCCAAGAGACGGCTGCGAAGGGCACGGAATGAGCGAAGTGTGGATGAATATCCGATCGTCGCCGGATCACATTTCAGGAAACGCAGAGTGTGATCGGCCTGCACTTCGCGATCTTCGTGTCCTTCTATGAGGTCTGATCTGTCCTGTTTCCATTCACGATGGCGATGAACAGATGGCGATGAGCAGAAGCTCACAAAGCTCACGAAGGTGGATGAGCGGGATCGGTGAGATGGTCTGTTGAACTGGACAGCGCCATGTTCCTGCCGCACTCCGTTTCGGGTTCATCACGACAACTGGGGCACAACCGTTTGCGTTAACATCTCTGCGTTCTCCGCGTCTCTGCGGTCTGTCATGGGCTCGTACTGAACCGCGGATTTCGCTGCTGACGCAGATTCGTGAAACTCAGTGAAAATGGAAAACGTCAAACCTGCAGGCCCGGGACAGGTGGCTCCTGACCAATCGTCTTCATGAGTGACGTCGAGTGGTGGAAGCGGCTCAGCAGGAGCTTCGCCCTCCCTACCAGGTTCCGCCATCGATTCGCCACACCCTGGAAGTCGTCATTGGCTCACTGAGAAGCATAAAACAATCGCATTAAACCACGATGTGTCTGCCTCAAGTCATTTGCTGAAAATCATTTCCGACGTCTTCATTCAAGAGCATGGCGCCGTCCAGGTAGTCGTCCGGCGGGGGCCCGTCACGATGTTGAAACCAATCCCATGAGCTCAGCAACGGTTCCGGGCACTGACGTACATTCCTGGACGGTCAGATTCCATCAGCCAAAGCGACAGGATCTGTGACGGACTGTCTGAACGCGGTGGCGGCTGAGCTCGTTCTGGTGATGCCGGCCCCGGATTACGGCTGCCGATGAATCACTCCGGCTTTGCTGGTGTCTTGTCTTCCGATGCCTGTGGTTCTACAGCCGATTTGGTCGCCCCCTCAATCTGTTCGATGGCAGCCTTGATCGCAGGGCCA
Organism: Planctomyces sp.; assembly: GCA_046345315.1. Taxonomy (GTDB): domain Bacteria; phylum Planctomycetota; class Planctomycetia; order Planctomycetales; family Planctomycetaceae; genus F1-80-MAGs062. Next base: position 5,485 of record JBKDKA010000177.1, read on the forward strand.
AATTTTGGATTGTTGAGGACTTTCTCGAATCTCGGTTCCGTCCGGAGCCGTTCAGCATCGCGGAATCCGGTACTGATCAGTTTGTCAATTGCCTCACGGAAGATTGATTCGGAATCCGAACCATCAGGATAAAAGGCTTCGAGGCGAGCTCGATGGAAGTAGGCGTCATGACAGAGCTTGACTTCATCTTCGGACAGATCCTTGAATTCCTTTCGCAGCCGATCAATCTCGGAACCGGCGGAACGGATGGCAATGGCCATGTTATGTTCATCAGCCATTATTCCTTCCGCGTTGAGTGCCTCTTTTGCGTAAAACGAAGCCATCTGTGCTTTGCAGTACGTGACCATCGCTTCACGATGGTTCGGCACGAGAGCGACAAGGTTCATTGACAATTCAACAGCCTCATCGGTCTTCTTCGGATCTGTTTTGGCCTGTTCCAGAAGCTCACGAACCTTCGGCAATCCTTCCGTAACCTTCGCCTGTTTTTCCTGAATCTGTTCCGGTGTATCAGCCGGCGGCGCCTGAAATCTCTTCAGGAGTTCGTCCTTCTGCGCGTCCGCTTCCGTCTCAGTGAATTCAGTCGGTCCTTTGCGACAACCGGACAGGAAAAGTAACCCAACGCAGCACAGAACCGTCAGGCTGAACATCATCGAGTGCGAAGGCACTTGTTCACTCTGAGACAGGAACCGTTTCCACAACGGCCGACTTCGCTCATCGCGTCTACCCTGACCCATATCGAATGCTCCCGGAACGATAGAAGTTGACTGGATCACGAATGATGGCTCCTGCTGCGAAAAATCCCATGACCGCAACGCGGCACGTCACAACCAAAATCCACTCCGTCAGATCATCGGCTTCATCTTCTCGACCAGTTCCATCAGCTCTTTAGCTGCAGTTCGGATTTTCTCTACCGTCACATCCGGAGATCGCCAGATTTTCACAATCTCAGCCTCCTTGTCAGCCAGTTTCTTTGCCTCCGCCTCCAGTGGCGTTCCAACAACTTCTTTGTTGGTCATAAAGGCGTAGATGGCGCTGCCAACCTGATCTTCAACAGGAGGGTACTGGACCTTGTAACTCTCAGCATTCACCTGCTGCTGCATGTTTTCAACTTCGGACACAATCATATTGAACGCACCATGATACGTGCGGGTGTCCATGCTCTCTTCTTTTGGTGAACCACCACAGCCGATCGTCATCGCGAGCGAAAAAAGGAAGGCCATATAACGAAGACCGTCTTTCATCTCTACAATTCCTCTTACAATTGACTGAACCATCGAATCATAACTTTGCAATGATAATGATTACGTAAAGCAGCAGGGTTTCGATCGATGGCGTTCGAGAAACGTGATTCCGGTGAAGCCGGGCTGCTGATTAAACTGAAAAACTTCCGCCTGCATTTGCAGGCGGAAGCATCAGATCTCTCGATATCAGGCGATCCCACCATTGCTTTTCATGCAGCGATGAGGACTCGCATTCACCACGTCGAATCGACTACCACTCGCCGAGGACCTCACCACCTGCTCGTGTGCCGGCAGCCTGCCAGACTCCGAGATTGATGTTGTCGCTCACACTTCTCACGCTTCCGTCGGCCAGAGCCACGGTGACGGTGCCGGTGTGGTAACTTCGAGCCCCCATGACGGAAACTTCCTGAGGGCTGTCGGGGATGGAGCCTGATCCACAGTCGGGCATTGCAGCATTCGGTCCCTGAATGTGGTTGTATGCTCCATGCTGATAGCTCGAATAATACCATGCCGGATCATCGCCGCTCGTGATCCCGAAATCGTTGCGATAGTTGGCGACGAAAGCAACATTAGTCGGTGTTGCAGCAGCACTACATGCGGAAACCACAACGGATGTGGTGTTCGTCGCAAAGTTGGATGTCGTGATGATGTTGGTTGAGCCACCAGTTCGGTAGAAATAACTTCCCTTTGTGATCTGCCCAACGGTGAGAGTACCAATGATTCGTTCTGCATAGATGACCGTGTTGGATGTGCCGTCGATAAACTTCGAAACGTTCATCCCGCCGCGGTCGGTGAATGCTCCGCCGAGAGCGCCGTCCATCTCACCCCTGATTCGGGTGGTGTACACCGGATCGACCTGATCCTGATCGCCGGAATTGCGTCCACCAGCGACGGTGACACCAAAGTTCGCTCGGTAGCTGTTCGTGTTGATCCCCGGAATGTGATTGGGATCCGACGGACACATAAACGCTGACACAGTATGGTTCGTTACGAAAGCATTCTTCAGGCAGATGGGCGCAGATGATTTCCGTACTCGCGTCTCGGATTTATCCAGCAGGTTGTAAACGGTTCCCTGATCGATGTACGGCAGAATGTGATACAGAGGCGATAGATGACCAAACCAGCATGGACCACCAATGCCTTCTCGCGAAGGTGTCATGCGCCCCGGAGGAAACTGATTGTGGGCATCATGATAGTTGTGCAGAGCCAACCCGATCTGTTTCAGGTTGTTACGGCACTGTGTACGTCGTGCTGCTTCGCGTGCCTGCTGAACTGCCGGCAGAAGCAATGACACGAGAACTGCAATGATCGCAATTACCACCAGCAGTTCGATCAACGTAAAACCGCGTCTTCTTTCTTTCACCATGAATTTTCTCCAGACATTAACGGAAAAAAAACGTAACAATGCACAGATTTGTACAGACAAATTATTCGCGATGCAAGTGTTTTAGGCAGGCGTGGGGGCATGAATGAACATTTTGCCCCATGCGGTAGCCAGAAAACCTCCCTGAAGTGCAGATTTTCTACGTGCTGGATGCACTGCATCCACGTCCCCGCTGTTGAGGGCATTCCGCCGGATGGAGTGCATCGTTCCGAGGGAGTGAACGAAAAGCCGATCCTGTGGGACGATGGTCAGAGTTACTGCCTGATCAGCCAGACCTCTGCCACCTGACATCCGCGCTGGGCGATCAGTTCCCACTGCAGGTCAAGTGCGCCATCCGCAGTGGCCGCCTGAGGAATCTCAAATTCCACCGGTGAAACAGGGGAAGGTTGTGGAAGCGGACCGTGAATTTCGTGAGTCTGGTCCGCGACGAGCCTCATCGTGGCTCGAAATCGACCAGCATAGGTGACTCGAAGGCGATACTTCGCCTGAGGATCCAGTTTGGTGTAACGCATCCGCAGCGGTGCCCCGAAGAGCGTTTCTGCCTGATTCAGCCAAGAGATCCGTTCATGCTTAAAAGCCATGGTTCCGCGGTCAAGCCTGTCAATGAATTCTGACTGGGGAGAGCTGATGAATCCGGGGTCAGAATGCCAGGCCTTTTCGCGGTCATTGGGCAGCAGGTGCGGCTGTCGATCGACGCACCCCAGGTCGTCATAGAAGCTGCCTGGTCCGGGATTTTCCCAATCAATGATTCTCTGCAGTCTGCTCAACTGCTCTGCCTTGTCGCTGAGTTTCAGGATTTCAGCGAACTGGGACTCCAGCCACGGGCTGTCATTCAGCGGGTAATCGAGATAGTCGAGCACTGCACCACGCTCCGGATTCGATGCGCCAAAGTCCGGAGTGTTCAACTGCAGGCCGATATTGCGAAACAGCAGATGTCCCAGTTCGGTCAGGCGTTTGCGCAGATCTTCGGCTGTGGTGTCCGTCTTTACCTGAGCAAGGATGGATTGAGCCTTGCTGATTGCCGACTCAGTGCCGATCGTGGCCGCATTCCGAAGAACATCTTTTGCTTCCTGTTCGATCTGCAGGTGTCGAGCCTGTCTTCGTTTCAGATAGGCATCGTAATCAGCTCGAAGCAATGCGAGCTCAAACCGCCAGTTATTCTGAGCAGCGTCCGGAAGCTGTGATCTGAGGTTCTGCCAGTGCGTGAACGTTTTCTCGACACTGTCATTTTTTTGCAGCGGGCCGCGCCAGTTTTCTTCCAGGGCCAGCAATCCATCGGCGATTGCTTCTCCATGCTGATGATCAATGAAGTAGCGGCCGTATTCGACCAGAACCTGTCGAACGTCCTGCTTCCTGTCCCAGCCGAAGGCGCTCCAGACGATTTTATTCACATCGTCGGGAACTCCGTCAGAGTAAGTGATGAATCCCTCGGTCAGGCCCGCTGTGGAGTTATGAATATGAGCCATGGCTTTCGGACGAGGGTTGAAAGGTTCGCGGCCAAGAGCCTGGCTGAATGCGGGGTCCCAATCGAGAACAGGGTACTGGCAGCGGAGCGTGTGACAGATGTCCGGGTAATCTCGGATTCGATACTTTCGTGGCGTTCGACCGCGGACTTCAGCGAGGGATTCCTTCGACCATGGGCCAAAGACAATTCCCGCAAGCCAGTCAGGTTCCGTCGTCCGAAGATAGTCGTAGAGATACCGGTTCTGCTCTGATGTGAATCCCTGATTGGAGACCCAGAGGCCTGCGTTCGGGTGTGATTCATGCAGAACTGCTGCAAGGCGCTTCAGATACGGCATCAGGACTTCCGGATCCGTATCACCAGGGTCGCCGCCAGGGACAAAGATGTCACTGATGTGCCCGCAGGTCCGAAATAATTCTCGTCGTCGATTCAGCTCTTCCTCAGCCTGTGCGGGATCGGCGACTTCGGAATCCACCGGCACCCACATCCAGAGATCAAGTCCGTAGGAAGCGATGAGTTCACACAGGTCCTGATTCATTTTCCACGGTGCGATCTTCATGTGCGGACTCAGCGGTTCGTCAGATCGAGCCGGAGGAATGAGCTCGATGGCGTTCACTCCGAATACCATCAGATCCCGCAGATACTGTTCATACTGCCCGAGATCCCAGGCCTCGTAAGTATTGTTCGCTGCTCTGTAGCCGAGCTGGTGGCCGCGAATCAGCGAATCCGGGGCACTGGTCACGCGTGTTTCCGAAGACAGTTCCAGTCTGCCTTTTGTCATGGACAGCATGCGAAGCAGTCGCCCTGCCGCGAAGAGCGTGGCGCGATCATCGTAACCCAGCAGAACAACAGACGGCGCAGGCGTGAATTTCTCAATCCAGATGGCAAAGGAATCGGCGGCACCTGGAAGTTTGACATCGGAAGGGAGTCTGCTTCGGTCGAACTCTGAGACCGTTCGGATCAGAATTGCGGGAGTACCGGATGCTGCGCTGGTTTTCTGCACCGGCAAGACAATGCCGGTTCGCTTCGCGATTTCGTCGGTCAGGATGTCGGCTGCTTTCGCTGCCAGTGTACCGTCCTGAACGCCGACGATTTGCGCGTTCGTCAGGTTGAGCGATTCTGCTTTCGCAGCAGCGATGGCTGTCTGACCGATGTGGCTGCATGCCAGAATGACGACGACAAGGAGGTCGCGACAGAGTGAATGATTGATCATAGTGTTCCTTTGTTGGGCTCGGGCAAGCTGGCGCAAAAACTTGATCGTAGCCGGACAGGTATACGT
>JBKDKA010000178.1:0-4381 GCA_046345315.1 Planctomyces sp.
GGATTTCATCCATCCAGTTCCGCACGTAAGTTTCGTCCGAGGGCAATCACAGGTCGAATTTCTGCGAGACCGACACGCCGCCATGTCGGCTCATCACTTCTTTGACAGGATGCAATTCTCGACAGATCGGGCGGAAGTGCAAAAGTGGGCGCCTCTGCTGATCAATGGTCGAAACGATGAACCGATCGCCGCAACGCGCATGGACGACGGTACGGATGTGAACTTCGGAGCTTTGTCGCAAAAACTCATCAACTGGCTGGCCGGTCAGCAGGATTGTGCAGTCGCCACAAGTCATCGCGTCATCGGAATCCAAAAGGCAGCGAATGGCTGGAACGTCCGAGTGAAGGACCTTCGTCGAAATGAAGTTCGAGAGAGCTCGGCAGCATTCGTTTTCATTGGGGCCGGTGGCGGTAGTCTGCCGCTGTTGCAGAAATCGGGGATTCCTGAAATCAAGGGGTTCGGTGGATTTCCGATCGGTGGCCAGTGGCTGGTTTGCGACGATCCGAAAATCGTGGCTCAGCATCGGGCCAAGGTCTATGGCCAGGCACAGGGCGAAGCACCGACGATGGCTGTACCGCATCTCGATACGCGGGTGATCGACGGCAAGAAAGCTCTGTTGTTCGGCCCATTCGCGGCGTGGACGACTCGCTTCCTGAAAGAAACGGGACGCCTGACCGATCTGCCGTTTTCAGTCCGTCCTGACAACATTGCTTCACTGTTGAAGGTCGGAGCTTACAACCTGCCGCTGGTAAAATACCTGATTCAGCAGGGGCTTCAGAGCATTGAAAGTCGGATGCAATTGCTCCGCACATTCTATCCCGAAGCCGACCGGAAAGACTGGCGATTGATGGACGCAGGAATTCGCGTTCAGGCAATCAAGCGGATGGATGGTGAGGCCGGGATCGTTCATTACGGTACGGAGATTGTCACGAACAAAGAAAAGACCATTGCCGCACTTCTCGGCGCTTCTCCCGGAGCCTCCGTGTCTGTCGCATTGATGCTTCAAGTCATTCAGAACTGTCTTCCCGACGTTCTTGAGCACCCGGAATCTGCCACGACGCATGGCAGCATGTTTCCGACTTACAAGTTGGACCTGTTGTCTCCTTCCTCAATCCACGAGTTCCGAGACAACCACGCGCGATGTGACCGAATACTTGAATTGAAACCTTAGTGACTGATGAAGACCGTCCAGTCAGCCCAACCACGCCTCGAGTTATCACATTTGCACTCATCACGGCGCCCCGTGGATCGATCCAGCGTGATAGCGACGACACAATCTGTGTCTGGTCTGCGTCGCGTGCTGTATCTGTTGTCAGCCGGTGGGTTCTTTGTATTGGCTATCGCTGGTGTAATCGTGCCGGGGCTGCCGACAACACCATTCCTGTTGCTGACGAGCTACTTTCTCATGCGGTCTTATCCACGACTCAACGAACGCTTGCTGAAATCGAAACTTTTCGGCCCGATACTTTTCGACTGGCAGGTCAAAGGCGGAGTTCGCCGCGATGTTAAGGCTAGAGCGCATTTCAAAACCGGTTTAATGTAATAAGAACGCAGGCAATGTAGATCCATCCGAGGAATCTTCTGGGGGTTGTTTCGTAACGGATGACGACTCGTCTGTAGTTGTGGAACCAGCTGTGAGTTCTTTCGACTTTGAATCGTTTCTTATACCGTCTCAAGGCACGACCGTCCTGCTGCGATTTCCTCTTCCGTCCCCTCCGATGTGGGCAGACGAGTTCGATGCCGCGTTCCTGCATGAGGCGTGCTCGCAGTGCGTCACTATCGGCAGCCTTGTCGTAGAGGAGATGCTCGGGGGCTCGATCATTGAACTGAATCTGATCAAGCGTTGGCTCAATCAGGTTCACTTCGCTTTCTGAGGCCGATGCAACATGAACAGCGATCGGAGTTCCATGCCCGTCAACGACGTCCATGACTTTGGTTCCTTTGCCGCACTTGGTTTTTCCCACGCAATCGCCCCTTTTTTTGCCCTCGCGAACCAGGCATCCGCAGCAGCTTCCCTCCAGTCAATCTTTCCGAGCACGTCGAGTTCACCGAGTAGCTCTGACCAGATCAGCTCAAACACTGAGCAAGAAGTCCATTCTTCAAATCTCCTCCAGCAAGTGCTGGGGGAGGGGTAATTCTTTGGTAACTTTTGCCATTGGCAGCCTGTAATCAATACAAAAAGAATACCCGCCAGACAGGCTCTGGCCGAATGTGGCGGGCGTCCACCAGCCTCACCGACTTCATGTTCCGGAACTAAATGGCCAATCTTTTCCCAGATCTTGTCGGTCAGGTGCGGATCATCTGACACATCAACCTTCCTTGTACATCCCATAGCTGATCACCTCCTTGATCAACACGGAACGCAAATTGCTTGCCAGTCTCTCAAAAGGGGGTTTTGAAATGCGCTCTAGCGAAACCCCAAACACACGGCCCGGATCGGGGTCACGCAGGTCCGATGTGCGATCATTTGTGCGTAAAGAGCTCGAAATCCCGGAGGAACTGGACACTTCTTTTAACCGTGGCGACGCTTGCTGTGTCACAACTTAAGTTGACTTATCGCAATCTGTACTCCCGCCTGCGCGGGAATGACGGACAAACGAACTTCTTTGAGGTCTCAAGGCATTGGATGTTCCTGGTGGAATGAATATTCAGTCTTCTGCACTGCGTCTTAGAAAACAACAACACACTTCGGTATCGCCCCGATTGCGTTGCGGACATATCGCGTTCCATGGCAATGGATGTCAGGGAAACTGAGAAAACAAGATGGAAACTGCTGTCTGAAGAGCCTGAACACGGCTTTCGTGGCGGAAGGTCAGTCTCAATCTCATGGAGTCCCTGACGAAGCGAGTAGAAGCTGACATCGGCAATACTATTGAGTTCCAAGCGGGCGAGGGAATCACTGCCGGGGTCGGTTAGTCAATGGAACGAATCGCCGGGATTCAGTCAACGGCCTGACGGGGCGACACGATGATCGCTGATGTCAGCAACGTTTAGGATCGTCCGAAATTGAAATGCCCTCGAGTCAACATGCTGAGTCCACCGGCGCCGTCAGAGACTTCGCCAGCCCGTAGCGAATGAGCCGCTCTGCTCGCTGAACAACGACCACGATGCCACCATTCTTCGTAGGTGTTTTCCTTCCCGATCTTCGCGACCTTCAGTCAAAGCAATGGCTTCGTTTTTCTTCAATAGCCCCAGGAGATTCTGAACACACGAGATCCAGAACAGAGGTTCGCAATGGACACGAACCGGGCAATGCCGAATGGCCTCGATGGCGATAGGTTCTGGTTGCGTTGGTCGAAGGTGGCTGGTGAATCTGTCGTGGAAGACCTCGGAGGGCTGACGCCACACCGCTTTCTGTGACTTTCATGACGAATTCGTCTTCGTTGTCCATCGCACTTGAGTCATCTCGTTGCTGGCGAGGTTAAAGCCAGTTGGTCCTGCTCAGGAAACGAAATCTGGCCTGGTTATGCGTTACGCGGCAATCAGAACTTTTACTGATGCCAACTGGCTTGAAGCTCATGAACTCGAAATCCAGTGATCGCGGTGAGGCATCCGGCAAACGTCGACTTCGTAACGGCGGATCCATCAGTGATGACTGAAATCGCCATGAAGCACACGTTCCGGGGTCTTTTCCGGGCCTGTTCAGGCGGAATCGGCGATGCAGACGCATGAGTCGTGCCACGATCTTGATTCGCTGCTTCCGTCCGAATGAACCGGACGGAGAGCTGGCGGCTGCAGGCCTTCTCTGTAGCTGCCATTTGCAGAATCCGTCTTTCGGAGGTCCACGGAACGAGGACGGACCTTGACTCGGTCATACGGGATGCCAATGGCGATCGCCTTCATGATGCGGCGGTCTCAGCGAGATGCTCAGGATTGCAGTCGCCGTTGCCTGTTTCCGAACTGGATTTCTCGTTACTGTTCTTTGTCAGCAGTATCCGTTTCGGTAAGCCCGGAGCACTGTTTCCTGACCATCGGATTCGGATACGATCGGTGTTTTTCGGTCCTCTTTCAGACACAACATACGACTGTTGCTCGTGGTTGACTGTTGCTCGTGTGTGACATACATGCAGCGACTGAACAACACCTGAACGACCACAATGGTGTCATCAGCCTGGAGATTTTGACTGATGACACCTGAGTCCGAGGATTTTTCTGAGTAACTTCATTAAAGCGATCAGAACGGAATGACAAGTCCCCAGCGTTATCTTCTTCCCGACCCATCAGTGCTGCTCACTGATGAGCTCATCATGGCGCACATCAGTCGTGGCAGTCGAGTCATTGACCTTGGCTGCGGTGACGGGCGGCTGATGCAGCGACTTCAGCACGAGATGCAGTGCGTTGTGCAGGGGGTTGACGTGGAGCATTCCAACATCTTCTCCGT
>JBKDKA010000179.1:0-29659 GCA_046345315.1 Planctomyces sp.
GCCATATCGCCGTGACGATTGAACCTTTCTGCCAGTCGTCTCAACAGGTTCTGGCAATCTACAGTCGGTTGTCGGGAATCGACGGACTGGTCATGATGCTTTAGAGGCCCTGACAAAACCGGGACGGGCTCCCGACTGGCGCGGTGTTTTCCTGCGAATTCTGCTACTGCAAGGGTGCCTGTCCCGGTTTTGAAAAGCGCTCCAGTGCTCTGTCAACAATCCATTGATGTTTGCCACTGGCTATGCCAGTGCTGTTGGTTCAAAAACACTGGCATAGCCTGTGGCACACAAGAAACACCTATCGTTTTCCATCATTTGATGACTGACAATGCACTAGTCGTTCTTGCCCTGACTGTATCCCTGCTGCGAGCGAATGATCTGACAGACTCATGACTCCTCACGAGATCCCCGATTCACCTGCCCCCGGAACACCACCACTTTTCACCGAACTCCTGCCGGAGTTTCAACGTTTCTGCGAGGTCGTCGCGCGTCTCCGATCCCCGACCGGATGTCCCTGGGATCGTCAGCAGACCATGAAGACGATCAAACCGTACACGCTCGAAGAAACCTATGAGCTTCTTGAAGCCATCGATTCGGACGACAACGCGGCGATTCAGGAGGAGCTGGGAGATGTCCTGCTGCAGGTTGTTCTCGATTCACAGATTGCTGCCGATGAGAACCGTTTTGGACTGATCGAAGTCGTTCGTGGTATTGCTGACAAGATGGTCCGTCGTCATCCACATGTGTTCGGTGACGTTGAAGCTGCGACGACAGACGACGTTAAGAAGCACTGGTACGCAGCCAAACAGAACGAGAAAAAATCACGTGAGTCCCTTCTCGATGGTATCCCGACCGCTCTCCCGGAGCTGGCTCGTACCGCCAGAATCACGGCCCGTGCCGCTGCAGTTGGTTACGACTTTCCCGATCGGGTCATGCTGTTTGACAAGCTGAAGGAAGAGCTTGCCGAATTGTCTGTGGAACTGTTTGATTCCACCAGTCCTCCTCATGTGGCCGCCAGCGTGGACATGACACCGGTGCCTGACCTCCCGTGGCTCGATCAGGCTCGCCGTGACCGTGCCGAATCAGAGCTCGGTGATGTCCTGTTTGTTGTGGCGAACATTGCTCGACGCTGGGGGATCAACCCGGAAGAAGCTCTTCGCAGAAGCAACGCGAAATTCAGTCGACGCTTTCAGGGGATTGAGTCAGCGATGAAGAACGCTGGGCGAAGTATGCAGGAAGCCACGCTGACCGAGATGGAAACCGCCTACCAGGCAGCGAAGAAACTCGAGAAATCAGTCTGATGAGCGATCACGTTGCTGGATGCCTGTCGCATAAGCATCCCGCCCGAACGTGATTCGAAAGATAAAAAATGCCCTCGAACGGGGATTCCCTGTTCGAGGGCTGTTTGCTGCCGGCATCATGTCTGCCAGCTCAGGTTGCTCTGGTCAGGTTACTTTTCCCGGGATGTGACCTGTTTTTCGGACTCATCTTCGGGAGCGAACTCGGTCGGCTGTTCAGAGTTCTCCGAACTACTCTTCGATGCTGCCTGTTCTTCCGAGGAGTCTTCTTCCATCTCCTCCTCTCGTCGGTTCCCTCGCTTCCGATCCTCCTTCAGATCGTCAAGCTGCTTCTTCTGTTCTGCGGTGAGCACTGCGCGAAACTCTTTGTCGATCTGAGTCCGCAGGGTCTTCAGTTGCTCCTGCAGGGTTTTCAGCTGCGACGAGTGTTCTTCTCGCACCTGAAAGATCTTCTCCTTCTGTTCGTCGCTCAACGACAGTGTGCCGTAACCTGCCGGGAGACGACGATTCGCGGGTGGAAGATTCGATCGCGACCGAGCACCGGATTTTCGCCCGGCAGATTCGCTGCGACCCGACTCCTTCTGCTCACTCGCCTCTGGTCGGGCTTTCTCGGCCGATCGGGGTTTTTCTTCGGCGGAACTTTCTGTAACACTGAGCAGACTGCCCGCAGCCATCAACCCGAGCGCGCACATCAACACTTTGACTTTTCTCATGTTGTCCTCTCTTCGTTGTCAGTCCAGGATGTGAATAAGTTAACCGTCGAAAGTTTTTTCGTTCATCGTTCCTCTGTCAAGTGATCAGGCAATTCTCCGGAAGAAAAAATCTGCGTCTGCAGCAACAAGTCGATTCCTGCTTTGCATTGACGTGTTCTTCATTGAAATGTTTTGAGTGGCTCTAACAAAACTGGGACAGGCTCCCTTCAACCAGCGAATCTGCAGGCGTATTCAGCTTTTTTCGGGAGCCAGTCCCGGTTCTGTTACGCGTTCTAAAAATGACTGATCCTCACTCAGAGACAACTCGACGAGACCTGCTTCGAAGACTGAGCTTCCGCATGGCGGAAAGTTCTCCCGACGAAGAGCTCCGAAACAGCGTCACGACTTCTGGTCGTGATCAGGTTCCGGGACAGAATGCCTTCACGGAACAGAACAGAGATTCGACCGAGGCCTCCAGAAATCGGCTTCCGCCATCGGGAGGCAGCACGATCCGACTGTCGACGAGTGCAATGGCCTGTGAGTTTTCCGTCATTATGAACCCGGGACCTGCGAGTCAGATCGACGCAGCCGGAGAAGTCCTGGAATGTGTTCATGAGATCGAATCGTGGCTCAGCGTTTATCGCTCGAAAAGCGAACTGTCGATCGTCAATGAGCGAGCTGGTCGCGAACAGATTCCGGTTTCTGATCGCCTGTTTGCTCTGCTTCGTTCAGCCATGGAGACATGGAAAATCACCGGCGGCGGATTTGACATGGCGACCGGATCTCTGATTCAGCTCTGGCGTCGCTGCCGAAAGGAAGAACGGATCCCGACGCCTGATGAGATTGAACTCGCTCGTGCTCGCTCGGGATCTGATCACGTAGAACTCGATGAAGCAAAACAGACGATCCGGTTTCAGGTCGAGGGCCTGTCGCTCGACCCGGGTGCGATCGGCAAGGGATACGCTCTGGATGAGTGTGCCAGCTGGATGAACCGGGTATCAGGGGCTCCGCAGGAGTTTCTGCTTCATGGTGGTCACAGCAGTCTTCTGGCACGTGGAACCCACAACGGTCTTCCCGGCTGGCCGGTCGGGATCGGGAATCCGCTGTTTACCGAACGCCGACTCGGCACAATCCTGCTGCAGGATCAGGCGATGGCGACCAGTGGCTCCAACATTCAGTTTTTTCGGTACGAAGGCCGGCGATACGGGCACATTCTCGATCCTGGAACCGGCTGGCCAGTCGATGGCATGCTGTCCGTTACGGCGATCGCACATTCCGCCGCCCTGGCTGACGCTGTATCCACTGCTTTTTTCGTGCTGGGAATCGAAAAAGCTCGGCAATGTTGTGAGAATCTGCCCGGAATCGGTGTTATTCTGATCCCCTTTCCGTCGGACGGAAAACGAGTTTGCCCGACGGTGATCGGAATCCCGGAGTCCCGTATTTTCTGGGATTTTGATCAGGTAACCCTCTGAACTGGTCCCACTGAGAACAGTCTCGGAACTTCTCGCGATACTGTTCGGCGGACGTTTCAGGAATATGATCTTCATCAGGAGAGAACTCTCCTGAACTTTAGTGTTCACGATATCCCTCATTCACTGCTCACCGACGAATTGCTGATCGGAGCACCCTGCCTGTGACTGATCCTCGCCATTTTACTTTCACTGCAGCATTTCTGCTGGTCGTGCTTCGACTGGGCATCGGCTGGCAGCTGCTTTACGAGGGCCTCTGGAAGATCGATACTCTCCAGACGCCGACTCCATGGTCGTCGGAAGGATACCTGAAGAATTCTCAGGGGCCGTTGAGACCCGTCTTTCGATCGCTCACGGGCGATCCTGACGATCTTCAGTGGCTGGACGCTCCGCTCGTGGCGGCTCGGTGGGACGACTGGAAGCAGCGATTCGCTCAGCATTACGGACTCAACGAATCTCAGCTGTCACGACTGAATCAGATGATTGACGGTGTCAGCGCGTTCGCCGTGCCACTGGAGGCACTTCCTCCGGGACTGGATCTGGCCGCTGCTAAAGTCGACAGCGGCGTTATTTCCTTTGATGCAGCAAAGAAACAGCTGAAGATCGATGGAAAGAAACACCTGCTTCCGGCAGAAAAGCAGGCTGTCGAAGAGTTGATTTCCGGGCAGAATACTCCGGAACATGAAGCATTCCGAAAAGCTCTGAACGACGTCTTCACTCGTTCCATGAAACTCTCCATCAAGGAACGCCTGAACGCTCATCTGATGGGCAATCCAGAGAACGCCGGGCTGATCGATGGTCGCATCAGTGAGCTCGATCTGTATCGGCAGATGGTTGATCGTTACGAACAGAAGCTGACGGGAGCAAAAGTTGCGTTCGAGTTTGATCACCTGAATCGGGTCTGGGGCGATACTCGAGCCAAGTCTCAGGAAGTCGCCGGCCCTCTGAAGGCGCTGGATGCGGAGCTCAAGGCGGACGCTCAGGAGATGCTGACTGTGGCACAATTGCAGCGCGGTCCGCTCCCGACGCCTTGGACACCCCTGAAGATTGTCGACGTCTCAACAATCGCCGGCCTGACGATTCTGGGAGCCTGCCTTCTGCTCGGTTTCTGTACACGCTTTGCTGCGTTCTCGGCGGCCTTCATGGTCTTCGGGTTTTATATGGCGATGCCGCCATGGCCGGGTGTACCGGAAGCTCCGGGGCCTGAACACAGTTTCATCGTGAATAAAAACCTCATCGAAGTGCTGGCACTGCTGGCTCTGGCGTTTCTGCCAACCGGCCGATGGTTTGGTCTGGACGCGATGTTCAGTGCGATGTTTCGACGCAAGGCGATAACCGGCCGTTAACGTGTTTATCTTCTGATTCCTTTGACAGATTTCCCCGCAGTCCCTGGTGAATTCAGTTTCCGGGACTGCCTGAATCCATACGACTCTGAATCCATACGACTCAGTGACAGATTGACAGGACCAGTTCCATGATGCTTACTCCCGAACAGGAACAGATCGGACAGGACAACTTCCACGAAGCCGTCGGGTTTACTCGACGAGACTTCATGAAGACCGTTGCCGCCGGCGGCGCCGGCCTCGGAGCGATGTATTTCGGCTACAGCAAACTCGAAGGAAAACCCGTCCGTACGGCCTTCATCGGCTGCGGCGATGAGGCCAATGTGCTCATCACGGAGCATCCGCCTGAATACATGGAGATCGTCGCGATCGCCGACCCGCGTCCGGCCAACATTGAACGAACCTTCAAGGGCAGTCATCCTGAAGCTCGAATCGGCCTCAACAAGAAGCTCGGACAGGCGAAGGCGGCCGAGATCAAGGTCTTCGAGAGCCATCTTGAACTGCTGAAGAAGAAGGATGAACTCGGCCTGGAAGCCGTCGTCATCGCAGTGCCGCTCAGCCAGCATGCTCCCATTGCCATGATGTGCATGGAAGCTGGTCTGCATGTACTGACCGAAAAGCTGATGGCTCACAACATCACACAATGCAAGGAAATGATCCGGCTCGCTGACCAGAAAGACCTGCTTCTGGCTGTCGGCCATCAGCGTCATTACAGCGTTCTTTACGAGAACGCGAATGATCTGATTCAGCGCGGGCTTCTGGGCGATCTGAAATTTCTGCGAGCTCAGTGGCATCGAAACAACAGCTTCCCCGGCCGTGACAGCTGGCGAAAATGGGATCGCGACGGTGACGCCAAGAAGGACGCCAAAGTCCTGCTGGAGATGGAAAAATCCGGCAAACTCAAGGAACTGGGATACGATAGCGCCAGGCAGCTCATCGACTGGCGTCTTTACAACGCCACTGGCGGTGGTCTGATGGCGGAACTGGGCAGCCACCAGATGGATGCCTGCAGTATCTTCCTCGGAAAGAAGCATCCGCTGGCAGTTCAGGGCTTCGGCGGCAAGAACTTCTATGGCGTCAAGGGTGTTGGTCCTGAGGAGAACTGGGTCGATGACCGAGACATCGATGACCACATTTATGTGACTCTGGAATTCCCCGGAAAACACTACGATCAGGACCAGAATGATCTCTCGATCGTCACCTACTCCTCCATCAATACGAACCGCTGGGAACCATACGGCGAAACTGTCTTCGGCAGCCGAGGCACGCTGGTGATGAAGACTGAAATGGAAGCGCTGCTTTACAAGGAAGCAACACCGACAAGTGGTGGCGGCATTGAGCAGCGACTGCGAGTCGTTGATTCCTCCGCCGGGGGTGGTGGACCTGTGTTGGACAGCTACAACACAACCTCCCCATCTGCTGCCGCAACGATGGCTAAGTCCTGGATGGGGGAAAAGATCAGTCGCGGATATCGGGAGGAAATGGAACACTTCTGTTACTGCCTCCGAGCCGGCAAGAAGAACGAGCTGAGGTGCAGTGGTCGCGTGGCGATGGCTGATGCCATCATGGCTCTCACCGCAAATCTGGCGATGAAGCTGAAGAAGCGTATCGAGTTCCGCGAAGAATGGTTTGACGCTGCCAGCGATGCTGTGCCAGAAACAGACGCCCAGGTAACCGGCTGAGCAATCTGTCAAAGCCTGTGTGGCAAAGGAAGAGGACCTGACGCTCGGAGAACTTTCTTCATGGCACGATGGCCGGATAACGCTCGCTCCAATCTGATCGCCTTTGGGCTGATCTTCGTGCTGTTCCCGGTACTTGCGTGGCTGTGCGTCTGGTTTGTGGGCCGGGGATGATGGACGTTTTCCGGGCTTCGCGTTCAACTTGCGACGTGCGGCCGCGACGGCGATCCGAGTCGAGCTCAGTTTTCCGGTCGATCGGCTTTCTTCCGAACATCTGATACCTTCCTCGGCCGCGGCGGCCTTTCCAGGTGCCCGCAGTAATCGCCTTTTCACTGACATCAGACACTTTGAACGAATCCGGTCAAACCGTGACATCATCCGCAAACAGTGGTGAGTTGACTGAGAAGTCCAGCCAGTCCGCAGATTCAACTGAAAAAACTCGAGCCGATCGCGCTACGCTGCTCGTCGTGTTCCTGACGGTCTTCATTGACCTTCTGGGCTTTGGAATCGTCCTGCCGCTGCTGCCTCGATACGGTTCCTTCTTTAACGCCAGCGAACTGCAGCTCGGGTTGCTGATGGCGTCGTTTTCGGCGATGCAGTTTATCTTCGCTCCGATGTGGGGATCGCTTTCTGACCGTGTCGGGCGTCGTCCTATTCTGATCCTTGGACTGCTCGGATCCACTTTCTCCTATACGCTTTTCGGTTTCGCATCATCACTCGGCCGCGACGGGATTATTCTGGGACTTGGACCTGTGGCCTGGATGTTCGTGGCACGGATTGGTGCCGGTATTGCCGGAGCGACGATTTCAACCGCTCAGGCGGTGATTGCCGACTGCACCGGAGCGGCAGGTCGTGGTCGGGGAATGGCCATGATCGGAGCTGCCTTCGGGATCGGATTTACCTTTGGGCCTCTGATCGGAGCAGCCAGTACCTCCGATGAAGCTTCCATCCGACTGAATCAGGCTCAGTACGAGATTGTTCAAAGCTGGAAAGATTCTGCTGAGACCTACGATCTGGATCGATTTGTTTCGGAAATGAAGGCCGCCGGTCCGTTTCGCGACGCTGACATCGAAGCGGCAAAGGGCTTTCTGGAGAAACCACTTTCGGCTTCCGTGGTGAGCACAAAACTTCTGCAGCCGCCATCACCGCTTCCCGGATACATCGCTGCCGGGCTTTCCGGCCTCGCGTTGTTGCTGGCTGCGTTTCGGCTCAAAGAATCGCGAGGGATTGCTTCTGATGCCGAACGAACGACTCATCGCCGATCGTGGCTGAACATCGCTCAGCTGTCGAAATACCTCTCCCATCCGTCGTTATCGCTGATCCTGATTTCGGTCTTCATCACGACATTCGGATTTGCTCAGTTCGAAAGCACGCTTTCGCTGTTGACGCGAGAATTCGGATATGGATCGCGATGGAATTTTCTGCTTTACGCTTACGTCGGTTTTGTTCTTTCCATCGGGCAGGGAATGCTGGTCCGACGATTCCTGCCTCGGATTGGTGAATACCGAATGGCGCTGACCGGCGTCACTCTGATGACTTTCGGATTCCTGCTGATCGGGATGACCGGTGCCCGAATCCTTCCTCGAGAAGCTCTCTGGGTGATTCTTCCCATCGTCGTGATCGGATTTTCCGCCGTCACGCCATCGCTCCAGTCGCTGTTGTCGCAGGCCGCTTCCAGCGACGAACAGGGTGCTGTATTGGGAACCGGGCAGAGCCTTTCTTCACTGGCTCGAATTCTCGGACCAATGTTCGGGATTCCGCTTCTCAGGTACTCCCCGGCAACTCCTTATTTTCTGGGAGCCGGGTTGATACTGGTCGGTGGCTTTCTGATCCGGCGACTGCGCCGCAGAGCCGCGACGCAAAGTGTCTGACTTTTCCGAATGCAGAAACATCTCGGATTCTGCCGCCGTCCGTGTGACCGCTCTGACGTGTACATGTTTCACTGCGCATCGCGGTCTTTCGGAATCTTTTGCGTTTTGTCACTGTGACCGGCAATCAATCTCTCCATTCTCTGCCGATGAATCGGGGCAACCGAGGAACAACGGCGGGTGGTACTCAGCGGACTGCTGAGCTGCTGCCATGCTGTTTCCTCCGTCTCAGACAACGACGATTCTTCGCAGGAGGCGAGACAGCTGATGTCATCTCATGACCACGCACCACGTCGATCTGAGCAGCCGGAGTGGCGTCATCGGGGATCCATTCGATTCCTGACTATGGCATGTGGCTTCACGCTTGCATTGGTTGCCGAACTGCAGAAAGCCCATTCGCAGCATGTGTTACCTGTTCCCGGTTGTCCTGCACGCGGATTGACTCCGCCGGGGGACGAAAGCCTGCCCTACCTGGAACGCGGCTTTGGATGTTCTCCGTCCGGTTGCAATGAGATTTCTGCTGCTCCGGAAGAAGAAGATTCTGGTGCTTCGCCGCTTGCTCTGCCCGACTGGGCGCACCAGTATCGCGGCATCACCGGCGAATACATCTATACCGGTGAAGTTTTCTCCAATGTTCACGGCGGGGTGAACACCAACGGTGCGACTCGTTACCGTGGCAACCTCGACCTGGTCATGAACGTCGACACCGAAGGTATGGATCTCTGGAAGGGTGGTCGACTCTTCGTCTACGGCAGTCAGTTCCATGGTCAGACGCTGACTCCTCGCGATGTCGGGGACACTCAGTTGTACAGCAACATTGAAAGTAATCCTCGTCCTGAGAATGAACTTCAGCTGACTGAGTTCTGGTATGAACACTCGTTTGCCGACGGGGCTTTGATCGTCAAAATGGGGAAACAGGATGCGAATGCTGACTTCGCTTTTGTGGACCTTGGTGGCGACTTCATCAATTCATCCTTCGGACTGATCCCGACGGTTCCCCTTCCTACCTGGCCTAATCCCGGTATGGGGATCGCTGTCTTCGCAGACCTCACTGATACGTGGCACTTCAAAACCGGGATTTACGATGGAGCTCCGACGTTTGGAGCTCCAACCGGTGGCCAGTGGGGCTTTTCTACCGTCGGCGAGTTCGGTGCAATGTCACTCTATGAGCTGTCATGGACACCACAGTTCGGGCCGGACGGCGATCTGCCGGCTACGTTTCGTCTTGGTTCCTGGTATCACTCTGGTGACTTCGACAACCTCGCAGCTGGGGTCGGGACTGTCTCGGGAAATCATGGTTACTATGCCAGCGTCGATCAGCTGCTCTGGAAAGAGCCGGGCAGCGACGATGCGCCTCAGGGCCTCGGTGCCTTTCTTCAGTACGGTTGGTCTCCATCGGACAGGAATGCGGTCGACCGATACATCGGCAGCGGTGTCACCTACCGAGGCCCTCTTCGAGGACACGATGCGGACCTGATCGGTGTCGGGATAGCGTCGGCTGACTTCAGTGACAGAACGCTCCTCCGTGAAAACGCCTTCGAAGTCTTCTACAAGGCTCAGATCTTCGAATGGATGGTTCTGCAGCCCGACACTCAGTACATCGCAAAACCGAGCGGCAACGGGCGAGACGCTTTCATCATCGGCCTCCGTTCTGAGATAGTCTTCTGAGATTTCCTGTTGTTTGAATGCTCTGATACAAATCTCGCTATTTGCTGCCGCTTTGGTCGATTGTTGACAATCGCTCAGCCGTTCAACTTTCGAACCCAGCAGAGTAAGGGTGATCCTGCCTGACTCTGATCTGAGACGATGATCTGAGTCTCGAAGGAAATCTCTGGCAGCATTTGAATCAAGCTGACGACCGCGTTCGCTTCTTCGGCTCCTCCCGCATGGCCTCGGTAACAGGCGATGGTCATGACTCCTCCGATCCGAAGGAGCTGCAGACCTGCTTCGATCGCCTTCAGCGTACTGTTCGAAGACGTTCTGATCTGATGATCGCCACCGGGAAGATATCCCAGATTGAACATGATGGCTGCGACGCTCTCTGCGTTCACGCCAGCCTGAGCCAGGTTGCCGTGGTCATCATGCCGGAAATCGGTATTGTGAAATCCCGCCGTGATCAGTCTTTGTTGTGATCGATGAATCGCTCCCGCCTGAACATCATAAGCGATCACTCGCCCGGTTTCCCCGGTCAGTTCAGCGAGAAAAAGTGTGTCGTGCCCGTTACCAGCCGTCGCGTCGATTACCAGTTCACCTTTGGCGACAACTCCCTTGATCTTCTCTTTTGCCAGCTCTGTGATTCGAATCGGGACGTTATTGGTTTCGGTTCTTTGATTCGTTCCGTTGATGATCATCTCTGAAAGTCGTGCGGCGGCTGTCGGACTGAGTAATGCTCCTTTGGCACCCATTCCTGTGAGCAATCCTATTGACGGCGTTTCTTTGTGAAAGATCCCGAGCGGCTGACGATTGCGCATACCCGCTCGCACTGCTGTCTGATGTTCGATGACCTCTACTGGACTGTCGGTGATGCTCCGCAGCTTCTGCTGCAGCTCCTTTCTTCCTTCTGGCGATGGTTCTGCTGTCAGGTTGTCTCGATCATAAGTGGCACCGATCAGATACTCTTCACAAGCTGTCGGCACGACCCAGACACCCTGATGAACAACTCCTGTCTGGCGATAACCGTCGATACGAACTCGCAGGATATCCCCACGCACTGGTCCGTCCGGAATTCCTGGAAACCACGGATTGAGCGAACTCTGGTATCCCTGACAGAACACCAGTGTCGTTGCTTCAACCCCCTGGTTCGGTAATCGGATCATCGTCCCTTCGTTGACAACCTGAATATCATTCTTAACATCGATATCCGCCTGAATGAACTCCTGATGTGTCCGAAACCACTCTCGGGAAGCGTCGAGATATATTGGTGTATCAAGACGACCTGAAGGCGTCATTCGATACCCCACGACCTCCCCTGAATCCGGGGATACCACGAGTTCTGTGGTTTCTTTCAGACGACCTGTTCTCTGACCGAGAAACTGATCTCGTTCTTGTGGACTGACGAAGAATCGGGTTGACAGGATGGGCTGGAAGAATCGTTCAGAGGTCTCGTGTTCAACCTTTCGGTAAAACGTTTCTGCCGCCGACCAAAGCAAATCGTAGTCGGCTGAACGCGTCTGTCGTTGACCAGTCACCGGTGTCAGCAGTCCCGCTGCGATGCGCGACGCTGTCACCGATTCGCACCGATCGATAATCGTGACTCGCTGACCGCTCCAGATCAGGTGCCACGCCAGAGCGGTGCCGGCCAGTCCCTGCCCGATGATGATCGTATCCGTCTGTTTCATTCTCTGATCTGCACCCCGTATGATCTTGTCCGAGTTCAGAATTCTTCATTCTGATCTCTTCCTTGCCCGGCTTCCCCTGTTTTTCAGCTGACTGTCCGCTTATTCTTTCCTTTGCTTGCTGCTTGTTTTCCCGCCTTTTGAATCTTTCACTTCTGAGGTCTGTCTGATGAATCGTTATTCCGCTCAAGGTCGGCGTGCTTTTCTACGAAAAGCCGGTTCTGTTTCTCTGGGAGCCATCAGTTCTTCACTTTTTCTTTCCGGTACTTCTGCTGCTGAGAGCAAGAACCCTCTGGAAAAACTGAACGTTGCCTGCATCGGTACGGCCAACCGCGCTGCTGAAGATGTCAACGGTGTGATGTCTGAGAATATTGTCGCGATCTGCGATGTGGACAGCAATTACCTGTCTCGCGCCGAAGAAATGCTGACTCGCGAAAAGAAACTGACTCCACGCACGTATGCTGACTACCGAGAAATGATTACCGCTGAAGGCGACAAAATCGACGCTGTGGTGATCGGGACGACTGATCATCACCATGCTCCGGCTGCGATACGAGCGATCAATGCCGGAAAACATGTTTATGTGGAAAAGCCGCTTTCACATACTGTTCAGGAAGCTCGCGTAATCGCTGAAGCCGCAGCAAAGAAAGGTGTCGCTACACAGCTTGGAACTCAGATTCATGCGGAGAAGAATTACCGACGTGTCGTGGAAATCGTACAGGCTGGTGCACTCGGCAAAATCACCGACGTTCACGTCTGGGTCGGAAAGGCCTGGGGTTATCAGGCTGACTGGGCCAACAGTCGGAATGAACCCGGCACACAGCCTCCAAAGAATCTGAACTGGGATCTCTGGCTCGGACCGGCTCCCGTCTATCCTTTCCACGAAGGCCGTTTTCATCCGGCTCAATGGCGCCGATGGTGGGATTTCGGTACCGGCACACTCGGTGATATGGCCTGTCACTTTATGGACCTTCCTTTCTGGGCCTTGAACCTGCGTCACCCCACTCATGTCGAAGCTGAGGGTCCAGCTCTTCACCCTGATATGGCTCCGGAAGGTCTGATCGTTCGTTACAAGTTCCCTGATTCCACTGGTTCATCGTCCATCAACCTGACCTGGTATGACGGTACTCTGATTCCAAAGAGTATCGCTGATCAGCCTGTTCCTCCGAACGGTGTCATGTTTGTCGGGACGGAAGGCAAGATGTACGCCGATTACTCTCGTTATCGCGTGTTCCTGAACGACAAGGCGGCGAAATTCACTCCACCGCCAGAATCCATCCCGGATTCGATCGGTCATCATGCTGAATGGATCAAGGCCTGCAAGGATGGATCTCCCACCACCTGCAATTTCGATTACTCCGGAGCTTTGTCAGAAGCGGTCCTTCTCGGGAACGTCGCTTATCGAGCTCAGAAACCGCTTGAGTGGGATGCAGCGACGCTGACAGCGAAGAACGCTCCAGAGGCAGCGAAGCTGATTTCCAAAGAGTACCGTTCCGGCTGGGAAATCAATATCTGAGAAGATTCACCTTTCGGGACAGTCATCCCGGACAGAATCATCTGAAACGACCAGCACGGATTGCCGTCTGGTCGTTTCTCTTTTGTTTTTCGAAGATGTGTTTAAAGAGTATTTAAAGAAAGAAGTGATATCAGAAGAGTCGACCCGAGGTGTTGATAAACCAAACAGTGAAGGTTCCAAGTCTCATATCAATCAGAGTTTAGAAAAAAACTGACACTGTTGATAACTGTTGGAAGAAGTCGTCTTTCGTATCCCAGGTAGTGTGTCAGACTATCCGGGAAGTACACACGAGAAAGATACTGTTGCAGTACCAGGCGCACAGTCAGCTTCAAGACAACGACAGGAACAGTCACAGGATCCCACAGTTATCAACAGGTGTTGTTGATAACTGCTGGATCAAACCAGAAACAGATTGGTCATCAGTAGTTCACGGGCTGAGATGACCTCAGGTAAGCGAACAAATCCCGAATCTGCTGTTCGGAGAGGTTCCTGAGAGCTCCTTCCGGCATCACAGACGTCGGGAGCACTTTCATTTCATCGATATCCGAGACGGGGATGGAGAGGTTCTGACCGTCTATACCGCGAAGCACCACGACCATCGGATCTTTGTCAGCGAGGAAACCAGTCAGCATCCGTCCATCGTTGGTGACAATCAGATGATTCTCGAACCCTTCCCGGATTTCGAGACCGGGGTTCACGATGTTTCTGAGAAGTCGTTCTGTGTTATCGCGAGCGAAGGGGGTCAGATCCGGTCCGATTCGTCCACCCTCTTCAAACAGCAGGTGGCAACGGCCGCAGTTCTGGCTGAAGATCATTTTTCCGCTTCGAGGATTTCCTGAACCAGCAGCCAGGATGTCGCTGATCTTTTGAATGTCCGCCATCATTTCAGTGGTCGTAGCTCCAGCGATATTTCCTCGCAGCTTTTCGATCACGGAATTCAGCTGCTGATTTCCATGAAGGAGCATCCGTCTCAACGCCGTTTCGGAGATGGTATCCGCTTTGATTTTCCCGTTCTCGGCGGCGATCATCAGAGCCAGCGACCAGTTGAGGCGACTCGACAGGAGTGTCTCAGCGGTCAGTCGAGCGTCTTCGGGCAGGGTGGGATATCGAGCAATGACTTTCTCAGAGAAAGAATCGTCAGAGCATCTCTGAAAAGCGGAAATGACAGCCGAAAGCACAGCGGGTTTCTGCTCACTTTCAAGAAGCGGAAAGAGAAACGTCAGGGAATTCGGACCGGCAGTCTGCCCCAGGATTTCGATCAGCTGAATTCTGGCGAGTTCGTCGGCTGAACTGTTCAGGATCGTAGAACTGGCTTCATTCAGAGCAGCAGCATCCCCCTGTCGTAGTCGAAGCGCAAGAGAACCACCTCCCGTAGCGGTAATCGCGGCGGCAAGTTCTTCTGGGATCGACGCCAGAGATCGCCCCTGAAAAGCCTCTTCGAAACCAGCAAGCAGCAGATCTGAAGATTTCTTGTCTGGAGAAGCCTTCAGAAGACTGGCAGCTGCGAGAAGGTCGCTTCGTTGTCCGGCAGCGGCATACCTTCGCATCAGTCGCTGCAGGATGTGCCGAGAGACGATCGGCCGTTCCCAGTCAGCCGGGCGAGATAACAGGGCGTCAAGAATCTCCGTGACGGAAGCTTTGACAACCATCTGCTCAACAGCCCACCACAAAAGCAACGGCTGATGAATGTCATCCTGGTCGACGTCATGGGAAAGAAGCGCAGCGAGGACAGGCAGCCCCAGTGGTGCCGGAAGCCGTCGAGCAGATGACGCGAGCTGCTTTCGAACATCGATGTCCGGTTCTCGAACAGCCAATTTCACCAGTTCTTTTGCAAGCGTTTCAGAAATGGTCGAAAAATCACATCGCAACCGGACTGTCCAGGATCGAACGAAAGGCTCCTGATGGGAGAGCAGTGGCACAGCAGAGTTGTCATCAAGACCACCCGTAACGTTCAAAGCCCAGAGAAGTTCGAGGGCAGACTGACCTGACGCTTCACGAAGTTGTTGCTGGATGACCGGGATCAGGGTTGTATTGTTTCGATCAGAAATCAGCCGAATCGCTGTCTGCCGAAGCCAGCGATTCGGAGAATTCAGAGCTTCGATCAGATCGGCCGGGGAGCCGGACGAAGTTTTACTGATCGCTTCGTTCAGTGTTTTCCGAGCAATCTCCGGATCGCGTGAGGTGAGCCGGTAAACGCGTCCGCTGGATCGATCAATCCGGCCGGCGTAGTGACTGCTGTGATCGATTCGCTGCTCATAAAGATCGGCGACGTACAGAGCACCATCAGGCCCGGCCTTGATATCCACCGGCCGGAACCAGGGATCATCGGTTTTCAGCACGCGATCAATATCACTTGTCTCGAAAGAAGACTGAAACGGTCGAAAATCGCTCAGCACCACCTGTCCCTGCAGCGGTTCGATGCCGAACAGTTTTCCGCGATAGCTTTTCGGGAGAGCTGTCTCCTCGTAGATCACGAAGTTGTGAGTGAATCGCGGCACTGAATGATGGCGAATGTTCTCGAAGAAGCCAAAAGCGTAAGGGTTAGAAAGCGGTCCGTGCTTGCCGAAGCCTTTCCGATAATATCCGCCCTGTACGTAGTGAAAACCTCGAGTATCTCCGCCGTTGTGGCCTGAAAAGATGCGGCCCTTGCCGTCGATTTCACATCCGAACGTGTTTCCTCCACCCTCAGCAAACACTTCATAAGTGCCGGTCTGAGGATGGTATCGCCAGATATTCTGACCCACTGAGCGGATCGGTGGTTCCTTGCTGCCGGGTTTTCGAACAGCGGCTGTCACGGTGCTTCCCTGAGCACCATAAAGCCAGCCGTCGGGCCCGAAACGCAGACTGTTGATCACGGAATGAGAATCCTCGATACCGAAGCCTTCCAGCAGAACAACGGGATCGGCATCCGGCACATCATCGTGATTAGTGTCAGGGTAGAACAGGAGATAAGGAGGATTTGTGACGTAGACGCCTCCATCAGCCAAAACAAAGGAGCTTGCAATATTGAGACCGTCGACGAACGTGGAATGTCGGTCGAACGTCCCATTTCCGTCGGAATCTTCATGGATCGATATGCGATCGAGACCACGAACGTGATTGGGCGGTGGAGCGGGGATTTTGTCGTACACAGAACGCAGGAAGGTGTCACGGCTCAGCATTTTCAGCCCAGCCGGGTCGGGATACTGACGATACTCCAGCACCCACAGACGGCCACGTTCATCGAACATGATGAAGAGTGGCTGAGCGATATCGGGGTCACCGACGACCAGCTCTGCTTTCAGATCCTCAGGTGTCAGAAAGTGGCGGACGGCTTCTTCGGGAGAAAGCGGGTCGGTGTCTCCGTTTCGGCGAGTCAGATATTTTTCGACATCATCAACCGGATCGATTCGCTGATACACGCCCTTTGAGGAGCTTTCGCTGTCGGAAAGCGCAGCCTTGGGATCCGGCAGAAACTCCTCGATTTTTGCCTGTGACCAGGTAGTGTCATCGCCGGGTCGATACTGCCAGGCTCCTTCCAGTCGAATCGCCTGCCTCGCCGATTCGTTCATCAGCACCGGTGGTGCAACGCTGAAGTTTGGTCTCGGATCACTCTGGTAAACTCGAATAGCGATCGTGTTCAGTTCTCCGAGTCGCACGACATCGGCGGGGATCGGATAGCGTCCTTTCTCACCGAGACCGCTTCGGAATTCCGGCGGAAACGTTCCGGTCAGTCCCACGATGCGACCGTTGATCCAGGCAGATCGAGCATCATCGAGGGCTTCCACAGACAGCAGAAGTTCCGTGTCTTTCCAGTCTGAAGGGACGCGAACAAGAGCTCGATACCACGAATAGCCGCCGATTGGGGCGAGTTCATCGCGAGGGACGCTCCGCCAGGAATCCGGGACCACCTGGAGCGACCAGGCTTTTGTCTCCTGAGCTGTCTCTGTAGGGATTGGCGACTTTGAGGGACCAGCAGACACAAATTCAGCGGTCGCGAGCAGTAGGGTCACGGTGAGGTGCAGGCAGAGGCGAGTCCGGCAGAAATCGGCGACCATTGAAACAGGAGTGATCGAGCGGGTAGAAGAAAGTCGCGTCACGCAGAGAACCTCCGAAGAAGATCAGGAACTGCACCGCCGATTGTGCAGCCGATGATTGTGCAGCCAATGAAGTTGAAGATTATCCCTGACAAAACAACGAAATGCACGCCAACAATTTTTGCAGGTGATTGGTGCGGCGGCTGCGAAGGGGGTTACGGAACCCAAAGAGTGGCGTCCGACCGATATGAATCGCCAATGGAGCGGCAGTAAGAATCGGTGGCGCCCGCCGAGAATTCAGTTTGTGATTTTGGAACAGGAAATCAGCAGTTTGCTGTCGGAGAAAAAGTGGCTCGCGATAAAATGTCGGCTTTTCGATCGCCGTCCGGTCGTCGCAGACAGAGGAGGCGTCATCAGAAATGAAACAGTCACGACGCTGTCACGACAAAGGGTTCTGCGGGTATGTCGAACGATGATCAGTTATCGAATTTGTCAGAGACGACAACCAGTGAAGAGGGCCCCTGGTATCGTGACGGGCTGAATTTTACCTGCAGCCAGTGCGGAGACTGCTGTACGGGCGCTCCCGGTGTTGTCTGGGTGACAGACGAAGAACTTCAGCGAATAGCAGAGCATCTCGACAAGCCAATCGGGGAGATCCGGCTTTTCCACACGCGGATCGTTCGAGGTCGAGTGTCTCTGACCGAGTACGAAAACGGCGACTGCACGTTCTTTGATCCGAAGACACGTCATTGCAGAGTCTATCAGTCGCGACCGGTTCAGTGCCGAACCTGGCCTTTCTGGGACAGTCATCTGGAGTCACCACAGGCCTGGCAGCGGGTCTGCGAAGTCTGTCCGGGGTCTGGAACCGGGCAGTTTTTCAGTCTTGAAGAGATTCAGGAGAGAGCTCGCAAGCTGCCGATGTAGATTTCGACAGACGACGTGTTTTCAGTGATCGGCGTAAAGTTTTGTTGCCTCGGAATTTAGGAACAGGCTATACTCCGGATCGCGAGATCCAGAACACGCGCATCTCAAAACCGGGACAGGCACCCTTGTACCTGCAGAAATTGCAGGAAAACACATCGTTAAGCGGGAGCCAGTCCCGGTTTTGAAATCACCTGTACGGACTGCGTCAGACTGACCCGAGTTATCAGAGTTCATCAGAGCCGTCTCTGTGTGATGCTCAACGTCGTCAGTCGTGTCAGCAGCGAAACGATAAGGGTCACTGTCGATGCCGGAATTCCTTACTGTGAAACGATTTGCGGCCTGCTTAGCTGGAATCACTGCGGCATTCCAATATTTGACCGTGGAAGCTCAACTGGTGAGCGCACCGCTCACAGACGGTTTCGCTCGCAGCAGTTCGATTCAGATGTCTGTCGACGAAATGCTTGGGTCGCGAAAACCTCGAACTGGTCCGGAATGCATCTTTGGACCCGGGTACCCGGAGCTCTGGATCGCTGAGATTCAGTACAAACCGGTGCGACTCATGCAGCTGCCTGTGAAGGATCCAAAAACCGGCGAGACAACCACAGAGCTCATCTGGTACATGGTTTATCGATTTATTCCGCGGGATTACACGGATATCGCCGGTGCCGGAAAGGCTGAACTCGTTCAGAAACTGACCGATCCGCAGCGTGATCCGGAGAATCCAGCCGAAAAACGTCGCTCCGAACCGCTCAGTATTCCTCGTTTTCTTCTGAAAATCGACGATGTTTCGTCTGGTGAAGAAGATCCCGGTTACCCGCGTGAATACGTCGACGAGCTGAATCGAGATGTCCAGCAGGCGGTGTTTCAGAGGGAGATCGGGCGTCGGGGCCAGAACGTGAAGCTGCACAACAGCGTCGAAGCGATTCAGGAAGTCGGCGACCCAGTTGCGGCTGACGATCCGGACGCGTTAAGCCATGCCCTTTACGGAGTCGCTATCTGGCGAAACGTCGATCCGCGCACGGATTACTTCACTGTCTACATGTCCGGTCTGACAAATGCTTATCGGATTCGGACTGAGAAGAACGGTCAGCAGGTGATCGAAGAGAAAGTCGTTGTTCAGAAGTTCGCGAGGCCAGGCGACGAATTCAAGCTGACAGAGCAGGAGTTTCAATTCCTGGACGACACAACAGCTGAGATACCGGATCTTTGCCGGGTACAGGACCCCGACAAGGATCAAGAGATATCAGGCGATTCGGAGAAACCGGAATTTCGATTGGTTCCCAAATGGGTCTATCGGCCTCGAAATATGGCACTACAGGTGCCTGATTTCGAGGGAGTTCTGCGAAATGCAGGACAGCAGGAAGCGAAGAAGTACGAGAACTGAATCCGCTTCTTCGGTGTGTTCTGAAGAGATCGTCGAGATTTTCTTCAGAGAAATCCGCTCGCGGTGACGGGGAAGTGAAGAAAAACCATTGAAAAAAACGGGGAAACGGTCACAATCCGCGACCCGAGAGATTTTTTCGGACAGCACGGGGTCAATAGTCCCGGAACGATAGTTTTGCAGATCGCACAATTTTGCGACACAATTATGGTGTCGTGAAGCTGCTCATACCGACATTCGCAGAACAGAAGTTTTTGATGTCTGCGTGAGTCGTTCAATTCAGACAATGATGAAAAGACCGGAGTGAAGAGTCATGGCTCATAAGAAGGGACAGGGTTCCAGCCGCAACGGACGCGATTCAAAGGCAAAACGCCGAGGCATCAAGAAGTTCGGCGGTGAAGCTGTCGTCGCAGGAAACATCCTGGCTCGCCAGTGTGGCACTCGCTGGCATGCCGGCAAGAATGTCGGAACCGGCAATGACTACACGCTGTATGCTCTCTGTCACGGAACCGTTTACTTCGATCAGGACGGTCGCCGAATGAACATCGCACCGGTCGAAGCCAACTGAGCTGCACGATCGGCTGCTGACGTCCGAGCCAACATCAGAGCAGCTCATCAGCGATCGATATCGAATCAAGAGATCGACTTTCAGGGCACCTCAGGGTGCCCTGTTTCGTTTACTGGATTACGGTGGATCGTAACCACCGGGATGCAGCGGATGACATCGGCAGATGCGTAGCAACGCCTTCCAGAGGCCGCGAACTGGTCCGTATCGCCGCACGGCGAGCACAAAGTACTGGCTGCAGCTCGGGTAGAATCGACATTTTCGCCCCAGAAGCGGGCTGAGGGTGATCTGATAGAGCCTGACCGGCAGAATGAGCAGTTCCTCAACTGGTCGCAGCCAGCGACGCTTTCTGAACTCCCAGTCGTTCTGCTTTGTGGCATCGCTTTCCGACTGATGCGGTTGATGCCCGTCACACATGATCCGCCCTCTGAGTTTCCGAGGCCGGTGGGAATCTCCGCATCAGTTTCCGGGACAGGCGAATCAACGAACTCTGATAGTCATTCAGGGATGATTCGATGCGATTCGAAGGAATCAGTACCAGATCCAGACCGGGAGGAAGTTCCTGCTGTAAAAGCCGGAAGGCTTCCCGGAGTAACCTTTTCCTGCGATTTCTGCGGACCGCATTTCCGTGCTTTTTGGAGACGCTCAGCCCGAATCGCGAGAAAGACAGCCCATTCGGGGCTGCAAAAACCAGCAGATGCTGATCTCCAGCTTTGCTGCCCTGATTGTAGAGACGCTGAAAATCAGCGGATTCCTTGATTCGACCGGCGGGGCGCAGCGTGAGTCGACGCGCGGCCGAAGCGTTGCCGGAGTCGGCACCCGGTATGGCCCGATCGACACGAAACTCCGAAGATTCGCCACCAGAATTCGTCATGAAATCGATAAATCCGCGACAATCGAGCGGAAAGCAATCCGCCAGCCAGGAAAAGGCCGACAGTTTTGATCGAACGCAGCCTCCGTGATTGTCATCATATACCAGACTGAATTCCAGACGCTTCGGCTTTCGTGAAGTTCCTCACGAAAGATCGTTGCCGAGCTGTTTGCAGAGGTGCTGATGGTGTTGTCTCTTGCAGAGTATTCCGATGCACTGGACTCCAGAGACATGATCTGGCCGCGTCCGGAGGAGATTCAGCCCGTCAAGGCGAAAGCATCGATCGAACCGCTCACCGGGATTCGAGCCGTACTCTGGGATGTGTACGGTACGCTTCTGAGGATCACGGGCGGTCGCTTTCAGTGGCTGCCGAAAGAAGACGTTCGGCTTCAGATTGCACTCGATCGAACGATTCATGAATTCAACATGTGGAATTCCATGTATCGTCGTCCCGGGCCACCCTGGCAATCGATGATCGGCCTTTATCGAAGCACGGCAGAACGGCAGGCCATGGTTGGAGCGGCTCGCGGTGATTACCCCGAGGTGGATCTCAGCGACGTCTGGTCTCACATCGTCGATCGACTCCACGAGAAGGAATATCAGTACGATGAAGATCTGATGGGTGATCAGCAGGAGCTTTCGGAAAAGATCGCGTTCTTTTTTCACAGTTGTCTGCAGGGAATGGAGGCTCGCTCCGGAGCTGTTCAGTGCATGCGAGATCTTTCGGAGGCGGGCCTGATTCAGGGACTTCTCGCGGACGGGCAGTCATTCACTCTGGTGCAGTTGTTGCGAGCCCTGGCGAGTCAGGCTACACTTCCGCCGCTTCATGAACTGTTTCGGCCGGAAACGATTCTTTTTTCGACGCAGCTGGGGCTCCGGAAACCTTCCGGGTCCTTTTTTGAACTGGCGGTATCCAGGCTCAGATCACTGGGGATTTCACCCGGCGAGATTCTGCATGTCAGCTGCCGTCTGAAGACCGATCTTGTTCCCGCCAAAGCAGTCGGAATGAAAACGGCGCTGCTTGTGGCGGAAAAGAGTGGTCTGGAAGTCTCAGCAGAGCTGCTGAAGATGCCGGAGACTCGGCCGGACCGACTTCTGACGGATCTGTCTCAGATGAAGTCGATCGTCGGGCTCACGGGCTGACTTCACCGAAGAGTCAGCATCCCGGAAATCAGGGTTTCGGTATCGTCGCCGTTGATCGGGACAGACTGGAATACGAAAGAGATGGCCTCAGAACTTCTGTTCGACATTCAATCCCTCGACTTCAGCAAGCCGCTCTTCAACATCGACGAGATCCGTCTCGTGAATCCGCAGCGTCATGAGATGGAGCAGCTGACCGCTGTTGTGCACGTTGACCAGAGCCAGCATATGCTGGTCGGTTACAAGGATGTCACCGAAAAAGAATTCTGGATCTCGGGCCACATGCCCGGTTTTCCGCTCATGCCGGGTGTCGTTCAGTGTGAGTCAGCGGCTCAGCTTGGTGGCTTCTATGCTCGCAAGTACGATCTGATCGGCGGTGACTACCTTGGCTTCGGCGGGATGGATGCCGTTCGGTTTCGAAAGCCCGTGTATCCGAACTGCCGGCTCGTGCTGATCGCAAAAGTCACGCGTGTGATGGCTCGCCGCCTGGCTCAGTTCAACTTTCAGGGAATCGTCAACGGCGAACTCTGTTTTGAAGGTCAGATGCTGGGAGTGACCGTTAATCGGGGCGATGCAGCCTCAGCGGGCTGACCGGAGTTCACGAAGAGGCTCTGACAAAACCGGGACAGGCACTCCTGGAAGTCAGCATTTTTCAATGGTTTCAGAATCTCGGCGGGAGCCAATCCCGGTTTTGTTTCGCGTTCTATGGGCATCCAGACAACAGATCTGTTCCGTGGAGAATTCATTGCAGACCGCGCCGATCAAACCGATGAAACCCTGGTTCCGGACGCTGGATGACGTCGAACCCTCGCTCAGCTGGACCGAATTCTTCGGAAACGACCAACCCGTTGAACTCGACATCGGCTGCGGACGCGGACTTTTCCTGTTCAATGCTGCGGTCACTCACCCGGAAACAAACTACCTCGGAATTGAAGTCGATTACCGTGAAGGACGTCGAAGCGCAACGCGGCTGATGAAGCGACAGCTGGCGAATGGGCGCGTGATCGGTGGTGACTGCCGAGTGCTGCTCAGTGACCGTATCCAGCCTCACTCTGTCGAGGCAGCTCATGTTTATTTTCCGGATCCCTGGTGGAAGAAGCGTCATCACAAACGCAGACTCTTCACGCCGGAGTTTGCTGACCTTCTTGGTCGCGTCATTCGGCACGGCGGTTTTCTGCATTCGTGGACTGACGTCGCTGAATACTTTGAGATCATCCGGGATCTGATGGACCACCACCCGCTGTTTCAGGCTCTCGCTGCACCGGAGGAACGAACAGCTGAGCATGATCTCGATTATCAGACCAGCTTTGAGCGAAAAAAGCGAAAGCTCGGTAGTACCATCTATCGGGGCCTCTGGCAACGACGCGAAGTATCCGCTGAATGATCAGCCGGGATCACGTCGGTCAGCTTCGGACGAACATGTTGCCCGGTAATCGGCGAATGAATCGGCGCATCTCAAGCACAGTGAGCGTGGCCATGACGCGAGATGGATCCATCTGAGACTGTCGGAGAACGTCGTCGACAGAGATCGGTGCCGCGGAGATTCGATTCAGGATTTCTGTTTCCAGTCGGTTCAAGACCAGTTCGCGAGGATTCCGAATCGTCTGATTGTCTTCGCGCTGTGACGGAGTCGCCAGCGGGCCGAGCTCAGCGAGAACATCGTCCGCATTTCGAATCAGAGTGACGCCGTCGCGAATCAGTTCGTGGCAGCCGTCGCTCGCAAAACTGTCTGCGTGTCCCGGGACTGCAAAGACCTCCCGTCCCTGTTCCAGAGCATGTCGGGCTGTATACAGTGCACCGGAACGTCGAGTTGCTTCCACAACGATGACGCCCAGTGAAAGTCCGCTGATGATTCGATTTCGCTGAGGGAACAATCCGGATTTCGGCACCTGATGAATCGGCATTTCGCTCACGAGTGCCCCCTGCTGAATGATCTCCTCAGCCAGCGAAACATGTTCTGGTGGGTAGATATCGCGAACACCGCTTGCCAGTACCGCGATCGTTCGGCCGCCAGCATTCAGAGCACCGCGATGTGCCGCCGCATCAATTCCGCGGGCAAGTCCGGAAATGATTGTGAAGCCAGCTCGCGAAAGAGCGGCTGCGAGCCGTTCCGCCTGACGCAGACCGTACGCAGTGCATCGGCGCGAACCGACTATCGCAAGAGCCAGCTCGTCCTGAGTTGTCAGCTCACCTCGAACATAGAGCACAGACGGTGAATCAGGAATCTCGGTCAGTCGTGCCGGATATTGACGCTGCCGGGCATCGACGACCCGGACCTGAAGCTGACGACATTCCTCAAGGACGCGCCGCGCCGAAGGAAGCAGATCAGGATGGGCGATGGCATCAGAAAGGGTGGCACCGATTCCGGGGATACTTCGAAGCGCAGAAGCACTCTGCTGGAGAATTGACTCAGAGGACCCGAAGTGGTTCAGGAGGGAGTGGAAGAGTCTCGGGCCGACGCCTGGGACAAGCGAGAGCGCAAGAGTTGCGACATCTGTGTCATCGCAGGCTTGAGTCGATGGACCGGATGCCGTCTGTTCCGAGTTTGTCATGATGCGTTCTCCAGGGTGAAGGACGCAATGTGGCCTGTCTCGGTAACGGAATCAAGTCTTCAGGAAACCCATCAGCAGTGGTTCAACGAAGCGAGGCAGATGCCAGCAGGTGATTTTGAAAAGCGATCTACCACAAAAGTAAGCGTCACTCTCCGAGTGATTCGTTGCAGTTGACCTTGATGGTGAGTTGCAATCGATTCGGTCAGGTGACGCGACGACCGTCGCGAATCAGTGTTGCCAGTCGCGAAGCGTTCTGCGGAAGGTCTGATCGCAGAGCTGACCAGACATTGATCTGAAGTTCGATGACTGCGACCGTTGAGGGGGGCACTGAGAGCGACTGACCAGCAAAGCTGCACATGAGATGAGCGATCGTCGGGTTATGGGCGATCAGAATTCGAGTCGAATCGTCTTCGGAGCCGGTTGTTCTGAGCAACGACAGGTACTCATGAGCGTGAGCCTGATAGAGCTCTGTTCGAAAGGTAATCTCTGCCTTCGGAAAAGAGTCATGAATCAGTTGTGCCGTCTCCGTAGTACGGACTGCTCCTGATGCAAGAATCTGATCGACAGAGTCCACAGCACCGCCGAGAAGTTCGCCGGTCCTTGATGCCATGATTCGCCCGGCTTCTGTCAACGATCGATCGAAATCAGATTGCCCGGCTGCCTGAGAACAGGCTTCGGCATGTCGCATAAGAATAAGCGTTTTCATGACCGGATTCTCCGAAGTGACGCCTGGAAAATCAAACGGCCGTGCAGTCTGATGTCAGACCGCACGGCCATTCTGATTGAGTGCACTTCCGGGACTGCGACGGTGGAGACGCAGCGAGTCAGGCGAGGATCGAGTCACGTCGAGCGTGCACTCATGAGTGATCCGGGCCAACGCAAAAAGTTTTGGAACCTCCGTCGGAGAAAAGTGGAAGTGGAGTCAACCTATGGAGACGGCCGAAGCCGTCATTGGGTTTCCCCGTCTGAGTTGATCGACCGGCGAGGATCCATGTCTGAAGTCCTGTCTCAGAAACGATCATTTTTCTGTGCGAAGCCGTTCACGCCACGCCGCAATGATACCGTCAGGATCGTCCTGAAAAGCCTGCTGGCATCCTTCGCAGCAGACGTAGAACGTCATCCCATTGTGTGAGACAGAAATCGTGCCCAGACCGCCAGTGACGATACATTGACGTTCACCGGAATTCCCTTTGGCCAGGCGTTCACCGGCGCGAGTCATACCGAGTTCTGAGACCCTGCGAAAAGTGCCGGTATTCGTGTTCCGCTGCTCCAGCAGAATGCTCATCCGGATCTCACTGATTCGCCGGATCGTGCAACGGCGAATCGGAAGCTGGCCGTCGGAACTCTGAAATACAACCGTTTCTTTTCCGATTGTCATCGGGTCGATCGCCATAGGGACCATCTCAGGTTCGAGTGACGATTTATCGCCTGGCTCTGTCTTCTTGTTCGGCTCCGTCTTCGGATTCAGCACAGTCTTCGGATTCAGCTCCAGCACGGCCACGGGGGTCATTGATATCGGGTCTGCGGACAGGATCAGGCGACGAAACTGGCGATGCTCCGTCGAGACGATCACCAGCCGGGCTGAGTCTTCTGAAAAATCCCATGCCCCGGAGATTTCCTCCGACCACGATCCGGTGCTCGAACCGCGCTGAGGCTGCCCGACAGCTCGCCATTTTCCAACCAGCACCGAAAACGGATGCAGAGCTTTGATGTCGTTCTGATCAGTGGAAGACGGGCCCGGCTTCTTCGTCTGCTCGGACACATCTGTCGCTTGATTACCAGCGGCACCGGATTCCGAGACAGCCTGAGATTCGTTTGGAGCCAACAAGGTGATCAGGCAGACCAGCATGCCGACCCTCAGGAATTGTTCAGTGAAACACACCACGGTCACGTCTCCGGAAAGCAGTACACGATGATTTGCAGAACGAGATCCATTTTCACCGACGAACAGCCAGAGCCCATCTGGTTGCGAACGAAATTAGAACCCTTTGGTGACGTTAAAGTTCCGTTCGATCGGCAGAAAATGCCGGAATTCACTGAAGTTCAGTCGCTCGCCCCGAACGAAGAATCGGGTTGTTCAACCTGGAAACACTCGGATGTGAGTCGGGCTGCAAACATCGTCAGATATTCAAAGGCGTGTTGGTAACGTCGACCGATTCAGACGAAGGCTCAAAATATCTGACCGTTGTTGGAGCGAATCATGGAGGATTCCATGCTGCATGAGTGCAGAAGTGATGGACAGCATTCCGAAAGCCGCAGCCTGTTGTCTGCGGGGCTGCTGATTACACTTCTGACAAGCGGATGTATCTCCAGCGGGTTAGGCACGACACACTGTGGTCCCGGTGGCTGCGACAGTGGAACGACCTGCTGTGCAGTGGGCATGAACGGCGATGTCCCCAGAGAACTGCGGAAGACCAGTCTCCCTGAATACATCATCGAACCGCCGGACATCCTGCTGATCGAAGCGGTCAACAATCTTCGTCCGACACATTCTCCGGTGCACGCCGGTGAGCCTTTGCTGGTGCAGGTGAACCGAACGATTCCGATCGGACAGCAGGAGAACCCGGTTGCTCAGCAATTCAAACAGCTGAACGGGGTCTTCGTCATCGGAACTGATGGGTATCTGAATCTTGGACCTGAGTACGGAAAAGTGCTTGTTGCCGAAGAACCACTTCCGGAAATTCAGCGTCGCGTGGAGTCACATCTTCAGCAGATTCTGACAGATCCGCAGGTGCTGGTGACTTTGCCTCGACCAGAAAACAAACAATACGTCGCCGGACAGCATCTGGTCCGACCAGATGGCACCGTCGGACTGGGAATTTACGGCAGCGTCCGTGTCGTTGGAATGACTCTGGTTCAGGCAAGACAGGCGATCGAAACACACCTGTCGCAGCACATTCATCGTCCCGAAGTGTCGGTGGACGTTCTCGCATACAACAGCAAGAAATACTACGTGATCACGGATGGCGGGGGAGCCGGCGAGCAGGTCTATCCGATGCCTTGTACCGGAAATGAAACGGTTCTGGATGCGGTCGCCAACATTCAGGGACTGCCGACGGTAGCATCCAAAGGGGCCATCTGGATCGCTCGTCCGACAGCAGAGGAATGCGGGCCTGATCAGATCCTCAAAGTCGACTGGAATGCGATCGCTCAGGGAGGTCAGACCGCGACGAACTACCAGATCCTTCCCGGAGATCGGCTGTATGTGAAAGCCTCTCCAATGATCACGTTTGACACCAAGCTGGCGAAATTTACAGCGCCGTTCGAACGCATGCTGGGCTTCACCATTCTCGGAAACGGAACAGTCCGATCCATCCAGCGCGGCAAGAACTCACAGGGAGGATTCTGATGCTGTTCCGAAGACGATATCCATCAGAAGGAATGCCTGATGGTCTGGAGATCATCCTCAGATGGGTGGTTGTGGTGATGCTGCCGGTGTTTTCGCTCACCATCGTCCCATCAGTGGCCTTCGCTCAGATCGGTGGAGACCGGATCCAGAGACCGATGAGCACTCCTGCGTTCAGTCCGTATCTCAACATGTTTCGTTCCGGTGACAACAGCGGTCCGGTCATGAACTACTTCGGACTGGTGAGGCCGCAGCTGGACTCGATGCAGCAGAATCAGCAGCTGGGGGAGAATCTCCAGTCGCTTCAGTCCATGCAGATGATGCAGGGACGACAGTCTCAACAGATGGCAGGCCCGGGGCTTGGTTACTCACAGCTGGGTATCACGGGACATCCGGTGGTGTTCCAGTCCTATCAGGGCGCCGCAGGTGGTGCTGGTGGCGGCGGTGGATTGGGGGGTGTTGGATTTGGCGGCGGCGGTTTCGGAGGTGGTGGGTTCGGCGGCGGTGGTGGGTTCGGTGGTGCCGGGGCCGGAGGCTTTGGTGCTGGCGGGGTTGTTGGTGGTTTCTCCGGAGGTCTGGGCGGGGGCGGATTCGGCGGGCAGGGTCTGTCCGGGCATCCGGCAGCCTTCGGCACTTACAATCAGATGATTCGGCCACAGTAGAACGCGTTTCAAGAAAGCCAGGACAGGCACCCTTTCGGCGGCATATGGTGCAGAGAGATTCGCGTCCGTCGGCAACGAGTCCCGGTTTTGAAACCACCTGCAGTTTCAGGAAGATCAGAATGGATTCTCGAATCGTCAGAAGACTGGTCCGATCCACAGCGGCTGGATCCGTTATCCTGCTGTCCTCGCTCACTGTTGATGCCGGCGGACACCTGGGTCATCGTGAGCCGGAGCGGCCTCAGGTTTCGGCCGGATGTCAGCCGATGTGGGGTTTCAACCAGACCTGCTGGAGACAATTTCCTCCGGTGCCACCCTGCGACAATAGCCCTCTGGACCCGGCAGGGAATGCGTTTCAATCGTCCGGGATTTACGTTCCGCAATCACATCCCGGCATGAATGTCTCGGGTTCTCCAACGGGCGCATGGGAGACGGGGCCATCCGACAATTCATGGTCAGTGCTTCCCCCGTCGCAGGCCGGTTCCGTCGAGCCGATGGCGACGGGTTCCGGGATCCCATCCGGACGTTACGCTCCCGAAACTCAGCTGCCCCGGGCATCGTCTCCGAGCGTGACGATGCCGCCCGGCTTCTCGAACCAGATTCAGAGTCCTCCAGCGATCCCATTTTCGCCCGGTGGCCCTTCGGCGGTGCCGCAGGTTCCGGGAAATCTGCCGCCACTGCCCGGTAGCCTTGCCCCGATTCCTGAGAGCACCCTGCCCCCTCATCAGTCTCGGTACGCACCTTCAGGGAACCGGTATGCTCCGAGGCCAAGCGGGTTGCTGGTACCAGCGGAGTCTCTGGCTTTGCCGGCGGCAACCCAGGGAGGCAATCTCGTCTCAGGACGTTACGGCTCTCGACCGCAACAGCAGCTCTACACCCCACAGCTGCCGCAGGCAGGGATGTCGAACAGTCTGCCGAGTTATGATCTGACGATCCCGGTTCAGTCAGTGAGCAGTCCGGTTCAGCAATCGGCTCCGATTGCTTATCCGATGACACCGAACCTGT
>JBKDKA010000180.1:0-9069 GCA_046345315.1 Planctomyces sp.
GGCCATGAGGCTACTGATCTCGAAGATCCTTCCGCCGAGTTTATCTCGGCGGAGGACCCAAGTGGCAGCTACAGGCTGCTGCGAGAGCCTGCGAATTTGATTCAGGGCTTGCGCTCGGCCGGGCTTGTCCCGGCGGACGCAGCGAGTCGACTCGTGGATTCCGCCGGGGCGAGCCCGACGGAGATCAGTTCGGATGTAGAGGTTTCTCAGTAGCCATCAATTGTGGGCTCCGCCCGGACAAGCCGGACGGAAGCCAACGCCTGCCATGAGTGCCATACGCCGAAGACCGTTTTCGGTCGGCTCGCAGGGTGTGCGAGTATTCCGAGAGTCTGGGTTTGCTGTGAAGTCCGGGTCGGGAGACCCGGGCCCAACATGAGACCTGGGCTCAACATGAGACCCGGGCACAACATGGCAAACACCAATCTGATGCAACATCGTCACCTGGCCCGCCGCTCAGCTTTGGGCCAGGCTATGGGAATGAATGGCACGGTTGGGCCGAAAACCAGTTCCCGATCCCAGACCGTGGAAATGATCCGGCCGAAGGCGTCGTACGAATACAGCTGTGTTTCAGACGGAACTCCCATTCCTGTATTGAGTTCTTTCGCATCGTCAAAGAACTCCTTTTCGATCAACCAGCCGTTGCCATGTTCATTATCGTCATCATGTAGCCGCGTCACAACGCCTTCGAACGAAATCTGAACGACTGGAACGTCCCTTCAGATCGAAATACCTCTTCGTGTCCTTCGTGGTAAAAAGACAACCTCTCGCCCACTCCGGACGACAATGCTGTTCACTTGGTGCGACTGTTGTTCATTGTTTCGCTCGCCCATCACAGCGCAGAGACTGAAGATTCACCACCAAGGACACGAAGAGCACGAAGCAGAGGTACTGCGCGGCCACAAGAGAAAGAAACGTGGTGGGTGGCACCGTGTGCTCGATCACCAGGGAGTTTCCGAAATGGCAGGCCATGGTGTCCTGGTGATCTGCCCGCAATTGATGAAAAGTGCTCAATGCCAATCAGTCGTCCCATCACCACTCGAAACTCACACTGGCATAGCCAGTGGCACACTGCCTTTTATGTCTGTCGAGACACTCCTCCGCCTGACAGTGCTACCCTGCCGTGGGCATGTGTTTTATATGCGATCAGGTTATACGATCGTAATGAGCACTGGTCACCGAAAGATGCGGAGAATCTACGACCACGACGGAGACAGTCACTTTCTCATGTTCTCGTGCTTTCGTCGGCATCCTCTCCTGAGTCGGCACCGAACATGCCTCTGGATTGTCAAAGCGGAATG
Source organism: Planctomyces sp. (assembly GCA_046345315.1). Classification (GTDB taxonomy): domain Bacteria; phylum Planctomycetota; class Planctomycetia; order Planctomycetales; family Planctomycetaceae; genus F1-80-MAGs062. The sequence continues at coordinate 1,299 of JBKDKA010000180.1, forward strand.
GTCCAGTGCAGAAACGAGGGGCACCGGTTCAGAATTCGCGATTTCGACAGATCGTGATTCAATTCCAATGCTCACCAACCACGATGATCACATCAGTTCGAAGCTATTGGACTGATCGCACAAGCATGCCCACGCAAGCGAGGGCATGGCACCCGCGCGCTGTCCAGCTGGTCTCCGGGAATGGAACGTACTTCGGTTCAGTCTCGGGATCCGGGGGTCACACGAGTGACGACTTCTTTGTCGCCGCGTCTGACGACGAGCTCCACTTCCTGACCGGCTTTCAGTGCTTCGATGGCGTATGTGTAATCGTAGATGTTTTCAATCTGTTTGCCGGCGAGCTTGATGATGATGTCTCCGCCGAGAACTCCCGCATTCGCCGCAGGACCGCCCTTTGCCACGCCCGACAGCAGAACACCCTTTGCGTCTGTCTGAGCATAATCCGGGATCGTTCCGAGATAAGCTCGGAGTGCAGCACGACGCTGTCCTTCCTTTGGACGATCCTGAGAGACGTACAGAGGCCCTCGCTCCCGTGCAATCAACTGTCGACAGACAAGGTCCATCAGACGCGCGACGGATGTGATGCCCTCGTAATTCAGCTTTTCGGGCGTATCCCGCGGAGTGTGATATTCGCCATGATTTCCCGTGAACGCCGAGAGAATGGGAACACCGTGCATGAAGAACACACTGGCGTCGGTCGGGATGTAACTGTCGTCCTGCAGTGAAAGCGCAAGGCTCAGCGGCGCGTTTGCTTTTTCAATCAGCTTCTGCCAGTCGAGCGATGAACCGATGCCCTGAAGAACCAGTTGTTCCTGCATCCGCCCGACAATATCCATATTGAGACAGGCTGCTATATAAAGATTCAGCCCGCCCGTGTTCGGGCCTGTGGAATCCTGCTTTGCCTCTGATGCTCCGTCGCTTTTTTCGCTGTTCTCCGGTGGAACTGTCGCTTCGGACGGTTCCTTCGCTTTCTCAGAAGCGGAACCGTCTGATGGCGACTCGGAAGGTTCTTTTGCTTTCGGTGCAGGTTCTTCAAAGCCGGCTGCATGCTGCGAGAACAGGGTTTCCAGGGTCTTCACATAATGGCTTGAACCGAGAAGGCCGAGTTCCTCCCCGGACCACGCTGCAAAGACGATATCACGCTGACCGGTGAGCGTGCCGTTGTCATGTGAAGTCTTCATCGCTTCAGCAATCTGCATCATCGCGGCGACACCGGAGGCATTGTCGTCTGCGCCGAAATGGATCTGCTGCTGCTCTTCATCACGGGCAAGCGAATTGCCACTTGGACCTGTACCGAGATGATCAATGTGTGCACCAACAACGACAATCTGTCCGGCAGGTGCGTCTCCCAGCTGAAGCCTTGCCAGAACATTGCGTCCCTTTTTCTTTTCGTGATTGATCTGAATCGAAGCCAAGATCTTCGCTTCCTTCACGGGGAACCCCATCACAGGATCGCCCTGATCGAGCTTCTCCTGAAGAGCCTTCAGGTCTTTACCGGAGTGAGACAGCAGATCAGCTGCGACTTTGTCGGTGACACTGACAACAGGGAGCCCGGATCCCGCGAGTGCTCCATCGAACTGCAGCGGAATCAGCTGCTCCTTCACGCCGGACGTCGGTCCGCTGACGACAATCAGACCGCGCGCTCCCAGGTCACGTGCCTTCATCGCTTTGAAGCGAAGGCTGCTGAAGCGAGTAAAATACTGACGCTGCTGAGGCGTGAAATTCTCCGGCAGAAAACGAAACGTAAGCACCCACTTGTCTTTGACGTCGAGATGCACGTACGAGTCGTACTCTTCGAATCCATCTCCGGCCGGCGCCTGAATTCCATAACCCGCAAACACAACTTCCGATTCGCTGACAGGACCTGAGGTGGAGAATGCCAGTGGTTTCCAGTCTGAATTCAGCTGCAGTGGTTTTCCGTCGACGAGCATTTCGTTGCCGGAGCCGGCCGATACGCCCGAAGTGAACTCAAACTCCTGGAACCATGTGTCGTTGTCCCCCGCCGGAATCAGGCCGAGCGTTTCAAAATGAAGAGCAACGTAGTTGGTTGCAAGAATCTCACCACGTGTTCCGGTCAGCCGTCCGCCAAGTTGTGGACGACAGAGATACTCGACGTGTCGCAGTGCATCAGCAGGCGAATACTGAGCTCGCACTGCAGAGCCGACCGTCTTCGGGCTCTCGTCTGGATGTGAGCCAGCCACTGCGTTCGTTTCAGAAGCTTCGGTGCCGAGATTCAGTGACTTCAGAGCCTGCTGATGATTCCAGTCGGCCAGGAAAATCTGAGACTGCTGACTCCCGGTGCGATTCGTTGTCCATGCAAGCTGTTTTCCGTCCGGAGTGAACACTGGCAGACCATCAAACCCGGCTGTCTGAGTCACGCGGACCGGTTCGTGCTGACCCTTCACGTCGACGAGGTAGAGTTCAAAATTGGCGAAACCATGGCGGTTGGTCGTAAAGATCAGATACCTGCCGGAAGGATGGTAGAACGGAGCCCACGACATGGAATCCAGTTGTGTCAGACGCAGTTCGTCGGATCCATCGACGTTCATCGTCATGATCTCGGCGGTCGCACCGTTTTCAGAGAATCGTCGCCAGCAGATCCGCTTGCCGTCCGGGCTGAAGAATGGTCCGCCATCGTAGCCGGGAGATTTCGTCAACTGTTTCAGTTCCGATCCGTCGCTCTTCATGATCCAGATGTCATTGCCCCAGGCCGGATCCTGATCGAATGACTTCTGTTCTGCTTCTGTGAGTACACGTTCATACGCGCCGCGATTGGATGCAAACGCGATCCAGTTTCCGTCGGGAGACCAGGACGCTTCGGCATCGTAACCGCGAGACTCTGTCAGCCGGTGGTATTCACCCGTCGCGATGGTGTACTCATACAGTTCGTAGAATTCGTCATAGTCCCAGGAATAGCGACGTTCTTTTCCGGACTCACGCAGAGCCAGTTCGTCTTTCTGTTCCTGTTCAGCCTGAGGGTCATCCTGAGTGGATGCGAAAAGGACCTTCTCGCCGTTCGGGTGAATCCATGCACAGGTCGTCTTGCCCTTACCGGGAGAAACTCGGATCGTCTCACCGGAATCACGATCCAGAAGATAAATCTGAAAGAACGGATTTCCAGGCTCACGTTCGCTCTGAAAAACCATCTTGCGGCCATCGGCACTGAAGTAACTTTCGCCGGCGCGTCGTCCTTCGAACGTCATCTGCCGAATGTTTCGCAGAAAGTTGCGTTCTTTGGCGGGATCGACGTCCGGCGGAGCGGCCTTTGTTTCAGGCTGCTGCGGATTCAGTGAACCGGCCCTGGAGTGCTCGTTCATGGCACCCATGAAAGCGCATGTCACAAGCATCGCTGAAAGACTGAAACGGTGGAAATTCGACATTGTCGATCGGGTCCGGATCATTGTGTTGCAGCTTACAGAGTGAAATAAAGTTGTGTCCGCAGGCCATGAACGGGAAAACAACGTCCCGCCGGGGCTGACCTCAGATTGTAGTGCCTTCTGTTGAAATTTCATGCGGTCCATTGCGGCACGCTGCAAGTCCTCCAATCGGAGCGACCGCGAGTTTCATCCGAATTTCGCTGTCTGTTTCCGTCGACAGATCGCCCATGAATCTTCGGCGGACAGTTATTTTCTGCCGGTTTGCCGTTTGACAGACGCAGAAATCGCCGATTCCAGAAACAGGCAGTTAATGCCGCTCACGCGTTTCAAGGACCAGGCAGGCGGATCAGCCGCACCTGCATCGGGAGGGAGTTCGTCATGGCACGAAAAATGTTTGTAATGTCCTGGCTCATTGGTGTCATGACACTCTGTGGATGTACCGCCGCGAATAAAGAGTCGTACCGACTCAGCACACGCTCCGAGGGACGCGTGAGTCGGTCATCCGACGTGCGAGTTCCACCCCGCCACCGGAATGAGTTCAATCCGCGTCGGGAATCTCAGGATCAGTTTGAAGATCGTGGGCCCGGCGTTCCGCCTGAAGCGACCGATGTTCCAGTAAACGATCCCGCACCGGAGACTCGTCCTGAACGCGTCAAGAGTGTCGGATTTCGACGACACAAAGGGCCCGAATGCGGAAGTGTAGACGAAACCTGCAGTGATGATCGCTGTGCGACGATCGGCGAGAATTCCTGTCAGGAGCGTCATGAATCCCTGACGGAGCACTGCGGCGACGAATTTGAATCAGCGTGTGCTTCGGAGGGTTGTTCCGGAGAGTCCGGCTGGAAATTTCCGAATCTGGTTCCGAAGAAGATGAAACGCCTGTTTCGCAGGGATTCCTGCACGGAACCTTGTGATAGGGAAGATTGCAGTGAATGTGTGGAGCCGCTGATCACCGCTGAGACGGTCGAGAAGTACGAGTACCGTGGATCCTGCAGCTCTGACGAGCACGCCGCCTGTGGCGAAGGGCTGATCTATCCTGATGGCTGCGGTGATCACTTCGGTGGTTACGCTCCTGCAGTTCGAGGTCGAAAACCATGTCTCGCGGAATCTCTTCGCGATCCGTTTCTGGATCAGGAATGTCATGAACCGGAAGGGGTACATGCTCCTGAGGGAACGATCGAAGATCATGATGCTGCCGAACATCTGGATGGAAGCAGTACCGAAGACTTCGGTGAAATTCAGCCGCTTCAGATTCAAGGTGAGGCTGCTCCGGTCATCAATTCTGAACCAGAGACACTCGAGATTCAGCCGGCAGACACGCTCGTACCTGCAGCTCCACAGTCATCAAGCGGAATCGTGGAACCACCGGTCTGGCGAGGTCCGAAAAGTCAGCAGATCGTGAAGCCGAAAGTTCGCACGATCAGTAATTCGGCAGCTGCCACGCAATATCAGCACTCGGACGGTTCAGAACTGAAGATTATCCCCGGTGGAGCTTCCTCGAACTGAAGCGTGTTCGCGGTGCTGAGTGACGTACGAAGGCGGATGTTCGGCGAATCAGTGGGGGCCGAACAACCGCCATTGGCATGACTCAATCAGTACTCAGTCCGCTTCGGCTGACACCCCGCCGGCACCACCTTCGAGTCGCTTCAGGACATCGCGGTACTCATAATCGACAGCCAGAATTTCGTGGTAGTGGTGTTCTGCCTGATCCGCATTTTTTGCTTTTTCGTAGATGCGTCCCAGCATGTAATGAGCCAGTTTGAAACTTTCCGGGTTGTCCTGACTATTCAGAAGTTCCAGAGATTTTTCGAACTGACGGCGTCCCAGGTCGAGTTTTCCGTCACGAACGAAACAGTCTCCAAGTGCCACGAGTGCGTCGGCCTTCAGTCGTGAATCGGAGACTGCTTTCTGCAGAAGAGGGATCGCACGCGACCATTGTTTTGTTTCTCGGTAACGTTCAGCCAGATCGAAATGCATCTTCATATCCATAGGATGACGAATGATGCGCCGTGCAAAGCAGTCCAGTTCTTTCTGAACGAGTTCGTGTCGCAGGGTTTTGGCTTTTTCTACCAGCCTTTCCTTTCCTGGATTCTTCTGAACTCGGTCTTCCGCTTCTGCGATTTCAGATCGCAGGAGCATCAGTTGAACGTCTTCCAGCTGTTCGGCGATGTCGGGGTTGTTGTCGGACACCTCCATCGCTGACTGAAGAATCGCCTGTGCTTTCAGGAGGTTGCGTTCTGCGCGATAGTGGTCGGCGAGTTTGAGATAGTGATTGAGGTTCTTTGGTTCCTTGCGAATGGCATGCTGCAGGTCCATTTCAACGGATTCACCTGGAGCGGCGTCTGATTTGCCAGTCATTCCTTTTCTGGCTCGTCGATCGGCCTCGTAGGCGTTCACTTCTTCCTTTTTCTCGACCTGCACATCCTTTGTCGTGTTGGCTTCACCGTAGCCTCCTCGCACCATCACGGATTCGGCCTGAAGTTTATTGATCATGCTGCGTGCTTCGGGGTCCGTCGGCAGTTTCTTCTGGACTCGCTGAAAGCAACCGATGGCGCCGTTATAGTCACCGCGTTCGCGGAGAAAATGTCCCAGTCGTCGGTTGTAGTCGACGTTCTCGCGGTCCAGTTCAACCGCACGAGAATAGGCGTACTTCGCAACGTCGAAGTTCTCAGAAGAATTGCAGGCTTCGCCGAGCTCGTAGTAAAGCTGAGGATCCCAGGGGTTGACGAAGAGACCTTCTTCGGCGGCGGTTTCGAGGTTTTTCCAGTCCTTCTGCATCTGAGCTTTTTTGATGCGAGTTCGGATTCCCATGAGCTTCATGGATGCCATTCGAGCTCCGGAGCCATTATCTCCGTACATCTTGCGGATGCAGCCGTGCCGCGTCTGTCGGTACAGAACATTTGATGGCTGCATGCGTACGCTGTTGGCAAAGCATTCCGCTGCATAGTCAAAATTCTGGTGGTTCATTGCCTCGGTGCCGCGACGGAACCACTCCTGCGCACCTCGAGAACGTTCATCATCCATCTGAATTACCTTCTAAGGACTAGAGCGCATTTCAAAACCGTGACAGGCACCCTTGCAGTTGCGGAATCTGCTGGAAAACACTGCGTCCTTCGGGAGCCAGTCCCGGTTTTGAAACCACCTCTACATCATCGGGTCATCGATGTTCCTGTGTCTGATCAGAGTTTGCAACGCTTTCCTAAAAGAAACTATTTGTTCGTTGGTCCGACTTCAAGGCAGCGGCAGCTTGCGTCATCGCGGATATACAGACGACCGCGTGCGATCGCCGGGAGTCGATAGCCACTCTCGGTTCGATCAAGGACCCGCGAACGATTCACTTCCTGATAGGACTCCGCATTCGCTCGGAAACGAATGAGTTCACCTCCACACGTCAGAAAGAGGAACTCTTCCTGCACACGAATCAGCGTGCCGTAGTCGAACCCTTTTTCTTCCCAGAGCACTTTTCGATTTTCCAGGTCGATGCACTTCAGGGACGCCGTTCCGGCTCCACCGTCCTGTCGACCGTCGACGGCGTAAGTCAGGCCGTTGCATTGAATCGGTGTGGCATACTGACTCGCGAGAAGGTCAGCGTCTTTCCAGACTTCGTGATACTCCGCCTCACGAATTTCACCAAAAACAGCTCCGATGCCGTAACTCGAAGTCAGAAGAAAACGATTGCCGACAATCATCGGTGTGGCAGCATTGACTGTCGGACCGCGACTGCCGAACGGAAACCGGAAGCGTACATTTCCGTTCTCTGGATCAAGGGACAGGAAGTTGAGACGAGTGACTATCAGAATGTGGTCTGTGCTGCCGATCTTCACAGCAATCGGGGCTGAGTAGCTCGCTGTGTCCGCGAACGACTTCCAGACGGTTGCTCCTGAGTCGGAGTCAAACGCGACAACAGCAGCGTTGTCCCGGCTGCCGACATTGACGATCAGAAGTTTTCCGAAAAGCAGCGGAGTACTGCCGACGCCGAAGTACCCTTCCGTCGGCGAAAAATCCGCTCGGGTGTCGCGTTTCCAGATTTCCGTTCCATCGCGAAGCTGCAGACAGCGCAGCAGACCCTCAGCTCCGAATGTGTAAACTCGCCCCTGATTTATGAGCGGCACACATCGCGGTCCATTGTCGCTGGAAATGCTGCTGCGATAGGTGCACGGCGATGTCGCCGACCAGAGACGTTTTCCGGTGACTGAATGATGAGCTCGGACAATCTCCAGATCGTCATCGCGTTCAAACAGAACCATCGTCTGTTCACTCACTGCGACGCCGGCGAATCCACTCGTGACTCGAAACTGCCAGAGCTGAGTTGGACCCGATGTATCCCATTCACTGAGCGTTTCGTTGACTGCCGTTCCGTTCCGATCCGGACCGAGAATCTGTGGCCAGTCACCGGC
>JBKDKA010000181.1:0-7241 GCA_046345315.1 Planctomyces sp.
AGGAGTGTTGAACAGAAAAACTTGACACAACAGGACAACAGGAGTTTTCTTGAAGCACTCATGAAAGACTCTCGTATTCAATTGGGCACGACGCAACGCAGCCAGCACTCACACGAGCCACTAAGAACGTTCGCCAGGGCCGTCTGAAATCCTTGGCCATCTAGAGAGGTTTCTGGCCGCTAAGTGGAGATTCCAACAACGACCCTTTTTAAAGTCTTTCGTGAAGAATCTGATAAGAAAAGAAGAAAAATATCGGGCGTCAATAAGGCAGATCATCCGGCGATCGTCCCTGTACAACACGAAATCAGATCACGATGCTTTGATTAGTGTTTGCGCCAGCCAGTGTGTCCCTTTCGGAGATGCTTTGAAGAAACAAATCCTGCTGGCCCTAACGCATCTTCAGGAGAACTGTGGTGACCTTCAATCAGCATGGTGATCGCAATGAATGCATCCTCAATTGAATCTTTGATCGACTGTCTTCCTGCGACGGATATGGTGTGTACGATATGTATTCAGCATGTCTGTAGTATCCCACAGCGAACAGCGATTCATCTCGTTCGGAAGAACGGCCACTGATTTGCGTGATTCCTTTCTGATGTAACTGATCCGAAAAAGGCAGAGAAAGTTGATGAATCTATTTGAACGAATCACTTCGGTCTTTGACGAATGCGGACACCGTCACTATGGCGAGAATGTCACTGAACTGGAGCACGCGCTGCAGGCTGCTGAGTTTGCTCGGCAGGCTGGAGAGTCTGATGCCGTTGTCCTTTCGTGTCTGCTCCATGACTTCGGACATATGCTGCACGAAAACGGTGAAGACATTGCCCTGCGGGGCATTGATGCTCGGCATGAACAACTGGGGGCCGAGTTGCTGAAGGATTACTTTGATCAGGAGATCCTGGAGCCGATTCGTCAGCATGTGGCGGCCAAGAGATACCTCTGCAGCGTTGACCCCGCATATCTGCAGAGTCTTTCGAAGTCGTCACTGCTGAGCCTGAAGCTACAGGGTGGCCCGATGACGGATGCCGAACTCAGGGAGTTTGAATCGAATCCATGGTTCGATTCCTGCATCCGCGTGCGGCGTTATGACGACATGGGGAAGGTTCCCGGCATGCTGACGACCCCTTTGTTGAGTTACCGGGAACTCATCGAAAGGCTGCAGAAGAGGTAATCAGCTGCGAATCTGCGGCTCCCGCGAATCTGTGCAGCCTGCATGACTTCAAGCCGCCGCAACGCGACTTCACGGCCGAATCCCGATTCGTATGTGTTCAGGATCTTTCGCAGCGCAGAAAGCGTTCGCGATCTCAGTCAGCGGAAACCATTTCGAGACGACGGAGTCCAGCTGATAAGTCGTTGCGTGATCGCTCAGAAACCTGATTGCCCTGACCAGGTGTGCTGCCCCGTAATTGTGAATTCCTCGAATCGTGAGATTCCTGCGGACAATCTGTTCCATGGAAAGTGAGACTGGAGCGTTCGGGAACACGGAACCCACCAGTGCGATGGTGGCTCCGAGACGAACGTGCGGCCAGAGTGAATCGAAAGCATGATTCGCTCCGGAGACTTCCACAGCCAGGTCGACACCATGTCCACCGGTGACATTCTTCACGATGGTTTCGATATCATTCGGGCTCACACTGCGTGTGGCACCGAAGCGTGCGACCCGCGCCAATCGGGCCGTATTGATGTCGCTGACGATGACTTCAGCGGCACCGAGCGATCTGGCCATGGCAGCGGCTGTCAGGCCCAGTAGCCCGGCACCAGTGATGAGCACTGTCCGGTCGACGAGGGTTTCTGCAGACTCAAGAGCAGCAGCGATGGTTGCTGTCGCACATCCGCACGGAGTCACAGCTTCCAGACTCAGTGAATCCGGAACCCGAACAATAGTGGTTCCAGGTACAAGAAGGCAGTGTTCCGCAAGCCCTCCGAGCAGCTCGTATCCGTCAGTAAACGCCTGATGTCCGTATTTTGTCGCACGCAGGCATTTCTGCGTTAGTCCTCGCCGGCAGAAGAAGCATTCACCACAGGATGCGACAAGCCCCCAGATGATTCGCGTGCCTTCGGTCAGTTCGAGTCCTGAGGCATCCTTTCGCTGGGCCTGAGGTCCGAACGCACAGATTCGCCCGACGATTTCGTGGCCGAGAACTGTCGGAACGGGAACCTTTCTCTGCCCGTTGAAGCTGTGAAGATCGCTGCCGCAGAGCGTGCACGCCTCGACCTGAACAAGGATCTCCTGACCTCTCGGAACAGGTGTCGGAAGCTTCTCGATGTCGATTGAACCGGCACTCCCGCGAAAAACCGCTGCGAGAGAACCTGAGCCGCCGGAGAGTTTCAAGGTGTTATCATCCGACATAATTCCTGCGTTTCTGCGAAAGAAAGAACAGGGCACTGAAGATCACACATCCAATCGACAGCAGAGCGGTCATCTGAACTGCCGTGAGGAAGAATGGCAGAAAGCTGCCGCGAGGCTGAATGACCTCTTTAAAAAGGATACATGCAACGTATCCAGCGTAGCCGACGGAATCCGCTACGTACAGGAGAAATCCGACGTTGCCTCGATCTCGTGTCATCGCCAGCAGTCGTTCAAAAAGTGTCGCGTGCACTGCCACGTACGGCAGGTAAAGTCCCAATCCGGTCATGACCATAAATTGAAAGGGAGAAAGGCCACGCCGCTGAAGAGCTGACACTGCCAGGAGCAGCATGAAGCCGGCCAGCGATGTGAACAGCGAAATCTGAAATGCTCGACGATTGTCCCGAACCAGGACGAGACACCCGTTGATCACGATGACACCCAAAGCGATCAGAGTTTCAGATATCGTGAACTGACTGGGAGCAGCCGGTTCTCCCAGCCCTTGCCAGATTTCCGCTGCGAAGTCCGCGCGAAGGCTGCGAAGGATCGTGACCATGAGATACATCAGCACCAGTGCTGCGAGTCCGTAACCATATCTTCGCGCAAGATTCCATCGATCTGTCGACGTCATCGGGAGGCGATCCGATCGCTCCCGACGATCTGTAGCGCTGGGAGCCGGTATTGATGAGAGCACCGATACGAATCCGATGAGCGGCAGCAGAAAGATGGCACCAGCGACCGCCGGCATCCAGTGTTCAGGGACACCGGCAGTCAGCAGCAGAGCTCCTGCAGATTTCGTGGCACCGTCCGCGACGATGAAGCTGGCACACAGTCCGGCCGTGAGTAACTCTGTCACACGTCGCCCTTCCAGAAATCCCATGACCAGACCGAAGACCATTCCCAGCGGAAGTCCGTTCAGGAACATGAAAATGACGTTCCACGGCGTCGGCACGATGCCAAACAGAATCAGGGAGAGTTCGCTGAAAACGACGAGTGCAATCAGAGTCTTTGCGCGACGTTCTGGTTGCATTTCGGAAACGACTTTGATTCCGATAAACTTCGAGAGGCTATACCCGGCGACCTGTGCTGTCACCAGTACGGTCTTCAGGCCGATGCCAGCGACTGTCGCGTCAGCGTAGGTGGCTGCTGTGAAGGGCTTCCTGAAAGCGTACATGCAGAAATAGGTTCCGAATGCCGCAGACAGAGCCCAGATTGTCCAGGCAGCAGACTGTCGTCTGCCTTCGCCGGCATCGATCGCTGCCAAAGATTGTTCTTCTTCTGAGTTGGGGGATATCATCAGATGTCGGCCGCAGCAGTCTGCATTCATCGAATCTTAAAGTTTGCAGGAAGAATGCACCGTGTGGGCAACAGCCGACGTCAGTGTCGCGAACAATTGTTAAGAATGCATGAGGATCTGTCCAGGACTCATCACCCGGACTACACCCGATGCAGGCAGAAAAGCGGTCTCGAATGAAGCGAGAAAAAGTCGTCATTATCGGTGCAGGGATCGTCGGTCTCGCGCATGCATGGTCAGCCGCTGAACGCGGTTATGACGTGACTGTTTTCGAACGCTCTTCCAGGGCATCGGGCGGGTCGATTCGAAACTTCGGAATGATCTGGCCGATTGGTCAGCCGACGGGTGACCTCTTCGCGACGGCGATGCGCAGCCAGGCCAGATGGAGGCGACTTGGTGAAGAAGCCGGAATCTGGGTGAATCCGGCGGGTTCCATCCATCTTGCTCATCGAGCAGACGAATGGACTGTTCTCCAGGAATTTGCATCACTGCCAGCTGTCGCGAATGAGGCACGAGGCCTGCGGCTTCTCACCGCCGATGAAGTTCATCAGCATACCAGGTTGGCAAATCCTGAGGGACTTCTGGGGGGGCTCTTCAGCCCGACAGAGCTGGGTGTCAATCCTCGTGAGGCGGTCCACACGATTCCGAAATGGTTGTCCGAGAAGTTTGGCGTTCAGTTTAATTTTGATACTCACATCGTCGGCATTGAATCTGACGGAGAGGCCGGCACGGAGATTCGAGTCTCAACATCACAGGGCTACTCAATCTCTGTTCGCAGGGCCGTTCTCTGCTGTGGAGCAGAAACCAGATCGCTTTTTCCGTCCGTTCTTCAGCAGTCCGGAATCGTCAGATGCAAACTGCAGATGCTGAGCGTTGAAACCGCCGGAACTGAGTGGCATCCGGGGCCGCATCTGGCAAGTGGGCTCACGCTGAGGCACTACCAGAATTTTGATGCCTGCGGTAGTATCAGGAAGCTGCGGGCCAGAATTGCTGAAGAGACACCGGAGCTTGATCGGTTCGGCATTCATGTGATGGCGTCACAGGACAATCATGGTCGAATTATTCTCGGGGATTCCCATGAGTACGGCGATGCGATTGAACCGTTCGACAAGGCTCTTGTTGATGATCTCATACTTCGAGAACTTCGAAAGGTGATTCGTCTGCCAAACTGGGACGTTACGCAGCGCTGGCATGGAATCTATGCGAAACATCCATCAAAGCCAGCCGTTGAGCTGAATCCCCTTCCGAATGTTCACATCGTCACAGGAACCGGCGGAGCGGGAATGACAATGTCTTTCGGACTGGCTGAACAGATGTGGGATCGATGGCAATCGTAGAACGCATTTCAATACCCGGGCAGGCGCCCTTGCTGGTGCAGAATCTGCACGAACAAATCGCTTTCATCGGGAGCCAGTCCCGGTTTTTAAACCACCTGTAGAATGTTCATCCGACGGCTCCGCGGTGATCTGAAAACATTCGTTCGACATTGAGGATGATGATGACCATATCTGTCAACGCGGTGATTCTGGACTGGGCGGGGACGACTGTGGACTTTGGCAGTCGAGCACCGACTCATGTATTCATTGAGATTTTCCGTGAGCGGGGCGTCGACATTACGTCGGAAGAAGCCCGTGGACCAATGGGTCGTGCCAAGCACGAACATATTGAATTGATTCTGAATCTGCCGCGTGTGTCAAAGATCTGGACACAGATTCATGGAGCAGCTCCGACTCGTGATGATGTCATGGCGATGTATGCTGACTTTCTTCCTCTTCAAAAACAGATACTTGCCGCCGGTTCCGACGTGATCCCGGATGTCCCAAAAGCGATTCAGTCTCTTCGAAAGGAAGGCATTCGGATTGGTTCATCCACTGGCTACACCCGGGAATTGATGGACATTGTTGTTCCGATCGCGGCAGCACAGAACTACAGTCCTGATCTCGTTGTCTGTGCAGACGAGGTCAGAGCTGGTCGCCCGGAGCCCTGGATGAATCTGCGAAACGCGGAACTGCTCAATGTTCCGGTTGATTCGGTCATCGTCGTCGATGATACGTTGGTTGGCATTGAAGCCGGTCGCAATTCAGGGATGAAGACGGTCGGAGTTTCCATGACCGGCAACGAACTGGGTCTCAGCCTTGCTGAAGTCAGGCAACTGGATCCGGAAGAGCTACATACACGGCTGCAGAGCATTGAAGAGCGATTCCTCAGCGCGGGCGCAGATTACGTCGTCACTTCGGTGGCGGAACTGCCTCAACTGATCCGACGGATTTCCACTTCGCCCAAGGGGCGATGAGTACCGGCGACTGCGGATTTTTAAAGCCCAGGGAATTTGACCTGCAGATCCGATGCAAGGATCAAAGGTGAGACATCTCTGAATGGCGCTGGTGCTTCGCAAAATTGGGCACACAGAACGCCGTCGAGAAGCTTGAAAAATCGCCCGATGCGTACTGAAAACCTGAGACCTGGATTCGAAAAAATCCAGTCAGGAATCGTTACCAAGGATGCGATACTGACCGATCTGCGGTCAATACAGCGGAGAGAGAGGGATTCGAACCCTCGGACCCCGTTTCCGGAGTCACATCATTAGCAATGATGCGCATTCGGCCACTCTGCCATCTCTCCGTCGTTCCGACGGAACGTCTCCCGTTGTCATTCTCAGACTTCAGGAAGCGGCACAATATAACCACTTTACGATCAGAAACAAGTTCAGTCCTTCACAGAATGAATTCGGCCATCTTCCATGTTGATGATCCGGTCCGCAATGTCCAGAATTCGCGGGTCGTGCGTCACCATCAGAATCGGGCAGTTTCGATCCCGAGCCAGCTCCTGGAGCAGTGTGACGACGTCGCGACCTGACTGACTGTCCAGTGCGGCCGTCGGTTCGTCGGCCAGAATCAGTTTCGGCTGGCTGGCGAGAGCCCGAGCGATCGCGACTCGCTGTTTCTGCCCGCCCGACATACGTGCCGGAAAATAATCCATCCGGTCCGCAAGCCCCACACTCGTCAGAAGATCAATCGTACGCTGATGTGCATCCGCTCGACTGATTTCCGGATGAAGATAAAACATCAGTTCCACGTTCTGCCTTGCCGTCATGAACGGAAGCAGATTGTGCTGCTGAAAGATAAACCCGATTTCACGACGTACCAGAACCAGTTCAGCAGCCTCCGTGTGATGAAGCGGACGGGAAAGTACGGTCAATTCACCGTCCCGAACCGTTCGCAGTGCTCCAATCAGCGTCAACAGCGTCGTCTTTCCGCTCCCGCTGGGGCCGGTGAGCAGAACGATTTCCCCTGGAGCCACATCAAGGCAGACGTCAAACAGCACCTGCTTCTGAAGTTCACCTTCACCGAAGGAAAAATTCAGATGGCGTGCCGAAATCACCGGCATCTGACGATCAGTCATCATTGATGACGCTTCAGACATACCAATCCCGATTGTGACTCTGAACTATTGCATTTTCAGTCATCAATTGATGGAAAACGAAAGGTGGTTCTTGTGTGCCACTGGCTATGCCAGTGTTTTTGAACCAACAGCACTGGCATAGCCAGTGGCTCACATTAATGGATCGTTGACAGAGCACTATGGTCATCCGCAGAAACA
>JBKDKA010000182.1:0-47440 GCA_046345315.1 Planctomyces sp.
GTATGTTGACCAATTCGGACCCGGCGACATGGCGCGCCCAATGGCAGAGAAGTACAACGTGCCCATTTTCGACACAATCGAGAAGGCGCTGACAGCAGGAGGCAGCAGCATCCCGGTCGACGGAGTCATCAGCATCGGGGAGCATGGTGATTATCCGTGGAATGACAAGGAACAGCATCTGTATCCGCGTCGTCGATTCTTCAGGGAGATCACGGACACATTTCGGAAGTATGGTCGTGTTGTCCCAGTCTTCAATGACAAGCATCTGGGCCCCGAATGGGATGACGCGAAATGGATGTACGATCGTGCCCGGGAGATGAACGTTCCGTTCATGGCTGGATCTTCTCTGGCGGTCACTTATCGAAGTCCGAAAGCCAATGTTCCGATCGGCTGCGAGATTGAAGCCGCCGTCGGGCTCGGCTACTCAGGGCTCGACATTTATGGCGCTCATGCGCTGGACTGTTTTCAGTCGATTGTCGAACGCCGTCGAGGCGGTGAGACGGGTGTCCGTTCGGTTCAGTGTCTGCAGGGCGATGCCATGTGGAAACTGGTCGACGACGGCACTGTTCCGAAAGACGTACTGGAAGCCGCACTGTCAGTGGTCCCGAAGCAGCACCCGGAACGCACACGCAGCGACGGCGACGCACTGTTCCGATTCGAATACAACGATGGGCTGATCGGACACGTTCTCATGCTGCCGTCGTGGGTGCATGGCACGGCGACGGCTGTTCGTGTCAAAGGGGAAACACAAATTCAGGCGACACTGTTCGAGGAGCATATGGAACCGCGACATCCTCACTTTGCTTACCTGCTGAAAGGCGTTGAGAGGATGTTTCACACCGGAAAACCAAGCTATCCGGTTGAGCGCACCTATCTCACCAGCGGAATTCTGGACCGGGCTCTGACATCACGTGTACAGAAGAATGCCGTTCTGAAGACGCCGGAACTGGCCATCAGCTATCAGACGGCCGACTACCCCTATGCACCTTTTCCGCCGCTGGATTCTGATCCCTCTGCTCCGCTGGAATCAGTGCGTGGCTGACGCGAACGGAGATCGCGCAATCGTCATGAACGGACTGCGACGCAAAGTCCGTTCGCCGAGCGCATTCTCAACGTAGTCTCCCTGTGTTGCCTGAAT
Organism: Planctomyces sp.; assembly: GCA_046345315.1. Taxonomy (GTDB): domain Bacteria; phylum Planctomycetota; class Planctomycetia; order Planctomycetales; family Planctomycetaceae; genus F1-80-MAGs062. The sequence goes on from JBKDKA010000182.1 coordinate 1,139, forward strand.
GCAACCGGGAATTGCCGTCATGATTATCAAACACCGCATATGTTTCTTTGTGTGGTCATCGAACAGGGATTCGGGAGCTTGCTCAGATCCAGGAAGAATTCTCCCGAATTGACCAAAAAAAGAAAAGTTGTGTGGAGTTAATATCTCATGGGCTGGTTTTCCCCCACAGGTGTTTCAGCAGAGGAGTCCGGCCAATCCGGCAGAACCGTCACTGCAGGATTTCTCGATAGAAGTGAATATCGTTTCGCCTGTACTGAGACTGCAGCCCACCCGATCCATACGAAAGATTCCGTCAGTAAACCGGTCGAGGAAAGTCGTTCAGAAAGCTTGAACAGCATTGCCGTTCAAGGTAGTTCATCGTCCTCTGCCGCAGGACAAGGGTACCGGACTCGGCCAGAGTACAATGAAGACAGATCTTCTGCTGAATCACCAGCGAGGGCGTTTCGAGAATCACCGATTCCACCAACTGTGATTCCGCGAACGCGGCTTCTGATTCCCGTGCTGCTGCTGATTTCAGTCGCGGCCAGCGGAGTCACGATCTGGAACACATTCTTTCGATTTCAGGCGTTCGGTGTGGTCACAGGCCGACTCGTGGAAGTGTCATCGCCAGTGGATGGTGTCCTTCAGGCTGTCCGATATCGTGAAGGAGACGATGCCCGGCAATCGGACAGCCTGGCGATTGTGACCAGCATCGACACAGATCACCGGCTTGCTGAAATTGACGACCGGCTTCGAGTGCACCAGGCTCGAATCTCGGCAACTCTGACTCAGCTTCGGTTCACCAGTGAACAGCGTCAGTCGGAGGCACTGGAAGCTGCAGCCGACGCTTCTCAGGCCGCTGCAGTCCTGAAGGGAGAAGCCGGCGACCTCATTGCATTGCAGGACCACCTGTCACGTCTTGAGAAGCTGCGAAAGGCCAGCGCTGGTTCCGAGGAAGAGCGGCAGTCGTCATTGCTGAAGGAAGCTGCCGCCAGCAGCCGGATCGAGGAGACTCGACGTGCTCATGGTCTTCTGAAGGAACGTGCGCAGTTACTGAGAGAGACACAGCGTGATACGGCCATCCTGATTGAACCCCTGCTTGCAGAGACGGAACTACTGCTCAATGAAGCCGAACGGCTGCGTGAACGACAGCGGCTGGGTGAGATCCGAATGCCGATGAACGGCACGATTATCCGACGACATCAACCGACCGGTGAGGCTGTCCGAGCTCACGAACCACTGTTCACCATCCTGGAAGAATCCTCGCTCGAAATTGAATTGTTCCTGACCCAGTCGACCGCCAACCGGTTTCAGGTGGGCGATACGCTGAATGTTCATCTGGCACCATATCAGGAGTCTGTGACTTGCACTGTCGTTGCCATCGGGCAGGAGCTTCGGGCGCCTCCGGAACAGATTCAGGCCTGGTACGTTCCGAAATCTCAGATGGTGCCATTTCGACTTCGTCCGAATGACTCATCACTGGCAGGGGAGCGGTTCCGGATCGGAGCTGTTGTCGCACTTCCCCGACTGGGGGCCAGAAGCTGACGTTACGACAGAATACGAGGTTCCGATGACACCGTCATTCCCGCGCAGGCGGGAATCCAGTGTCGCTGTCTGGATTTCCGCCTGCGCGGGAATGACGAAGGCATCCGAGTTTCCTGAAGTGCCTTATTGTCGAAACGTGTCCATAGCGAGGGCATGTGGTGTGAATGGTTCCATCCTTCATGCTGCGCATCTGAAGAACATAAAGAGCTTATCCATGAAAAAGATCCAGATTCTCGTCATCGACGATCAGGCCGATTCTGTGGAGAACGTCCGAGCTGCTTATTCCGGCGGCGGCATTCTTGTGAAATCGATGAACCATGGCTTCGACGCTGTCGAAAGGCTGATCCGAGATCAGACGATTCAGGGCGCTGTGATTCGCTATCGGTCGGCCAACATCGATGGACCTGCGATCTGCGAACAGACTCGCCGACACCGCAGTGCTGATTCTCTTCCGATCGTCGTTGTGATCTCATCCGATGATTCTGACGCTGCCAGCGCATCTCTGCAGGCCGGTGCGAGCGATGTTATCGTGGAACCGTGGGAGCCTCGAGAGCTTCGGATGCGGCTCGGGCTGTCGACGATTCCAGGACGACGCCGGATCGACGGATCGCACGAAGGAACAGAAACTCAGGCTGCGCTGCCGGGCGAGCCGCTTCTGATCCGACCGTTGCTGAATCCGCTCACCATGCAGTACACGCACTACGCAGATCGAATCCCCTTATCCTGCGAAGAGGTTGAGCGACTGAAGTCCGATCCTCGTGTGACCGATGTGACGCTGGATCATGTCATGCTGTGTCCGTGCTGTGGAAGTATCCCGACTGTTCGTCCGGGATGTGAACGTTGCGGCAGCGGTGTGGTCGCCCGTCAGACGCACGTACACCACTATGCCTGTGCCTGCATTGCCGCGGAAAAAGATTTTGAAACGGAGGACGGTCTTCGTTGTCCCAAGTGTCGAACACGTGGACTGATTCCGGGAACCGACTGCGAACTGGCTCCCGGAGCTGTTCTCTGCGATGACTGTCACCACGTGAGCAGCGATGCGACGTTGATCGGACATTGTGTCACCTGTCGTCATCGATTTCCGATTGCGGAGGCACGTCTGGTTCGACTCTCCGGCTATCGAGTGCCCCCACTGGTGCTGGCTCGAATTCTCAGAAGTCCGGAGCCGTCTTCGACACGGCAGCGAGCTCACTGGAACGATCATGCCACCGACGCAAGGCAGTTCTCCTCCGCAGAAGGTATCGCTCAACGGGAATTTGTCTGACCACCACAGGACCAGGAATCATTGCCGGCGACTGACCTGAAGGAATTTTCCGTCACCGGCGGCTCAGCAGGAGCTTCGCCCTCCCGGAAAGGGGCTTCAAAGTCGAACAGACTCCGGGCGCCGGCATTCCCGTCGCTTCAGCAATCGCAGACCACTTTCCAGTCTTCACAGATCTTAGATTTCAAGATCACGCTTCACGAATCAGAACCGGAACACTTCCGAAACGGAACAGACAGATGCTTTTCAGAGATGGATGCCTCATCACAGGTCGGGATTCAAGCTGCCGGACATGTACGATCAGTGCCAGAGCACTTCTCGTGGATGCTGAACAGCTTCAGAAGGAAAGTGGGTTCGCGTATCTGCTCGTTCGGAATGATGCCGGAAAACCCGTCGGTGTCGTCGCGGCAGAGGAGATTCAGGCTCGACTGCATTCCGGGAGTGACGCCGAACGCAGACGCTGGCGACAGATGCCTGTGGAATCCATTTTCTCCGGGACCATGAATCATCGTGGTTCGAGCTCCGAGGAGACGAATGTCTTCTGTGACTCGATGCTTGACTGCATGGCTGTTTCTGACGATGGCTCACTGCTTGCACTGTTCACCGATGATGATCTGCTGGTCAGCTGGAAGTCCGTTCGTCATGGTCTCGAACAGATCATGATCGATCCGGTCACCGGCCTTCCGGGGCGAGCGACTCTGGATCGACATCTGAATGCAGAATTCGAGCGAGCTCGCCGCTGCGGTCATTCCTTCGGTGTGATTCTGGTCGATGTGGATCATTTCAAGGAAATCAACGACCGTTACGGACATGCTGCGGGAGATCAGGTTCTTTCCGCCATTGGTCAGGCGATGCGTTCTGCTCTTCGATCTTACGATCTGATCGCTCGTTACGGAGGTGATGAGTTCGTGGTGCTGTGCTGCGGCTGCGAACCGCGCGAAATTGAAGTTCCGATGCAGAAGCTTCGAAATGCAGTTCGAACACTTGCGCTCGACCACCAGATCGCGGTTCGCCCGGCGCCGACTCTTTCTCTGGGAGCATGTGTCTGTCATCAGCCGTCGGAGATCAGCGACCCGGAAACGGTGCTGGCTCATGCAGACGAATGCCTCTACCTCGCTAAGCGAGCGGGGCGCGACTGCTGCTGGTCTGTCGAGACAGGAACCCACGAGTTTGCAACTCACAGCTGTTAGCGGAACGGCGCAAGCCGTCCGGTGATTTCAATCGCCTGACGTACCGGTGGGCTCGCCACAGCCACTGCAGAAGCAGTATCTCCAGTAGAAAAGGATTCGTCGCAGATGTTGATGGACTGGATTTACTGGGTGCAGACGCTGCGTGCCGACAACCTGCTTCCGATCATCACCGTGCTGATGATGATTGACGCGCCACGATATGCGTGGAGCCTTATGCTGATGGCCATCTGTGACCTTCCCGCTGCATTTCGACGGGATGTGCCGATTTCGAAAGTGTCTGAGTACTCTCCCAACGTCACGGTTCTGATTGCCGGGCACAATGAGTCGAAAACCATTGCTCGCACCATGGAGGCTGTCTGGACGGACTGTCCTCATATCCAGATGATCGTTATTGATGACGGTTCAACCGACGGAATGAGCATTGCCGCAAAGGCGTTTGCAGCCGGGAAACCGGAGATCACAGTCATTCGTCGTTCTGTCCGAGGCGGAAAATCATCCGCCCTGAACCTGGGGCTGCTCTACGCACGCGGTGATGTTGTTGTCACCATCGATGCCGATTCTCGTCCCGGTCGCGGCGCGATCGCAGAGCTCGTTCAGCCGCTCGCAGATTCCGGAATCGCCGCTGTTTCAGGCAGTGTTCGAGCGTGGAATCCGTTTGACTGTCTGGTCACGAGGCTTCAGGCGTACGAATATCGCCAGACGATCTTCATGAGCCGAATGGCGCGTGCTCGCCTCGGTCTGCTCGGAATCGTCTCCGGCGCCTTTGGCGCCTTTAGAACATCCGCTCTGCGACACGTCGGTGGATGGGATGTTGGCCCGGGCGAAGACGGAGACATCGTCCTTCGGCTGCGAAAGGCGGGGTACAGGATCACAGCAGCTTCACGAGCGGAGTGCCTGACGAACGTACCGGTGTCCTGGATGCGACTTTTCCGACAGCGCTGCCGCTGGGACAGGACTGTGATTACGTTTGAGTGTCGAAAACATGCCGACATGGGATTCGTGAGTGGTCGTCAGTTTCGCTGGTCCTGCTTCCTGATGACTCTTGAACGATGGTTATTCAACGTTGTGTTCGTCTACAGTTTCTGGCTGGGTACTCTGCTTCTGTTTTCAACAGGTTCTCGAGATCCACTGTATCTTTCACTTCTGCTTTACGCCTGCAACGTGATCCTTGAACTGGTCCAGTTTCTGGTGCTCATCTGCTACTCGGACAAGGTTCGACATGACCTGACTCTCGGTATCGTCCTGCCACTCTATCCGATTTATCAGCTGTTTCTGAAAACTGTGGATCTGTATGCTCTGACTCGCGAAATTCTCATTCGAGATTCCGGGACCGATTCGTTCGTGCCGGATCACGTGCGGAACGCGACCTGGCGTTTCTGAATCAGTCGTCTGTTGCGATCATCGTTATCAATCAGGCTGTTCTGCGTCAATCAGGCTATTCTGCCGGCTTCAGCGAATCAGAATTCGCCGCCTCTGTTTTTGGCAGAGGACATTTCAGTGTAAGTTCCTTCAGTTCCGCTTCCGTCGCTGTTTTCAATGTAATCTTCCACGACGCAGTGGCAAGCCGGCAGTCTGAAGAGTCCGCCGAGCAGTAACCGTAGGTCAGTCGAAGCAGCAGCGATGACTCTGTAACACTTCCATCCGTCGGCAATGTGAAGATTGCGGTATCTTTCTCCAGCGTCGCCTCCAGTCGCTGCGCGAGCTCACTGTTCGGGATGAGCGTCTGCGGCTTCAGAGCGAAGACATCCCATGTCACGGGAGCCAGTTCGTTTCGTTTGAATCCTTCCGGGACCGACATTGCAATTCGAACAGGAATGCTCGCAGCGGCCTGAACGATCCGTTCGTCGATGACGATCGCATTTGGCTCATCTGGAATCTCAGCCGTCTTTTCGGACTCAGAAACGGGTTCCGGAGGTTTCAGGCCCTCGATCTCCAGAACCATCAGTTTTGACGTCGATGGATCGAGCACGCCGATCCGATGGTTGTTGGTATCAGCGATGTAGAGCCTGCCTCCCGCGAACGAAAGTCCACCAGGTTCGCTGAGCAGCGGTGGCTCGACACTGTTTCCTGCCGTTCCGGTTCCGATCAGAGTGGTTGTGTTTCCATTCGTGGAATCGACACGTCGAATTTTGTGGTTATACGAATCCGCGACATAGAGAGTTGTGCCATCGACGGCGATCCCCAGAGGATGCTGGAATCTCGCGTCAGCTCCTGTCGCGTCCACGTCGCCGAATGCAAAGAGCGACTGGCCTCGAGGCAGTTCAGAAGTTCCTGCGATTGTCGTTACGTTTCCGGCGGGATCGACCGGCACCTGGCGAACAGACGAGCCTTCACTGTCTACAACAAAGAGAAAAGTGCCCTCGGCATTCGCGACAATCTCGGAAGGCTGTGCAAATGCGGATTTCGGAAGCGGTCCGTTGGTGACGTCTTCTCGTCCGGAACCTGCGTACGCTGCAATGCGATCTGTTCCAATCCGGTGTGACCAGATCTGATGTGGCCCCGCCATGGCGATGTAAAGAGTTCCACCGACATGGCAGATTGACCAGGGGCTGTTCAGATTCGTTTCAGGCAGAGGTCGATCATCAGGTTCCCCCGGATGCCCCTGAGTTCCCGTGCCTGCGAGTGTGGATACGGTCTCATTGCTGAGGCTGATACTGCGGATCAGGTGATTCTCTGTATCAGCAACATAGAGCGTGTCATTGACGAGCACAGTACCCTGTGGGTGATTGAACTCAGCTTCCGAAAATGAACCGTCACGCCGTCCGGCGGTTCCTGTACCGATGATGTTTTTCAGCTTTCCGTTCAGATCTGTGATCACAATCCGATTGTGGTTGCTGTCAGTGATGAAGAGTGAATCGGAAGCCGTGTCTGCGAGCACCTTTCCGGGATAACGAAGCGGTGTCGGAGTCGCTTTGTCCGCTTCGAGGTCAAACTTCATGGGAGTTTCATTCAGGACTCCTTTGGCTCGGGAGTATTCGATGAGCTTTGCAATGACTGTATCGAACAGTTCGCGATTTCCTTCGCCCCCCTGAGCACCGATGTAGCGTCCCTCCGCGTCGATGAGGGCCAGAGTCGGCCAGGCTCGAGTTCCGAATTTTCTCCAGATAAGCATCTCGTTGTCGTTCACAACCGGATGGCGAATCTCGTAACGCTGAATGGCGTCGCGAATGTTCTGAGAGAGCTTTTCGTTTTCGAATTTGGCGGAGTGAACGCCGATTACGACCAGCTGGTCCGGGTATTTTTCTTCGAGGTACTTGAGATCAGGAAGAACGTGCATACAGTTGATGCAGCAGTACGTCCAGAAGTCGATCAGAACGATTTTCCCGCGAAGATCTCGAATTGACAGAGGACGAGAGGTGTTCAACCATTCTGCTCCCCCATCGAGAATTCCGTCCGGCACAACCATCGCTCCGGCAAACGGATCCTCAGGAGCATCCGGTTTTGCAGTGTCGTCTGTCGGCTTTCCGGGTTGAGTTGCCTCCGGCTTCGCGGAATCCGCTGGTTCAGCAGACTCAGGTGTTTCGGCCTTCGAAGTCGTGTCTTCAGCCGCGGCACTGGCATCAGCATTCGCCGCAGCGTTGTCTGTGGCGCTGGGAGCGGCTGTCTGCGAATCTTCGGACGCGTTCGCGGAGCCACACAGGATCGCCATCAGCATAGCCACCGTCCAGCGGAGTCTGAGCTGCCTTCGCTTCGCCGAAGGTAGTCGTTCAGAGCTTCGAAGTTCGATTTCCATCTGTCAGTTCTCTCTTCTCACGAAATTGACGAGATGCATCGCGATCAGGCTGCGATGCCATCCTGTTGTGAATTCTACGGTGACTGCGTCGCTCGGCACGGTGATTCGTGGATCCAGAACAGAAAAATACCGACTTGTCGAAGAATTGTCATTGAACCGAACAAAGTGACTGCTTGCAGCGTGGACGATGCTTTGAGTGGGTAGAACGCATTTCAAAACCGGCACAGGCACCCTTGCAGTTGCCGAGTTTGCACAAAGATGCCGCGTCCGTCGGGAGCCAGTCCCGGTTTTGAAGCCGCCTGCAAGAAAAACGCACGCATCCATTGAGTCCTTCGTGACATCACAAGTGCAGGGATATTCGGAACGCAGCTCCTGAAATCAAGGGAATCCGATCGATCCGATTCTGTCATAAAGGAATCGCAATTGCGGGATTCTCCGAGCCTGATGTGGAAAACCGCGTCTCGGTGGACACCCTGCCCCTTCCGTCACAGTCGTGAGCACATTACGTTACGTCTCCGGGGTTCTCCGGAGAATTACGGGTGTTTTCGTGTTGAAATCGCGATCATCGAAACCTCAGATTGTTCTGAGCATGAGAAGATCGGCGAAGCAGCACAACCGAACTATTGCCTTCAGTTTTGTGAGAAGCTCATGGAGCCGTTGACGGTCGCAGAAGTCGCTGAATTTCTCAGGGCAGCCAGCGCCGAAAGGACGCCGGTAAGAATTGCCGGGACAGCATCAGGGCACGAATTCGCAGAATCCGATCATCCCGGCGGTGGGGCGAGTCAGCCTGTTACACAGCTTTCACTTCGAAAACTCAATCGGGTGGTGGATTATCCCGCCCGTGACATGACAATCACTGTTGAAGCGGGGATGACCGTCGGTGAACTGCGTCAGATTCTGCTGGCAGAGAATCAGCAGCTTCCGGTGGATGCTCCAGCAGACGACCTCACCGTGGGAGCACTTGTTGCCACTGACTTTTCCGGACCTCGAAGATACGGATATGGAACTCTTCGCGACTACCTGATCGGCATGGAAGCTGTCGACGGACGTGGTCGTGTCTTCCACGCGGGTGGTCGAGTCGTAAAAAACGTGGCGGGTTATGATCTCTGCCGACTGATGGTGGGTTCTCGCGGCACACTTGGAGTTCTGACACAGCTCACATTCAAGTTGAAACCGATTCCTCAGTCAGAAGCTCTGATGATTGCGGTTTTCGGAACTCATCAGGAGGCCGATGCTGCGCTGGGTCTGCTCAATCGTTCGAATGCGACTCCCGTCATTCTCGATTTTGCAACGCCCTCCGCAGCGGCTGTACTCCTCCCGGAGGAAACCACAACCGGGATTCGAGAACTGTCACGGGGCTCCGTCGTTCTGGTGTTGTCAGTGAGCGGTTCCGATGTTGCCGTTCGCTGGCAGGTGAATACACTCACGGAAGAACTGCGAGGAAAGGCACAGACACTGAATGTTTTCGGGATCACCGACAAGGCCGAAAAACAAGGTGCCGTGTTGGTGGCAGATTTCTGCGGGAAAGTCTCTGCTGCCCAGAAGGGAGATCCAGTCACACCCTGGCTGGCTCGCCTGACGACATTACCATCACGATTGATCGCAAGCATCAGTGCCATGTCTTCACAGCATTGTGAATTTTTCGGTCGCGGCGGTAACGGAGTTCTGTATATTCGTCCGGCTGTGCCGATTCATGGTGAGCGCCCGGCAATGGAGGAGCCGTGTTTCCAGATTCTGAACGGTCTGACAGCGGATGGCATTGGTTCACTCAGCATGGTCCGATCAGCTCGACGTCGCAACCTCCAGCTTTCCGCACCTGTACTCGAACTCACACGATCGATTCAGCGACAATTTGATCCGACGGAACTCTTTCAGGATTCGTGATCTTTATGACTGACCAGTCAGCTGCAGCGCAGTTAACGGGCAAAGTGACAGATGTCACCGTTCCATTGGGTGAAGGGGCCGACCGCATCGGCCATTCGATTCCCTATGAACGCTTTATGGACTGCGTCCACTGCGGTCTCTGCCTGAATGCCTGTCCCACCTATGTCGAAACCGGCAATGAGAACGACAGCCCTCGCGGCCGAATCTATCTGATGCGCTCGGTTGTTGACGGACGCGTTGAACTGACCGACCGAGTTCGGCGTCACCTGGATCTCTGTCTGGACTGTCGCAGCTGTGAGACGGCCTGTCCTTCCGGGGTTCAGTATGGACGACTTCTGGAACCGTTTCGTGTTGAAATGCACGAACAGGATGCCGGCAAGGGATCGTCAGATCCGAGCATTTCGCCGGCAGGCCGCTCACAAGGTCAGAAATTCGAATCAGACTGGTTTCAGAAGTGGATTCTCCACGGACTGTTTCCGAATCGTCATCGAATGGCGTGGGCTCTCATGCCGGCTCGGTGGATGCAATTGCTCGGTGCTGACCGTCTGTTGAATTCCAGTGGCCTTACGAGATTTCTCCCGGAGAAACTTCGGCGAATGCAGCAGCAGCTTCCGGTGCTGAAGCCCACACTGCCGCCGCTGCCGGAATTCCTCCCCGCGAAAGGCACTCGCCGGGCAACCGTTGCACTCTTTGTCGGCTGCGTCGCGGACGCGATGTTCCGGCATGTTCACTGGGCCACAGCTCGCGTCCTGCAGCAGAACGGCTGCGATGTGATAATTCCTCGGAATCAGGACTGCTGCGGTGCCATCCACTATCACAGCGGTGCATCCGGGCCGGCGCTGGAGCTCATGAAGAAAAACATCGCAGCATTCGATCTGAACCGCATCGATGCCATCATTGTCAATGTCGCCGGTTGCGGAGCCATGCTCAAGGATTACGCTCACATCAGTGAAGAACTGAATTCCGGCTCATCAGTGGCTCAACGTGCTGTGGCGCATGATCAGGAACAGGCATTCTGCAGCAAAATCAAAGACATCTCCGAGTTCCTGGGCCAACTGGGGGCGGTCAAGCCCGAGGGACGGATTGATGCTGTCGTCGCCTATCAGGATGCATGCCACCTTCAGCACGCTCAGAGAATTCGGCAGCAGCCGAGAGACCTTCTCACGCTGATTCCCGGAATTCAGCTGAAGGCGATCGCCGAGTCAGAACTCTGCTGCGGAGCTGCGGGCAGCTACAACCTGACGGAACCTGAAATGGCCGATCGACTTGGAAATCGTAAGGTCGGACATCTGCTGGATGTGAATCCGGATCTGATTGTGTCCGGCAATGCCGGCTGTTCACTGCAGTTGCAGGCGAAGCTGAAGGAACGAAACGCTGCGATCCCGGTTCTTCATCCGATGGAACTTCTCGATCTCAGCTATCGAAAAGGTCGACTGTCGGAAATCATCTGAGTCAGCAGGATCATGGCATCATCTAAAATTGATCGGAATCAGCTCCCGACGATCCATGCGGTTGTATTCGACATGGACGGGCTCATGCTGAACACAGAAGACATCTTCGAGCTTGCCGGCAATGCGCTGATGGAACGACGCGGGCGGACGATGACGGATGAGTATCGCCGCGCGATGCTGGGTCGGCGAGCTCACGAAGCCTTTGCGGCACTCCGCGAACTGTCCGGAATCACTGACGAGATTTCGGATCTGATGAGCGAAACGAAGGAGCTCTTTCAGGCAATTGCCGCTGATTCTCTTGATACCATGCCAGGTCTCATGCCGCTGCTGAATGTCGTGGAAAGGAATTCTCTTCCGCGTGCTGTCGCCACGTCTTCACCTCGGTCTTACATGACCGGCCTGCTGGAACGATTCGATCTGCTTCGACGCTTTCCGCTGACGCTCACGGCTGAGGATGTGACTCACGGGAAGCCTCACCCGGAGATTTATCTGGAAGCAGCGAAGCAGCTCGGCGTGGCACCACAGAACATGCTGGTTCTCGAAGACAGCGAAACGGGGACACGCGCTGCTGCTGCAGCCGGAGCATTCACGGTGTCGGTGCCGAATCGACATACGGCGTGGGGAGATTTCAGTATGTGCAGCCTGCGAATTGACAGCCTGCACGATCCGATCCTGGCTCAGATCATCACCGGAGCATTCTGACGCTGCGCTGGCGGGGCCCATCAGAATGCTCGAAAACGTCGAACGATTCAGGATCGTCGCTCTGAATCAAGCGAGTCATTCGCAACTGTATGTCTCCCTCGACGCTTGTCGAATCGCGATTGTCGACCTCTGGTTCTGAATCCGCATCGCTGGAATCTGTGGAGGGTTTAGATTTCACGGGGATCGCTGCAAACGCGACCGTCTCCGCAGGAACACGACAGGACCGCAGCAGATACTCTGCCATCGTGACGCTGCCGGAAACACTGTTGTTTCTGGCCGAAAGGAACTCAATCCGAAGATCACCCTGATGAATCCTCCTGGCAAGAATCTTCAGTCGAGCTGCTCCGGCGTGTGAGATTTCTCCGCTCGGCAACAGAAATTCTGCAGCGGAGATCGTCACGATGGCCGTTTCGGTATGCATTGAGTTCAGCGTTGCTGAATGTGACACGGATTCCGATGGCACTCTGCTTAGTGCCCGATCGGAATGCTCGGCTGTAACTGACTGAGATGGAGAATTCGAAGCGTTCGGATTGGTCATCCCGCCAGAAACTGGCTGCTGCAGCTGATATGGCGCAGACAGCGTTTCGTAAGTCAGCAGGATCATCAACAGAATGACTGCAACACTGATGCTCCATTGTGTGGCGCTGAAAGATACCCAGACCTGTTCAAAGCGGTTGTCTGATTCGAAAGCGTTCACGACAGACGTAACGGGACTTCGTTCTGATGAGCCATGCGAATTCATCTGCTGCTTCTCCTCTGACGGATTCTTTCGGAACCCCGCTGAAACAGAACTCACGCGGCTCTACGTTTTCCATAGGTCCCTGAGGCTGAGGGTTTCAGATCAACTCCTGCCCCTCGATCAGTATGCTCAGAAGCCGCTTCCCGGCGTCCGGAGTGCTCAGCAGCATCGCGTCCCGTGGAGCGATTGACTCCAGTGGATTTCAGAAACTGTCCACGGACAGAGATCGCAGACTGTTTCTCGGAAAGTTCCAGAAATCCATCCAGAATCAGACCATGCTGAATCTGTTCCTGCTGTGCGCGACGAAGCACAAGTCCCGCCAGCGGCATGGCAATCATCTGAGAGAGAAACATGCCGTAGAGACATGCCATCAGTGCTGCGGCAGCGTTCGTGCCGATCGTTGCAGGATCGTTCAGGGCTTTCAGCATTTCCGTGAGTGAAATCATCGTGGCGATCATTCCACAGGCCGGTGCTGCAACAGCAGTGCATCGAACCAGGCTGCAGGTTGTTTCGAGTTCACTCAGAACGTCCCGACTTTCATCCTTCAGTCCGGTTTCCATTTCCGATGTCGTCGTTTCCGAGTGCAGAAGCAATCGCAGTCCGCGAATCAGCATCGGGTTCCGCAGATCATGAATCTCATTCTCCAGTGCTGCGGTATCTTCATTCCGAACCATCTGCAGCCACGTTCGGAATGTTTCTCGAAGCTTCTTTTCCGACAGCGGAGCGGTCAGAAAACACTGCGCGACGATATTCAGTGACCGAAAGACTGTGCTCAGCGGAAACTGAATCAGTGTGACAGCGAGGGTTCCGCCGATCGTCACAAGAGCAGCAGTCGGGTTCAGGTAACCGTACGTTGAAAGACCGCTCCGGACGGCAACCATGACGATTGCCGGTGCCAGCACCAGTCCGATGAGTGCACTGTGGTTCATTCGTTCGATTTCCTTTTGTCACCTGATTCCGTTGTGACATTCAACAGGACGGCTGTCAGGCTGCCTGGCGAGCTCGGTAGATCTGTGCGATGATTTCCGCCACGGCGCGGAAGAATTCGAATGGTATCTCCTGCCCGACTTCGACATTCGCATACAGTGCCCGAGCCAGTGGCTTTCGTTCAATCACCGGGATTTTGTGTTCTTTCGCAATTCGGACGATGTTCTTCGCGAACACGCCCGCTCCTTTGGCCATGATCTTTGGAGCCAGCATTCCGGCTTCATACCGAATGGCAATTGCAAGGTGAGTCGGGTTCGTCAGGACCACAGTCGCTTTCGGAACGTCCTTCACACTCTGCTGTTTTCTCGCGTCACGCTGCTTCTTGCGAATCGCTGCTTTCATGTGCGGATCGCCGGTATCGTCCTTCTGTTCCTGCTTGATCTCCTCACGTGTCATTTTCAGCTTCTGTTCGCTTCGAAACCATCGGATCAGGTAGTCAGTCAGAGCCAGCGCAAGCGTGGTTCCGCCCATAATCAGGCAGACCATCAGACCGATTCGCCACGCCGACGCGACAACCTGACTGACCGTGCTGTACTGATAAACTGACAAGTGATCGCGCTTCACCCAGAGCATTCCCACGGCCACCAGGGTCAGCAGCGTCACTTTGACCGCTCCCTGGAGACCACGAATTCCGGATTCCATCGAGAATACTCGTTCCCAGCCGGCCGAAGGCAGAAGCTTGGCGAAATCGATTTCCAGGGGCTTCGTGGAGATCACAAAACCAACCTGAAGAAAGGAGATCACCAGCCCGACTGCCATGACAGCGACAACGATCGGTGTGCAGCTGAGGATGGTCTCATACCCCAGCCAGTGCGATCCGGCAATCACATGCCACGTTCCCCAGTCACTCGACGGAACATCCACGATCCAGTCGCGCACTGCGTTCATCAGGCGAGCTCCGAGTGCCTGCCCTGTGAGGAACAGGACACCACAGGCTGCAAGCAGACTCAGAGCCGCAGTCAGATCGGGACTGTTGACGGTCTGGCCATCGTTTCTCGCATCGTCTCGCCGTCGCTGTGTTGGTTCTTCAGAGCCATTCCTCTCCTCGGCCATGTCAGAATCCCCCCCCACTTCCGACCTGGTAGAGGATCATCTGAATTGCTCCGCAGATTTCGGGAAGAAACAATACGACGGCAATCATTCCCGCCATCAGTCGCAGTGTCATCCCGTATGACATGAAGTTGAACTGCGGTGCCGCTCGAATCGTGATCAGCAGCATCAGCACAGTCACGAACAGCAGAATCCCGATGGGTGCAATGACGACCAATCCCTGATCGATTGATAGAGATACTGCTTTGACGAATGCATCCCAGTTCGGAAGCAGCCAGCCGGAACCGACAGGGCGAGCGATGAACGTCTGGCCGAACGAGAAAAAAACGATGTGGTGCATGTTCATCGTGAAGAACATCATCACGCCGATGGCTTCGAGAAACTGTGAGAAAACATTGCTGGGCTGAGCATCCATCGGTGACGTAAGTCCTCCCATGGTGAGCCCCATTTCCTGAGAGATCCAGGCACCTGCGGTTCGAACCGGAGTGAGACAGAGCCCGAACATCCAGGCCATACTGATCCCCAGAATCGTTTCTCGTCCGGAAAGAAACGCAAGCCAGATCCACGTCGCGAGGTTTCCGGAACCTGTCGCAAGTGTCTGAGCTGCTGTCCCGGCATGGAGCGGTGCCAGCATCACGGTCAGCGCAATCGACAGTCCGATCTTCACAGTTGCCGGCATGCCAACTCCCCCCATCGGCGGAAGAAAAGCCACAAACGCAGCAACACGAAAAAGTATCAGGGCCGACGCGATGGCGAGCGACTCAATCATCGCGCAACCTCGATGAGTCGTTCCATCATCCGGACCGTGAATGATGTCGAAACCTGAAGCATCCAGGGCAGTGTGACCAGCATAATGCCGCCGACAGCGACAATGCGTGGTGCGAATGACAGAGTCTGCTCCTGAACGCTGGTCAATGTCTGCAGCAGACTGATCGCAAGTCCGACGAAGAGACTCACCAGCACGGCAGGGGCGGAGAGATACATTGCCGTCATCAGCAGGTCCCGGCCGATCTCAACGACTTCACTGGTTTCCATCCGTCTGCCTCCTGCCCGAATCAATCGAGCGATCACTGGAAAATCCGCTGATGCCCGAACGAATGCCGGTCGTGGCGAATCTGCCCACGGTGATTATGCTCAGAGTCAGCATCCTCGACACGATCAGTTTGGCCGCGGAGCTCGGTTCCTCCCGCATGGATCCGTTTCAGATCACCACGATTCAGTGACAGCTCGGCGATTATCGCCGGATCGATCCGATATTTCGGCGAAAAATGCCGCGGTGGCGATTCCCTGAATCAGGTCCACCGAGCGCCTCGACCACTCCGGCAGCTGAATTCATCCTCACAGGACAAACTCCTGTTGTGCCGTTCGGGTGGATTCTCAGAATGCACGAAACTCTCAGATTCGGATGCATCTGAAGTTCACGGAAAAGTTCACGAAGAAGGATGGATCGTCATGACCTACCGGCAGCTGTTCCTTCTGATTCTGACGATCTGGTCGGCAGAAATTGTCACTCGACTGCTCTTCGATGCGCTGATTCCGCCTCAGATGGAATACAGAACTTTCTACCTAGAAAAAGATGAGGAAGGACTGTTCAAGGCCGCCTATATCAGAGATCTGGGGCACAAAGGCTGGCGGCTGGTCAGCGTCGTGCCCAACCCTGAGAATAAGGAACAGATGGTCCTGTTCTTCCAGCGTCAGACGATTCTGAATCTGAACAACTGAGTTCACTCAAGATCGAAAAAACACGGTTCCCGCGGCGTTCGTTCCCGTAACTGGTCGAGATATACCAGACCGGACGGTTGAACGAGGTGTGTCGCTGAAGAGCCTTCTGACGGATGCTCAGCGGCGTCGCCGATTCCGGAAGTCCACTCCCGAACCCCGCCGATGAACGCAGAACCGGGGAAACGGTCTCTGCTCGAACAACGTCACTCGACGTCTCGCAGTCCGTCTCCCGCATCAAGCTCCACTTTCCGAAACTCGGTATTTCCCACAGCACCGATCACGGCTGATCCCGTCAGAGAAAGTCACGACCGGAATGCATCATCCCGCACCATCCGCTCATGCAGTCGAAAATCCCTCAGAAATCCGAACGATCGAACAACTGAAATTCTTTGTCCACGTGCTGCTCTGCCGCCGCGAAAATCTCCTTGAACATCATTTTCCGATGTCGGCACTGGAACTTTCTCGCAACGGCGCTCGCTGCGGAATGCAGTTCGTGTTGCACGGGCCTCGCTCAGTCAAACTGGGGGCCGTCTGGGCGGAACCCTCCAACGAGGTGCTGCTCTATGATGCGACCGGCAATCGGTTCGCGCGAATTCGCCTGACAGCTAGAATCTCCTGATCTCGTCGGTCGAACGGATCGGAATGATTGTACCGATCCGGAATTGCACCACTCTGGCCTCGAGGCTTCTTCCTGCTTCAGACAGTACCGGCTGTTCAGAGGACAAATCGGCTCAGGTCTTCGTCCCGTCGAATCTCGTCCAGACGTTCACCGACGTATTCAGCGGTGATGACCACGTGACGCGGTCCGCTCTCGGGGGCTTCAAAACTGACATCCTCGAGAAGTCGTTCCATGATCGTCTGCAGTCGCCTTGCGCCGATGTTCTGCGTCGACTGATTCACATGAAACGCTGTGTCGGCGATGGCTTCGATGCCGCCCTGTGTAAACTCCAGTGTGACACCGTCGACAGCGAGTAGCTCCGTGTACTGTCGCGTGAGCGATCCTGATGGTTCCGTCAGAATTCGAACAAAGTCGTTTCGATCAAGATCGGTCAATTCGACTCGAATCGGAAACCGCCCCTGAAGTTCCGGCATCAGATCGGACGGCCGCGAACGATGAAAGGCCCCGGCTGCGATAAACATGATCTTCTCGGTGGATACCTGACCGTACCGAGTGTTCACGGTCGTGCCTTCGACGATCGGCAGCAGGTCTCGCTGAACGCCCTGGCGAGACACATCGGCCGACTTCGTGCCCTCACTGCTGCTGCAGATCTTGTCGATTTCGTCGATAAAGATCATGCCGGTCGATTCCGTGAGCCGTACGGCTTCTTCCTGAATCGCGTCCTTATCGAGCAACCCTTCGACTTCCTGTTCCAGCAGAATCTTGCGAGCATCACGCACTGAAACTCGGCGAGCACTCTGCTGACGGGGAATCATCTTCTCGAGCATCCCCTGCAGATCCATGTCCATCTGCTCCATGCCCATGTTCGTGAACACCTGCACGGGAGGACGACGCTGATCGACCGACAGTTCGACCAGGCGATCTTCCAGACGCCTCTCGCGCAGCATGTCACGAAACTTCGCCACGGTTCGTTCATGGCGAGCTCGCTGCTGGTCCGGAATCGCCTCTGTGGATTCTTCGGATTCTGACGAGAGCTGTTCGTCACTCGACGGAACGAGCAGCTTCAGAAGTCGTTCCTCGACTTTTCCTTCCGCCGCTTCCTGAACCTCTTTGCGGCGCTGAGCCTTCACCATGCCGATCGCAGCTTCGACAAGATCCCGAATCATGCTTTCGACATCACGACCGTAGTAGCCGACTTCGGTGTATTTGGTGGCTTCCACCTTGATGAACGGAGATCCCGTCATGGACGCCAGTCGCCGAGTGATCTCGGTCTTGCCAACCCCTGTCGGGCCAATCATCAGAATGTTCCGCGGTGTGACTTCACGCCGCATTTCATCCGAAAGTTTCAGCCAGCGCCAGCGATTTCGCAGCGCGATCGCGACAGCGCGTTTTGCTGCTGTCTGACCGATGATGTGCTGGTTGAGCTGATCAACCACCTGCTGAGGTGTCAGGTCCGACACGGGAGTTCCTCGAGGATGATGTTGTGATTCGTGTAGATGTCGATGTCAGCGGCGATTCCGAGCGATTCCCGTACGATCTCAGATGCCGAAAGGGTTGAATGTCTGACGAGGGCTCTGGCGGCCGCTGTGGCATAAGGTCCGCCGGAACCGATTCCTACGATTCCATCATGCGGCTGAACAACATCCCCCTGCCCTGTCAGCAGAAGTGTCATATCCGCGTCGGCAACGACCATCATGGCTTCCAGACGCCGCAAAGCCCGGTCTGTTCTCCAGTCTCGAGCCAGCTCTGTCGCTGCTCGGGCAATGTTTCCCGGATAGTCTTTTGCTTTCTGTTCAAATCGTTCCAGCAGAGCAAATGCGTCGGCTGTTGAACCGGCGAATCCGACGATGACGCGCCCGTCGAGAACGCGGCGAAGCTTCTTTGTGTCGGATTTCATGATCGTGGTGCCATAGGTCACCTGACCATCAGCACCGACCACAACACGCCCGGCATGGCGAATCGACAGCACAGTTGTGGATCGCCATTTCGGACGTTCCTGGCGCTCTGATTTCATGAATAACGACTGCCTGAATCTGGACGAAAACAACGAGCGAAACGCATGCTTTGTGCGGTGTCAGGCCTCGATTCAGGGATCGTCATTCCCGCGCAGGCGGCAATCAATCGCCCCGGTGTGGATTTCCGCGTCCGCAGAAATGACGCACGATTTTTGGCTGACGACAACAGAGCACAAATTTCAAGACACCCGAACGGCAAGATATAGCAGATCAACCTGTCACAGGGTATCGTACGAAGTGACTGATCGATGGCCAGGTCAGTTCACGGAAAGCATGCAGAAAGCATCCTGGGATTCAGAGGTAGTTCGACACGATGAATGGAAACGACGAGCTGCAGGAATCGCTCCCGAATGAGCAACCGATCATTCAGCTCCACGAGGCTTCATCAGGTGAAATCAGCCCCAGAGAAGTTCCAACGGATTCAAATGAATTGCTGCGAAACCTGGTGATTCGAGCTCAGAAGACCATGGCGCATGCCTGGATGGTGCGAACGTTTGTGAAGCATTCGGACGAAGTCGAGGATTATCCTGACCTGAATGAGATGGCTCGCACGATTTTTGACACGTTTCGCGGTCTCGAAACACAGGTTGATGATCCCGAGAGTTACTTCAAAGTGGTGCGCAAGAAAATCGGCAAACTCAGATCTGCGGCCCAGCAATTTGAAAAGGATGCCTGGCACGCATCAACTCATACGAATTTCCAGCAGGCTGTGATCTCCGCGAAGTATGTCGCAGAACAGCTCGCGGAACTGCTGGCCGAGGCTGGCCCGCTGCTGCCAAAGCCGCCGGCACCACCGTCAATATCGAGACCACTACCAGGCCAGCAGAAGGTTCCCGGCCCACAGAATTCAGATCCGGCATCGGTGGTGGATGGAACCTCCGTGCAATCGGCACGCGACGAGCCTTCGGAAGAATGAGTCGCGGTGACAATCAGCAGAAGCGTATGAACGTCTGACAAAACCGGGGCTGTCTCCGGCCGAGAGTCCGGGAAAAACCGGGGCCAGCCCCCGCAGAGAGTCTGGAATCAATGAGATCTCAAATCATTGAGAAAGTTCACTTCATGGGATACCTGTGCAGATTTTGTTGGAGCTGCTGAACAGATTCTGCGGACAATTCAGGCCTGAGGAGATGACGGACTTTCAGCCTGCCGTTATTCAGGAATTTCTGAGAACACCAATTTGATTTTCCTCCCGGAAATCGATAGATTTCGCGCATCGTCGGACGATTAGCTCAGTTGGTTAGAGCGCCACGTTGACATCGTGGAGGTCGTTGGTTCGAGTCCAATATCGTCCACTGAACGGGGTTCTGAGTTTTGCTCAGATCCCCTTTTTTTTTGGGTTTCCTGTGATTGTCGCGTTTTCCACGGGTGCAACCTTGGGTGCAATTTCCTGCCCGTTTTCGTCATTTCGTGCAGTTACGGGTGCATCCTTGGGTGCAAAAACAGAAGACTGATTTGCTGCCCGTTCAAAGTCCGTGTCCGTTGCTCTGACCTAGTGTCGCATCGCAATCTGAACCGAGTTCCCAACCCATTCGGTGGCGCATTGCAGACCGTACGTTCGAGCAATGTCGATCTCAGCAGAAGCCCGAAGAGAATTGAACAGGGCTTTCCATGTCTTCAGTCCGGCTCTTCTCAGCATCTTCCCCAGTGGGGTTCGCCAGTTCGCGGACTTTTCCCGGAGGACACCGAGGACGAATTCCCCGTCGCCGGTGATCAGCAGCAGGTCTTCGAGCGCTTGCCGGATCTCCGGGAACAACGGAACCCGCTCAAGGTGCTGGCCGCATACGGGAGGTATGTTAGGTTGGAAGGACAAGACGTCGAAGGAGTCGTGATCGCCGAGTTTCCATCACTTGAGGATGCTCGGAACTGGTACGAAAGTCCAGCCTACCGGGAGGCCGCTCTGTATCGTCATCGTGGTGCCGTTTATCGAGGATTGATTGTCGAGGGCGTCTGACACGTGAGAGACTCGACCGTGGATGTTCAGCACTTTGACCGAGTCAAGGAACTTGCGCAAAGAGAGTGAGAACGCATTCAGGTGAGCCAGCGGCCGGATGGTCATCGCGCCTGGGCCGACCCAGTGGAACATTTTTCTCGGTCGGTTGTCGATTTCGATAAGTGCCGAACGACTACAGTGGAAAGCACGGGACTGGCCCGCTTCGTTCGTCGAGTCCCCTCCTGCATGGAGAGTTCATGCCAACTCAGATCTTTGTCAGTCTGCCGGTTCGTAACCTGCAGAACTCAATCCGATTTTACGAATCACTCGGCTACCAAAAGAATCCACAGTTCAGTGACGAAACGGTTGCAGGCTTTGACATCAGTGATCTGATCCATGTGATGCTGGCAACGCATGACAAATTCAGCGAGCTGACTCCGAAACAGATTGCGGACCCGAGCACGGTATGTCATTCGCTGTTGAGCCTGTCGTGTGACCGTCGCGAAGACGTCGATACGATTGTTTCGAAGGCTATCGCGGCGGGTGGATCGGAAGCTCATGAACCGGAAGACCATGGCTTCATGTATCAGTACGGATTTTACGATCTCGATGGTCACGGATGGGGCGTTTTCTGGATTGACCCTGCCATCGGCCAACAGGATGGACAGTAGAGAGCGTTACCGTGGCGAATGTAGCTGCTCGTTCTGACCTAGAACGGTTGACAAAACCGGGACTGGCTCCCGGACAACTCTGAAAAAGCTCACACAATTGGCGGAGAAGGGTCCCTGTCCCGGTTTCGTAGGAGCGTCTTGGTTCACGACAACTCTTGACCACTGTGTTGTGGGAGGTCGCACCCGTGTTCTGGCCGGTCTCCGACCGAGCCACCCACCCGCTTCGTTGACCGGTCGACAGACAGGCGCGAAGCCACGATTCGGAAAAATCTCATGACTTTCGAGTATTACCATGTTGATACTGAGTCTCAGTATCTTACAATGGTGGGGAGCCAGTCGTTTCGGTTTCCCCGGAACCAGGCCGCCAGGAACGCTTCCGCCCCCATCAAACCCTTGACCAAGGTGATTTCATGCTGGCTTCTCGATCCCCGGTCCGTGTCGCTCGCGGATTTACACTGATTGAATTGCTTGTTGTCATCGCCATCATTGCGATGCTTGTTTCTCTTCTGCTGCCTGCTGTTCAGTCGGCCCGGGAGGCTGCGAGAAGAACTCAGTGCAGGAACAATCTCAAGCAGATCGGACTTGCACTGCACAACTATGAGTCGACGTTCGGTGCCTTTCCGCCGGGTTTCATCTCCCGAGTCACCGGCTCCTGGCCCGGCGGTGCGAACGATCCCGTTCCTGAGGTTGGTCCCGGCTGGAGTGTCTTCGCAATGATCCTGCCGCAACTGGAACAGACGGCATTGCATCAGCGGATTGATTTCAATCGACCGATCGCTGATTCTGTCAATCAGTTTGCTCGTTCAACAAATGTGCCCGCTTACCGTTGTCCAAGTGATACCTGGGCTGCTCCGGTTTCGGTCTGGCCTGCGTCGATTGGCGTCAATGACCTCGCGGCAAACAGCTATGTTTGTTCCCTTGGTGGTGCAGACCCATCCGGCACCGGTCCGACGGGAGGATATCTAGCCCGCTATGAGGAGCTCGGTTTTAACGGCATGTTCCATCGCAATATTCCTGTGAGAATACGCGACATCACTGATGGCACTTCGAGCACGATCGGGATGGGGGAGAGGTCCAGCATGTTCTCCCCCAACGGCTGGGCGGGCGTGATTCCGGGTGGCCAGACGGTCTTTTCTCCGATGATTGCTGCTCAGCGTGGCCAGGCCGTTGGTGCTACTGTCAGACCTGCAATCACAATGACGACTGTCCATGTCCGAACCGGCGGCCCTAATGCGCCGAACGGAAGCCCGGGAGGTTTTTGGGCACCACATTCAGGTGGTGCTCACTTCCTGCTGATGGATGGGTCGACTCGAACGATTGGAACCGACGTGGATATTCGGATCTTCCGAGCTCTGGCCGGCCGCAACGATGGCGTCACTCTCGGTGAGTTTTGATCGACGAAAACGCATCGACGAAAAAGTGTCACCCAAAGAACGAGACCGGGCCGCTTTGTTTTTGCTCCTAAGTTTCAAGCGCTTTCTCTGGTCAGAAAGATGATTCTGCGAGTCAAGAGCCGGGAGAACCATGCGTTCTTCATGCAGCACTTTGATGCCGTTCACTGAGCAGCCGGCGAATTCGCTGCCCATGGCGGTTTTCGAGACCTGTTATTGCCGGATTCACAGAGGATTTGCGGATGACGCCGAAGGTGTCTCGAAACGTCTTCTTTACGGTTGGTTGTGTACTCGGAGTTCTGGCACTTCTCGGGCCCTTTTCAGAGGGTGAAATTCATGGTCGACTGGGGGTCCTGCTGATTGTTGCAGCAACGGTGGAACTCACACACGGATTTCTTCGAGCCACCTGGGATTCGCAGCGAGCAGCGTGGGGAAGTGCCTCAATTTCATTTCTCGTGGGCATGGCTCTGATTAATGCTCCAGGTTTGACGAGTCACGCGTTTCAGTGGTTGATGGCCGTCTGGTTCGCAGTCGATGTGTTTCGAAACCTCGGGCTGCTGCTCACCGCTGGCGGCGTGGGATCTGCGCGCACTGCGGCGTTCGTAGCCGCGATCGGAAATGCCGTTGCCGTAATTGCAATTCTGCTGCTGCAGGAGAAGTGGGTCGAATGGACGTTGGCAGCAGTCACTGGCGTTCGCATATTTTTTTCTGCATGGAGCATGCGAAAAGCCGCGCTGATGTCGCCACAGGTAAGCGTTGACACAATTGTTTCCGATCTCGGCTTTGATGGCGAATCTGACGTGAACGCAGTCGCGAACAGGCTGGCTGCTGACGAGACTGGACGCACCCGGATCGATCGCGGCTGGATCTGCAGTTTTCTGATGACGCTGTTGGCAATTCATGTGGGCCGGATGGGATTTGATCGAACCATTCTGGGTTTGCTTTCTCCCGGGTTCGCAGTGCTTGGCGATCTGTTTGCCGCACTGCTGATCTCGTTTCTGGTAATCATTCCTGCCATTGTGGTCACGGGGCGATTGTTGCGAAGCACCGAGAGCACTCTGTGGAGATGGTCACTGAGTTCGATTCGGGCCAATCGCACGATTCCACGCGTGACCAGATTCCTGCTGACGATTCGCATGCGGCAGAGCATTCGACTGCGACTGGCACGCTGTTCCCTCACGGCAGCAGTCAGTCGGGGACTGCAATATGGCCTGCCGGTGGCTGCAGTGATCGCCGCAACTGCACCCATGTGGGGAATGAGTTGGTACTTCGATACGGAGAACTGGGCAGCCGGAGTCTGGAATTCATGGGCCGCCCACCGCACGGACGCATGGCGTGCTGCCATGATCGAAGCAGTTTCTCGCAACCAGCCGTCAACCATTGCGGACCAGCGATTTCGAGTTACACCGCCGATGCCGGCTGAACCGGACGATTTCGCGTTTCTGGTGATCGGCGATCCGGGTGAAGGTGATGCTTCTCAACACAGCCTGCGCAGTCAGTTCCTGCGAGTTGTGCAGCAGGATCTGGTGAAGTTTGTCGTCATTTCTTCGGATGTGGTGTATCCCACAGGAGCGATGAAAGACTACGAAAGCCGATTCTGGCTGCCGTTTATGGGAACAGAGAAACCTGTCTACGCAATCCCCGGTAATCATGACTGGTACGATGCTCTTGAGGGGTTCGCTGCAACGTTTCTGACTCCGGAGGCAGCGCGAGCCGCGATGAATGCACGCGTGGAGGCGGATAACCGAATCAGCAGCACAACCGAATTCCGTATTGATGAACTGATCCGTCAGGCTACGGCACTTCGCAATGAATACCGGGTTCCGACGCAGCATCAGGAAGTTCCTTTCTTTCAGTTTCACACCGAACAGTTTGCATTGTTCGCCGTCGACACCGGGGTGACTCGCGAGATCGATGCCGAACAAAGAAAATGGCTGGAGGCTGGGCTCAAAGCCGCTTCCGGAAAAACAACCATGGTGATCCTCGGGCACCCGTTTTTCGCCGGTGGACGAAATACGGTGACGGAGGATTCTGAGTTTGAGGAGCTGCAGAAACTATTTCGGAAGCATCAAGTGTCGATCGTCATGGCCGGGGATACGCATGATCTCGAATACTATCGCGAACTCTCTCCGTCGGCTGAGCCCTCAGGAGATTTGCCTGTCATGCACCATTTTGTGAACGGTGGCGGAGGAGCATATCTGAGTTTCGGCACATCTCTCGACTGGCCGGCTGACCCGGTCACTGATGAATGGGCATTTTATCCCGCAACTCAGCAGGTCAAAGATAAAATCGAAGCCACGGTTCCTGTGTGGAAACGCCCTGTGTGGGTCTGGACAAAGAAGTTCAAGGGCTGGCCATTTTCAGCAGAATGGCTGTCGGCAGCATTCGACGTAAACGTTGCTCCGTTTTATCAGAGCTTTATGGAAGTACGCGTGAATGTTTCTCAGGGGGTGATTCGGTTGATACCTCACGGAGTCCACGGGCGCCTGCGTTATCGAGACCTGGAGCAGTCGGGAACAGAAGCTGCACCACAGGCGGATACTGAAGTCGAGTGGTTGATTCCGATGAAACATTGAACCGAAGCTTTAAGCCGAACAGTGAACGAGGAAGCTCAAAAGCAAAAGTGGTCAGGTCTCAATCTATTCAGCACAAGGAATGAGACCTGACCCCTTTGATGTCTTCGCTGACCCCTTTGCTGCCTCTATCCCCAGGTCGATCATTATTGGGGCGTGCGTGTCTCCGTCCGAAGTTGCTCCAGAAAACTCTTCAGCAGCAGGCTCTGAAATCGATACGGATTCGACACCATCGCAATTTTTCGCTGCGGGCGAGTTCCTGCGAGAGATCGGTAGACTCGGCGATCACTGGTGTCCAGTCTCTGGGCCATCGCCGGCACCATGCTGATTCCGTGATTCAGAGAAACCAGTTCCTGAACCGTTGCCAGTTGACTGGTGCGTTCAACCGACACGGGATGAAACGATTTCTGACGGCAGAACGAAACGATGTTGTCCGACAGACAATGTGCTTCACCCAGCAGCACGAACGGTAACGATTCGATATCAGTCAGACGAATCTGTTTCTTTGTTGTCAACGGATGATCGACTGCCATGAGAAGTAATAGTTCTTCCTCAAACAGTTCTTCAATCTCCAGATACTGAGCCTCAATCGGCAGCGCCAGAATGGCGACGTCAACTGTTCCGTCTGTCAGGGCGCGGATCAAATTGTCGGTTGTGTCTTCCTGAACGATGACCGTTGCCCTGGGAAACGACTTGCCAAAGTTTTGCAGCACCTGCGGAAGAAAGTAGGGAGCAATCGTCGGGATCGCGGCCACACGAATTCGGCCTGTTTGACCGTCGTCTGTGATTTCCGCCTTCGTATCTTCGATCAGAGTCAGGATCTGCTTCGCTCGTGACTGCAGCAGATTGCCAGATTCCGTCAGGACGAGCTTGCGAGTCTGACGTTCGAACATCGGCTGCTCAAGTTCCTCCTCCAGTTTCTGTATGGAGCGACTGAGTGCTGGCTGAGAAACTCGCAGGTCTTCAGCCGCCCGCGTGAAATTTCCGTGCTCAGCAATCTTCAGAAAATACCGCAACTGATCAAGTTCCATGAGATTCGCCCTCCCGCCAAACGACCCTGAATTGCTCGGAATATAGAGATGGAAGAGCTATGCATCAAATGCATGGACGATATCCAAAGAATGCATTGGGATAATCGACCGCCGGCTTCTATGGTGTCTGTGTTGCTCAAGCCGCCTGCGTTGGAGGTTTGAAGTTTTCACCTCAAAATCTCAGGAGACACCATGACCAGAAGAACTTTATTCGCTCGTCTCGTTGCGAGCGGCACAGCGCTGTGCCTCGCGGCATCCGTTTTTGCCCAGAATCGCCCCAACCTTACGAAAGACAGTGGACAAGCATCCGGAGGAAAGAACATGGAAAACGTAAGTCAATGTCCCGTTATCGGTGGGACTCTTAAGGATCCGTCCAATCGAAATACAGCCGCTGGAGCGATGGCAAATCGAGACTGGTGGCCCAATCAGTTGAATCTTCAGATCCTGCATCAAAACTCGCCGGTGGGCGATCCGCTGGGAGAACACTTCGACTACGCAGCCGAGTTTCAGACCCTCGATCTGGCCGCAGTGAAGAAGGACATCAAAGAGTTGATGACGACGTCGCAGGACTGGTGGCCAGCAGACTACGGCCATTACGGTCCCTTCTTTATCCGTATGGCCTGGCATAGTGCAGGAACCTATCGCATCTCCGATGGTCGCGGCGGCGCGAGCTATGGGACTCAGCGTTTTGCTCCTCTGAATAGTTGGCCCGACAATGCCAACCTCGATAAGGCTCGCCGGCTACTCTGGCCCATCAAACAGAAGTACGGTCAAAAACTTTCGTGGGCCGACCTGATGGTGCTCACTGGAAACTGTGCTCTCGAGTCGATGGGTTTCAGAACTTTTGGGTTCGCCGGTGGCCGTGCCGATGTGCGGGAGCCACAGGAAGATATTTATTGGGGCCCGGAAAGTGAGTGGCTCGGTGACAAGCGTTACAGCCGCGAAAGAGATCTGGAGAATCCTCTGGCGGCCGTGCAGATGGGTTTAATCTACGTCAATCCGGAAGGCCCGAATGGCAAGCCGGATCCACTGGCCTCTGCCAAAGATATCCGAGTAACCTTCGCGCGAATGGCGATGAATGATGAAGAGACCGTGGCTCTGATCGCGGGTGGCCATACGTTTGGAAAAGCTCACGGAGCTGCCAGTGCGGACAACGTCGGACCAGAACCAGAGGCGGCCGGTATCGAAGAACAAGGACTCGGCTGGAAGAATAAGCACGGCGAGGGCAACGCCGGTGACACGATCACCAGTGGCCTTGAAGGCGCGTGGAGTATTACGCCAACCAAATGGTCGAACAGCTACTTCGACAACCTGTTTGGTTACGAGTGGGAGCTGGTGAAGAGTCCGGCCGGAGCCTGGCAGTGGACTCCCAAAGAGGAGTCAGCGAAGGGAACGGTTCCTGATGCTCATGATGCGACAAAGAGTCATGCTCCGATAATGTTTACGACGGACCTGGCTCTGCGAATGGATCCGGAGTATGGAAAGATCTCAAAACGCTTTCACAGGAATCCTGATCAGTTCGCCGAAGCTTTCGCAAAGGCGTGGTACAAGCTGACTCATCGCGACATGGGCCCTGTGACTCGTTGCTTAGGCCCGGAAGTTCCCGAGCCGCAACTGTGGCAGGACCCAGTGCCGGCTGTGGATCATGAACTCATCGACGAACGCGATGTTGCGGCGTTGAAGAGCAAACTTCTGGCATCCGGGTTGTCTGTATCCGACCTGGTCTCAACAGCCTGGGCTTCGGCGTCAACGTTCCGCGGGACGGATAAACGAGGTGGAGCCAACGGGGCGAGAATTCGACTTGCTCCGCAGAAGGACTGGGAAGTAAACAGACCCGCACAACTGGCAAAGGTACTGCCGGTGCTGGAAAAGATTCAGCAGGAGTTTAACTCGGCACAGACTGGCGGAAAGAAAGTCTCGCTGGCCGATCTGATTGTGCTGGGTGGTAATGCGGGTGTTGAACAAGCGGCGAAGAAGGCCGGGCATGAAGTTGTCGTTCCGTTCTCCGCAGGTCGCACTGACGCGACACAGGAGCAGACGGATGTCGAATCTTTTGCCGTGCTGGAACCGACCACCGACGGCTTCCGCAACTACTTTGGACATACTCATGATCGTCCGGCGGAAGAGCTGCTGATCGATCGAGCTCACCGACTGACGTTGTCGGCCCCGGAGATGACCGTGCTTGTCGGAGGTCTGCGAGTGCTCAACACGAACGTCGGGTTTCCTCAATTGGGTGTGCTGTCGAAGCAGCCTGAAGCGTTGACCAATGACTTCTTCGTGAACCTGCTCGACATGAACACAGAATGGCAGAAGTCGGCCGTGTGCGATCACTTCTTCGAAGGGCGAGATCGCAAGACAGGTGAAGTTCGTTGGCTTGGCAGTCGAGTGGACCTGGTGTTCGGTTCCAACTCACAACTGCGAGCACTCGCGGAGGTCTACGCCAGCGAAGATGCCGAGCAGAAGTTTGTGAATGACTTCGTGTCTGCGTGGACCAAAGTTATGAACCTTGACCGCTTCGACCTATAACTTCGTTCCGTCGAGAAACTGAGTGGCTTCAGTCACGGCCTACGTCCTGAGCCACTCAAAGGTCGGCGGCATGTTATGATCCTGCAGAATTCGCAGTAGTGCCGTGTAGTTGTCTGCTGTTTATGCCCGAGCAAACGGTTTGCTCGGAAGGCACAAAGGGAAGGCACAAAGGGGCAGGTCTCAGTATTTTGAGTGCCGTGACGCTTCGGTTCCGCTGCGAAACTGGCGATCGTGGGTGAACGAAGTCGAGAGACGCCCGGTTGTAGTCCTTGCGCACTGGCTTCATCGCAAAAGGGGGTAGTCAGAGCAGATCAGACCTGACACTGTTTGCTTTTCATCGATCGCCGGTCAGGTCGAATTGACCATGCCGCAATTAAAGATTTGCTTCCGTCGGCCTCGTGCCGGCGGAGGCTACAATTGGCAGCTACTACAAGGGCTAAGGTGGTCAGCTCTCCGTCCGGTTTACCCGGGCGTAAGCAGCGAGTTGTGCGGGGCCGGTGTCCGAATCGTCGGTTCCGCCCGGACAAGCCAGACGGAGACCGATCAAAGGCATCGACATCGTGTGGGTAGCTTTCAGTTATGGCTCCGCCAACGCTGGGTCGACGGTAGCTGTCAGTTATGGCTCCGCCGGCACGAGGCCGACGGTAGCCACCAGTTATGGCTCCGCCAACGCTCGGTCGACGGTAGCTGTCAGTTATGGGCTCCGCCGGCACGAGGCCGACGGTAGCCGCCAGTTATGGCTCCGCCAACGCAAGGTCGACGGTGGCTGCAGTTATGGCTGCCGGCATGCGGTCGACGGTAACTGTCAGTTTTGACTCCGCCGGGGTGGCATTCAAAATCACTTCTTACGACAGTGACACCTCGCCGCAGGTCTCAGAGCGAATGAGCAGCATTCACGCTCCCATTGCGACCATAGTGAGCTTATGTTCCTGATTCCTGCCTGAATCGAAATCCGAAATGTCACTTCGAATCGTCAGCCGGTGGGATGATGAGTTCGTCGCCAGGTGCGGATTCTTCTTCATCCACGCTGCTGGCTCCGGCGGGAGTGACGCCTTTGGGCTCTTCGCGAGTTTCAGGGATGGTCAGGTCGGCGGAATCTGATTCCTGAGATGACGGAATTCCGAGAGAACGTTGCGGTGCAGCGACGGCTCGGCCGGCATCCGTGCTGAAATTGCTGGGACGCCCACGCGGCGGTACACGGACGACCGCACCGGACTGTTCGTCTGTCAGACTTCGAAGTGCCATTGCGTAAGCATTCGAGGCCTGTGTCTGTTGAATCGCCGTGATGACATCGTCGCCAGTTCGATTCATTCCACGCCATTTCTGGAATGCTCCCATCAGCAGCAGCCGGTCCGTCGACAGTGGTTTTTCAGTGACCCATGCCCAGAGCCGGCGACTGGATGACTGAATTGATTCCGTTGCGGTACCGCCGTGAAGTTCCTTCGCGGTGATCCATGCTCGCGTCGAATCGTTCTCCAGATTTAGCCCGGTCTTCAGGTAGCTCACCGCTTCCGGAAATTTTGACTGCTGCAGAAGAGCAAACACCATCCGCAGATAGGGAGCTCGCCGTTCCGGAGCAGAATCAATCGCTGACTGGTAACTGTCGATCGCAGACTTCATGTCCCGATGCCGGAACGCCTCGTCTCCACCGGCCTGCTGACGAATGCTGAGCAGACGATCCTGAAGTGACGTTTTTTTCTGAGTCACCGGGATCGGTGGAAACTCATCGATGACTGGTGCCCGGGATGCATCTCCCGGCACAGGCACCGGCAGGTCGTTGTTGTCCTCAGTGTCATCGCCATCGACGCGGTTTTCGTCCACTGGTGGAAGTGTCTCGTCAGGAACCGGTGCCAGCTGGAGATCCTCAACGCCCGGCGTCACCTTCATGCGGGGAGGCAGTCCCTCGTTTGTGACACTCTCCCCGGGGGGCAATGGCTGAATCTTCGGGACGACGGAATACCCCGCAGATGACCGAGATCCGCGACCCCCGAGGTTCTGTGAACCGAAATTGAACGTCATGAATGAAGGAATCATTCCCGGCAACGGCACGGCCAGCGAGCCCCACGAAGAGTCGTATCCCGGAGCGTATCCCTGGTTGTAGAATCCTCCACCTGTGCCGTAACGAAATCCACCGTCGAAACCATTGCCGTAACCGTACGGATACCCATATCCGAATGGAGGCAGAAATCCGGGTGAGATAAACAGAGAGCCGTCGCTGTTTCGGATGTACGCTGGCGGCGGCACAATCGGGTATCCGCCATAGATGAAGCCTGCGGGGTATTGATAGCCTGAGTCCCAGTTCGGGTATCCACCAAATCCGCCGCCATAACCCCAGCCCGGTGCATATCCGGCTCCCGGATTCCCGTAAAAGCCGCCACCGTGATGGTGACCTCCGCCAGGATGGCCACCGCCGTGATGCGGGCCGTAACCGGCATTTCCGTTATTGAAGCCGATATTTCCCTGTCCGCCAGAGAACTGACCATAGCGGTCGCCCGACGGATTGCGTTCCCACTTTGATCCGATCGAATATCCCGGTTCAAAGACGCTGCCACGGCCCGTTCGGGGCTGATTCTGCTGAGCGGCTGCGGGAATGCAGGTCAACACGCTGGAGATGCCGGCGATGAATCCGAAGAAAACAACGCGGCGAATCGCTGCCAGTGCTTGAACTGAACTTCTCACCTGCGGAAATGCCTCAGCCCGACCGCTTTGGTGAATTTCCGGTCGAAAATTTTCCGCTCTGCGGAAACCGTTGAATCGAGTCTTGAAACGATTCATATCTACGCCTCTGCCCGGACCGAAGCCTTCCTTTGGAGACAATCCCGACACGCCATTCTCATCATGATCATCCCGAGTGAGACAGACAATGTCATTACGCTGAGAATTCGTTGTCGTCGGAGAATTCTTTCGTTCTCTGCGGGCTTGTCCGCTTTTTTCACCAGCTTATTCACCCTGCCCGGGCCGCGGTGACGTGAATTCATTTTTCGGAGAACAGCGTCCGTTTCGCGAGATTCCGTCCTTTTCCGTGACGGAATGGCGTGCGCGATTCCGTTGGCGGGGACACACCGGATTGCTGGCGCCATTCCGCTGGCGGGCAAACGTCACGACTTGCGCAGCGTCAGGTTGATGACTCGAGCAAGAAACTTCCGGAAGAGATCAGGGGAGAACGTTTCCTCCGTTGTCACACGAATTCGAACTGCGTCCTGGCCGTTGCGCTGCGGTTTGACTTCCTGTTCCGAACCCAGTTTTGCGATCGAACCGACCGTCACGCTGTCGTGCGGACAGAATACAATCAGATCAAGACCGTCGGATCGCTTGGTATGCAGCTCCGCCAGCGGCGTCTGCTTCTCACCCGCCACCCACTGAATCTTGCTGCGAAGACCGTAGTCGACCGAGCAACCTTCCAGGAGTGACTCCATCAGCATCAGAACTTTCTCAGTCAGACTGAAATCCCAGGGAACACGGCCGCTTCCCGGCAACCCCTTTCGCATCAGATGCCATTTTCTCCCTAACTGCTTCCACGGCATGAGTTCTTCGGGATTCGCGGCTTCTTTACGCGATAACTGCACGAATGCCTTGATGGCTTCGTCGAGAAATGCCCGAAACTCCTTTGTGTCAATTTCGTCTTTCTTCCAGACCTTGATGGTGACTTCCTGCCAGGCGGATTTCAGATTGCGAGCCTTCACGCGAGGTTCACGACCGTAGACCGGAATCTCCTCGATGTCGTCCAGCGGCAGCAGTCCAAGCGCAGCATCCAGATGTTCTGTTGTAAACGTGTCCTTCTTTACTCGAAAGCAGAGTGACAGCAGCCAGTCTCCGGCCGTTCGCGCATGCAGAAACCATCCGAGGCCTTCCCGCCCTTTGATCTCCACAGTCGATCGATGATTCCAGTTAACCGGGGCGAGTTCTTTTCGTTTTGCCAGCAGATCAACAACAAACTCCAGCGCCGATCCTTCCCAATGACACGGCAGACCGTTGTGCGAAAGCCGATCCAGAGTGTGCCAGCGACGACCGTCCGTTTCCCACGGAAGCTGAGCGGCACGTCCGAGTTCTTCCACGCTGACGTCCGTGTCCTGCTGTTCCGCGACCATCAGAACATCAAAGGTATCAATCGCTCCTCGTTTCGAATCTTTAAGCACAGGTGCGAGCAATTCGCCCGTCCATGATCGGTGAGCAGCATCTCCCTTCGCTGACGGAATAAGCTGTGATCGCCCGGCCGAACGTCGGGTCGGCGCCGGATCGGCATCGGGCGTTCTCAGGCTGAGAGACAATTTCCCCGACGCTGCCTGATAACTTTGTGCATAGTCCACAAGGTCCTCCGGAGTTCCCTCAGCGACGATGCGGCCGCCACCGGATCCCGCTTCCGGCCCTACGTCAATGATCCAGTCTGCTGTCTTGATGACGTCGAGGTTGTGTTCGATGACAACGACGGTATTGCCCTGCTCCACGAGGCTGTTGAGCACCGTCAGAAGGCGTGAGATATCCTCAAAATGAAGTCCTGTTGTGGGCTCATCGAGCAGGTAAAGCGTTCGCCCGCGATTCGGTTTCGCGAGTTCTGCAGCGAGCTTGATCCGCTGCGACTCACCACCGCTGAGCGTTGGTGCTGACTGTCCCAGTGTCAGGTAGTCGAGCCCGATCGCCGACATGGTTGCAAGCGGAGTCCGAATCTTTGTGACGTTCTGAAAGACTTCCAGAGCCTTTCCGATCGACATCTCAAGCACATCCGCAATCGAGTAGCCATTGAATTTTACGCCGAGCGTTTCCGCATTGAATCGCTTTCCCCGGCACGTCGGGCATTCGACCCAGACATCCGGAAGAAAATGCATTTCGATCTTCTTCTGCCCCATTCCCTCACAGTCTTCACATCGACCGCCGGGCCGGTTGAAGCTGAATCGTCCTGCCTTGTAGCCGCGAACCTTCGCTTCCGGCATACGACAGAACAACTCCCGGATTTCCTCAAACACACCGGTGTACGTCGCCGGATTCGAGGCCGGCGTGTTGCCGATCGGATTCTGATCAACCACGATGATCCGACTGAGATGTTCAATCCCAAGGAGTTCACGGAACGGCCCCGGAGCTTCGGTTGTCAGGTTCAGCCGACGAGCCACCGCGCGAGCCAGTGTATCCATCAACAGAGAACTCTTCCCCGAACCGCTCACCCCGGTAATACAGGTCAGTGTGCCAAGCGGAATCTTCAGGTCGACATTTCGCAGATTGTGCTGAGACGCTCCCAGCAGCTGCAGCCAGCCTCCCGGTGCTGTCGGCTGCTGCATGGAAAGCACATCGGCTGGTGCAGGGGCGCTGTCAGCGTTTCGCGCCTTTCCGGATTTCTTCGTTGTTCGGGTCGGAGCCGGGGCTGGTGAATTCGCCGCCGAAGAGACCAGTGAACACGATTCCATACGGCGGACTGAGGGAATCGGAATACTGCGTTCGTTGCCCAGCCAGGCTCCCGTTACTGACCCACTGCTCTTCCGTCGAAGCCCCGAAGGAGTTCCCTGCGCTGTCACGTTACCGCCGAAACGACCGGCTCCCGGACCGAAATCAAACAGCTGGTCGGCGGCTTCCAAAACCTCACGATCGTGTTCCACAAGAACGACCGTGTTCCCCAGATCCCTTAGACGTCGGAGCGCCGCAATCAGCCGACCGTTGTCTCGCGGATGCAGACCGATCGTAGGTTCGTCGAGTACATAAAGGACGCCTGTCAGCGAACGCCCGATCTGTCCAGCCAGCCGGATTCGTTGTGATTCCCCGCCGGAAAGCGTCGGCATACTGCGGTCGAGGGTCAGGTACTCCAGACCGACTTCCACAAGAAACTTCAGCCGATGAGTGGCCTCATGCAGCAGATCCCCGGCAATCTGTTTTTCTGCTTTTGTCAGCTTCAGACCATTCAGGAACGCGGAGGCTTCCGACAGCGGCATTCGGCAGAGCTGTGGCAGTGTGAGATCTCGAAGTCGAACCGCAGCGGCTTCAGGCTGCAGTCGCGTTCCATGACATAGTGAACAATCTTTCTGGCCACCCATTTCAGAAAGTGATCGCCGGTGTCGGTACGACGTTCGGGACGCCAGTTCAATCGCCGGATAGATACCGCGATAAAGGAACCGTACCGGCGGTGAAGTGTTCGCCGTGATCCAGTGACTGTCATCCCCATAAAGCACGATGCGCTGCTGCTGAGTCGAAAGGCGATACCACGGAACATCCAGTGGAAGATCAAGCGCAGCTCCGATGGCCTCCAGCATGCAGGCGAAATCCGGGTTGTTCGCCGGGTCCGGCCACGCGGCAATCGCACCATCACGGAGCGTTCGTTCCGGACTGCTGACGAGCAGCGCCTGATTGGCTCCAAACTCTGTTCCCAGCCCCTCACACGCAGGACACCAGCCGAGCGGTCCGTTGAATGAAAACTTCTGCGGCGCTGGAAGCTCAAACGAACGCTGACAGGAGCCGCATGATAAATGCAGACTGTATCGGAGCACCGTCCATTCCGATTCCTCAAGCCCCGACTCAGCAACCGCGACTTCAATGACGCCTTTGCCAAGATCCAGAGCCGCTTCGACAGAATCGGTGATTCGCCCTCGCTGCTTCCGATCCACCGTCACGCGATCAAGAACCACTGCCACGTCATGGCTGCGACGATGATCGATCTCCGGGACATCTTCCAGAGAATGCGTCTGCCCATCGATGCGAACTCGAACAAAGCCGCTGTTCCGGAGCCGGTCCCAGACGCGGCTGTACGGCGTGGCTCGATCGACTGCAACGGGTGCCAACAGAAGCAGACGCGTTGACGCGGGAAGATTGAGCAGGCTGTCGACAATCTCATCGGTCGTCTGTTTTCTCGCCGGGACACCACAGGTCGGGCAGTAGACCTCACCCAGTCGAGCGTACAGAACTCGAAGATAGTCGTAAATCTCAGTGACCGTACCAACGGTGGATCGCGGTGTGGAACCAACCGTCTTCTGCTCGATGGCGATCGCTGGACTTAATCCCTGAATGCTGTCAACGCGTGGCCTCGGCATCTGACCAAGGAACTGGCGCGCGTAGGCAGACAGGCTTTCCACATATCGGCGCTGGCCTTCTGCGTAGAGTGTTGCCATCGCAAGTGAAGACTTGCCACTGCCGCTGGGACCACAGAACACACTCATTTGATCCCGCGGCACACTCAGGTTGACCGACTGCAGATTGTGCTGCGAGGCACCTCGGATCTCGATCCGGTCACTGAATACAAACGGATCTGCAGCCGCCGCTGATTTCCCTGACGCAGATTTCTTCACTCGCGGCTTCATCCCGGGAAGTACAGTTCGGAGTGCCGCGCCGGTATGAGACGCAGCACACCGAGCGACGTCTTCCGGAGTTCCTTCCACGACAATTCGGCCTCCACCGGCGCCTCCCTCCGGTCCGATGTCCAGAATCCAGTCAGCCGTCTTGATGACATCGAGATTGTGTTCGATGACGATCACCGTGTTGCCGTCATCGACGAAGTTGTGCAGCACCTCCAGCAGTTTGTGCACATCGGCAAAATGCAGGCCGGTGGTTGGTTCATCGAGCAGATACAAAGTCCGCCCTGTTGATCTCTTGCCAAGTTCCCGAGCCAGCTTGACTCGCTGAGCTTCTCCGCCAGACAGTGACGGAGACGCCTGCCCCAGCTGCATGTAGTCGAGACCGACATCGCAGAGCGTCTGCAGCATTTGACGGATTTTGGGAAACTCCTCGAACAGCCGAACCGCGTCGCGTACTTCGAGGTTCAGCACATCGGCGATGCTGTGATCCTTGAACTTTACTTCCAGCGTTTCATGACTGAACCGGCGTCCTTCGCAGACGTTGCAGGGCACCCAGAGGTCTGCCAGAAAATCCATTTCCAGCTTTGTCGCACCATGACCTTCGCAGGCCTCACAGCGGCCGCCGGCCACGTTAAAACTGAAACGCCCCGCCTTGTAACCGCGGATTTTTGACTGCGGAAGATGAGTGAACAGATCACGAATTTCGTCAAACACCTTGACGTACGTTGCCGGATTGGATCGCGGTGTTCGACCGATCGGAGACTGATCGATGTCAATGGCTTTGTCGAGCAGTTCCAGACCGTCGATGCGATCATGAAGTCCCGGGTCGCCATTGCCTTTGTTCAGATCGCGGTTCACGACCTGCCAGAGAATGTCGTTGATGAGCGAACTTTTCCCGGATCCGCTGACTCCGGTGATACAGAGAAATCGTCCCAGCGGAAGATGCCCTGTCACACCCTGAAGATTGTTGTGCCGCGCATTGTGAATCACGAGCTCACCGCGTTCCGGTGATCGGCGCTGTTTCGGGACCTCAATCCTCTTTCGTCCGGACAGATACTGCCCGGTGAGACTGCGTTCAGATTTCAGAAGGTCAGCGACAGATCCTTCCACGACCACTTCACCGCCGCGGATTCCAGGGCCGGGGCCGAAGTCCACAACATGGTCGGCAGCCCGCATCGTCTCTTCATCGTGCTCAACGACGATGACCGTGTTCCCCTGATCTCGCAGTCGCGTCAGGCTGTTGAGCAGCATCGTGTTGTCGCGCGGATGCAGGCCGATGGACGGTTCATCGAGAATGTAGACAACTCCGACAAGACCACATCCGATCTGTCCTGCAAGTCGAATGCGCTGCGATTCGCCTCCGCTGAGCGTGGGGGCCGATCGATCCAGCGAGAGATAGTGCAGTCCGCACTGAAGCAGAAATCCCAGTCGTCCCCGGATTTCCTTCAACGCTTCTTCCGCGATCAGCTGTCCGGTTTCGTCGAGAATCAGTTTTTCAAAAAACTCGCTGGCTTCTTCGATGCTCAGCGCACACACCTGCGGCAGACTGAGTTCCAACGGAAGCCCGCGTCGACGGCGGGCTGCAGATCCCGAAGTGAGTCTGACATTTCGAGCCTGCCGATTCAGACGCTCCCCCTGACACGCCGAACAGGGGACGACCTCCATGTACTTTTCCAGCTGCCTCCGTCGCATCGGATTCTTCGACGTGCGATAACTCTCCAGCAGGCGGTTCACCCAGCCTTCCCAGAGCCCACCGTGCTTCCATGCTCCGCCACGGGTTTTCCAGGTAAATGTGACGTGACGATCTCCCGTTCCGAAGAGCCAGAGTTTCTGAGCTTCTTCGGAAAGATTCTTCCAGGGCGTTTTCAGAAGCGTACCGGAGCTCATTCCGGTGTCGGCCTCAATTGCCTCCGCAGCCCCCGTCAGAAGATGTCGCGGCCAGCGACCGATCTTGCTCAGTGACGGCAGCAGCAGTGTGGCCCCCTTCTGAATACTCTTCTCAGCGTTCTGAATCACATGGTGCATCGGAAAGCCGTGACGCATCCCGAGCCCGTTGCATTCCGGGCACATCCCGAGCGGGCTGTTGAAGCTGAACAGCTGCGGGCTGGGAGGTTCATAACTCATTCCGCTTTCCGGGCAGGAATAGTCGGAGCTGTAGAGTCGATCGATGGTGCGTTCATCGGACGCTTTCGCTTCGCTGTCCGATCCGTCAGCGACCTTTCGTGATCGTCGAGCGGCGCCTTTTGCTGCCGAAGTCTCAGGTGCATTCTCCTCAGAGGACAACGTGGCACCTGCCTCCATGGAGCAGATGAGACGACCTCCGGCGAGTTTCAGAGCTTGCTCAACAGCCTCACTCACTCGTGAACGAGCTCCAGCTCCTGCAGTCAGCCGATCGATCACCACTTCGATGTTGTGCTTGTGATGCTTTCTCAGGTTGAGGTCGTCGCTGAGTGAAACGAACGTGCCGTCAACACGAGCTCGCAGATATCCGCGTTTCAGAAGATCCTCAAAGAGATCGCGAAACTCCCCCTTCTGATTCTGTACCACGGGCGCAAGAATCTGAAATCGGGTTCCGGCCGGAATGGCGAGCAGACTTTCGACGATCTGATCAACTGACTGAGCACGAATCGGCAGCCCCGAAACGTAACAGTACCCCTGACCGACGCGAGCAAAGAGGACTCGAAGGTAGTCAAAAATCTCCGTGATTGTCCCAACCGT
This sequence comes from Planctomyces sp., assembly GCA_046345315.1. Classification (GTDB taxonomy): domain Bacteria; phylum Planctomycetota; class Planctomycetia; order Planctomycetales; family Planctomycetaceae; genus F1-80-MAGs062. Next base: position 40,124 of record JBKDKA010000182.1, read on the forward strand.
GCTTCGCGGGTTGCGACTTGTTGACTTCTGCTGGATAGAGATCGACGGAGCCAGTCCGGAAATCGAGTCAACGTTCGGGCGAGGCATCTGCCCGAGGAACTGCCGCGCGTATGTCGACAGCGATTCGACGTATCGACGTTGCCCTTCCGCATACAGTGTGTCGAACGCGAGAGAACTTTTCCCGGAACCGCTGACTCCGGTCATCACAATCAGCTGGTTCTTCGGAAGCGTGAGACTGACGTTGCGGAGGTTGTGCTCGCGTGCACCGCGAATCACGATTTCAGATTGTGACATGAATCCTCAGACGGGTAGCATCCGGAGCAACTGCGAAAATCACTGGCCAGCTCACGGATCGCCGCACGGGTGGTCGTCAGAAATCTGAAGCACCGGCGAATAGAATGTGTGGCCAGTTCGGAAATCTACGGCTCGGCTCCCCCTGCTGGAAAGCCGACGGGCCGGCCACGAATTATAGTCAGGGGGCCATTCGAGGCTATCAACCAGGGATTTCTGATCTCTGAATGTCAGCAATTGAACATTTCAAGAGAATCACTGCCATTCTGAACACTGTTGCCGGAATGCCACATTCTGCGGCAACATGAAAATCTCCTGTGACAGATTTCAGATCAGCCAAAAGGCCGCGCGGTAAAGAACTTCTGCTACAGAATCCCTCCAGATTCCTGGTGTAATTGTGGGTGTTGAAGCTCCAGTTGATTTTTTGGCAAACCGACGACGCCGCTCGAACCATATCAGACGCATCACCGTGACATGACAAGGAATTCCAGTCGATGACCGTCTTGTTGAATCACTTGCCGGGGCTGATGCCAGGCACGGCAGTCGACTGGGCTGCGAACGCAGGTCGAAGCGGCACGATGAGTGGATCTGCTGTTTCCAGAAGTGCTTCGGGACGGAAACAGGCTCGGGTTTCGGTAATCATCCCGGTATACAATGCCGGTGAATGTCTGCGGGAAGCTGTTCAGAGCGTTCTTTCCCAGACCTTCAGGTCCGTGGAAATCATCCTCGTTGACGATGGTTCGACGGACTCCATCACACAGACCATGATCCGGTCATTCGGCCGGCGAGTTCGAGTGGTACGGCAGCCCAACGCCGGACCGGCATCCGCTCGCAATCTGGGAATTCGCCATGCATCCGGTGAATGGATTGCCTTCCTTGATCAGGATGACCTCTGGACCCCGGAGAAACTCGCGACTCAGCTGAACGTCGCGGAAAGCACCGGTGCAGACATCATCTATACCAATGCTCGAAACTTTGGTGAACTGGATCGCGTTGCGGAGCTTCGGAACGATCCGTGCCAGATGCCATCGGGAGATGTTTTTGAGTCGCTGCTGCTGGACAACATGCTCACCATGGCTGGAGTCATGGTACGTGCGTCATTGTTTCGAAGCGTGGGATTGTTTCGATCCGAAGTGGATGGCGTCGATGACTGGGACATGTGGCTTCGAGCTTCAGCAGCTGGAGCACAGTTTGCCGCCGTACCGGAACCACTGACTCTTTACCGCTGGCATTCAGCGTCGCTGTCAAAACGTCACGAACAGATGAAAATCCACCGAGTTCGAGTGCTTCAGAACGCTCTGAATCTGCCGCGAGGTCGCGCCGTCTGCAACAGTCTGAAGCGCCGAGCATGGGCTCAGGTGCTTTCAACATCAGCATGGTTCATCGCGGAAAAGAATCCGTTCAAAGCGGTTTTATGGTACCTGCAGTCACTCTTCTTCTGGCCCGCCGAAGCGAAATCCTGGAAAGGCATTGTCAGAACCTGCCTTCGCAGAGCCTGAACACGACGCACCGTTGATTTCGCCTGACTGAGATTACTTCGCCCGAATTTTTTTCGCGGACGAAAGAATTGACACGTCGCCTGAGCATTCGCGATGCTGACCGAACCTCTGAGAACCGAGTGGTCACAGTCTTCGAATGACGGCGGCAGGTCTGAATGAAATCATTTCCTGATCCTTTCCGAAGATTTTCGCGTTGTCCCGGCACGCTCCCGCGTCGGAGTTTTCTTCGTACCGGAGCCGCCGGTCTGACACTGGCAGAGATTCTGCGAGCTGACGCACAGGCGGTCGATGCAGGCCTGAAAGGCGTTTCCTCAGATAAATCCATGATCGTGCTCTGGTTGTGGGGCGGGCCGAGCCATCTCGAAACATTTGATCTGAAGCCGGATGCACCCTCTGAATACCGTGGCGAGTTTTCTCCGATCAGCACGAATGTCCCCGGAATCGAGATCTCTGAACATCTGCCAAAGATCGCCTCGCTGGCAGATCACTTTTCGCTGATTCGTTCACTCAGCCATGAGAGCCCGGGGCATGTGAACAGTACTCATACGCTTGTCACCGGCTATCCGGGTGAACTGAATGAGCAGCCCCCCTACCGTCCCACGCACCCGAACGCCTGGTCGGTGATTACTCGGCTTCTGGGAGAAAAACGTCCGGGGCTTCCGATCCATGTGGCCAACCACGTGCGGTATGACGGAGCCGCATATCTCGGCGGCGGACTGGATCCGTTCCTCGTGCAGGGGGATCCGAACAGTCCGAGTTTTCAGGTTCCGAACCTGGGTGCCAATCGTGTGACGAGCGAACGATTTTCGACTCGCGTCGATCTGCTTGGACAACTGGATCATCTGCGGCGCGACCTCGATAAGAGCGGAACAATGGCGGCCATGGATCAGTTTGACCAGAGAGCCGTGTCCATGCTGACGAGCAATGCCGCTCGTCAGGCGTTTGACATCTCGGCGGAAGATCCGGCGACCCGCGATCGCTATGGGCGCAACATTATCGGACAGCATTGCCTGCTGGCTCGACGGCTGGTCGAGGCTGGAGTTCGTCTGGTCACAGTCGATTTTCCGTATGTTCCCGGGCAGACCGCAAAGAGCTGGGACGACCATGCCAGCGTCTGGAACATCTTCGAAGAAATGAAACAGCGTCTGCCGGTACTGGATCAGGTTGTTTCAGCACTCATCACAGACCTGACAGACCGTGGGCTCGACAAAGACGTGCTTCTGCTGGTCATGGGTGAGATGTCACATACTCCCCGCCTGACGTCGTTCAATGGTCAACCAGGACGTGATCACTGGGGGCGAGCCATGTCGGTCTTCGTTTCCGGTGGTGGACTGAGAATGGGGCAGGTGGTGGGATCAACAACTTCCTGCGGCGAGGAACCACTCAATCGCCCGATCACCCCGAATGATTTTCTCGCCACACTTTATCACGGGATGGGCGTTCCGCTCGACACTCAGTTTCGTGACTTCTCTGGTCGACCGATTCCGATTGTGCCTGATGGAATTCCGATCCGGGAACTGTTTTGACGCCGGCTGAGTTGTCTCCGGGGCGTGCCGTTTGTCCGGTGCGTCAACAAGGACCGACAGCAGCTGATGCGCTGGCAGACGCTGATTGTCGATTTGCGTCATTCCCGCGCAGGCGGGAATCCACACTGTGACACTGGATTCCCGCCTGCGCGGGAATGACGAGCCCGGAATTATCGTTTGAAAACGAGTTACTCTGTTTTCTCGGGGAACGGAACCGGGCGTTCGGCAGTGGCCGGATTCTTCCGCAGTTCTCCGTTCAGAGCAGCTCGGATTTCTTTTGCTTTGTTCAGATCCGCTTCAGCGCGAGCGGAATCTTTTGCTTCCTGATGAACAGCAGCACGCAGTTCATAGGCTTCTGCAACGCGATCGTCAAATCGGGATGCGGCTTCAAAATCAGCGATTGCCTGATCGTAGTTCTTCAGTGCCATCCAGAGATCGCCGCGAACGGAATAGGCCTTTGTGGAAGCGCCTGCCACGATGGATTCGTCGCAGTCAACCATGGCCTTCTGAAGGTCACCGGTATTCATCAGCGCGATGGCTCGGCCCGTCAGAGCATCCGGATCACCAGGGTTCAGTATGAGTGCTCGTGTGAAATCCTGAATCGCCGCACCGTACTGGCTGCCGGTCATCAGGTACTCACCGCGACGGATCCAGCCCTCCGATTCCGACGGTGTTGTGGACGTGCTTCTCGTCAGCTGAATGAGACCATTCAGCCATTCGATCTGCTGTGCGTCCTGCTGAGCCTCCGCGAAATGCTGCATCTTCAGCCGAGCCGCTCGACGATGGTTGAACCATCGCACATCCATCGGCGAGAGTTCAATCAGTTTCGTGAAGGCTTTTTCAGCGTCCTCGTACTTCTCCGTCTGCATGTGAATCAGGCCGACGTTGTTCCAGGCGGTCGCGTAATCCGGTCGCAGTTCGATGGCCTTCTGCACATCGTTCAGTGCTTCGGCGAACTGTTTCTGTTTCATTTTCACGAAACCGCGATTGTTCCATGCGTCGGCGTGACGTCGATCGGCGACGAGCGCCTGATCAAAGAACCGAATCGCTTCGTCATAGTTTTCGCGGGCAAGAGCAACGAGTCCGCGATTGTTGGCAGCTGCAGCATGCTGGGGATTGAGCTGCAGGCATTTGTCGAAATCGGCGGCCGCCTCGTCGCTGATTCCCTGCGACATCAGAAAGTAACCACGCTGGTTGTAGAGGTCCGGACTTTGCGGGTCGAGTCGAACGGCAGTGCTGTAGTCTGCTCGAGCATTTGCCAGCTCCTTCAGCAGCACGTAGACGTCTGCTCGCATCCGGAACAGCTGTGCGTCTTCCGGATTGATTCCGATGCCCTGACTGAGCGCTTCCACGGCGAGCGGAGCGTTTCCGGCTACGACAGCATCGCTGGCACGCTGAACCAGCTGTCGGACAGCCTCCGATTGAGGCGACTGTGTGATCGTTTTTTGGTTTGCCGGCAGAACGTTCTTCGCTGCGTTCTGGGTTCCGTCTTCTGTTGCCGGAGCAGCCGGTGAACCGATTGACAACGACATGGGAGTGGCAGACGAGGGCGCCGATGTATCAGAGCCGCATCCGGAGATGATGAAGATCCCGAAACTCAGGGCCGTGCCGGTCTGTACAATTCTTCGCATGTCTGTTCGCTCCATCGAATGCTCTGCGGTGAGTCGCGTCCGTGAATCACCGAATACCACGGCTTTTAACGAAACTGCCGGAAAACTGTCAATCTGAGAAACAGGGGGTGATTACCCAAATGACCTTTCGAATGAAGTCAGAGAAGAGTACTGTTCGCACTGCGTGCCGGCGAGATTCGGCCCGATATGTGCACTGTATGAGATGCCCGTCGCCATAGAATTTGCGGCGTCGGCAGTTCTGCGATTTTCAGATTTTGAAAGATCAGGTTCCGACATGACGGCACCTTCTGAGCACCGAGATTTTGTTCGCCAGATCATTGAGGACGATCTGGCCTCCGGAAAATGGGGAGGCCGCGTTCAGACTCGCTTTCCTCCGGAGCCGAACGGATACCTTCACATCGGCCACGCAAAGTCGATCTGTCTGAACTTCGGAATCGCTCGGGAATACAGCGGACTCTGCAACCTGCGGTTCGACGACACAAATCCGGAGAAGGAAGATGTCGAGTACGTCGAATCGATTATGGAGGATGTCCGCTGGCTGGGCTTCAGCTGGGATGATCGACTGTACTACGCGTCTGATTATTTCGAGCAGATTTATCAGTGGGCCGAACAGCTGATCCGCGACGGAAAGGCTTATGTCTGTTCGCTGCCTCTGGAGGAAATTCGCGCAGGGCGCGGTTCCGCTTCGGAGCCGGGTGTCGACAGTCCTTATCGTTCCCGAAGCGTCGAGGAAAATCTCGACCTGTTTCGGCGAATGCGCGCCGGTGAGTTTCCAGAAGGATCTCATGTGGTGCGAGCGAAAATCGACATGGCTCACAAGCATATGCTCATGCGCGATCCGATCATGTATCGCATTCGATACGCAGAACACCATCGGACGGGGAAGCAGTGGTGCATCTATCCGACCTATGACTTCACTCACGGTCAGTCGGATTCGATCGAGCGGATCACGCATTCGATCTGTACGCTCGAATTCGAAAATCACCGCCCGCTCTATGACTGGTACTGTCAGGCGCTCGGAATTCATCATCCGCAGCAGATTGAGTTTAACCGACTCAATCTGACATACACCATGATGAGCAAACGACGTCTGCTGGAACTGGTTCAGGAGAAATCCGTAAACGGATGGGATGATCCACGGATGCCCACGATCTGTGGGCTGCGACGTCGCGGATACACTCCGGAAGCAATTCGAAACTTCTGTGCATACGTCGGTGTGACCAAGCACAACGCAGTGACGGATATGGCGGTTCTGGAGAACCATATTCGCGATGACCTGAACCGACGCGCCGAGCGGCGAATGGTGGTTCTGAATCCGCTGAAGGTCGTGCTGACCAACTACCCGGAGAACGGTGAAGAACTTCTCGACGCGGTGAACAATCCCGAAGACGCATCTGCAGGGACTCGAAAGGTACCGTTCAGCCGTGAGCTCTATATCGAACGCGAAGACTTCATGGAGGATCCTCCGAAGAAGTTCTTCCGGCTCGCACCGGGCCGCGAGGTGAGACTTCGCTGGGCTTATCTGATCACCTGCGATGATGTCGTTCGTGATGCCAATGGTGACGTGACTGAGATTCACTGCACAGTGGATCCGGAAACCCGCGGAGGTGATGCTCCGGATGGTCGAAAAGTCAAAGCGACACTTCACTGGGTGTCCGCAAAACACAGTGTCTCCGCCGAGATTCGTCTTTACGATCATTTGTTCGTGAAGGAAGACCCGGATGCCGTCGACAATCCGTCGCTTGACTGGAAGTCGAATCTGAATCCGAACTCGCTGAAGGTCGTCACGGGAGCGAAACTCGAACCATCTCTGTCAGGCACAGCCCCGGGAGATCGCTTTCAGTTTGAGCGGATGGGTTACTTCTGCGTTGATCGCGATTCGTCCCCCGGGCGTCTGGTTTTCAATCGCACCGTGACGCTGAAGGATTCATGGGCGAAGGAACAGGCGAAGTCCTGACAGCCAGTCAGTAGACCGTCGCGCAACATGGGCATGTTGCGGCCGGTCCACACATGTTGTGGCCGGTCTCCCGAGCGAGCTGTTGTGGCCGGTCTCCCGACCGAGCCACGGCGACCCGCGCATGTTGTGGGCGTTATCCGGACCGAGCGCCCGCGATGACTTGGCCGGTTCTAGAGGGTTCGAGCGTTTGCTTGCGCGTGGTTGGAGATCTTCGGTCAGAACGAGTGCTGGGTCGGGAGACATGCGCACAACAGGGAACGAGTGCGGGGTCAGGAGACTACTGCTGTAAAGGTCTTGTGGTGAGTTGTTTTCGCGCTTCCTGTCGGGCTGTGGACGTGAGGTTTTTTCGTTTAGTTTTTGTTGGCGTTCCGAAGAGCAGCCGGTGCACGGAGGAGTGAGTCAGTCTTCCGTGG
>JBKDKA010000183.1:0-3659 GCA_046345315.1 Planctomyces sp.
CCACCGGACGACGACGAGCCGCCAAGGGAAGCTGCCGGATCGGGATGAGCGATGTCCTCGAGAATTCTGATGGTCTGATCTGCTGCGTGCCGCTGAACACCGAAAGCCGTCTCCGGAGAGAAGGCGGATATGCTCCCGAAAAGAAATGTCTGCTTTCGGACTCTGAGCTGAAGAAGATCTCCGACGCCTTCGGGGATCGGTGTTATGCTCTCGCCGAGCTGCATCACGGTCCGCGTGATGCCAGAATTCTGTCCGAATGGCTGGAACAGACTCAGCGACTGAACATCCCTCTGGCTGCAGCAAACGATGTTCATTATCACATTTCTCGGCGGCGGGCTCTTCATGATGTCGTAACTGCGATTCGACTGAATCGCCCGCTGGCTTCACTGGGAAATGAACTGTTTCCCAATGGTGAACGACATCTCAAGTCGCCGGTAGAGATTCTTCGACTGATGCAGAACCACGAGGAACTGCTCCATCGAACTGTTGAAATCTCGGATCGCTGTCAGTTCGATCTCAGCGAACTGAAATATGAGTACCCGGAGGAGCTGGTTCCGGAAAGTTTTACTCCGTTCGAATATCTCTCCTGGCTGACATGGGAAGGTGCGACGGATCGATTTCCGGCGGGAGTTCCGGAGAAAGTCCGCCAGCTGATCGAACACGAGTTCGCAATCATCCGTGACATGCGATACGAAGCGTATTTCCTCACGGTCTATGATCTGGTTCGATTCGCCAGGCAGCGAGGCATTCTTTGTCAGGGTCGAGGTTCGGCGGCCAACTCCGTCGTCTGCTTTTGTCTGGGAGTCACCTCCGTAGACCCCAGCCGGATCGATGTGCTCTTCGAGCGTTTCATCAGCCGTGAACGCAATGAAGCACCGGACATTGATATCGATTTTGAGCACGAACGTCGCGAGGAGGTGCTTCAGTACCTTTACGAACGGTACGGTCGCGATCGCGCGGGGATGACGGGGGTCGTCATCACCTATCGTCCCCGCTCGGCGATTCGCGACATCGGACGAGCCTTCGGAATGTCGCAGGATCGAATCGATCGCCTGGCCTCTCAGATGGACCATGTCGATCAGCCTGAACAGTTTCCCGAGCGACTTCGTGAGGGCGGGATTGATCCGGAAAGCCGAACCGGTCGGCAGATTCTGGAACTCCTCGATTCACTGATGGGCTTTCCGCGTCATCTTTCTCAGCACGTCGGTGGGATGGTGATGGCTCGCGGGCTGCTCAGCGAGCTCGTGCCGATCGAGAATGCCTCGATGATGAATCGAACCGTGATCCAGTGGGACAAAGATGATCTGGATGTCCTCGGTCTGCTCAAGGTGGACTGTCTGTCACTGGGGATGCTGAGCTGCATCCGAAAGACGTTTGATCTGATCCATCTTCATCACGCACGACAGTGGGCTCTGGCCACGATCCCCGCAGAAGATCCGGCTGTCTATGAGATGATCTGTGCGGCCGATACTGTGGGCGTGTTTCAGATTGAGAGCCGAGCTCAGATGAGCATGCTTCCGCGGCTGAAGCCCCGATGCTTTTACGATTTGGTCATTGAAGTCGCGATTGTTCGACCCGGTCCGATTCAGGGCGACATGGTTCATCCATATCTTCGTCGTCGATCGGGGGAGGAGCCAGTGGAGTTTCCGAGTGCAGAAGTTCGATCGGTTCTGCATCGAACTCTCGGAGTTCCCATTTTTCAGGAACAGGCGATGAGGCTGGCGATCGTCGCTGCGGGATTTACTCCCGGCGAAGCCGATCAGTTACGCCGTGCCATGGGGGCGTGGCGCAAAGTCGGAGTCATCGACCGGTTTCACCAGAAACTTGTTCAGGGGATGCTGCAGCGGGGCTATACCGAAGAGTTTGCGGAACGCGTCTTTCAGCAGATCAGTGGTTTCGGGGAATACGGATTTCCCGAATCCCATGCTGCAAGTTTTGCTCTGCTGGTGTATGTGTCCGCGTGGTTGAAGCGATATCACCCGGCCGCGTTCTGTGCGGCGCTGATCAACAGTCAGCCGATGGGCTTCTACGCTCCAGCTCAGCTGATTCGGGATGCCAAAGCACATGGCGTTACCGTGCTGCCGATTGACGTCAACCACAGCTTCCACGACTGCACTCTCGAGCGTGCAGCCAAGGCAGAGCACACGGGCGTTCCCGATATGGCATCGGCCCGACAGCGTTCGGGGGCAGGGCAGGGCTCAGCGAAACACCTCGACAGCAATCTCAGTCTTCGACTGGGTCTTCGACTTCTCCATGGTCTTCCGGAGGAGATCGCTCGAAGGATTGAGACGGAGCGCACTCGGAAAGGACCTTTTCAATCCATTCAGGAATTCGCCAGACGCGTGCAGGTTGGTCGATCGACTCTTCGACTGCTTTCAGGTGCGGACGCCTTTGCCTCACTGAAGCCGGAACGGCGAGATGCGTTGTGGATCTCTCTTCCACCCGGAGAAACACTGCCGCTGCTCGAAGCTGCCGGCCTGACTGACGAAGACGGCCCGGTTCCCGAACTTCCCGAAATGACACCTCAGGAACAGGTGGTCGCTGACTATTCTGCGGCCGGGTTTTCACTGAAGGCTCACCCGGTTTCATTTCTGCGGGAATCGCTGATCCAGCTGAAAGTGGCTTCCGCAGAGGAGCTCCCCATGCTGACGCCTGATCGTCGCGTTCGGGTCGCCGGATTGATCCTGATGCGCCAACGGCCTGCCACTGCCAGCGGGATTACGTTTGTGACCCTGGAGGACGAAACCGGGATCTCCAACCTGGTCATCTATCCTTCGGTCTGGCAGAAGTTCCGGCAGGTCGCCAGGTTCGCCAGTGTTCTTCTGGCGGCTGGCCGGCTGCAGCGTGAGGGCGACGTCATTCACGTTGTCTGCGACCGACTGGATGATCTGTCGGAGATGCTGCAGCGGCTGTCACCGAAGTCGCGCGACTTCCGTTGATTCGTGCTGCGATTCTCAGAGGAACGAGCAGATGTAATCGGCGACGGTTTTCGCGCGAATCTGGAACGCGGAGTTTCCCGGGACGTGGAAGGAACCGCCTGCCCCGACGGAATGCCACGCTGTTTCGCCCTTCAGGCAATACTCCACGTCGCCGGACTGGATTTCCATCAGTTCAGGCTTGCCGGTGTTGAAGAGGTATTCTCCGGGCATCAGGATTCCGAGAGTCTTGATGCTCCCGTCGGAGAACTCGATCGTGCGACTGGTCACGTTTCCGTTGAAATAGACATTCGCGGCTTTGACAACATTGACCGATTCAAATTTGCTCATGGGTCGCTCACACGGTTCTGTTCCGGGAATTCGAATTTGCCGCGAATGCTAGTCGCGGAGCACCTTCCGGAAAAGCGTTCCGGCGGTTTTCCCGAAGTACGTTGCCGGCCTGTTCAGTCTCAGGGGGTCTTTTTCAGCGGCTGCGACATCGATGCGGGATGCAGTCGTGGAAGCGAACCGTTCAGGATCAGCGGTTCGGCCGGTCCTTCGGCTACCGGAACTGACAGCTGAGCGGTCCGGACTGGAACAGGCATCCGCGACGGCGCTGGCATCGCATACCGATTTCCGTATGGACTGGACTGTGAAATGAACTGAGCCGGCTGTGCTGCAACAGGTGGCTGAACCGCGGGTGCCTGAGCCACAGGCTGACGAACAGCTCCGTAACGTCCGGAT
>JBKDKA010000184.1:0-10026 GCA_046345315.1 Planctomyces sp.
ACGCGGCTGACGGCGGACGTGGTGACCGGCAAACTCGACGTCCGCGAAGCCGCCGCAAAGCTGCCTGATCCTTCAGAAAACCCTGCGGAATCTGCAGATTCGGATGTCGATGAGCCAATTGATCCGGAAGAACAGGAATGAACAACGACGAAGTTCCCAAAATGGGAACTCTTTGGTAAATTCGGTTTCGCGGCGTGGGAACAATGCACGTAGTATCTCGAAAGACACTTTGCGATTTCTGGCGGAAGCATGCCGACGCAGAGGATGCGCTCAAGGCGTGGTTCAAAGAAGCGGAGGCTGCGGCATGGGGCTCATTCGACGACATAAAGGCCCGATATCGCAGCGCTGACGTCATCGCCGGAAATCGAGTTGTTTTCAATATCAAGGGCAACACTTACCGGTTGGTCGTAAAGATACAGTACAAATACAAACGAGTATTCATCCGCTTCGTCGGAACGCACGCAGAGTACGACAAGATCAACGCGGAGACGATTTAATGAAACCTAAACTGATCAAGACAGAAAGAGAGTATCGGGCGTCGCTGAATCGTCTCGAGGAGATCTTTGACGCAGAGCCGGGTACTCCTGATGGAGATGAAGCGGAGTTGCTGACGGCTCTCATACAGATGTACGAGAAGGAGAAGTATCCGATTGATTTGCCCGATCCAATCGCGGCGATCAAGTTCCGCATGGAACAGCAGGGATTGAAGGCAAAAGATCTGATCCCGCTCATCGGCAGCAAATCGAAAGTGTCGGAGGTTCTGTCTGGGCAACGTGAACTCAGCAAAACCATGATTCGAAACTTATCCACGGGTCTTGGAATTCCCGCAGACGTCTTACTGCAGGACTCCGGGGCAACATTGCCGTCGGACACATCATTGAAGGTAGCACGGCATTTTCCGATCGCAGAGATGGTGAAACGATCTTGGTTTGCTGGGTTCGAGGGTACAGCCACCGAGGCGAAGTCACAGCTTGAAGATTTGATCTCGGGCTTTCTGGGAAGCCTTGACGGCCAGGCGTTGCTGCCCGCATTGAACCGCCAACACATCCGCGATGGTAGTACACAAAATCCGCATGCACTGAATGCCTGGCGAATCCGAGTTGCGAATCTCGCGTTGAATGAGTCCCTGCCAGTCTACAAATCAGGCAGCGTGAACGAGAAGGTGCTGCGAGAGATCGCAAAACTCAGCTATCTGGATTCGGGACCTCAGTTAGCGAAGGAATTCCTCAACAAGTGCGGGATTCACATGATCGTCGAAAGGCATTTGCCAAAGACGCATCTGGATGGTGCGGCTCTGAGGCTTCCGGATGGATCTCCGGTTGTTGCTCTCACTTTGCGTTACGATCGGCTTGATCATTTTTGGTTCACCTTGTTTCATGAACTGGCCCACGTCGCACTTCATCTGGACAAGACTGACATCGAGGTGTTCTTTGATGATCTTACGGACGGCAGCAAGAGCAAGTATGAGCGGGAAGCCGATGCACTTGCTTCCGACGCATTGATCGCCGACGCAACGTGGAGATCGGCGAAGTTGTCGATCGCATCGTCGCCAAAGGAAATTGTCGCCTTTGCCAGCAAGCTGCGTATCAGTCCCGCGATTCCTGCGGGACGTCTTCGATTTGAGTCTAAAGATTACACCACGTTCTCAAGCCTTGTGGGGAACGGGAAAGTGCGTGCGATGTTTGAAACGTGATGTTTCATACAAGTTGGCTGCCATGATCGAGGAAACGAAGGGGAACATTCTTGTTGCTCAGGTTGATGCCATCGTGAATCCCGTCAACTGTGTTGGGGCTTGGAGGTCTCAAGTGGGAAGACGTGCATCCACGGATTGTGTCAGCGTTCGCTCAACTGCGCGACGTGCGGGTCCTGCTGTTTTTGCCATCGTAAATGGCCGAGAGTCTTTGGCTGCGATTTCGGTATTCGATGGAAAGGCACACTGGCGTCAGGTAATTTGATTCGCCACCCAACAGTGACTCATCCACTTTTGCACGTTGCAGGAACTTTGCATGAAGACTGACACTTCCGAGAAGGCCCTTGAAACGCTGATCATGCGGCACATGACTGGCGCGGACGGATTGGCCAGTGATCCGGAACTGATTGGTGAGTCTGCGGCCACCTTCGGCGGAACGGGCTGGTTTGCCGGGCGTCGAAAGTCATATGACCGTGAATACGCCGTTGATGTAGAGCAGTTGTTTGCCTTTATGAGGATGTCGCAGCCAGACGAGACGGCGAAGCTCGGCATTGTTGATTTCAAGGATCGGAAGAACATCGCCCGACAGAAATTCCTGGCTCGACTGCAGGGAGAAATCTCGCGCCGTGGGACGGTTGACGTTCTGCGAAATGGAATCAAGCATGGTCCTCTGTGCTTCGACCTGTTCTACGGCACGCCATCGCCGGAAAACACGAAAGCTGTCGAAAGACACGCACAGAACCGTTTCAGCATCACCCGCCAGCTCGCTTACAGTCGCGAAGAGACCAAGCGGGCGCTGGACCTGTGTGCGTTTATCAACGGACTGCCGGTGATGACGTTCGAGCTGAAGAACAGTCTGACAAAACAGACAGTCGAAGACGCCATCGAGCAATACAAACGAGACCGCGATCCTCGCGAAACGCTGTTCGAATTCGGAAGGTGCGTCGTTCACTTCGCCGTAGACGACTTCAAGGTGGCGATGTGTACCGCATTGAAAGGTAGCAAGGGAACTGCGAAGGATTCATGGTTTCTACCGTTTGATCAGGGCTGGAACGACGGGGCTGGCAATCCTCCGAACCCGAACGGCGTGAAGACAGACTACCTCTGGAAACGCATTCTGACTCCGGCTGGCCTCACTGACATCCTCGAAAACTTCGCGCAGATTGTAGAGGAAGAGAACCCTAAGACCGGCAAGAAGAAACAGATCCAGATTTTTCCGCGTTACCATCAACTCGACGTGGTGCGAAAACTTCTGGCTGACGTTCGAGAGAAAGGTGCAGGAGAGCGTTACCTCATCCAGCATTCGGCGGGTAGCGGGAAGTCCAACAGCATCGCCTGGCTGGCGCATCAGCTCATTAGTGCACGCAAAGACAACAAAGAAGTGTTCGACTCGGTCATAGTGATTACCGACCGCAGAATCCTTGACAAGCAGATCCGCGAGACGATTAAGGGCTTCGCTCAAGTGGGGAGCATCATCGGGGCCGTGAAGGAGGGGGCCGGCATTTCGAAGACCGAGCAGCTCGCAAAATTCTTGAAAGACGGCAAGAAGCTGATCATCTGCACGGTACAGACGTTCCCATTCGTATTGGACAGCATCGGTGAACAGCATCGCGGCGGAAACTTCGCTCTAATCATCGACGAAGCGCACAGTAGCCAGGGCGGACGCACAGCGGCCGCAATCAGCGCTGCGCTCGGCGAGTCGAACGAAGCGGACGAGGAGACGACCGAGGACAAGATCAACCGCATCATTGAACAGCGGAAGATGCTGCCCAACGCGAGCTACTTCGCCTTCACCGCCACCCCGAAGAACAAGACGCTCCAGATGTTCGGCATCGCCTACCCGGAAGGCGGTGAGGTGAAGCATCGGCCGTTCCACGGCTACACGATGAAGCAGGCCATTCAGGAAGGTTTCATCCTCGACGTGCTGAAGAACTATACGCCCGTCGAAAGCTACTATCGCCTGGCAAAAACCGTCGAAGGAGATCCCGAGTTTGACGTGAAGAAAGCCCGCAAGAAACTACGGGTCTACGTGGAAAGCCACAGCAAGGCCATCCGTGATAAGGCTGAGATCATGGTGGATCACTTCCTGGAGCAGGTGATCGGCCAAAACAAGATCGGCGGCCTGGCGCGGGCTATGGTAGTGACCGGAAGCATCCAGCGTGCGATTGAGTATTTCGTCGCTTTCTCCGCATATCTGACGGAGATCAAGAGCCCGTACAAGGCGATCGTGGCGTTCTCCGGTGAGCCTGAATTCCGGGGCGGAAAGGTCAGCGAGGCAAAGCTCAACGGATTTCCGAGCAACGAAATCGCGGACCGGATCCAGGAAGATCCGTATCGTTTCCTGATTTGTGCTGACAAGTTCCAGACCGGTTACGACGAGCCGCTGCTCCATACCATGTATGTGGATAAGGCTCTGAGCAGCATCAAGGCAGTGCAGACATTATCGCGGCTGAATCGTGCCCATCCAAAGAAGCACGATGTGTTCGTGCTCGATTTTCAGAACGAAACGGAAACCATTGAGAAGTCGTTTGCTGCCTACTACCGCACCACGATTCTCAGCAAAGAGACTGACCCGAACAAACTGCATACGCTCAAGGACGAATTAGCCAGCTGTCAGGTTTATTCACCGGAGCAGGTGGACGAGTTCGTCAAGCTTTACCTTGACGGGCAGATCGTGGATAAGGTTCATCCGATTCTCGACGCCTGCGTGGAGGTGTATCTGGATGAACTTGACGAAGACGGGCAGGTGAATTTCAAGGGCAAGGCCAAGGCGTTCACGCGAACCTATGACTTCCTCGCGACGATCCTGCCCTACGGCGTGCAGGAGTGGGAGAAGCTCTCGATCTTCCTGAACTTCCTCATCCCGAAGCTGCCTGCACCTGTCGAGGAAGATCTCGCCAAAGGTATCTTGGAATCCATCGACATGGACAGTTATCGGGCTGAGAAAAAGGCCACGCTGGCCATCGCGTTACCCGACGCCGACGCCGAAATCGAACCAGTACCCACCAGTGGGGGCGGTCGCAAAGCGGCGCCAGAGATGGACAAGCTCTCGAATATCATCAAGGCGTTCAACGACCAGTTTGGCGGGCTGTTTAACGATCCGAAGGCTGTGGAAAAACGCATCATGGATGTGATCCCGCCGAAGGTGTCCGCCGACCCGGCCTACCAGAACGCCAGGCAGAACTCCGACCGGCAAAACGCTCGTATCGAACACGACAAGGCTCTCAAGCGAGTGATCACGGCGATGTTCAAGGACGACGCTCAGCTGTTTAAACAGTTCCAGGATAACGACTCTTTCCGCCGCTGGCTGACAGACACAGTGTTCGGGATGACTTACGAATCTTTCTGATCATCGTGGACCATCGAAGATTTCACTTCATGCGATCGCGAAAATTCCGTTGCCGCAGGTGACTGCCGTGTTCGATTTCAGCGAACTAATGGCAGGAAAAGCAATAAGGACAGTATTCAGAGACTATTTCGTTTGTTCAATGACTTACCGGGTTTTCTTTTGAACTATTCGCGTTGCTGATTGCCATGTTGCAGTGCGAATTCTATCGGTATCACCCATGTGAAGGCTGTCAATCGTCAATTGAGTGACGGCAATGCCAATATCGCAGAAGCCTGATCCGCGATGGTCAACTTCGTGTACACATTCATCGTCAGATCAATCGTTGAATGCCTGGCAAGGCTCTGCGCAGTTTTCGGGTTAATGCCGGATTTGATCATGTTGGTGATAAACGTGTGTCGGAGAGCGTGAAAATCGGCGTAGCGTCCCTGATCGTCGACGTACGGGATCCCGGCGACCTTCAAGTCTCGCTGGAGTGTTGCACCTGCCTGTTTCGCTCGAGCCCACGCTCCTGGCCACACTGGCGTGGCGGCCTTTTTTCCGGCCAGCCACGGCCGAAGCAGTTCCACAAGGCTGGGATGCAGTGGCAGCATGTCCTGTCGTCGGTGTTTCGAATAGGCGGCCCGCACCGTGACCGTCGGCGGAGTCTCGTCGAGGCGAAAGCTCTCCGGCGTGAGACTTGCCAGTTCACTGGCCCGAAGCCCGGTGTAGGCGACGACAATGTAAAGCATGGCCCGGTCCGCCCCAGTCAGGCGAACCATCATCTTTCCGGACTTTGTTGCCGCGATGAGTGCTGCAAATTCGTCATTTGTCAGCGGCCGGCGATCATGCCGACGATCGGTCGCGACATTCAATATTGAGATGAATGCCAACCAGCCTCCAACCATGCCTGAATTTCGTCGAGACGCCACAGGATAGATCCGCCGATTCGCACCGGCGCCGGGGTTTGGCCAGTCGCATCCCACGACCGCCATGTGCGTGGGGAACGACCGCACAACTTTGCCGCCGTGGAGGCATTCACGAGCAGTGGTCTCGGATCTGTTTCCGCGTTTCGATGCACAGCGTGAGACTTCTTCATGGTGAGAATATTCTTCGTTGGTAAAATCTTCCTGATTTGCCGTTTCTGAAGGCTGCTATCGCGCCGGCGGGAGACAGTACAGCTCCCCATTTTTCTGAGGGACTGAGAATCCGGAGCCTGATCCGGTAAATTCCAGACTTTTCCGGCGTGCAGTGAATTTCAACCCGCCGCCCGCCCGATGACATGTTTTGAGGGAGTTTCATCGATGGCGAGAGTCGCAGGCCACTCATCGGTTTGCAGATCCCCTGCTGCATCGGGACGAATCGGTTCGGCAGGACGGAACGCGAATGTTCCCGCGTGCGACAGGCGTGCAACCTGAGATCATGACACCGGCGAGCTCGGGCTCGCTGGGCGTTTGCCCAGCCGTCGGATCGACACTCAGATCGAATTCTCGAGGATTCCTTATGACCATAGCCACCGAATCCATCCTGCAGGAGCCGCAAACCGCAGGCGAACGACAGGTCAACACCCTGAGCTGTCCCTCGGACCGATCATGGATTGGCACAGTTGCGACGATCATCGCACTTCTGTCGGGTGTAATCGTTCTTCTCGCCTACCGTGACCAGCTGCAGGATCAGGATGGAGTCCCCGCTGAGGAAGACGTCACCATTGAGCAGTCGTCAGCCACGGTGTCAAGTTCACTCTCTGATGATGTCGTTCCAGACCCTGTGCTTCCGTCAGCCACATGGCCTGAAGACGCACCTCCTCTGGTTGTCGCTCCTTTGGATGCAGGAATCGCAGCGGAACTTCAGGGGCGATGGGCGGAATACCTCGGTATTGAAGCTGAGATGACCAATTCCGTTGGAATGCGTCTTATTCTGATCCCGCCGGGGGAATTCCTGATGGGTGCTCGGCAGAGTGACGTCGATCTTGCGCTGCCGGGTTTTGATGCAAATGATGCTCACTGGATGGCATGTGCGAAGAGTGCCTTGCCCCGTCATCAGGTTCGTGTGACCAGACCGTTTTATATGTCCCGGTCAGAAGTAACTCAGAGTGAGTATCAGCAGGTAACCGGAAAAAATCCGTCGTATTACTCCGCTGGCGGTAAAGAAGCGGCCTACGTTCAGCAGGTTCAGGGCATGGATACGTCAGATCATCCGGTTGAAGGTGTCAGTTGGTTCGATTGCCTCGAATTCTGCAATCGGCTCAGCGAGCGCGAGGGTCGGTATAACGCATACCAGCCAAAAGTTGCTGAGTCGGCTGGGGGCTCATCACCGGAAGTGGCTCGGCGTCCTGCGAGTCATGCACTGTACCAGCCTGGTTATCGTCTTCCCTCCGAAGCGCAGTGGGAAATGGCATGCCGGGGAGGTACCGAGACACGCTTCTGGTCCGGTGAAAACCCGCCTGAGGGCGAAGACCCGGGCTGGCACGGAAAAGCTTATGCAAGCCGTTCGCATCGTGTTGGTGAGAAATCGCCGAATCCCTTCGGTCTGTATGACATGAATGACAATGTCTGGGAGTGGGTTCAGGATCGGTTTGATCCGGATTACTATCAGTCCGTCTCGGGGTCGGAATCCATCGACCCGGAGGGACCGTCGAAGCCAGCGACTCTCCATATCGTGCGTGGTGGACTCTGGCCGAACTCCGCCACGGCTTCCTGTGAGCGTTACGCTTACGAATCGCTTTATGAATGCAATTATGTCGGTTTTCGAGTCATCATTCCCCTACCGGATGCCCGTCAGTAAGGGCTCTGTGTCTATCGAGTTCAGTTCGAAGTCAGGTCTGAACTCGTGGCAGGAATGCCCCATGGTTTTCTCACTCGTGACAGGCGACTTCCACAGACCTTTCGAGCTGTGAGATACGGCTGTTTTTGCCAGGTCAGGAAGTCGCGCCTCCTGACGTCCTTCCCTGAAACTGCTCGCCAGTCGGCTGATTCCTCGTCTTTGAGTGATCGCTGGATCAGGTCGGACTTCGGCAGCAGACAATGAACCGGCTGACATCGCCGCCGTCCCGCCACAGGGTCTGCTGAACCACGGCGGCCCCTCGACTCCGTCTGAATTTCGATTGTCAATGATCGCCCGGGAGTACCGGCACGCCAGCGAAATCCTCCTTTTGATTTGCTGGTGAATGCAATCGAAAGGATCAATGCCAGTGCCTGATCACGCATTCGCATCCCCGTTCGGAAAGCATCGAGTCGTCCGGCTTCATGTGGGTGAGGCGATCGTGTCTGCCGGGTGGTTCCTGTGGCAGCACAGTCTGAGTGAATCCATTCAAATTCCCGAAATCGTGCCCTCACAAGGAATGCCTTTGGCTCAATCATGGAGCCCTGTCTGCCTGATCACGGGCGGAGGAGATGCGAAGATTGCTGTCAACTTCATCAGCGTCGTCGATTCTTCTCCGGGAATCATCCTCAATCGAGCTGGTTGAAGAAAGGTTCTTACGAAATTGGCAAACGATTCCCCCACCATCATGTTTCTGAATGATCCCTGACTCTTTCCGAGAGCCAGTTCCTGTTTTGTCAGCCGTCATTGATCGACCATCGATTCCGCTCTTGAGTTTTTCGGAATCCACGGCAAGTCTCGCTTTGTCACGTCAATATCGAAGTGTCGGAATTTGATTTTTCGGACAGGCAACCTCCGACATGTGCCGCAGGAAAATTCGAAGCTGGATGTGATGCCATGCCCACAATCTCTATCAAGGTTTGCCGTGACCTTCAGACCCTGATCGGTCACTGCCTGAAAAATCTCTGTTATATGAAGTCCGATATGCCGGTTTGATGGTGGACGATGTGAACGAATTTAAAAAAGTCAGAAAAGAAAGTTATCTGTATGATCAAGTCTGTCTGCTTTGCAATGGCTGGCCTTATGTCCGTGATATCGGTTGCGGAAGGTGGGGCAAAATGTCGAGGAACGGTGGTTTCGAAGGGGCATCATCGTGTCGTCGGTCACGCGATCGTGACATCGTCCGTGAAGCCCGCTCAGCGGGATATTCTCGGAACTGCGGCTGCCGCTGGTTCCTTCAAGACGCTGATTGCTGCTGTGAAGGCAGCCGGTCTTGAGTCCGCTCTAGCAGGTCCGGGACCGCTGACGGTTTTCGCTCCAACGGATGAAGCGTTTGCAAAGCTGCCGAAGGGAACAGTGGAATCCCTGCTGAAACCAGAAAATCTTGGCCGTCTGCAGTCGATTCTGAAATATCACGTCAGTGCAGGAGCTGCGACTTCGTCTGAAGTCATACGATTGGCTCATGTGCCATCGCTGCAGGGCCAGCAGATCGATGTTACGGTCAAGGGTGGAAAAGTGAGCTTCGATCAGGCGAATCTGATGAAAGCTGACATCATCTGTTCGAATGGTGTCATCCATGTCATAGACAGTGTACTCCTGCCTGTCGAGCAGGACATCGTCGACATCGCCGCAGGGAATCCGAGTTTCTCAACACTGGTCGCCGCAGTGAAAGCCGCTGGGCTTGTCGACACGCTGAAGAGTGAGGGGCCATTCACAGTGTTCGCCCCAAGTGACGAAGCATTCGCGAAGCTGCCGGAGGGAACGATCGCGGAACTGCTGAAGCCCGAGAACAAGGACAAGCTTGTTGCGATTCTCACCTACCATGTCGTGCCCGGTCGTGTGATGGCGAGTGACGCTGTGAAACTGCGGAGTGCCACCACTGCGAACGGCAAGGATGTCGCAGTGAGTTTCTCGGACAGCGGGCTGGCGATCAATGCAGCCAAAATCGTTGCGTCAGACATCGAGACTTCGAATGGTGTGATTCACGTGATCGACACTGTGATTCTCCCTGAATAAGGCTCAGGGACATCCATTCAACGGCATGGAGAGAAAATCTTTCTCCATGCCGTTTGTTTTTTGATCTCATCAATCTTTTGCTTCAAAGGAACGTTATCGCAATGTCCACATCCGTTGCCACTATGATGTCAGACACCGAATTTGAGGATTGCTGCATTCAGTCCCGAGAGAGCGG
>JBKDKA010000185.1:0-28749 GCA_046345315.1 Planctomyces sp.
GCGGAAAGCAGTCTCAATTCTGACAGTTCGCCATCGAACAGCTCAAACACCGATGTGGTTGAAATATCGCCATCAGATTCCGTGAGTTCTTCAGGGGGGAATTTGACATCCGAGGCCTCGGATTTTCAGCGACTCAGCTGGATCGCCAACATCGGGGGGATGTTCGGAGGAAGTCTCGTGATTCATCTTCTCCCTGACCTTGCGGTCTCCCTTGGAATTCCTGCTGATCAACATGGTGTGATTCTTGCTGGCTGGCGGTCGGTGATTGTCGTGACATATCTCGTTCTGCATCGCTTCAGTTTCTGGCAGTTCCGGATGAGCGTATCGGTGGCCTCGCAGCTGCTGGCGTTCTGTGGGCTTCTCCTCATAGCGGCTGCTGACAATCTTGTCGTGTTATCTATCGGGCTGGCGATGCTGGGGCAGCTTGTGGGGTACAACTATTTCGCCGGGCTCTTCTACAGTACGGTTGGCAGTAAGAAACAGCAACGTGCGACTGCTGCAGGCATTCACGAAGCAACTCTTGCCGTGGGCATGGCCGTCGGAACTTCAATCGGCGGTTTCATTGGATCTGCTGTGAGTCACAGTGCGCCGTATGTTCTGGCAGCGATGATGCTGCTGGTCTTGCTGCTCGTTCAGATCGGACTGCGGCGGCGTCAGAGACTGTTGTGATCCAGACGAAGCTGTAGAACGCATTTCAAAACCCGGACAGACGACGGTTGTCCGGGTCTGCAGATTTTGCAGGAGAACATCGCGTCTGTCGGGAGCCAGTCCCGGTTTTGAAAGCAGCTGTATGTGATCGTGGCCGGCATCCGGCAGCAATGAACGGTGAATGGAATCTGAACTTTCGAAAGTCAGCTCCCGGACAATTGATGTCTCGTCACTGCGCCACCTATGATCCGGAGCTTGTCGATATCTGTCTGCTAAATGGACAGCTGCCGTTACGTATTTTGTTCTGAAACTCCATGGAAAAATCCGATGGCTGCTCCGTGTACTTCTCCTCATATCGCTGATGCTGCGGCCACAGACAAGCCCTCCGGGCCTCCGGTTGTTGATTTCTATCGATCATTTCTCACCTTCCGGATGGATCTCGAAAAGACGACTCCGAAGACCGTCAGTCAGGCACCGCCGTTCACACTGAACAATGCTCGTTTTCTTCTGGAGTGTGTCTGTCGGATGACGCCTCCGGGTAAGGCGGAAAGTGATGCCGTCGAGTTTGTTCTGAGTCGGTCCTGCAAAGCGGAACAGGTGCACGTCACGAAGGATATCTGGCACGATCCGGCGGCTGATATGTGCCTTGTTGCATCGCGAGAACACTTTTTGGTTCTGAAAAGCTGGGATCGAAACAATCGCGGAGTGATGCTGAATCCTCCGTCACTCGGGCCGCAGCCGGAACGTCAGGTGGGGCTGAACTCAGAGTGCTTCACTGACCTGAAGATCGCACTGAAAAGAGTTCCCGGCCGGCTGCTGTCAACGACTGATGAAATCGTTGACGCGGTCTTGTCGAACCGTTGTCTTGTGTCTCAGTCAGAATACAGCATGGCGGATGGAACGCGAGTGCTGCTTGAGTATCCGATCAACTGCATCAATGCGAGTGAACGGGAAAAGTTCTATCAGGTGGACACCGGCCCAGTCCTTCTGCCGGACCGCGATTCGTTTGACGGAACCACAATGATCTCCATGCTGCGCCAGGCATTCATGGCTCACAATACACTCGGGTGTACCGAATTGCTGATGAACGTCCCCACGCCGCTCGGACATGGAATCTCAGTCAATCACTATTCTCGAGTTGTGTGCCTGCAGGCTGTTAATCGAATGTATTCTGTTGACTGAATCTTCGAAGACGTCAGTAATGGTCTGGCGGAAGCGGTGTGCGCCCCATGAAGGCACAGCAGCAGTGCTGGAGACGATTGTTCTTCGGAAATCAGCAATCGCCAGCTGCGGAGTGGCTTATGAAACTGGCATCAACGCGTTTCGCCAAATCAGTTGCATTGATAGTGCTGCTGACGTACTGCGCGGAGTTGCCTGCTGCGGACTGGCCTCAGTGGCGCGGGCTCCATCGTGATGGGCAGTCCGAGGAAAGCGGGCTGCTGAAAAAATGGGGCCCTGGTGGTCCTCCCCTACTCCGGCGAATCTTCGGTGTCGGGACCGGGTATGCGGGTGTCGCAGTTGTCTCGTCGCGCGTGTACAGCATAGGACGCCACGACCGAGATGTTTTTGCATTTTCCGTAAGTGCAGACTCCGGCGAATTTCTGTGGCGACAGAAGATTGGTGAGACCGAAAGAAATCCCTCGTCGACTCCTGTTGTCGTCGGCGATCTGGTTTATGTGCTCGACCCGGACGGCAATCTTTACTGCCTCAGAACCAGCAATGGTGAGATTGTCTGGCATCGGAAACTGACCGTGGATTTCCACGGGAAGATGATGTCATCGCGAGGATACGGTGAAACTCCGCTGATCGACGGTGACCGGCTGGTTTGCACTCCAGGAGGTGGCGACACCGGGATGGTGGTGCTGAATCGCCATTCCGGCGAACTCATCTGGAAAGCTCCCCTTCCCGACCTTGGACCGATGGGAAATGACGGAGCTGCGTTCTCTTCGGTGATGGTCAGTGAAGCTGCGGGAGTTCGTCAGTACGTTCAGCTGGTCGGGCGAGGGCTGATGAGCCTGAACGCTGCGGATGGAACATTTCTCTGGGGGTATAACGCGATTGCAAACACGAACGCCAACATACCGACTCCACTCGTGTTCGATAATTACGTCTTTTCAGCAAACGGATACACAGCAGGTGCCGTCCTGCTTCGTGTCAACCGGGACCCTGATTCAGCGGAATCTCCCGTAAAGGCGGACGTTGAGTACGCTCTGAAGGGAAATCAGTTTCAGAATCACCACGGCGGCTTCGTGCGGATCGGCGACTTTATCTACGGTGGTCATGGAAACAACAATGGGTTGCCGACATGTCTTGAAGTCAGCACCGGAAAGATCCGATGGAAGCGACGAGGTCCGGGAGTTGGTTCCGCTGCTGTGATTGCTGCGGATGGCAGACTTTACTTTCGGTATCAGGACGGACTTGTTGCACTCATCGCGGCGACTCCGGAGCGATACGAGCTGTGTGGACAGCTGCAGATTGCCGGAGCCGGTGGTGACAGCTGGTCGCATCCGGCGATCTCAGACGGAAGTCTGTTTCTGCGAGAACAGAACACGCTGCTGCTCTACAATGTTCGTGAAGTTTCGGCGAGTGGTTCTGTTCCGACCGCAGACGACAAAAATCTCGATCCTGTTCTTTCGAATCTGAAGACACTGGGGATTTCGGCCGAGTCTGATGTCAAACTTCCTGAGGAAGATGTTTTGAGTTCGGATCGTCAGGATTCCGATGCTGTGCCTGCACGAACTCTGACGGTTGTGATTTCGGATGAACAACTGCTGCCGGACGGGACGCTTCCTGCAGAGATGACTGACTCGATACAGAACGCATGTCGGGACGGTGGTTATCAGCTTGCCCTGAAGATGTCCGGCACGGCGGTGAGCGCCGACGGGCTTCGGCAGATCACGGCTCTTCGTCCGGTCGGGCTTGACCTTGAACTCTGTCCGCAGATTTCTGATGACAGCATCGATGTTCTCAGCTCAGCTTCTGAACTGAGAGTGCTCAATCTTTCCGGAACGGCAGTCACCGAAAATGGTCTTCGAAAGTTATCCGGACTGCCGCTGCAGGTGCTCAGGCTGGAACTCTGCGATGGTATCTCTGACGCTGCCTGTACGCCACTTTCGGAGATGAAGACTCTGCGATACCTGAGTCTCAAGAAATCTGGTTTTGAACGACAGCGAATTACGAATGAAGGACTGAAGAAGCTGTCTGAGCTGCACGATCTGCGTGTACTGAATCTTTACGGCAACGGTGTTGACGATGACGGGATCGGTCTGCTGGCCTTGCTGCCACAACTGGAAGTCGTCGACCTCAGTCTCCTGCCGCTTTCCGATCAATGTGCCAGTCATCTCGCTCGCTGTCGATCACTTCGCGAACTGAGCCTTCTCTATGCGGAGGGATTCGCCGGACCGAAAATGACTTCTGCAGGAGTGCAGTCACTCACGGAGCTTACAAATCTGGAACGCCTGAACCTGACTGGTGCTCGACTGACCGATCAGACCTTGAATGATCTGCTTTCACTCAGAGAACTGAAGCTGCTGGAGGTGGTCAGAACTGGTCTGAGTTCTGCTGCCGTTGCCAGTTTCAGGGTTCAGCGGCCTGAATGTCGGCTCGTTGTGGACGAGTAGACTTCTGTGAGTCAGAGGCGGAACTACGGCAACTGAAGAAAACTGATTCGAAAGAAGGCGAACGTGTGATGAAGTCATCAGCTGATGAAATCAGGTGTCAGATTCGAGGAACAACTCCCCCTGCACTTCACGAAAAAATGCGCCCTGAGCTCTGCTCTGAATCGCGAAGTTTCTGTGAGCTTCTGCGGAACATGTTTCAGGTCGTCGTGTTGTTTGCCCTGGTGAGTCTTTCCCCCGTTGTGATCGGCGATGATCGTCTGGAACTGGTGATGGTCATTTCAGAACCGGAATATGAAACGCATCGTACGCTGCCGGAGTTTGCGGAACGGTATCTCAGTGATCAGTTCCGAGTCAGTCTGGTGACACAGGATCCTGGCGACGAGAACGGTCTGATCAATCTGGACGCCATCAACGATGCCGATCTGATGCTCATCAGTGTCCGTCGCAGGACACTGCCTCCGCACCAGCTGCAGCGGATTCGCGATTATCTGAGCTCCGGCAGACCAGTGCTTGGGGTTCGAACAGCCAGTCATGCATTTCATCTGCGTGGGAAGAGTGCCCCGGAGGGGCGCAGTGAATGGCCGACTTTTGATCAGGAGGTTATCGGAGGGAGCTATACGAATCATCGCGGAGTCGGGCCAGCGGTGACTGTCGTTCCTGCGGGTGAAGGCGCTGTGGAACATCCGATTCTGAAGAACGTCGATGTGACACGACTGTCAGGATTTGGTTCACTCTACCAGGTGCGTCCACTTCAAAAGGGCGCTGTGCCGCTTCTGATCGGATCCATACCGGACTTTCCTTCGGAACCTGTTGCATGGACATTTCAGCGTGCTGACGGAGGAATGACATTTTACACTTCGCTTGGCCATCCGAAGGATTTCAGTCAGACGGAGTTCTGCCAGCTGCTGAAGAACGCTGCCCAATGGCTCGTTCGCAAAGAGATCGCCCGAACTACAAAGGAGAGTGACCTTGATTGATATTACCGTGATTTTGACTGCAAAGAGTATTTCATCGATGCCTGAGCTTCGAAAGTTGCTTCGACAGCACGCAGAATTATCCCTTCAGGAACCGGGATGTCTGCGTTTCGAGGTCTATGAATCGACCAGCGTGGAAGGTACGTTTGTTCTGATCGAACGATGGGAATCTCAGGCTGCTCTGGACTTGCATCGTACGGCTGTCGGATTCATGACGATCTATGCGCCACTCGTATTGCCCCTGGTAGACAGAGTTCCTCATATCTGCCGGACAATTCTTTCGTAACGCGTTCTCTGCAGCTCATTGACCTGATGTGAGAATTGCGTAAACTTCAAGGTATGATCCGTCAGGCAATTACCAAACACTTTGAAAACGTTCTGAAATCGGCACGGCAGCTTTCCCTTGACGCCAACGGTGCCGCTGTTGTCGTGCTTGCAGGTCAGGCATTTGACTTCAAAGAGATGGCCGGGTTGCTGCCCGGCTGTCGATTGATCGTGGCGGCGGATCGTCAGAATGTGCAGCAGGCGGCTCAGGAAGATCAGGTTGTGCTCGTGCCGATTCTGCATGAGCCGCAGACGAGTCATCTTCAGGTGACTCAGGTGCTTCTTGAGGCGATTGCAGATGACCTGATCGAAACAGGTGATGTGGTCGTCTGTGTGTATTCGCTCTACGAGAAAGATGGCTGCGATACCGTAAGTCTCGTTCGGCTCGCCGACCAGCTGGCTCGCCTGACCTCTCGCGATCTTCAGCGGCTTGAAACCAATGTTCCGCTGGAAACTCTCAGAATCGTCGTCGACCTCGCATGCGAGATCGGGCGAGAGGGACGCGAGGGGAAACCGGTGGGGACTCTGTTCGTGGTTGGCAATCATCGCAAAGTGCTGCAGATGTCCAGCGAGCAGGTGCATGATCCGTTTCGTGGATATCCGAGAGCGGAGCGACTGATTCGAAATCCGAGGGTCAGAGAGAGCATCAAAGAGATCGCGCAGATGGATGGTGCGTTCGTCATTTCTGCGGATGGTGTGGTTCAGGCGGCCGGGCGTCATCTGAGCGCCACGGCGGACAACCTGACTCTGTCCAAGGGACTGGGATCGCGACACTGGGCAGCGGCTGAGATTTCCAAAGCGGCAAAGTCGATTGCAATTGCTGTTTCGGAATCAACGGGCACCGTTCGATTGTTTCAGGACGGAGTTGTCGTACTGAGAATTGAGCCGATGGATTCGGCGATGAAGTGGCACGATGACTAGATCGCATTTCAAAACCGGGACAGGCACCCTTTCATTTGCATACCTTTCAGGAAGATGCTGCGTCCGACGGGAGCCAGTGCCGGTTTTGAAACCACCTGTAATCAGACGTGAGCTGAATCATCCACGGAATTTTTCAGGCAGCCTGAGGATAAGTTTCGATGCGATGTCCGTTCTGTACACACGATGAGTCTCGAGTCATTGATTCTCGAACGAGCCCGGATTTCGCGATTCGGAGACGGCGTGAGTGTCTGAAATGTGAGCGCCGATTCACGACGTATGAACGCATTGAAGAATCACCGATCAAGGTCATCAAGAAGGATGGTTCTCGCGTTGCATTTGATCGTGAGCGGATTCGTACGGGTGTCGAAAAAGCCTGCTATAAAAGGCCGATCAGTGTCGAGCAGATTGATCAGCTTGTGCGAGACGTGGAAGCCTCTGTCTATGAAGATGGGGTGCGAGAGGTACCGTCGCGGCGCATCGGCGAGCTGACTTTTAATGCTCTTCGGGACCTCGACAAAGTGGCGTTCGTGCGCTTTGCATCGGTGTATCGAGAGTTTCAGGATGTGCACGACTTTGTCGACGAGCTTCAGCCGATCTTGGAAAATCGCAGGCGTGAGCCGTGACGGGCGATGAGATGCAAACTTCCGTCGGCATTCAGGGGCGGACGGCGCGAACGCCTCCCGCATTCTTTGCGGCAATCCTGCTCATTGTGGGTGTGGTGGCTGGTGAGCAGGTCTCTCCGGCTCCTGGATCCCTTCTGATTCTTCTGGCGATTGTCCTTCTCCTGAACAGACTCGCGGAACGAAAGCCCTGGCGTCACGTCGCTTCCGGATCTCTGAGCTGTGGCATTCTGATTCTGGGAATGCTTCTGTGGGTGATCAGGTCTCCGGAGCATGACCCACGCAGCGTTCGCGTTCATGATGTGCCCGAGGGTGAGGTGGTTCGTGTTTCGGGTACAGTCACCGGGATTCCGTCGCTGCAGAGTGTCGGGACACATTCGACACAGGAGACACCGAAGAACCTCCGGACTTCGATGATGCTCCGAGGAGAGGTCATCCGTATTGATGATCGCAATGTTCCAATGACGGGGACATGGCGAGTGTTTGTGGACGGGGAAGAAGCCGCGGATCTCACCTGGGGTGACAAGGTTGAAGTTCTGGGAAGGTGTTACCGTGAGCTGGGACCGAAGAATCCGGGTGAGTTCGACTATCGTCAGTTTCTCGACCGTCAGAGATGTGAAGGATTGATCTTCGTCAAGCATCCGAACGCTGTTGCGGTACAGTCACGCACTCCGGTGTGGGATCTGCGATTCTGGGTGACCACCATCAGACGGACAGCCGAAGATCTGATGCATCGGCATCTCCCTCAGGATGAGCGTTCTCTGGCCGATGCAATTCTTCTCGGAAATCGAGGACACATGGATCCCGCGACGGAACGTCATTTTGTTGCGTCCGGGACGATGCATCTGCTGGCAATCTCCGGACTTCACGTCGGGATTCTTTATCTCTTTGTGACCAGAATCTTCACGATGCTGCTCATTCGAAGAAAGACAGCGATTCTGGCGGCGCTTGGTCTTTGCGTAATCTATGCTGCTATGACGGATCTACGACCGTCGGTGCTGCGATCGGTGGGATTCATCGGCCTGGGGGTCATTGCTGAGTGTCTGAACCGTCCCGTCGGGATGCTGACGATGATCAGTTCAACCGCGTTTCTCTATGTGCTCTGTGATCCTTCAGTCGTGTTTGACACAGGAGCCTGGTTGTCGTTCGTTGCTGTGGGAGCTCTTGCCTGGGCGGATTCAGGGCGAGGCGGAGCTCAACTTCGGTCGGGACTCCCACCGGTGTTTCTGTCGCGAAAGGAATGGTTAATTCATCATGCGGCTGAGTTTGGGGGGCGTCTGCGTTCCGACTGGAATCGCATGATTGCCGTGACTGTGTTTTCGATGCCTCTGACTGTGTTTCATTTTCACATTCTTTCTGTCTCCGGACTGGTCGTGAACCTGCTGCTGATTCCCTGGTCTGCAGTTGTCATGATTTCCGGTTTCGTTTTCATTGTCATCGGGGCGATGCTGCCGTTGTTTGCCGATCTGGCTGCATTTCCTTTCGGGGCTTCGCTTCGGCTTCTGCAGTATGCGGTGGATCAGTCTGCTGCGGTGACCGGTGGAGACATTCTGGTCCCTGACCTCCCGTCCTGGTTCCTGCCGCTCTATTACGTTCTGCTGTCGTTGTTGATTGTTTCCGGGATCCGGACAGCAGCCGGGTGGAAGATCTGTCGATCTGTCTGTGCATCCGGCATGGCATTTCTGATCCTGTTCTGGATGCAATGTGTCATCCATCATCCGCGCAGCGGAGAAATGGTTGTGACATCGCTGAGTGTTGGCCACGGGAATGCCACCGTTCTGCAGACTCCATCCGGTGGCGTCATTGTGTTTGATGCGGGAGCGATGAATCGGGGGCCGATTGCAGCGGATCGAGTCGTTGGTTACCTGTGTGCTCGCGGCCTTCGGATGATTGACGGTCTGGTGATCTCGCATGCGGATGCTGATCATTATAACGGGGTCGAAGGTCTCATGGATCAGATTCCGATCGGTCGCGTTTACGTTCCGATTCAGGTTGTTCGATCGGGAGATCCGGCTGTCCACAGGATGCTGGCGGCGATTCGCAGAGCGTCAGTGCCGATTTCGATCGTCTTTGACGGAGATTCTTTCCGCACTTCGGGGGTTGATGTGCGTTTCCTTCAGTCAGCGCTGGCTCAGACTGATAATGAAACGAGCCTTGTGGCGATTGCTGCTTCCGGCGGTCGCAGCATCTGCATTCCGGGTGATCTGGAGAAACAGGGAGCGGAATCGCTGCTTTCACGTTTGCCCGATGTGGATGCACTGATCAGTCCGCATCATGGCAGTCCGGGCTCGAATTCTCCGGAGCTCGCACAGACTTTGTCACCGGAGATTCTGATTGTCAGCGGAAGATCGACGGAGTCAGCAGAATATCTCCAAAAATGCTATGGGTCAGACTCCCGGATTTATCATACTTCCACGGAGGGGGCGATTACACTTCGCTTCCGTCCGGGTGCTGCGGTCATTGCGGAAACGTTTCTGAATCGAAGAGCCGATTGATATTCTTCGGGCAGTGTGAGCCGTCCGAGTTTGAACTCAATGAGGGAATGAATGCCCATCAAGGTAAGATGTGGTCAGTGCGAAACCGTGCTGAATGTTTCTGAGAAGGCTGCTGGCCGGGTCGTCCTCTGCAAGTCGTGCGGAGGCAAAGTCCGAGTACCTGCTGCTCGCGCTTCGGCTGACGCACCGAGCGATTCCCGCAGGTCGGCCAGGGGGCCGGGCAGTGAGCAGTCCGACGACATGTTTCGCGGACTGAACCTGGGGAAAGCTGAAGACTCCCGTCGAAAAGTCTGCCCCGGATGTGCATCACCGGTTACGGATGAGATCGTGGAGTGTCCGAAGTGTGGAGTCAATATTCAGACGGGTGCGCTGAGTGAGCGGCAGCGGCTTCGGATCGCCAGAAAAGGGCCACCGCCGGCGGAATTCTACGGAGCTGTCTGGAAGAACTCCTGGAAGTTCCTGATGAAGAACAAGTATCTCGCGGGACTGACGGCACTGGTCTGGGCGATCACGCTGACGATGTCAGTTGTCAGTCTCTATGCTCATTCCTGGTGTGTCCGAACGCATACTGAACAGCTGATGGCCAGTGCCAAAGAAGGTGGGAACGCTGTCAAAATTTCCGGCAATCAGATGGTGATTACGGTCGAAAAGGATTCATCTGTTCGATATGACGATTTTGTATATCGAACTCCCGGAAAGGTAATCCTTCCGGCTCCTCATGTGGCTGCTCAACAGTCACCTCCGGCAATTTTCTGGGTGACGATGACGACAATCTTCCAGCTTGGTTTTGGAGGATGGGCATGGATGCTTGCCATCAGGATTGCCGAACTGACTCTGGCGAATGAGAAGAAGTTCAAGCGCTTTCCGATTGATTTCTTCGCCAATCTGACGATGGGGTTTCGTTTCTATTTCTGGCCTCTGGTTGTGATGCTTCCGGTCGTGTGGATCGGATTCCTGATCATGGGGCTGGGGCACATGATTCCGGGGGCCATTGTCACGGCGGTCATTTTGCTGTTTCCGCTGCTTTGCTTCCTCCCGTCTGCCGTCATTCATACCACTCAACGTTACGGTTATCGTGCCTGGCTGATCAACTGGATGGTCAAGGATTTCTTTTCCACGATCGGCAGCTCGCTTTACGTGGCAGCGATGTTGTTTTTCATGGTCATGCTGGTGCCGCTGGGGATTGGAATCGGACTGGCCGTGTCATGGGGAAGACTGTCACCTGAGCTGCTGACGGTGAGAAAGAATGCCATGGCATGGTATTCGTCAAACATCAGTAACCTCGGGGATGGTCTGATTGCATTTACTTTTGCAGAACTGCCGATGGTTGCGTCTGCGTTGTTTGTTGTGCTCGGCGTGTTGAGTCTGATCATGGCCTTTCCCGCTGTTTTCATGATGAGGGCCATCGGGCTGTTTGGTGTCTACTTCAAAGCGGACCTTTGTCTTGTCGGAGAGTTTCCTGACAAGACTCCGGCTGGGTTTGGTCCGAGATTTCTGGCATTCCTTGTTGATCTGATCATGCTCACCATACTCTTCATTCCCGCTTATGTGTTTGGAATGCTGGGCAGCATGATGGCAAATTTCTATGGTCTGGGTGACTATGTGACTCAGGTTGAGTGGGCCATGCGCGGTGTTGTTGCTGTCGGTATCTGGAGCTACTATTTTGCGTCAGGGGAATCCGGACAGACCCGATCAACGCTCGGAAAATGGAGTCTGGGTCTCGTCGTTCTGACGGAAGAAGATCGCCCGATGAATCGAAAGCTGGCGTTCAAGAGAATTGCAACTGCTTATCTGACCGTGCTGACGTGTTTTTTCGGATTCATTATGGTGGCATTCAGGAAAGATCATCGAGCCATGCATGATCTGATAACGAAGACGAAAGTGCTGTGGAGGGGAGAAGAATTGACCTGACAATTGTGGCTGCATCAGGGTGCCCGGAAGCGTGTCATCAGCGCTGCGTGGGACAGGTTGTTCCTCCTGAAACTGCTGATCTGATGGCCAGCGGACCAACGTGAAGGTGACTGAATCGTATGACTCCGGAAACCGCTGTCATTATTGTGGATCACGGATCGCGTCGTTCAGAGAGCAACCAGATGCTGGAAACTGCTGCGATGCGGTTTGCCTTGACGTCTGAGTACAGGATCGTTGAACCTGCTCACATGGAGCTTGCTCAGCCCGACATCCGTTCGGCATTCGATCGCTGTGTGGCTCGCGGCGCGCATCGTGTGGTCGTGTTTCCGTACTTCCTGTCCCCAGGTCGGCACTGGACTGAAGATATTCCTGCTCTTGTCGCAGCCGCAGCAGAGAGTCATCCCGGCGTCGAATGGCTGGTGACGGCGCCCTTCGGGCTTCATCCCGGAATGACCGAGATTATCAACGATCGGATCCGCAGTTGCCTGACGGCTGCGTGCCTGAGCAGTTCAGCTCCGGAGGATGCTGGCTCGAAGGCAGACTCTGCGAATGAGATCGCTGGGTGCGATGTCTGTACTCCCGAAACCGGGTGTCGCCTACGGAGCTCATGAGCCGGTGGCTGCTGTGCGAGTGGCTCTGCTGAGGCAGATCCAAAGGTCATTTGTTCGAGGTCGGAGCCGTAGGGAATCTGTGTACGCGAATTGACCGAAAGTCTGCCTTCGTGCCCGGATCGTGTCCCTGCAGACTGAGATGCCCTGCTTCGAGCCGCAGCCCTTTCCGAGGGTTCTCATCCGGGGCACGTGTGTCTTTCCAGTTGACCACCTGAAACCCGTTGACCCAGCTCGCAAACTGATCGCCCTGAGCGATCAGAGTCGCGGTGAACCATTCGAGGTCCTGACCAACGACGTATCTTGCGGGAATACGTCGGAAGATAGCCCCTGTACCCGAATCAGATGGGCGATTTCGATCACCGTTCTGTGTGCCGTGGTTGATCTGAAACTCATATCCGTTGGATGGCGACTTCTCGGTGCCCTCCATGGCCCGGAAAAAGATTCCGCTGTTCACCTGCTCCGCCCCGGTTCTGGCTTCCACATGCAGCATCAGATCGCCGAATGTTTCCTCCGTCTCGAGGAATCCTTGACCACCGGATAAGGAAAGAACTCCATCGGTCACAGTGAAGTCAGCTTTTGAGCCGGGAACGGGACGCCAGCCCTGAGTATCTTTCCCGTTCAGCAGTTCAGAAGTGCCCAGAGGCTTCAGGAATACATTTCGGAAGGCAATTCTCCCACCATTCATCTGCAGGCCGATCTTTCCAGAAAGTCGGAGCCCGTCTGATGTGTCCGTAAAGTCCTGTGTCAGCGTATCGTCGAGATGAACTTTGATGTGAGGTCCTTCGCAGCGAACATGGAATCGGTGCCATGAGCCCTCGACTTTCGTCGGCACCATCGAAGCAGAGCGAGCAACGAGGCTTCCGGACTGATGTGTTGGATGGCTGTCGCAGATGTTCAGCTCATACGTGTCACGCGCCGGATCTTTCGCGTTGTCGGCTGTTCGTAGAAAGACACCGCTGTTACCGCCGGCGGCGAGCTGAAATTCGCATCGAAACTCAAAGTCGTCGAACTCGAAAGGAGTCAGCAGGAGACTGCGTTCACCGCTGTCTGCTGTGATGCAGCCATCCTGAACACTCCAGTTGGACTGCGACGGAACGTTCCATCCAAAAAGAGTTGTTCCATCAAAGAGGCTGATCCATCCATCGCGGAGTTCCTGCTCGGTCAGTGCGGGTGCCACATACTGCACCGGCGCCAGACTTGCTGATTCATTCGGTGTGTTTTCTGCAGAGGGCTTTGATTCCGACGGTACCTTCTGAACAGTATCTGATTTCGGAAGATCCGTGGCTGATGGTACGCCCGAGTTCTCATCAACAGTTCCCGGACCACATCCGATCAACAGGGCTGCAAGCCCGGCGCAGGCAAGCGAACGTAACTGCCCGAGAAGCTCAGCCGGTTCCTGAAAACACTGAGCCGTGTGTTGGTTGTTGCCTGTTCGTTCGGGCTGGTTGAGCATAAGGACCTCCGCTGATTCAATCTGCACGGGTGTGATTCGCAGAGAAATCGGTGGGACAGTGTAATGAAGAGGATCTGACAAAACCGGCACAGGCACCCCTGGAAGTCACCATTCGCAATGATTTCAGACCGCAGGCGGGAGCCAGTCCCGGTTTTGTCAGGGGGGCTAAAGAGTTTTTTCGCGGCGTCGCATGGCTTCGGTAGCTTCGTCAAGGAGTGTCAGTCGACCACCGTATGTTCTTTCAAGATTCTCCCGAGTGAACACCGTATCCACGGGACCATGTGCCACGATTCGCATATTCAGGAGAATGACGTAATCAAAGTATTCCGGCACCGTGTGAAGATCGTGATGAATGACAATCGCCGTTTTGCCGTTCTGCTTCATCGCTCGCAGGATGGAAACAATCGCCTGTTCGGTGGCGGCATCAACTGCGGCGAATGGTTCATCCATCAGATACAGGTCTGCGTTCTGGACCAGAGCTCGTGCCAGAAACGTTCGCTGCTGCTGACCTCCGGAAAGCTGGCTGATCTGCCTGCCGGCGAGATCAGCAACTCCCACCTGTTCCAGTGCTTTCATGGCGGCAGCTCGATGTCGGCGATTTACCGGCCGACACCATCCGATTTCACGGTAGAGCCCCATCGTGACGACATCCAGAGCCGAGATGGGAAAATCCCAGTCAACACTTTCTCGCTGCGGAACGTACCCGACACGATGACGATTCCTGTTCCACGGGAGTCCAAAGATTTCGATTCGTCCCGATGTCATCGGAACAAGATGCATGATGGCCTTGAGCAGCGTACTCTTACCGGCACCGTTTGGACCGACAATCCCCACGAGACTGCCCGGAGGAATCTGAAAGCCGATGTCCCAGATCACAGGACGCCGATCATAGGCGACTGTCAGATCATAGACAGACAATGGAATATCATTCACAGACACGAATTTCAGCTCAATCTGGAAACCGTTGACACCACAATCAGTGCCAATGGATGGAGTACGCCGGATTCCCGCAGGCTTCTACCAAGCAGGAGTTCGCAATTATGGCGGACATCCCGTGTCCCGGAGAACAGCAGTGAATCTGTTTCTCTGAATTGGAGGAAGTTATTCTGAGATGTGCTCCAGTGCATTGTCAGAGCTTAAAACAGGGGGCTTTTGTCATTCCCGTGCAGGCGGGAATCCACACTGGGACGCTGGATTCCCGCCTGCGCGGGAATGACGACCCCAAAATCAAGGTGTGACAAAGCCTAGCCAAGGTCCGACCGAAACTTCAGAAGACCTCCCGTAAAAAAGACCACAGAGAAACCAAGCAGCACAAGGCAGCTGCGAACGATAATGTCTGTCTGTGGTATTTCTCGAGTCAGTACTTCGCTGTAAGCGTCCAGAGCCCAGGCGTGCGGGGTGCACAGGCTGAGCTTCTGACTCAGTGCGGGCATCCAGGCTCGCGGGACAAGGCAGCCACTGATACCCGCAGTGGAGAGCACAATCAGGTTCCCGAATGAAGAGACCTGTGATTCTGTCCGGCAGAGTGTTGAGAAAAGAAGGCCGAGGGTGGTTGCTGCAAGGGATGTACAGAACATGATCGGCAGAAGCATCCAGGGTTTCGGGCCCCATGACATCCCGAACATCAGTTTGCCGCTGATCATCAGAATCGCCGTCTGAACAAGTGACATGACGAGAAAGGGCAGCGTCTTGCCAAGCAGTATTGAGCCTGGGCGGACGGGAGCGATTCGGAGCCGACGCAGTGTTCCCATATCGCGTTCCGCAATAAACGAGCGTCCCATGATGTTGACCAGAAAAAAGACAAACAGCACAGTGTAACTTGGGATCACGAACTGATAGACACGAACGTCAGGCTTTGCGGCTTCGGCAGCGTGAGTTTTCTCCCAGGGCTCCGGGATTGTGGAGTTTCGTGAGGCTCCGCGAAACACCGGGATTTTTTCCGCAACCACAGGAAGCATGGCATCCTGAAGTGCCAGTCGCAGAAGAGCTCGAATCAGGCCTTCTGTCAGTGGATCGGCGATATCATTCTTTTTCAGATGAACATCGATCGCCTGAAAACCATTCTTCAGCGGACCGGTCTCCGGAGCAGTCAGATCAGATCGAGACAGTGATCGGAGAATTTCCGTGAACTGCGGTCCTACGACAATGCGAGCATCTGTCGAACCGGAAGGATGACTCGTTGACAGACTGTCAGCCTTCTTTCGGCGAATTTCGAGATCTTCAACCTGAGCTGGATCAGGGGTGTCTGCGGTGTCTCGTATTCGAACGTTGTCGTAGCCGGCGAGAAAGCCCCGCAGGCGTTTTGAGATCTCCGAACCATCAAAGTCAGCGAATTCCAGAACGAGTCCCGCCTTCTTCTGATCTCCGGTGCTTCGCAGGCGGCCGGTGGAAGAACCCACGATCGCGATGATCACCATCGGAAGCGCGACCAGAATGACAAGCGCCCGGCGATCTCTCGCGAGAAGTCGAAGGTCTTTAAGTGTTATCGTGAACGAATCTGACCACATGGTTCAACTGCCCGGCTGTTGAATCCCGATCCGGAATGAGTTCCCGACGGGAAGATCTCCTGCGGGAGATCAGAATGATCGGTACAATACGCGAGATATCAGTCAGTCACGAAGGCGACTCCCGGTCAGCTTCAGAAAGAGTCGTTCGAGGTTCGGCTCCAGAGTGCGTATCGAACGCACACTCAGGTGATGCTCGGCAAGAAGTCTCAGGAGTTCTGTCATCTGAGAATGAAGAGCAGCTTCCGATCCGGAGTCTGCTGTGCTGATTTTCAGGATGGCATCAGAGCCGCTTTCCCCCTGCTGGATCATGACGCCGGGACCTGCCGGCAGATCGGTCGGAACATTCGGCTGCGTCAGGCGAAGTTCAATCTCCAGAGGTATCTGCTTCAGGAGTGCAGGAATCGAATCACATGCCAGAAGAGTTCCGTGGTCCACGATTGCTGCTCGCGAGCAGACGGTTTCCACTTCTTCCATGTAGTGGCTGGCATAAATCACTGCCGTGCCGGATGACTGGAGTTCACGAACACAGTCCAGCAGGTGAGCTCGGCTTTGAGGATCGACACCTACTGTTGGCTCGTCAAGAATCAGCAGACTCGGATGATGCAGCACCGCAGCAGCAAAATTAAGTCGGCGTTTCATCCCGCCTGAAAATGTGCCGGCGGCATCATCTGCTCGGGATGCCAGTCCAACCCGATGAAGCCCTTCGTCGACTCTCTGATGAAGGAGATCCCGCGAGAGTCCATACAGACGACCAAAGAAGTTGAGGTTCTCTCTTGCTGACAGATCCGGGTAGATTGCGAGATCCTGCGGCACAACGCCCAGATGCTTCCGGAGTTCGCGACTTTCCGCAGTCATTTTTTCACCGCGAATCAGGATCTCGCCCGAGTCGGGAGTAAGCACCCCGGCAATCATCATCATCGTCGTGGATTTGCCGGCTCCGTTTGGTCCCAGCAGTCCGAACGCCTCGGAGGCTTCGACATGGAACGACAGGTCGTTGACGACGTGTCGCTCTCCCCATGATTTCGAAAGGTGTTTGACTTCCAGCAATGGCTGCATACTCACATCATTTCACTGCGGCCGGCCATGATCGCCTGGCTCGTTCAGAATATTCGTGGCTTTTCCGAGGAATCTGTGCAACATATCGGAGCATCCGGCACAGACGTCCGCTTATCTCGGCTTTTTCAGAGTTTTCATGTAGGCGACAACGTCAGCGATATCCTGAGGAGACATGGTTTTTGTGAGATCTGCCGGCATCAGTGAGATTTTCTGTTTCACGAGTTCGTCGATCTCTGTTCGGCTGAACGTTCGAGTGAGTGCATCGTCACCTTTGATACTGACTGCATCATCGGTCTGACTCACCAGAATTCCGTTCGCAGAAGTTCCATTGCTCAGCACCACGGTCCATGACTCAAAATTGTGGCTGATTCCTGCGCTCGGAAACAGGATCGACTCAAACATCGCTTCCGGGCTCAGTTTGCTTCCGATTTCTGTCAGATTCGGGCCGATTTCCCGACCCATGTCGCCCACAACGTGACACTTGTGGCACGTTCCGTTCGTGAAGAAGACAAGCCTTCCCTTCGTCGTGTCACCCTTCATTCCGATCAGTTCTGTGATCG
This sequence comes from Planctomyces sp., assembly GCA_046345315.1. GTDB lineage: Bacteria > Planctomycetota > Planctomycetia > Planctomycetales > Planctomycetaceae > F1-80-MAGs062. The sequence goes on from JBKDKA010000185.1 coordinate 17,701, forward strand.
GCGGTGTGGCATGATTGTCCTGAGACGCAGGCAATGGAAACAGTTTCCTGGCGGTGTTGCGAATTTCGGGGATTGCGGAGGAATGCAGTGCAGCCGCTACCGCTGGGGTGAGTTCTTCAGGGAGCGTTTTCTGAGCAGCGAGCTCGGCAATTGCCAGATCACCTTCATTCACAGACGATAACGCTCGGATGGAAACGCGACGAACTTCCATATCCAGCGAATCATCCTGAATCACCGACAGAAGTGGCTTCACGATTGCCGGGGTCGCAGCCTTTCCAATCAATTCAGCGATCAGAACTGCCTGAGCGGGAGGCGATTTCCGGAGTTCCTCCGTCAGGAGATCTGTCTTGCCCTGTTCGATGACTGCTGACGCCGCATTAAAGCCTGACTGTTCAGTCGTATTCTTCCGGACGAGTTCTACCAGTCCCGGCAATGCTTCCGGTGGCCGAAAACGGCGTGCAATACTGACGTAAAGATCCGTGTCGCGGAAACATTCCAGGCTGCGTCCGACGGCTTTTTGAACAGTCGGATCTGAGGCTGCGCCCGGCTCGACGCGACGAAGAGTCTCTTCCAGAAACAGTCGCTCTGCTTCTCCTGTCAGCTGAGTCGTGTCGACTTCTCGAAGGAGTTCAATCACGAGACCGCTCATACCCTCCGGCGACTGAAAATCCAGAGCTCGAAACAAGCCGGCCATGCGTTGCAAGGAATCGGTCGACCGGTCAGCTCCTGAACACTCGAGCGCGATCAGCTCGATGATCGCCGTCGCACTGCCGCTGCTGCGACTTCGGCGAATGAGATCAGCGGCGTGACGTGCCGACGCGGATTGATTCCCGGAAGACTTCGACTGAGCGACGTCATTCGCGAGCTTCGATAAATCTGCGTCCGTCAGAAAATCTGACCACGCAGGCTGAGCCGCAATTCCGAGTGCTTCGAGATACCAGCGGTCGCTGCCGTCATACTGTTCTGCGAGAGTTTTCCAGACCGCAATTCGTTCGGGATCTTTGCAGTTCCGTATGGCAATGGCACACTCGCGCCGGACCTGAGGCGAGGTATCCTGCGACAGTGTTCGGATCACGGGGACGATGTCGAGCCGCAGACGACGAGCAAGGCGAATTCCAGCAGCTCGAATATCTCTGTTTTCATCAGTGATCGCCTGATTCACGATTTTCTGTCCGTTTCCGGGGATCATTCCCAGCAGCCACATCGCGCGAGCTCGGAAACGCGGATTCGGATCAGACCGGAACATCTCTCCCAGAAGTGATTGCGCGTCTGCTGCATTCTCGCGGAGGAATTCAAACGCAAGATAACGAGTCGCCGAATTCGGGCTTCTGAGCGCTGCCAGTGCTCCCGGAACAGATTTCAGATCAGCGGAAGGAACTGACCATTTGGAGCCTTTCGTTGCCACGCGAAAGAGACGTCCTCGTTCAACGTCACCCTGCCGGTGTCCGCCGACTCCCGGATCATACCAGTCTGCGATGATCAGTGAGCCGTCCGGAGCTGCGCAGACATCGGAAGGTCTGAACCACTGGTCACGAGTTCCGGAAAGAATGTCGTTGATTGTGGCAGTGTACCCTGCTCCGGAATCACTGACTGCGTAGCTGCGAACAATGTTGGGCCCGGCATCACAGTGAATGAGCTGATCTCGAAAACGCTCCGGAAGTGCAGATCCTTCGTAAATCAGAATCCCCGTCGGTGAGCCGGCCCCGGTCTGAATCAGATTCGGTACCACCCCCGGGTCATTCAGGTGCCAGTGCTGAAGAGGGATCTCGGATTCCAGATTCGCACGTGGAGTTCGCCAGGACGCGCCCGTCAGTTCATCTTTATAGCCGTAGTTTCCAAACTCCATCAGAAAGTTGATTCGAACGCCACGGTTTCCGTCATCATCGTTGTCAGACTGCCAGATGCCACCGAAGCTGTCGACACAGAGTTCCCAGTTGTTGCGGAAATTCCAGCCGAGCGTTTCCACGGATGTTCCGTCCGGTTCGCATCGAAATGCCATTCCTTCCTGATACGGTTTTCTGTCGGCACGAACTTCATTTCCCGCCAGATCTCGAACAATGCTTCCGTCCGGATAGTGCAGCTCCTTGCCGGAGTTGCCGAAATTGAAATACAGCCGACCGTCCGGGCCGAAGAGGAAGCTGTGGATTCCGTGGTCGTGCTGAGTTCCCTGAATGCCGGTGAAGAGGATTTCTTTTCGATCCGCTTTCAGGTCTGCATTGTCGTCGTAAAGTGAAAAGACTGAATCGCCCGCAGACACGATGACGCGATTTCCAAGCACGCAGACACCGTGCGCTGAATCGATATCGCGTCCCTGATAGAAGACGTGCTGCTTGTCTGCAACACCGTCGTGATCGGTGTCTTCGAGCACAAGAATACGATCACCTTCGGGGCGGTCAGGGTTATCCGCATTCGCAAAGCGACGATAGTTGACGACCTCGCAGACCCAGACACGTCCGAGATGATCGACATCGATATTCGAAGGGCTGAAAAGCATCGGCTCGGCGGCAAACAGCGTGCACTCCAGACCATCAGAAACATCGAGCCCGGCGACAGCGTCCGCAGGACGTCGTTCGTCAGTCGCCATCAGTACCCGATGACCAGACAGCAGAAATGATGCTTCGGCACAGAGAATCACAGCGGCAGACAGGTGTGAGAACAGATTCTTCAGAGAGGACAACGGTGGAACTCCTGATGATTATTGGTAGGTCATTCTTCGAGACTGAGATTCCGGAGATTCAGTGAACGGAAATTCGTCGGGCTGAATGACATGGCGTGCTTCCGGCGAGGGAACGACTGGTCTCTGCATTCCGAATGGTCATTGTATTCTGACACAGAATCCCTCAGATTACATCATCCCTGAACAACCGCCTGCTTGCCAGTGTGAATACGATATCCCAGGGCTGGTCGTCAGCCATCGAATGACATTTTCTGAGTCTGAGCATGAATCCAGCGCTGATTGACACACACTGCCACCTCGATTCGGAATCGTTTCGGCAGGAGATTGACGACGTCATTCAACGAGCCGCTGATCAGGGAGTGTGCCGCCTGATCACGATCGGAGTCTCTTTCGAATCGAGCAAGGCGGCAGTCGCTCTGGCTGAACGGTACCCGAACGTCTCGGCGGTTGTGGGAATTCACCCGAATTATGTTCAGGAAGCTCGAGCGTCAGACTTGGACGGAATCGAGGAACTGTCGCAGCATCCGGAGGTCGTGGGGATTGGCGAGACCGGGATGGACCGATACTGGGATCATTCTCCCGCAGATCTTCAGGAGGAATACTTCCGGAAACATATCTATCTGTCGCGAAGAATCGAAAAGCCATTCGTGGTCCACTGTCGAGATGCGGAAGCCGACGTGGTCCGAATTCTTCAGGAATCCGCAGCGGAACACGGCTCGCTGAGTGGAGTGATGCATTCATTCTGCGGTTCGGCGGAGAACGCGGCAGTGTGCCTTGAGGCAGGAATGCACATTTCCTTCGCCGGAATGCTGACTTACAAGAAGAATGAGACGCTTCGAGAAACAGCCCGCGTCATTCCGCTGAATCGGCTATTGGTCGAAACCGATTCTCCCTATCTGGCACCGCAGCCGAATCGAGGAAAACGCAACGAGCCAGCGTGGGTACGATGGACGGCAGAATGTCTCGCAGCCGTCCATGGCCTGTCATTGAGCCAACTGGCGGAGCAGACCACTGCAAACGCTCGTAAGCTCTTTAAGGTCTGACCTCGAACTGCCCTGCCCTGCCGTGAACCAAACCGGCACAATCGGGCGAAGAGAAGAATCGGAGATCACACCACAGCGGACGGGGCCACGCAGACACGTGCGAAGAATGTCCCCGTCACTCTGCGAGTGATAAACATCGCTCGAAATTGTCGAATGTTTCACAGGGACCGTGATACCGAAGGTAATGTCTCCATCAACAGTGTGTTGCACGCTTCGATAAAAACCTTCTCAACCACGCAGCCCATTGTCAGGCGACGAGCCACATCGACGTTCCTGTCAGAACCTTCATTCCCCGGAGCGAAGACTGGCTCCCGCAGAGTCACTTAGCCGCAAAGAAGAAACTCCAACCGAATAAAGAAAGCTTCCTTCTGCGCCTCTGCTGGATTACTCAATCATGGCACTCAGCGATTGGCACTTCGCGATGGAGGGCCCGCACTTGTCTTCCGTCATTCCGGTAATCGTTCTGAGAGGCTCCAACACAAACAGGACAGGCACCCTTCAACCAACGAATTTGTAGGCGTATTCAGCTTTGTTCGGGAGCCAGGCCCGGTTTTGTCAGGCGTTCGTAGTGCGTTGGATCGGCATACTCCCCCATGCCGATGCTCTGCACGCCAACGAACTTCAAACCATGATCGGCGATGAGCACTCAAACGATTATTGATGCGATGCCACGTTTGGCAGTACGGCCAGGTCAGGCACTGCCAGCGAGTCACGAACTTCAAGTTTAAAGGCAGACAGAGTCTGGTTGATATCGCGAATAAACTCGATCATCGCACAAATCAGGCTTCCCAGGCAGCTGATGAACAGCACGATGATGACTCCCGCCGCATTTAACTGCAGCAGAGTCGCCAGGAACAGACAGATAATCAGGCACGCCGCCAGCAGTACACTCACCGATGCGAGCACAATGGCTCGTCGCAGCAATCTGGCCCGAAAATAGAGTATTTTCAGCTGTGCCCGACTGCGATTCGGATCCTCGGAGGATTCCGGGCGCAACTCCCGGTCCAGAATTCGTGAGCGGTCAATCACACGCCCCAGCCGATTGGTCATGCTCAGTAACAAAAGGCCAACACCGGAAATCAGGATAACGGGACCGATCGCCACCTGAAGCACGGGAATCAAATCGGGAACTGTGGGTAAACTCAATCCGGGCACCGTGAGTCAGGGTTTCAGATGTTTCGAAGTGGAGCTGCGATCGCATCCTGCTGAGAGAAGACAAAAGACATTCCGTCCAGCAGGAAAGATAGTCACGTCAGAATTGATATGCGAACCAATGACGAGTATTCCGGACTTCTCTTATGTTTCGTAGGCGAATGGCTGTACACACTGTCCGACTGGCCTTGAGCTTCGTTGAGATCATTACCGCGATCAGCTTGGGTATCACCTGCTGATGCAGGTCTCCACGTTCGCAGCCTGCCTGCCCCCTGAAAGATCGCTGTCCCCTTACCGTTCATCGTGAACGCAGCGCGACAGTCAGTTGACGGCACCGTTGCATGAGTACCGTTCAAATGACCAGCAAAGACTGCGATGCAGTAGGTCACTCCTGCCGGGCGGGATTTCGCGGCTCCGCCGCGACCTGAGCGACGTGATTCGGCTGGACGGCAACACGAAACCGGTGAGTTGCCGCGCGAAGCGTCGCGTGCCGGTTCGGCTGCGCTGAAGCTCCTTTCCGGCAGAATCGTGCTACAGCAGTGCCGTCTTCCTGCCATTCACGGAAACCACAGAATACGACATCAAGGGCCGTGCTGTTGTTCAGTGTTCGTTCGAAGGCGTTGTGACGCGGCTGTATGCGGCTGTGCGATGATGCCCATGAACACGGCAACGGCCGGTTGATCGAAAGGCAGTTCTTTGACAATGCGACACAATTCAATTCGGGAATGGGAATGGTCCGTTGCGAGAAACGGAATGACGGGTTTCGAATTCCCGATTTTGACTATGCAGGCGAGGGCGTGGTACCCGCACCATCACCTGGATCGGCTATGCCTTGTCGGCCGGCTGAGCTATGCTTCAGGAAGTACGTGTCGGATTGCCTGCCGGATCATCTTGAGTGGATCCGCATCGTGTCGAGATCAGTGAAGACGTGAAACGTGGAGCAGATTCAGCAGATGAACACATTGACTGGTCTTCTGTTGATTCTGCTCAGCAGCGCCGGACATCTGGAGTGGTGGGTACTGATTGTCAATCGAACGCATTCTTTTCGAATTGACTATCGAATTCTGCGAACGTTTCGGCTGTTTCACGATATCGCAGTCATCGCCTATCCCGCGATTCTTGTGCTTCGGTACGGCACCGGCCCGAAAGGATTACTGACCGGAGGTCATCTTTCAGAACAGCCGGTGATGCTCCAGTGGATTCTTCTTGGCACTTCACTGGGCGTCATTCCGCTGATCGCGGGAGTTCTCCGGTGGCACCTTCGCCAGAAGATGCAGTTCGCGGCGGTTGATTCTGCGGAGAGGCATTCTCTCCGGAAACTCGCCGCTGCAGATCCGGCGATCGGAGACCTGATCGGAACGTGCTGGTCAGTCGCTCGACATCTTCCGTTCAATCAGTTTCTCACCGTGGAGATCAACAGGAAGACGATTCGAGTCTCAGCAGATATGTCGACTTCGAAGGATACGTTGCCACCGCTCAGGATTGTTCACATTTCGGATCTGCACTTCATCGGCACTCCCGGTGAGGGCTATTACCGCTGGGTGTTTCAGCAGATCGCTTCCATCAACCCCGATGCCATTGTGTTTACCGGTGACCTGATTGATGATCCGAAACTCCTGCCGATGGCTGTTGACTGCCTGAAATCTGTTGTTCCGGTGGCCCCCTGTTTTTTTATTCTGGGCAATCATGACTGGCGATTCGACCATGAAGGAATCAGACGAGCGGTCGTTGATGCGGGGTGGACTTGTCTGGCTGGAGTGTCAATGATGCAGACTCTGGCCGGTCGGCAGGTGGTGCTGGCGGGCACAGAGTATCCCTGGATCGGGCGACATCCACCGGTCGAACAGAAGTCATCTGGTTCTGCGACCGGAGATGGCTCGCAGAAACAGCGAGGCCAGTCGAACGATACGTCAGCGCGAAGTGAGCCTGAAGCGATTCGAATTCTGCTGAGTCATTCGCCGGATCAGATCCGATTCGCAAAGAGAGCCGGGTTCGACGTGATGCTGTCCGGACACACTCACGGTGGCCAGGTCGTTCTTCCGGTGATCGGTCCGGTGTACTCTCCGAGCATTTACGGCGTTCGTTACGCGTCCGGATTGTTTGATGCTGACTGGCCTCGAGTCCACGTGTCACGTGGTATGGCAGGTAAAGACTGCCTGCGAATCGGGGCTACGCCGGAGATCACGTGTCTCGAAATTCACTGAAATGCCAGTGCCGTGTCAGTCATGGAATGATGGACGGTAGTTCTTGTGTGCCGCTGGCTATGCCAGTGCTGTTCGTTGGAAAGCACTCGCACAGCCAGTGGCACACATCAATTAATCTTTGACGGAGGACAAGTATATCGTCACGCCTTGATTTCGGGATCGTCATTCCCGCGCAGGCGGGAATCCAAGCCGGGGCAATGGATTCCCGCCTGCACGGGAATGACACCAGAACACTGTTCTTTTCTCGATAGGCTTGCCGCAGCGCTGAGTTCCGCGAGACCTTTGGTTCAGACCACCGGATGTCGGTCAAGTCGACGGACTGCAGCATCGCGGTCTTTTCGAGAGACTTCGTAGAGATGTCGGAGCACTTCAACGGCCGCGGGTGTCAATTCACAATCGCGGCGTTTCATGGATGCCTGCGCGATCTGAAGCCACTGATTGAGAGGCCAGTCGGCGGCGATTTCACCGAAGCTGATGTTCGCGAACGAGGGAATGTTCCTTGGCAATAGCCTGCCTCCCGGAAGAACCATCGACATGACGCCGATCAGCGATCCGGTATTGAACATGCTGTCGATGGCCGTCTTTGTATGATCTCCGATGAACGAACCGACCTTGATCAGACCGGTATCGACAGGTTCCCCCTGAACGGGCACTCTCACGCTGCTGTAGTCGTTCTTCAGGTCAGATGTCGTTGTCATAGCACCAAGATTCACCCAGGGACAGACATAACTGTGCCCAAGAAAACCCTCGTGGTACTTGTTCACGAATGCGTGCAGGATTGATTCCTCAATTTCACCGCCAACTCGACAGTGTTCGCCGATGGTCGTGCCGCCGTGAATCAAGGCTCGAAAGATTCGACTTCCTCGGCCGATATGACATGGTCCTTCAATTCGAGTGAACGACTGAATCCGGACCTCCGGTTCGACGGATACAGGGCCCGTACTCGCATCAATGACCACATATGGATCAATGAATGCTTCGGGGGATACGAAAACATCCCGCGGATCACCAAGCACCTGAACATGCTCCGCTTCGGGAGGTCGGGATGCACCGGAAGACAGAAAATCAAAGATGAGCTGTCGATGGTTTCCGGCGACAAGGTCCCACGGATATCTCGCGATCCGTCCGTTCACACTGACGGAACGTCGAAGCGCGGCAATTCGAATCAGAATCGATGAGAATTCATCGTCACAGAGAAGACGAGATTCTTCGGGTTCAAGAAGTACCCACGCCAGATCATCGTTGACGAAGCCGGCATTCTGAAATGTGATGCGAGAAAGATCCGGGCATTCTTCCGGAATCCATCTCCCGTTGATCATGAGCGTCGCTTCGTTCTGAGCGACAACAAGGTCATTGACCGAAATCCCCGGATGCTGCTCCTGATAGTAGGTTCGCAGCCATGGTCGAATGTGAGCCAGCAGTCGGGCACCGGGGAACCATCGCTGGATCCGACACCGCAGCGAGATCCGCCCGCAGATGAGCTCAAACGGCGGACGCATCAGCGTCAGCGGCGAGAGATCATCGATGCGGTGGTCTTCAAAGAGCAGGATCTGCATAGATCGCATTTCAAAACCGGGACAGGCACCCTTGCGGTTGCAGAATTTGAAGGAGAACATCGCATCCGTCGGGAGCCAGTCCCGGTTTAGATGCCACCTGCAGCAATCGGAGTCTCTGCTTCTAATGTTTTTGTGACGAAAGATTATTCTGCGGTAGTCTCTTCAGTGGTGAAATGCAGCGTTGGGGAAATCCGACGGGACATCAGAAATGTCATCATATGCAGTAGATGCCCTGAGGCAGTTTCTGCGTGTGAGATCGCGGTTCGGAAAAATTCGCCGATCTGGTACATTTCTGACTGAGAGGTGAGATGACCGTAACGTCATGATCCGCCTCTTCCAAATGATGTTGCGATCAGCAGGATTGTTCACACAGGGCAGGAATTCAGATGAGATTCTCCATGTTTGGGTGCCGTCTCAGGTTGGTAATTCCTCGGGACGACAGATCAGCGGGGCATTGTTCGTCGCGGTTTCCACGAATCGATTTCGTTGCCTGTTTGACGCAGCGATGGAGGCCAATGTTTCATGTGATTCAGGTGACGCTTGTGATGAGTAGTCTCTTCGGAGCTGCTGGTCATGTTATCGCCGCTGAACCGGGGTTGAACGCCGGGAATTCGGCATCCAGCAGTCTCCTGGCGTTCTCATCGGATGGGACGATGCTTGCCTGTTCAAATCGTGACAACGGTTCCGTCACGATTCTCAGTTGGCCTGAACTCCGGAAAGTGGAAGAGATTCCCGTCGGACTGCATCCGGAGGGCCTCACATGGATTCCGGAGACGCATCTGATTGCCTGTTGTGTTTACGGCGAAGATCGCATCGCAGTCATTGATGCTGACAGCAGGAAGGTTGTTCAGCAGATTGACGTGGAAGACGAACCGTACGGAATCGTCAGCACCGCCGACGGGCAGACTCTGTTTGCAACGCTGGAATATCCCGGCAAGCTGATCCGCATCAGCACCAGGGACTGGAAAGTCCAATCCGAGTCTGCTGCCGGAGCGATGCCTCGAGGGATCGCGTTATCTGCGAACCAGAAGAGCCTGTTTGTCACCGAGTATCTGACGGGCAAACTTCTGGAGATCGCAGCGGCCGACGGAAAACTTCTGAGAACGATCGATGCGGCATCGACGGACAACATCGCTCGTCAGGTCACGCTCTCTGCGGATGGACGGAAGGCTTACGTTCCCCACATCCGATCGCGAGTTTCTGCGGCGCACGGCAACGGTTCGATTTTTCCCTATGTCTCTGTGGTGACACTGGACGGAGAGAAATCCGGGCAACGAGTGCGCGTGCCGATGGACTCACTGCGCGGCGCTCAGGTGACGGCCAATCCCTGGGAAACCGCCTTGTCTCCGGATGGTCGGCGACTTTTTGTCATTTTTGGCGCGACGGATGACATGTACGTCTGCCGGGTTCTTGGTGATGACTATCGGGAGCTGGAATACGAAGCCGGTGTTCGACTTGGGAGTAATCCGCGAGCCGTGAGAGTTGCTCCCGAAGGTGATCAGGTTGTCGTTTACAACGCTCTTGATTTTGAAGTAGTTTCAATGAAGATTCCCGGTGGCAGCATCATCACACGCTGTAAAGTCTGTGAAAGCCCGATGTCTGAACAGATGCTGCTCGGCAAAAAACTCTTCTATACGGCTCTGCAGCCGATGTCATCTCGCAACTGGATTGCCTGTTCAAGCTGCCATATCGACGGAGATGCTGATGGTCGCACCTGGCAGAATCCCGAAGGTCTGAGGAACACGCAGTCTCTGATCGGGTTGTCATGGACTCATCCGGTGCACTGGTCAGCGGATCGCGATGAAGTTCAGGACTTCGAACATACCGTGCGAGGGCTGTTGATGCAGGGACAGGGCCTGTTGTCCGGGCGACTGCCGGAGGCTCTCGAACAACCCATCAGTGGTCGCAGCGAAATGCTCGATGCACTCGCCATGTACACAAATTCGCACAGTTCACAGCCAAGCCCTCATTCAAAAGGCGGACTTTCTGAACAGGCAAAGCGAGGACGTGATCTCTTTCTGTCAGACCGGACAGGATGTGCCCGATGTCACTCCGGTCCCTGGTATTCTGATTCCCTGCCACGAAAAACGGACGAGATCGTCCGTCATGATGTCGGGACCGGCAATGCGGATCCATCCGAACTTATGGGACCGACGTATGACACTCCGACACTTATCGGTGTCTATCGAACCGCTCCTTATCTTCATCATGGTAAAGCCGCCACACTCCGAGATGTGCTCACCACTTTCAATCCCGACGACAAACATGGAAAGACAAGCGACCTGACGGAAAGTGAAATCAGTGATCTCGTCGAGTTTCTGAAGGCGCTACCCTACGAAGATCCTGAGGCGCAGTCAGTTGCATCCGGGTTGAAACAGGTTTTGAAGTAAACAGGAACGAGCATCGCTGATTCTGCC
>JBKDKA010000186.1:0-16413 GCA_046345315.1 Planctomyces sp.
GAGTACAACGGGATGTTCGGAACCTGCACACGCGTTACAATCGCAATGTGCACAGACGGAACATCGAACACCTTCCTGCTCGGCGAGCGTCCGGTTGACGGCAACGGCTCATGGGGCTGGGAAGTCAACTGCGTCGAAGGTGACGGACAGATCGGGACCGGCGTAGCAATGCTCACTGGTGCAGTTCCAACCGGTTACATTCCTCCAGTTTATGGTAGCTACCATGCTGGTGGTGCTCAGATGGCGATGGCTGACGGTTCAGTGCGAACTGTCAGTGCAAACATCAACTTCCAGACATGGCGTGCTCTCGGCACCCGTGCTGGTGGTGAAATTGTCGGCGAGTTCTGATGTTGAGAAGTCCGTTTCTCAATGTCTGAGTTGATTCAGTTCAACAGATGCAACCTGGCTCTTTGACAGAGCCAGGTTGTTTTCGTTAAACCCATCGCAAAACGGGACTGCCTCAGCCGTCCGGTTTTTCATGAGATCAGCTTGTCACAGCGACCGGCGATATGCGATATCGCATTCCACAATCGACGATTCTCAATCAGATTCAGAACAGGGGGCTTTCTACAGATGAACTCACGACGAAATTTTGTGGCTCAGACTCTGACCGCCGGAGTAGCAGCCGGTATGACGTTTCCCGTGGCTCGAGTGTTCGCAGCTGCTGAGGATACGTCTGCGCCGAAATCCGGTGGCAAGACCGTTAAGCCGATTGTGATCTCAACCTGGAATATGGGAATCGCTGCCAACGAAGAGGCATGGAAGATTCTTTCGGCCGGGGGAAAATCACTGGATGCTGTTGAGGCCGGAGTCAAGGTATCAGAGGCTGATCCGACGCAGACATCCGTTGGTTATGGTGGTACACCGGACCGAGACGGGCACGTGACTCTTGATGCCTGCATTATGGATGAAAAATCCCGGATCGGCTGCGTCGCCTGTATTGAGCACATCATGCATCCGATCAGTGTGGCTCGGCTTGTGATGGAGAAGACACCGCACGTCAGGCTCGTCGGCGAAGGCGCGCTCAAGTTTGCTCTCGATAACGGATTCAAGAAACAGGATCTTCTCACAGAAGAAACTCGAAAAGCCTGGCAGGACTGGCTGAAGACCAATCAGTACCCACCGGTCATTGATTACCGGAGCCACGACACGATCGGCATGCTGGCGCTCGATGCGAACGGCGATATGTCGGGCGCATGCACCACCAGTGGATGGGGATACAAGATGCATGGGCGAGTCGGTGACTCTCCGATCATCGGTGCCGGACTTTTTGTTGATAACGAAGTCGGTGGTGCCACGAGCACTGGGCTTGGTGAAGAAGTGATTCGCTGCTGCGGGACTCACACCGTTGTCGAATACATGCGAAACGGTTGTACTCCGTTTGAAGCATGTAAGCTCACGGTGGAACGACTTGTCCGCAAGACACCGAGAAAAATGGACGAAGTGTCCGCCGGGTTTCTCGCTCTGAACATGAAGGGCGAATACGGCGCGTACGCAGTTCGCCCTGGTTATGAAATGGCGATCAAAATGGAGAACGGCAAGCACGAACTTGTGCCAGTCGAGTTCCACAAGTTCGAATAGACAGGCCGTTGTCCGTTCCTGTTCGTTCCGCTTGAGTTGAAATCACTCAACGAACGCAACAGCCTCCGGAATGGACATAAACCTGTTGTATGAATTCGTCAATCCCGCGCAGGTGGGAATCCAGCCGTTTGCCGCTGCGTTCCCGCCTGCGCGGGAACGACACCTGTCATTTATACAACAACATGCGTTGATGGTCCAAAGGCGGGCCATTCCGTTGCGAAAACGACCATCCTGCTGAGGTCGCCCCGGATGGTTTGAGGGCAGGGAGGTGGATGATGGCTATGGTCTGCGCTTGGGGAGATAATCTCCGGCCTGAAAGGCCATTCGTTCCCATAGCCTGGTCTGAAGCGAAGCGGAGGGCCAGGTTCAGGGTGTCCCGTCAAATTCGTGAATGCGGACCGAAGGTCCAGCGGTTCAAGGGTAAGTTCAACCTGATCCGCAGCAGGTGGTATCAAGACCGGGACTGGCTCCCGACGGACGTGCTGTTCTCTTCTAAATTGTGCAACTGCAAGGGGGCCTGTCCCGGTTTTTAAATGCGCCCCAGTGGAATGAATCCGGAAAATGAACGAATCCATGCACTGGGCGTATGGGAATCTCTGACAATCTGAACGGCCGGGCCGTTGGCCCTCGTTGATCGATAGCGTGCGTTTCCCGGGCCGCCGCTTCGCTATAGCCCGGGCTGTCAGAACGGATGGGCCTTCGGCCCGAAGTCACAAAAGTTCTCCTTCGTGGTGAAGAGAATCCGTGAACGGCGAACGGGGGCGGGGGAACAGTGGCGAGGGGCAGGATCGGGGATCGGGAGGGCGAGGCTCCTGCTGAGCCGTTTTTGTGGAAACATGACTTGTTACCACGAAGCTCACGACGACAGGGCTCAGTGAATCAGACGTGTTTCCACGTTCTACCCGTCGACCAAAACCCTTCGTGATCGTCGTGTCCTTCGTGTTAAAAAAAGATCCGTGAACGGCGAACGGGGGCGGGGGAACAGGGGCGAGGGGACAGGATCGGGGATCGGGAGGGCGAAAATCCTGCGAGTGAACCATTCATCGCCCTGATTCGTCATTCCCACGCACGTGGAATTTCTGCAATCATCCCCTTGTCAGACTCTGACGAATCCTCGGTGGCTGCTCGTCGAGCGTCTGACATCCGGCGTCAGGAAGCTCAGCCGTTAGGCAGGAATTTTTCCTCATCTGAAGCATCGAGCGAAGGAATTTTGGATTTCGAATTCCCAGTTTGCCTTTACTTTGCTAAATCTCCCTGTCAATGCAGTTGTCCAGGCAGAAGACTTCTGCAGTTGATGGTCAGGAGTGCTTCTCTGAAGATCAGAGCTCAGCAGACAGCGCATGAGAATCATCAACAATCCGGAATGGCCTCTCTTCGAATGAAGACCAGAGCAGCAGGGACTCGCTGAATGATGACAACAATCGCGTTCATCTTTGGATGCCTCCTGAGCGTGATGTTTCTGGGCATGATCTACGGCGAACGTCTCAGCCTCAACGGGATGTTCGAGGGCCGATGGCTGAATCCGCTGAGTCAGTCATTCGCTCAGGTCTGGAGTGAACTCTGTCAGGGGATGGACCTGTTTGCTCAGTTCGTTTCGGATCATCTGTCGTGGGTCATCACGACGGTCTCCGGCAGCATTGGTCTGTTCATCATTGCGTTTCTGTTGTTCAGCGGGTTGGCAGACGATGCTGCAGCCACGAATCGTGACCTGAAATCGATCATGGGTGCCGGTGGTGTTCTCGACCGAGTTCCCCTCATCACAGGAATCGAAACAAATCTGTCGGGAGTCCTGGGAGCTCCGGAAGACTATGAGACCTGGCTGGTGCGTCAGGCACCGGGGCGTCGGGAGTACGACATCTTCAGCCGGCCCGAGATTTCGCGTGAAAACTGGGCTCTTCGAAAACGACGGGATCCCGTCTTCTATCTTCGCCCGGTGTTGCCAACGTCGACGATTCCGGTTCCGATGCTGGCGCTGAACTTTCAGCGAATCCCAGCTCGTTCTGCGGTGATTGATGAAGACGAACAGACGACTGTCGAAGGTCGGCTTTACGAAAAGTCTCCGATGGCAAGTCTGATCGAGGATGCCATCCGGATGTTGCCTCGAAGTGACTGGAGGTTGTCGCTCGGTGATCCAGGAAGCCTTCGTCCCGGCGGCCTGGACAATGATCGTTATCTGGAGGAATCTCCAGTGACCGCAGTGGATCGGCTGGAATCTCGAGTTCGAATCATTCCGGGGGAAGGAATCGCGGAACACGATCTTCGGGTCGAAAAGAGTTATCCGGATCAGTGGTCCGGGAGCAGCATTACTTTTGACATTCGCGTAATGAACGTGGGGCAGGCTCCGATCAGCGGGCTGGTGGTTCGGGAGTTTCTGCCGCCGGATACCCGTGTGCGTGATGCGTCACCGGAGGCTGTTTTCCGGGACGATACGCTGATGTGGCTACTCGATGAACTGATTCCATTTGACGAAAAGATGCTGCGATTTGAAGTTGTTCCGTCGGTCAGAACACCTCGCGGTTCCCGACAGATGCGATTTGATTCATCGACGGAA
Organism: Planctomyces sp.; assembly: GCA_046345315.1. GTDB lineage: Bacteria > Planctomycetota > Planctomycetia > Planctomycetales > Planctomycetaceae > F1-80-MAGs062. The sequence goes on from JBKDKA010000186.1 coordinate 4,133, forward strand.
GTTTCAGCTGCCACCGCTGTGACAAGTCGCACGATTGTGAGAGGCGGAAGTCGTCGTTCAGAAGAGCGCCCGCGACCGGAACCCGAACGTGAACCGGTACCACGGCGAACGCCGGCTGTATCTCGGCGTCCGGATCTGAGACTTCGCATTCTGGAACCGACACGTGCGGTGGTCACAAAAGACACGATTGAGATTCCGTTTACGATCCGTAATGTCGGCAATGCGGATGCGGTTGGCGTGGAACTTCGAGTCACTCTGGATCGCGGGCTGACACATCATCAGTTGGCAGACGACGATCCGATTCGTGAGATCCTCAACGGTGTTAAGCGACTTGCGCCAGGCGAATCACGGGAAATTCCACTGCGACTTGTGGCGACACGCACAGGCATTTACAACTGTCGCGCCGAGCTGATGTTCGAAGGCGAGATTCTGGTGGACGAAACCTTTCGGATTCAGGCAGAAACAAAAGCAGATCCGCTTCCGAACGACCGTTCCATTCGCTGATATCATGCATCCGGCATCAGCTCTGAAATCATCGTCTGACTGCCGCTGCGGCATCATGCTGATTCAATCCCCCGCCCCCCAGTTTTCACTCCGGCATTGACATCGCTCCACCCTCTGGAAGCACTTCTTCATGGTACGTGACTTTAATACTGAAAGCCTCTCTCACGATCCCATCCACGGATACATCCCGTTCATTTCGCGTGTCGGACTTCCTGCGGGAGAAGCAGCAGAACAGGACCTGATCGATCATCCGTGGGTGCAGAGGCTTCGGCAGATTCACCAGCTTCAGACGGCCTGGTGGGTTTTTCCATCCGCCGAACACATGCGATTTCAGCATGTTCTGGGAGTGATGCATCTCGGATCTGTCACTGTTTCCGCGTGGTACGATTCGCTTGTTGAGTCCTGCCGAAACGTCCCGTCGCGTCCGTATGTCGACAGTCTTGTCCGCATTGCCGGGCTGCTGCATGACGTGGGGCATGGTCCCTTCGGACACTTTTTCGACGACCATTATCTCGAACAGTTTCAGCTGACTCACGAGGACATCGGAAGTCACATTATCGAACATGAGCTGGGGGACATCATCCGGCGGATTCGGCGAAATCCCGGTGGTCGACTCTCCACGCTGGAAGAGCTTGATCCGAAACAGGTGGCGTGGCTCATCCGTCGACCGACAGGAAAGCCTGAGGATGAAGAGGGCCATCCGGACTGGCTGAAGAAACTGCGAGCACTCTTCAGCGGGATTTATACCGTCGACAATATGGATTTCGTTCTGCGTGATGCTTACATGTCGGGATACAACACTCGAGCTTTTGATATCTCGCGGCTGATCCATTACAGCTTTTTCAGCCCGCTGGGACTGACGATTCACGCTCGCGGAATGTCGACTCTGATCAACTTCATTGAAACGCGAGCCAATCTGTTTCGTTCCATTTATTTTCACCGCACTGTTCGTGGAATCGATATCGCTCTGGAAGAATTTTTCACCGCCACGATGCGCCGGCTGTTTCCAGGCAATCCACTTCAGCATCTACGGGAATATCAGGGGCTGACGGAAACGTCGTTTCTGGTTGATGTGGCTCGATGGGCCGGCAGTCATGATCCGGAGCTGAAAGAGCTTGGTCAGCACTGGACGGACATCATCAACAGAAAAGAAATGTGGCGCATGGCCTGTGAGCGCACGATGCATTTTCACAGCGGGCAGGCGGAAAGCACAACGATTTTCTCCGAGCCTGATCTTGTGACGCGGCGAGTTCGCGAATACCTGCCGGCAGGGCTCCGGGAGATGCCGCTGCGAGTCGACGTGGCTCGACATTATCATCGCCCGAGTGCTCGAAAACCTGCTGGCAAGCAGAATTACTGGTACGATCCGGCCAGTGGACAATCCGTCGAACTTGATGACGATGAACTGTTTCGAAGTCTCCCCACAAGCTTTATCATCTTCAGGATCTACAGTCGCGATCATTCCCACGACCGCGAACTGAACGCCGCTTTGCAGCGAGTTGCCGGTGGTTCCGGCGGCGATACAAAGACGAATATGTAGAAGTGGTTTCAGAACCGGGATTGGCTCCCATCTGACGAGAAGAGTCCTCCGGATTCTTCATTTGTCAGGGTGCCTGTTCTGGTTTTGAAATTTGCTGCCGCTGCCGTCTGGCAAAAATAGACCTGAAGTGAGCGATGATGATGCGAATGCTGCGATTGACGACAAGACTGACTCTGCTGACCCTTGTCATGATGCTTGCGGAGTTCGTGTTATGCGGCAGCAACGGGCCAGCGCGCCGGTGTCTGGCTGAAGACACAGGGAGCCCCACAGATTCGAAATCGTCTGTCACCTTCGTCAGCGCTCCAGCCGGTCGCCCTGTTCAGAGGCCGATCGAGTTCAATTCGGACATTCGTCCGATTCTGTCGGAGAACTGTTTCTTCTGTCATGGACCGGATCGCAATAAACGACAGGCGGACCTGCGTCTCGACACGAAGGAAGGTCTCTTCGCCAGCAGTGGGGCATTGCCTGCAGTAACGCCGCAGAAGCCCGAAGAAAGCGAACTGTATCGTCGGATTGTTTCGAAAGATCCGGAACATCAGATGCCGCCGGCGGACAGTGGCAAAGTGCTCACCGAGCAGCAGATTGAACTGCTGAAACAGTGGATTGAACAGGGCGCCGAGTTTCAGGGGCACTGGGCGTTTCTCCCGGTACGCTCGGTCACGTCTTCATCCTCCGCGGACCAACCTCAGAAGTCCTCTGACGTGTCAGCTGATAATGCTGCAGCTGTGATCGATGAGCTCATTGCAGACAAACTGCAACGACAGAATCTGGTGTATTCCCCGGAGGCTGACCGTGTGACACTGATTCGTCGGCTGAGTTTCGATCTACTGGGATTGCCACCAGCGGTCGAGGACGTGAACCGATTCGTGAATGATTCCTCGGAATCGGCCTACGAGAAACTGGTCGACAGTCTTCTGGCGTCGCCTCATTTTGGCGAACGAATGGCAGTCTGGTGGCTGGATCTGGTTCGTTATGCGGACACCGTCGGTTACCACGGTGATCAGGAAATGAGCGTTTCGCCGTTTCGTGAGTATGTGATCCGATCGTTCAACCAGAACAAGCCTTTTGATCAGTTCACGAAAGAACAGCTTGCCGGGGATCTGCTTCCTTCCCCGAATCGAGAGCAACTGATTGCATCCGGTTATAATCGACTGGGAATGATGAGTGCTGAGGGTGGCGTTCAGGATAAGGAGTATCTTGCGAAGTACATCGCTGAGCGAGTTCGCAACGCCTCCGGAACATGGCTCGGAATTACTCTGGGCTGCGCGGAATGTCACGACCATAAGTTTGACCCGTTCACCAGTCGTGACTTCTATCGGTTCGAAGCCTTTTTTGCTGACATTCGGGAGCGAGGCCTTTACTCCGGCGCCGATGCGAACGGAGCGTGGGGACCTTCGATCAAGGTGCCGGATGCATCGCAGGAGGCTCGCCTTCAGGAACTGACAACGCAGATTGATCAGACAAAGAAGGTTCTGGAAACTGACACCGAGGAAATTGCTGCGGCTCGTACCGAATGGATCCATCGACAGACAGGATGGACTGTTCTGAGACCGGATCAGCTGCTGACCGAGAGCGGTGCGCAGCTCACTTTGAGTGACGATGGATCAGTGCTGGCCAACGGGACTGTCAGTCCTCACGATGTTTACACGCTTCGCTTGAAAGCGGTTCCTTCGGACGTCACGGCATTCCGGCTCGAAGTGTTACCGCACGACAGTCTGCCGAAGAAGGGGCCGGGGCGAGCAGAAAACGGCAACTTTGTGCTCACCGAGTTTCAGGTGACACAGACGTCAGCGGGAAAGACTGGATCGGAAACGAAGTCGGCAACAGAAAATACTGTACCAGAGTCTGATGGAGTGCAATTCCGGCGTGCCTCCGCGACGTTCGAACAGGCGAGCGAGAAACACGCGACCGACGCGACAACGGGTATCTATTCCGTTCTGAAGTCGATTGACCGTGATGTGACCGGTGGTACTCGAGGCTGGGCGATTGCCGACAAGTCCGGGGAAGCGCATGTCGCCGTGTTTGAAACGAACGAGCCGCTGAAGACTTCTTCGGACAGTGAACTGGTGATCCGGTTGATTCAAAAGGATCAGGTGGCCGGACATACGATCGGACGATTTCGACTGAGCGTCACAACGTCGACCAGTTCCATTCAGGCGTCCCCGGCATTGCCGGCATCGATTGAGATGGCTCTCCTGGTTCCTGAATCAGAACGAACGTCGGCACAGCAGACGGAGTTGATCGCGTACTATCGAACAGTGGCTCCACTTCTGGCGGAGACACGAAACACACTGGCCTCCCTGGAGAAAGCTCGTGCGGAACTGGATGCCACGATTCCGGTGTCGCTGATTACGGAAGCTGTTCCACCACGAATGGTGAGGATTCTGCGACGAGGGAACTGGATGGACGAATCCGGCGAAACGGTCACACCGGGATTTCCGGAATCGATCAACGCTGTCATGCAGACTGTTCCGGCGGAGACCTCTGCGAACTCCGATCGTGTTCTGAACCGCCTCGATCTTGCTCAATGGATTATGGCAGCGGAGAATCCTCTGACGTCGCGAGTGATGGTCAATCGGCTCTGGAAAGTTTTCTTCGGTGCCGGGCTGTCGCGAAAACTGGATGATCTTGGTGCTCAGGGGGAATCCCCAAGCCACCCGGAACTGCTCGACTACCTTGCAGGTCACCTGATTCAGGATCAGTGGGATCTGAAGTCACTGATTAAATCCATCGTGATGAGTCGAGCTTATCGGCAGGCATCCACTGCAGACGCGAATCTGAAGGAGACTGATCCGTACAATCGATGGCTGGCTCGGCAGGGGCGATTTCGACTGGATGCCGAGTTTGTGCGTGACAATGCTCTGGCAGTGAGCGGACTGCTGGTGAATCGAACGGGAGGTCGCAGTGTTCGTCCTTATCAGCCGCCGGGTTACTGGGCTTATCTGAATTTTCCTACACGCGAGTGGCAGAACAGCACCGGGGAAGATCTCTATCGTCGGGGCCTGTACACTCACTGGCAGCGTCAGTATCTGCACCCGAGTTTGCTGGCCTTTGACGCGCCATCGCGTGAGGAGTGCACAGCGGATCGAGCGAGATCGAACACACCGCTGCAGTCGCTGGTACTGCTGAACGACCCCATCTACGTGGAAGCGGCTCGAGTGTTTGCCGAACTGATTCTGCACCAGAAGGCAAAAGATACGGACGGACGGCTGGACTTTGCCTTCCGTCGCTGCCTGTCGCGTCCGATTCGGCAGGAAGAGCGTGATCTTCTGAGCGGCATTCTGGAAAATCATCGTGCGGAGTATACAGCTGATCCAACGGCCGCAGCGGAGGTGCTCAGTGTCGGCGCCCACCCAGCCTCGGCTGACCTGGATCCGGCGGAACTCGCGGCGTGGACGAGTGTGGCTCGTATCATCCTGAATCTTCACGAAACCATTACTCGCAATTGATCTGCAGCACTTTGTCTGCAGCGTGCGTTACTCAGTATCGTCTTCACTGGGTACTGCCTTCTCTGGCCCTGGAATTCAGTGGGTGAATTATGGAACCATCGGACCTCCGAAACCTGTTGTCAGGCTTCAGCAGATCACCTGCGTCGACGCAATTCTCAGATGCGATTGCTCGTCGTACGTTTCTGAACGGCAGTGGCGTCAGCCTGGGATCGATGGCACTCAGTGCGCTGCTGGCAGAAAGTGCTTCATCGGGAATGCGGTCGCTCAGAGCCGATGAACGCGGAAATGCGGACTCATCGGAAGAGCTGCGATGGCAGGGTGTTCTTCAGCCGCTGCCTCGAATCCCAAAGGCCAAACGAGTCATCTGGCTCTATATGGCTGGTGGGATGACTCATATCGACACATTCGACAACAAACCGAAACTGGCAGAACTGCACGGTCAGGCGATGCCGGAGTCGATCACCAAAGGTCAGCAGATCGCTCAGCTTCAGGGGCAGAAGCTCAATTGTTTTGCGCCGCAGCATCCGTTCAAAAAATGGGGGCAGTCAGGTCAGTCGATGGCTGAGATCTGGCCGATGCTGGGAGAAAAGTGCGCTGACGATCTCTGTATTGTTCGATCGCTGCATACTGATGCGATCAACCACGATCCGGCACACACATTCATGAACACCGGTACCATGAATCCAGGTCGGCCGGCGATGGGTTCCTGGCTGCTCTACGGACTCGGATCCGAATCAGAAAGTCTTCCGGGATTCGTCGTGATGGTGTCGACGGGCAAGTTCGGACAGAAGCAGCCGATTGCAGCTCGGCAATGGCATTCGGGGTTTCTGCCGGGTCAGTTTCAGGGCGTGGAATTCCGCGGCACCGGTGATCCGGTTCTGTATGTTGGGAACCCGAAAGGTGTGAGCGGAAAGCAGCAGCGAGATGTTGTCGATGCCGTGCAGTCGCTCAATCGTCTCGCCGACAGTCGCCTTGCCGACCCGGAAATTGCCACGAGAATTCGACAGTATGAACTGGCGTTTCGGATGCAGTCGAGTGTTCCGGAACTGATGGATGTCCGGAGTGAATCAGACCATACGTTCGAACTTTATGGCACGCGGGGCGGAGACGGCTCTTTTGCGTCCAACTGTCTTCTGGCCCGTCGCCTTGCTGAGCGCGGTGTTCGCTTCATTCAGCTCTATCATCGTGACTGGGACCATCACGGTGCTGTGAAGGAACACTCCGCCGGAACTGCGAAGGAAGTTGATCAGGGCATCGCCGCGCTGATTACCGATCTGAAACAGCGAGGAATGCTCAACGATACGATTATCGTTTTCGGATCCGAATTCGGTCGAACTCCGATGGCTCAGGGGAATGGACGCGACCACCATCTTGCGGGATTCACGATGTGGTTTGCCGGAGGTGGATTCCGTCCGGGCATGAGTTACGGGGCCACGGACGAGTTCGGGTATCACTCCGTGGAAAATCGCGTTTCCGTTCACGACGTTCACGCCACACTTCTGCATCTTCTTGGAATTGATCACCAGCGATTCACATACCGTTTTCAGGGCCTCGATTCGCGCCTGACCGGTGTCGAAGAATGCCGAGTCGTCTCAGACCTTCTGACGTGAACGGATGTTGGCAGGTGTTATGCCTTGTTACACCGTGATTTGGGGGCGTCATTCCCGCGCAGGCGGGAATCCATTGCCCCAGAGTGGATTCCGGCGCTGTTATGTATACATCAGTATGCGTTGTTGATCCAAAGGCGGGCCATTCCCTTGCGAAATCGACCATATTGCGGAGGCCGTTCCGGATGGGTTGAGAGCCCATGAGACGAATGATGTCCATGGTCTGCACATCGGCAGATGATTTCCGGCCTGAAAGGCCATTCGTTCCCATAGCCTGGCCTGAAGCGAAGCGGAGGGCCAGGTCATGGTGTCCCACCAAATTCATCATTGCGGACCGAAGGTCCAGTCGTTCAAGGGTGAGTTCAACCTGATGCGCAACCGGCAATTTCAAAACCGGGACTGGCTCCCGACGGCCGCGCTGATCTCCTCGAGATTCAGCATCTGCAAGGGTGCCTGTCCCGGTTTTGAAATCCCTGCAGCGTGCGTATGGAAATCTCTGACAATGTGAACGGCCGGGCCGTTGGCCCTCGATCATCAATTATGTGCGTTGCCCGGGCCACCGCTTCGCTTCAGCCCGGGCTGGCAGAACCGCTGGGCCTTCGGCCCGATGTCACGCCAGATGCTTCGAGAGATCCTGTTTGGTTGTTTCCTGGACAATCAACACGACACATTCTTGAGCAATTCGTGCCCACGTGGCCTTTTCATGAGGCTAGAGAATCGCTGCTGGAACCAAATATCGGAATTCTCATGTATCAATGACAGATTTCCGCCCGCGCGGGAATGACACAACACACCTGTTCTAAGTTCTGACAAAGCACTCAATTCAAAACACCGGATCGCGTGCGCGATTCCGGTGTTTTTCAGGCGTGGCCTCAGTCTTCGAGTTCCACGTTCCAGTAGGCTTCGCTGACGAACTTGGACCAGCTCTCGATGCGAACGCCGTGAGGCGCGTAGAGCGGGTTCCAGATCGGCCTTGTCGGAAGTCTGCGGAGTGGCATGTGAGCCTGTTCGGGAGTCCGATTGGCTTTTCGCGAATTGCAGGAGATGCATGCGAGCACGCAGTTTGTCCACGACGACAATCCGCCTCGGGACCGCGGTACCACGTGGTCAATCGTCAGCTCTTCGCTGCCAGGTCGGCTTCCGCAGTACTGACACGTATACGAGTCACGTTTGAACACGTTGCGTCGACTGAACGCCACGATTTTGACAGGCATCCGATCATAGCGAGTCAGCGTGATGACTTCCGGGACTCGGAGCTGGAGCCACTGAGTCTGGATTACAGACTCGCCTTCCTCCGGAGTCAGTGTCGTCCAGTCATCCCATGTGTATTGCTGAAAACTGACCGGGTCCACAATTCGAGCGGACTCGTTCCAGACTTTGACTAGCGCTCGTGAAACCGTCGAAACCGCAACCGGCTGCCAGCTGCGATTCAGAACCAGAGTCGGACGCTGCAGAACAGAACCAGACATCAACACTCTCTCCCCGGTGCCGTAAAAAACGATCGCGGATTGGCCGTCAATGACATGTCTGCGAGACAACACCGGCATGAGCCGATGCATCTCCGAAACAGGAGCATAGGAAGCCGCAGGCGGGATATTCCATGCAGTGAACCGTTTTTCCACGGATCCGACAATGAGAAGAAAAATTCATCCAGCTCCTATTGACGCTGAATTCCCTCCACCCCGTCGGTGCCTGCAGGCTTTCTCGATTGCCCCGTACTGCATGATAGACACGAAACGACGCTCGTCCCTTCCCGGAATCGATCACAACGCCACGAAACAGCAGCCCCGCAGCGCAGATGCCGAAGCATCGTGAACAGCAGCGGTTTCCGGCTGCAGAATATCGGGAAAGCAAATCGGGAACGCGAAGAAGCTGGATTCAGGAGCTGATCTCGATCAGGAACGTGCCGAGCGTCAGATTTATGGACCTGTCCGGCAATGTGGAGGTTCACGGAACTACAGAATTGTGAATTTCCGGAATAAATACCGCTTGTCAGGATGCCGAAATCTGTGCCCCCGGTCAGAATTTATGGGAACCCGGGCAAATCAGTGACTGCTGATAAAGAAGGGGAACTCCGGGTCTTTGTTCAACCACTCGCAGACATGACAGGGCGGAATCTGGTGTCCTGGGTACGTTCACAGTTACTCTGGAAATCTCTGGTCCTTTACGGCTCCTTATCTCTGCTCGCCCTGACCGGACTTCTTCTTGCGCTCAATCATCGTGTCGGCAGTCAGACGGATCAGTTTCTTGAAACCAGTGTTCAGGTGCAGCTGGCGCGATTATCTGATGCGTTGAAAATGTCTCCTGTGCCGCGAGACGTGGCGCTTCGCTGGCGAGATTCGCTTGCCACGATGCAGTATCGTCTGATGATTCTTGATGAGACGGCGACATCGCTGATTTCAGAACCATCACAGCTCCCTTTAATCGGCGGGGAGCAGAACATCGGCGATCAACAAAGTCTGAATGCAGGTGCCGATCCAGGTGGAGTGCAGAACGTCGTCGGTGTGGAAAAGCGATGGTCCGCTGAATCTCTGGCTCTGACTGAACCTGTTCTGCTTTCGATCGTCCAGTCGACTATTCGCCTGGAGCGCTCCGTCCGCTGGCTCACCGATCCGAAAACGAGCCATCGGATCCTGATCGTTTCGAGGGAATTAAAACATGACGGTGAGGTGGCTCGAGCGGACGCCACACAGGAGCTGCCGCCGCACACAGTTTCGATGCTGATGGTGGACGCCACGGAGTTTGCTCAGGGACATCAGACGATCGCCGACGCGGCCGGTCAGGCGGCTATCTTCACGTGGATTTCGGGGATTTTCTGTACGGCGGTGATCATTTCCGGAATCGCAGCCTCGCTGCAGTCGGTCCGAACATCTCTTGGTCTGGAGGTGAGCCGTGACAAGAGGCACGACATTCTGCTCAGAGTTTCGGAGAGAAATGATGAACTTGGCCAGGTCGCGCGGGAACTGACTCGACTCGATGACACCCGGCGAGCTCAGCTGAATCAGTTGAGTGCTGCGGATCAGAGGTCGCGGTCGGCACTGGAGATGCTTTCTGCCGTTCTTGATTCGATGATCGAAGGTGTGATCGCTGTTGATCAGGAAGAGCGGATTCTGTTCATGAACACCGCAGCGAGGCGGTTGTTTACGATCAGCGAACGCATGACCGTCGGCAGACGAATTTACGAAGCGATTCGAATTCCGGCGGTGCTTGATACGATCTCAGAAGTGCTGAAAAAGAATGAACCGCAGACGCTTGAGTTTCGAGTGCCTCGAGAAACTCAGTACCTGTCCATGGTCGCGAGTCCGATTCAGAAGAACCCACTGTTCGGAGCGGTGATTGTTGTGCGTGACGTTTCGGAGGTTCGGCGTCTGGAATCCATGCGACGTGATTTTGTCAGCGGAGTTTCTCATGAACTGAAGACACCGCTCACCGTGATCCAGGCCTGTACAGACACTCTGCTGGACGGTGCTGTCGATGACCCGGACGCATCAAAACGCTTTCTGACTCAGATTTCAGAACAGTCCGAGCGCCTTCTGGAACTCATTCTGGGAATGCTGCAGCTGGCTCGTGTTGAATCAGGAGCAGAAATCTTCCATATCGAAACCGTTGATGCGGCAGACGTGGTTCATGACGTTGTGACCACATTTCAGACGGTGGCCGATTCGCGAGGCGTTGCACTGGAGACCAACTGTCGAAGCAATATCAGTCTGCAGACAGACATTCACGCCATCCGAACCATCGTCAGCAATCTGATAGACAATGCGATCAAGCACACACCGGAAGGTGGAGTCGTGACCGTGGAAACAGACGAAACCGCTGATGGTCGTCATCTGATCGTTCGCGATACCGGAGTCGGGATTGCGACGGAGCATCAAAGTCGAGTCTTTGAGCGATTCTACCGTGTGGAGCGCGATCGGTCTCGCGAGCATGGGGGACCGGGACTTGGACTGGCGATCGTGAAACATCTTTGTCTGACGATGGGGGCTCGCGTGACGCTTCGAAGCGAGCTCGGGAAAGGCTCGGAATTCCGTGTGACATTCCCGAATCCGGAACATTCGGGGCCTGGTCTGCTGTCGGTGGAATCAAAGGTGAGTTGATCTGCCCCTTTGGCTGCTGCAACCACGAATGATACGAATTTCACGAATCGGAGATGTGAAATTCGAAACGAACGAAAACCAGCTCGCGTGTCTATTTTTCTTCCTTTCGTGTCATTCGTGTATTTCCTGGTTGTTTCCTGCGATTCGAATTTTGCGAACTTGTACCGCGACTGAACTTTGGGCGAATGCGCGAGACAACGGGACTTCACGCCCTGGTGAGAGAACTCTGTTTTTATTAACATCTCTTTAACACAGACGGGCTTCACTTCGCGGTGTTAGAACTCCCGACAAAACCGGGACTGGCACCCGGGTTTTGTCCGAGCCTCTGGGAGTTCAGGCAGAGAGTCTGTGAAGAGCATCACAGGAACCGTTTTCCGGTGCACGATCGAAATCGACTCTCACAAACGGGTATCCAATCACTCGGCCGGAAATCAAGACAATTCAGAAAGCGCTGTTGAATATGCGAGAGTTTCATTTGTTTTTCGTACTATGTCTGTCTTCACTTTTGTCGGCCGGCTTCGTCGGCTGCAGTGTCGAAGTGGTCGATCCGAACGCCTCACAGGGGAAGACGTCAGAATCCGGTTCCGGAGAGAAAACCGAGACTCCAGCAGGAACGTCGGCATCTGCATCAGCAGAGACTGCCAGCACAGACAGCTCGGGAGAAAAGAAGCGGATTCAGGTCAATGGATCGAGCACGGTCGAGAAAATTTCGACTGCGGTTGCAGAGAAATTTGAAGCTCAGTTCAGTGATATTCAGATCGCGATCAAGGCTCCCGGAACGGGCACCGGCTTCAAGGAAATGATTGCCGGTCGCGCCGACATTGCGAACGCATCGCGAAAGATCAAAGAATCCGAACTGGCCGACTGCACAAAGAATGGCATCGAGCTGCTGGAACTGAAAATCGCATTGGATGGGCTTGCGGTCTGTGTCAGCAAAGAAAATACCTGGTGTGAATCGATCACGGTCGCCGAGCTGAAGAAGATCTGGGAACCCGGCAGCCAGGTTAAGACCTGGAAAGACGTGAATTCAGCCTGGCCTGAAGAAGAAATTCATCTGTTTGGTGCTGGTGAAGAATCCGGGACA
>JBKDKA010000187.1:0-9090 GCA_046345315.1 Planctomyces sp.
TGATGCATAAGTATGCGTTGTGGGTCCAACGGCGAGCCATTCCCTTGCGACTTCGAACATCCTGAAGAGGCCGCATGAGACGGATCATGTCCATGGTCTGCACATCGGGAGATGATTTCCGGCCTGAAAGGCCATTCGTTCTCATAGCCTGGCCTGAAGCGAAGCGGAGGGCCAGGTCATGGTGTCCCATCACATTCGTGATTGCGGACTGAAGGTCCAGCCGTTCGCGCATTGACCAGGGCCGCCGCTTCGCTTCAGCCCGGGCTGGCAGAACCGCTGGGCCTTCGGCCCGAGGTCACAAATCTTCCTCACCGGATGGCTTGCGCCCTGCCGCTAGAGAAATCGGGAGTCCCTGCGGCAATCCTCGGTTCTCAACGTGGCAGCTTTTCGCCACCGGCGAATTCTGCAATAGCAAGCACCGCAGGATGCTTGATTTTTCGTTCGGCGGAGATTGCGTAGAACCTCTCCGTCACGCCGGTCATCTCTCCGATGAACTCACATTCATACTGACGACAGATCTCGTCGCGAATTGAGACGGGACCGGGAAAGACACCCTCGCCGGATCGACCGAACGCTTTGAGCAGCGCGCTGTCGTCGAACTCACCACGAATCATCGGGAAGATCTGATTCCTCTGAAACCACTGATCCATGGAACGTCGCAGGTCTGACTGAGCACCGGGAAGCAGCACTGGAGCTCCGTTCAGAGAGGAAGGAAACTCTTTGCGACACTTCCTGGCCATTTCCCGAACAGCGAAAAGGCCCACCTGTGATTCACTGAGAAAGTGGTTGTACGCGCGAATCCGCATGGAGGATGGTGTCGGGCAATCAGACAGCACAATGTCCACGCTGTGCACTGCCAGCGCACTCAGAAGGTTCTCCATGGTGTCTTCAACACAGACAAGACGGAGGTCTCCGGAAATTCTGAGAGCGGGTTCAAGCAGTCTCAGGGCAATCAGCTTCGGCAACGCGTTCACCACGCCGACAACAAATCGAAGCGGTTTTCCCGCTGGATGACCCTTCAGCGTGTCCATCATCTCACTGCCGAGCGAAAAGATCTCGTCGGCGTAGCGAAAAACAGTGCGACCCGTATCTGTCAGCTGCAGAGTTCGTCCGGACTTCTCAAACAACTTCTGCCCTAGCGATTCCTCGAGCGTACGAAGCTGAGTACTGATGGCAGGCTGACCGATGCGGAGCTTCTCCGCGGCGCGAACGACAGTGCCTTCGCGGACGACGGTCCAGAAATACAGCAGGTGGTGATAGTTGAGCCAATCCATGCGGGGATGGTAACAACTGAACGCGGCTGCGGAACATGCATTTTATGAATAGATAAACACACCGATATCGATTGGTTCAACCTATCAATCATTGCGATACTTAATCAAGTTAATGAGAGATGAGTTTTTGATGTGTTTCAGCGGCCCATCGAAAAACCTGTTCTGGATCTTGATGCATTCTGCCCAAATTCGCTTATTCGGACACATTGTTTTTCACAAGATTTTATGGCAGGTGTGACGCTGAGTGAACTCGGATCTCGTTGAGTTCAGGAATTTTCGGTTCTGTCTTTTTTGCGTTGCTTTCTTTTGGTCGTTTCTGAGGAGAAAAGGTTGATGAACAGAAGATCTCTGTCTTCCGGCGTCCAGGCGGCATCCGCCCGGTCAGCCAGATCAGGTTTCACCCTGATCGAACTTCTAGTGGTTATTGCGATCATTGCTGTTCTTGTCTCTCTGCTGCTGCCAGCAGTTCAGCAGGCACGTGAAGCCGCTCGCCGGACTCAGTGCAAGAACAACATGAAGCAGCTCGGCCTTGCCGTGCACAACTTCGAAGAAACCTACACCAAGATGCCGTTCGGTATGCTTCGACGTGACAACAATCGTTGGGGACATCCTTCGTTCGGAGTCACGACCCCGGTCAACGAGCAGGATCGTCGTTATGCGTTCCATTTCCAGCTCCTGCCTTACATCGAACGAGCTGACCTTTTCAACTGGTTCGACCAGCTCGTCTTCAGCAACAATGCGAAAAACCGCATCAGTGCTGGTGTGTACGGCACAACTGATTGGGAGGGACAATGGTTCCACAGACAGACTGTCGAGCCGTTCCTGTGCCCGTCCAACAACACATCGAAATGGAACGAAAGCTGGGATGCGGCTGGCAACGGTCGATACTCACGATGTGACTATTACGCCAATGCAGGTCGCCGCGGCTATCCTGGTTACACCGACACTCGTCCGTGTCTCTGGAATCCGTTCAGTCCAGGAAGTGACAACCCCCTGATCCCTGGCTCTCAGACCTCGATGAACTCAGCCAGAAGCGACGGACCTTTCACTCGTAACGCCCAGAGGAAGTTCCGAGACATCGTCGACGGACTGTCCAACACGATCATGATCGGCGAGCGATCATTCACCGACGTCGAGTTTGACAAGAACGGGCCGCTGCTCTCCACCTGTGGCGGATCCAACACCTCGACAAAAATCGGAAACTGGGGCTGGTGGTCCTTCGGTGCTGAAGGCAACGCGTTCCTCGGAACTGGTGTGCCCATCAACTTCCGAATCACTGGCTGTGCTGACATGGCGAACCCACTCCGTTATGACGACCGCATCAACGCGATGGGTAGTAATCATGCTGGTAGTGTCAATGTGACGCTTATGGACGGTTCAGTCCGTTCTGTCAGTGAGAACATCTCCGCACTGGTGTTCAATTCACTCGGAACCCACCGAGGTGGTGAAGTCGTCGGCGAGTTCTGAGACTGAACTTCTGAGTGGACTTCGAACATGATCTCTGGAAGGCGACAGCTGCATCTTCGATGCTCTGTCGCCTTCTTTTTGTTCATAACCCCATAGCGGCAGGGCGCAAGCCCTCCGGTGAGCTCTGCGTTTTTCCGCATCACCATGATGCAACTGCAAGAAATGCAGTTAGACGTCAGTGTGCCACTGGCTATGCCAGTGCTGTTGGTTCGAAAACACTGGCACAGCGAGTAGCACACATCCGTGTTCTTTGACAGAGCACCAGCCGTTCGGTGAATTCATGCTGCGGACTCAAATCAGGGCTTGCGCCCAGCCGCTACAGCGAGGAGCTTCTCAGGTAAGGAATGCTGGACAGCGTTGTCCGCCGGGGCTCGGTCGCAGGACTTCCGTCAGAACAGGGCGCTATTCATCAAATGCTCAACCACCAGCGGAAGGGCGAAAGCCACGGGTGTTTCCAACAACCGAAATCACCGAAAGCAACTCCAACACTTACGGCAATTCATCAGTAATTAACAGTACACAGGGAGTTATCTGTCTGCGACATCCATCCGCTGTGTCGGATTCGGCTTTCGACCACAGCGAATCGAAAACATCTGACCTCATCTGTTGATCACAACTCCAAACTCTGCTTCATACAACATCCATCATCTGCGAGGTAAACAATGCCTGGAACACAGTATCGCGTCGGTCTCATTTTTGTACTTCTCTTGACGGTTGCCTCCGGTTGCGGAAAAGCAAAACCAACGGTGGCTGAAGTCACCGGAACTGTGACACTCGATGGAAAACCGCTGGAACGTGTCCACGTGGAGTTCTGGCCGGAGATCGGCCCGCGAGCGTTCGGTGTAACCGACGAAACCGGCAAGTTCAAGCTCGTGACAGATGATCGGACTCAGGAAGGCTGTCCGCCGGGTCGAAACAAAGTAGCTGTCCGTGATACTCTTCACATGAAAGACGACTACATTGACGATGGGGGCGACTGGGTCGATATGTCGAATGGAAAGAAGAGCCGGATCCACTCGAAGTATTACGACGCTCCCAACAGCCCACTGACGCTGGAAGTCTTACCTGGTGAGAAGAACAATTTCGAGATCGCTGTGGAGGCTCGACCGGAGAAGTGAATTCTGATCCCCTGAAAGTCCTGATACTGTCGTGGCCTTGTCATTTATACATAAGTGTTCTTCATCAGAAGGTGACTTCGGGCCGAAGGCCCAGCCGTTCTGCCAGCCCGGGCGGAAGCGAAGCGGAGGCCCGGGGAAATGCACGCAGTTGATGGTTGAGGACCAACGGTCCGGCCGTTCAGATTGTGCGAGATTCCCAGACGACCACGGCATCGGTTCGTTCATACATAGAACTTATTTCATGACCGCATCAGGTGGAACTCACGCTCGAACAGCTGGACTTTCGGTCCGTCATGACGATTTTGATGGGACACCATGACCTGGCCCTCCGCGGCGCTTCAGGCCAGGCTATGGGAACGAATGGCCCGGTTGGGCCGGAATCCTTCTCCCTTCGGACCGAAGATCCTATTTATGTATCAATGATACTGTCGGGTACCCATCGGTCGCACCGGGCAAATTTCTTCGATTGACGCCATTCTGTTCAAGGGATGGCGTCTTTTGCGTGATTGGGGCGGCTGGAAACACGAATTGCTGCTTCGAGGACCTGCTGACGACGGACTTTGCGGACCAGGACCGTCAGCAGATCCTGCTTTACCTCCTCGCCGCCGTCGACAACCTGACCGATCTGCTGCTTCATCCAGGAATTGAGATTGTTGTGCGGACTGTCTGTGGCAGTGAGATCGATGCCGGTCAGTTCACGGAGCCGAAGCAGAGTGATTCCTCCACCGACGACCCATCCATTTCCACTGCGCACACAATGATGCGGCAGGAGATCGAATTCGTCCTGAATATCGCCGATCATTTCTTCAACGATATCTTCCAGAGTAATCATTCCGGTCACCGTCCCGACGGAATTCCGGACGATCGCAATATGGGTGTGCTCCCGCAGCAACTGCTCCATCGCGTCAGCAAGGGAAAGATCTTCGCTCAGGCTCAGTACCTGCCGTAGAATTCCTCGCAGCGACGGAATGTCGGGGCTGAGCCTCAGCATTGCCACAATGTCTTTGAAAGTCACATATCCAACGATTGCCTGCGGGTCTCCCGGCCGCTCAGTCACCGGGAACCTTGTATGGAGGTCGCGATGAGCAGCAAGCAGGCTGTCGGCAAGGCTGTAATCTGCGTTCAGCATTCGAATATGCTCCGCCGGCAGAGTAATTTCACGCAGCGGACGACTTGCCAGGCGAGCAGCTCCGAGGATGATGTTTTCTTCCCGTGCCCCGATCAGCCGTGAAGTCCGAGCCAGGCTTGCGATCGCTCGAAGTTCCTGAAGTTCCAGTGCCTCTGCTCTGGCATCCCCGTGTCGTCCGGGTTTCCACAGTTTTTCGCTCAGATCCATCAGCCCGGAAGCAGATGCCTCAAGCATCCAGACAATCGGCCAGACACTTCGGGCAAACATTCTCATCAGGGGTGAAAGACGCAGACACACCCATTCCTGATTCCTCAGTGCGAACAACTTTGGCACAAGTTCCCCGCCCACGATTGTGACCGCAGTCAGGGGCAGAACCACGATCACAATCGCCAGAACGTGCGCAACAGCGTAACTCAGACCGGATCGCTGCAGCATCGGTGCGATATCGTCTGCGGCGCTGGCCCCGCCGGCTGCTCCAGCCACAAGCCCGACGAGAGTGATCCCCAGCTGGACAACCGCCAGACTCTTCTCAATCTCGGTTTTCATATACAGTGCTGCGGCACTGCCGGGCTGACCGCGGTCATTCAGGAGCTGTAATCGAGCCACCGTCACGGACGCCAGAGCGATCTCATAAGCGGCGAACACAGCGTTCACGAAAACCATGAACGCAACAACGACCATTTCGATGTTTTCCATGAACCGCGTCTGCCCCCGCTCCTGTCAATCCGAGTGATCACAGAACCTGTTTCGCATTTCAAAACCGGGACAGGCACCCTTGCAGTGGCAGATTATGCAGGAAATCATCTTCTGCGTCGGGAGCCAGTCCCGGTTTTGAAACCAGCTGTCAGTAATATACACCCCAGCGCGGACCATTCGACTGATGAGAATAGCTATTCTGATCAGACTACCGCGCAGGATGAAGGACAGCAGCACATCGGCAGATGATTTCCGGCCTGAAAGGCCATTCGTTCCCATAGCCTGGTCTGAAGCGAAGCGGAGGGCCAGGTCATGGTGTCCCTTCAAATTCATCGTTGCGGACCAAAGGTGCAGCCGCTCAAGGGGGAGTTCACCCTGATGCGGTCGGGGAATGAATCCGGTCAATGAACAAATCCACGCAGTGCGCGTATGGGGATCTCTGACAACGCACAACGGCCGGGCCGTTGGCCCTCAATGTTCAATTGTGTGGATTGACCCGGGCCACCGCTTCGCTTCAGCCCGGGCTGGCAGAACGACTGGGCCTTCGGCCCGAAGTCACAGACAGATGCTTCGAGAGATCCTGTTTGGTTGTTTCCCGGACAATCAACACGACACGTCCTTCGTGCCCTTCGTGATCTTCTTGTTGAAAAACAGATTTCACAGAACGACACCAAGACTAAGAAGGAGAACAAATTCGGGAGGGCGAAGCTCCTGCTGAGCCGCTACCACCATTCAAGATGACCAGCCCAAGCGGCTCGCCAGGAGCCTCGCCCTCCCGGAAATCCGTCAATGGATCACACACATCCTTCGTGATCTTCGTGTTGAAACACAGATTTCACAAAAAGGACACGAAGATCACGAAGCTGAAACAATTCGGGAGGGCGAAGCTCCTGCTGAGCCGCTACGACCATTCACGATGACCAGACCAACACGATCACCAGACCAAGCGGCTCGGCAGGAGCCTCGCCATCACGGACACCCGTCAATCGATCACACACTTCCTTCGTGAGCTTCGTGATCTTCGTGTTGAAACACAAATTTCACAAAAAGGACACGAAGATCACGAAGCAGAAACATCTCGCGAAACCTCAGCTCCTGCTGAGCCGCTACGACCATTCAACACGACCAGACCAAGCGGCTCGGCAGGAGCCTCGCCCTCCCGGACACCCATCAATCGATCACAAACATCCTTCGTGACCTTCGTGTCCTTCTTGTTGAAAAACACGAATGCACAGAAGCACACGCAGATCAAGAAGGAAAAACACTTCGGAACGGCGCGCAGGAAAGCGGGCGAGTCATCGTTGCGGGTGTCGATGACTCGCCCGAGCATGGGAACGCCGGCAGAATTGATGGGAGTCGCAGAAACCAGGAGGGCAGTTTCCGAGACAGGCTCTGAATTTCAGATTTCAGAGTGACCCATGATTGAAGTCAGAACAACTTCTCCTGCCCGGGAAATCCAGCCCATCCTGGGATGCCGCCGGATTCCACGCTGCGTTCCCCGGGAAGACGGGGATCTGAATCTGATTTGCTGCCCATCCGCCTGTCGGCGGATTCCTGTGTCGAACTCGGTTCTCCGATCAGACCGGTCGGCTCAAACTGATCCCGCAGTTGTCGAGCATTCTCCGGACCTGATTCCCGAACCTGAAGTCTGGTCCGAGAATCCTGGATTGAGGATTCCGGCACAGCCTCTGATTCTGCCGGACTGTCGGACGACCTGGTGGTGACCGGACCGGGTGCTCGGATTCGAGCAGATCGTTTGCGTGTTTCGGGCTGCGGCTCTGCATCGGAGCCAGACGCCTTCGAACTCTGTTCTGCGAAACCGGAGTTCCGCTGTTCGGCGGCAAGAGCAAACTCCGGCTGGTCCTGATCGGTCACGAAGGAAGGGTCTGCAGCAGAATCAACTGCGGCAACAGCTTTCGGACGGACTTCGCTGTCTCTGTCTCGCACGGACCTCTGCGATTGATCCGGGCTCTGCGAACGCATGACAGTGGCACCGGAAGATTTCCTCTGACGACCAGTCACGACCAGCCGATCCGTCACTTCTTCCTCCCTGGATTCAGGGACAGCCGCCATCATCTGATCTCGCGGCAGCGTCAGTTTCGGCATCCCTGCAAGAACCCAGCCGTGCCAGTTTTTCTCCAGCGATTCGATTCCTTCATGATCAAAGTTCTTTCGGATGGCTTCTTCCCAGCCGAGTCGTTCGCCGTCGGAGATCAGCTGCAGGTAGGCGCGACGTCCTTTCTGCTGGACAAGAAAATCGGCAAGTGCATATCCCTGAGCATAAAGAATCAGCATCGGGCGCATGCCTTTCGGGTACTCCTTCATGCTCATCAGTGTTCGGAGTGAGATGCGTTCGCGACTGTTGTTGATCACATCATCAAGCAGAGCAATCTGTTTCAGCTGCTCGGAACGGTGCTCGAACAGAGTTGCAGCACCTTCATCAGCCCAACGAGGCAGAGGTCGGCGAAAGTGGCAGGCGAAGATCGTGTGATTGATTTCGTGAGGCAGGACAGAATCCAGAATCCGTTCGCGGGATCCCTGCACGAACATGTCCCAGTTGAGCACCTCGCCGCCGGAGAACTGAAACGTCGTCTGGCCACCAGCTCCCAGAGATCCTTCTCGAACTCTGAGTTTACACGGGCGACTCCAGTTCGGAAGCGGCTGTCCGAGCCAGTAGACCGCGAGCTGCTTTCGCAGCTGTTCCGCCTTGTGGCCGACCTCTTCGGCGAATTCAGGACTGTCCGCAGACACGGAAAAATTCCGAGTCTGGAATGTGGCGGCTGAACAGATTCGAGCAGACCACGAATCTGAAATCAGGATGTGCAGTGCACCGATAATCAATGCGGCCGCAGCGCGACCCCGCGGTTTCCGAGCGTCCATGCTCATCACTTGCGTCGTCCGTTCTGATGAATTCCTCAGCCTGAAACTCGGAAAACGGACGTTCTTTCGGGAAGAACCTCGTCTTCAGAATCAGGCGCCGGAACCGGTAAAAACAGGATCCATCCTGTCTCCGGAACCAGTGTGTGACTTCAGTCAGCAGGCAAATCATGGGCCAAAAAGAAACCAGGTTTCTGCAACTGACGTCACCGTTCCATAACTTGTTGTCCGGCAAGAGCTTGAAACTCGTTCCAGCTGAACCGGCATTTCACACCGAAGTGTTCTCACATCGGCAGAATTTGCAGATGTTACAATTTTTGGCGATTTTACATCCAGATCAGAATCCTCATCGCGATACGATCCTGATGCGTTTCGGAAAAAACGGTGGAACTGGTGCTTCGTCACACTTTGATTTTGGGGTCGTCATTACCGCGCAGGCGGGAATCCAGTGCCCCAGTGTGGATTACCGCCGGCGCGGGCATGTAACAAAACCACAGTTTTTCGCGCTGTTAAAGCACAAGTCGGTAAG
>JBKDKA010000188.1:0-3833 GCA_046345315.1 Planctomyces sp.
CACCGACGGAGGGGGACTCGTGCTTTGGCAAACCTTGTTTTTTGGGTTCCGTCATTCCCGCGCAGGCGGGAATCCTGTTTGAGACACTGGATTCCCGCCTGCGCGGGAATGACAAGTAAACCCTGTTCTTAGTACTGACAAAGCACTGATCCCGGTTTTGATCCGCGTTTTCAGAACTTTGCCGGATGTCTTTCAACAGCCGCAGCGATGATTTCAGCGAAGTGCATCACACGAATCGAGTGTTTTCGCCGCCGAATCAGTCCGGCAAGATGCATCAGGCAACTCATGTCGCCAGCGGTCAGAATCTCCGTTCCGGCTTTCAGGTGATCGTTGACGCGATCTTCTCCCATCATGCACGAAACCGCTTCTTCCGCAACAGCAAATGTCCCCCCGAAACCGCAGCATTCATCATTTCTGCTGAGCTGAGAAAACCGAATGCCGTCCAGATTCGACAGCAGGCTTCGTAGAAGATCATCCCGCGGGCGCATGACTTCAGACGATGATGCCAGACGGAGTTCCCTCAGCCCATGGCAGCTCTGGTGGATGCCGACCTGATGTGGAAACTCGCCGAAGATCGTTCGCACGCCGAGCACATGGTAGAGAAACTCACTGAGTTCCATGGTTCTCGTTCGAACCTGTTTCGACGCCGCATCGTCGTGATCAAAGAATTCTTCGTAGTGGTTCCTGACCATGGAAACACAGCTGCCGGAAGGAGCAACGATGTAGTCGTAATTGCTGAAGATGCTCACGAAGCGCTCGGCGAGCGGTTTCGCTTCCGGCATACAACCCGTGTTGGCCATCGGCTGACCGCAGCAGGTCTGAGCCTCCGGGAACTCGTGATCCACACCGAAGTGTTCCAGAACTCGCACCGTCGCAAGTCCGACTTCCGGATAAAACTGGTCCACATAGCACGGTATAAACAGGGCAACTTTCGTCATGGGCTCCGGATCCGAAACGGATTGATTCTGAAGCTTCCGATTCGACAGCAGTCAGGTCAGGCTGGAAGTGATTCCAGCGGTCCGACGCCGGCTGTTGTAATCATTGTGAGCGGAAACTCTTCAAGCACGCGTTGAATTTCTTTTAATGTGACAGCTCGAATCGCTTTCAGGTCATCTGCGGTCGACTGATATTCCCCGCGGTAGATCCAGTTACTTCCGAGAGACGACATCCGCCCCATCGGGCGTTCCCCTCTGAGAACGATCCGAGAAGCCGCTTTGTTTCTTGCCTGCTCGAGCTCCTCGGCAGTCACACCATTTTTCGTGACGTCGTCGAAGATTCTCGTCATCGCCGCAAGATTCTCATCCACCTGTTCCGGCTGACAGCTCAGATAAGCCATCCAGGTACCGGCGCCGTCGTATTCGTTGTAACTCAGGTCTGCTGCCTCAGCTTCACCGGAATCAACCAGATCCCAGAACAGTCGGCTTCCCGAATCATCACCGACGATGACAGAAAGGAGATCGGCGGCGTATCGAAGCGGGTTTCCGGAATCCGGCCCCGTGCCCATCATCATCAGGTGCTGCTGAACGCTGCTGTCTTTCGTCACGAGTCGGACTTTTGACGAAGGTTTCGGCTGCTCAAGATTCCTCTGTGTAACACCTGATGGAAGTGTCAGACAATATTTTTCGGCCAGCCGAACAGCTTCATCAAACTCACATTTTCCAGCGACGGCGAGAGTCATGTTTCCAGTGTGGTAGCGACTGCGATGATACGAACGCATCTGTTCCGCCGTCAGTGCAGTGATGCTTTCTCGTGACCCGAGAATACTCTGCCCAAGAGGATGCCCGGAAAAGTGCGTTGACATCAGCAGGTCATAGCAACTGAACGAGGGCTGATCCTCGTACATGCCGATTTCTTCAAGAATGACATTCTTCTCCATGTCAAAATCGCTCTGACGCAGCGAAGGTGTCATGAGTGCAGTGAG
Organism: Planctomyces sp.; assembly: GCA_046345315.1. Classification (GTDB taxonomy): domain Bacteria; phylum Planctomycetota; class Planctomycetia; order Planctomycetales; family Planctomycetaceae; genus F1-80-MAGs062. The sequence continues at coordinate 1,922 of JBKDKA010000188.1, forward strand.
CAGCTCCAGGGCCTGTTCGAGATATTCCGGAATCACAGCCGCATAATACATCGTCACTTCTTCGCTCGTGGAGGCGTTGTACTTCGCGCCCATTTCGTCGAAGACGCGGTTCACGTCGTCAGCACTGAATTTTTCATTTCCCTTGAATGCCATATGCTCGAGAAAATGGCTGACCCCGGAAACAGCGGCCGTCTCATCACGCGAACCGGTGCGAACAAAGAATCCTGCCGCAACGCTGTGCACCGTCGGCGTTGTTTCGCCAATGATTCGCAGTCCGTTGGCAAGTACATGCTGCTGAAACTTCATCAGTCGTTTACTTTCGTTCAGAGAGATCGTCGGCACGGTCAGCGATGGAGCACTCAGTCGGAGCGCAGCTCAGCGCGATGGCAATCGGGAAGAATCCAGTGGCTGTGGTCCGAGAGTCACGAGAACAATCGAACGTGGTGTGTGAGCTTCGATGAACTCGCGAACTCCGTCCACGGTGAGTGCATTGATTTTCTGGTTGACCTCATCGAGACTCACAACACGTCCGAGAAAGTACAGATCTCGTGCCGCCGAGGAAGCTCGCCCCATTGTGGATTCCTGCTGCATGATAAGCCCGCTTCGAGCTCGTGCGCAGCATCGCTCAAGTTCCTCTTTGGTGATCCCTTCATGCAGTCGAAGGATCTCCGCGACTGTCACATCCAGCGTCTCCTGAGCTCGTTCGCTGGTGGTACCGGCATACGCAAACACGCGACCTTCGTCCCGCAGTGTGCTCAGCGAAGCAGAGATCGCATAACAGAGCCCTCGTTTCTCGCGGACCTCTGTGAACAATCGGGAACTCATTCCGCCGCTCAGAAGACTGACCGCTGCCCAGGCTTCGTAGTACATCGGGTCGCGATACGGCACAGCATCCCATGACATCCCGATATGTGTCTGAGCTGACTCGTGGGGAATGTGATGAGGAGATTCCGGTCGGGTACCCGCCTTCAGTGGAGGAACCGAACCGGCTTTCCAGTCACCGAATGCTGACTCCACAGTCGCTCGGATCTGCGCTTCATCGAGGTTACCGGCAATGCCAAGGATTGCGCCGTTCGGCCGAACGTAGTTTTCAAAGTGACGTCGAATGTCCTGGATTGAAATCGATGGAAGGTCGCTGAGTTCTCCTTCCGATGAATTGCCCCAGGGCGCGGCGTAGCTGTATTCACGAAGTGCTTTTCCCAGCCGCTGGCGAGGCTCATCTTCCATCGCCGTGAGGCTTTGATGAACCATTTCCCGCGCGGGTTCGAGTTCGCCGTCTTCGAGGTGAGGTTTCAGCACCATCCGAGCAATTTCCGGAATGGCATCACAGATCCGATCGGCCGTTGTGGCTGCGGAGAATGTTACATGAGCGGAACCGACGGAGACGTTTCTCTGCAGACCGAGGTTGTCCATTCGGGAACTGTGCTCTCGAGCCGATAAACCTCCCGCACCTCGCTGAAACATTTCCGTCAGGATGGCAGCTGTGCCGATTCGATCGTCAGCGTCTCGAGTTCCACCGGCCGGCACCATCAGCGTCATTGCTGCTGACTGAACATCCGGCATCTGTTCGAGCACAACGGAAAGACCATTGGAAAGCTGAAACGTCTGGATAGATTGAGTCATAAATTCGATTTCAGAGCCCGGAAGTTGCCGAAGAGGATTTCGGCAGTGTGTTTGCCCGTTCAATATCGCTGCGCCACCTCAGACCATCGTTGCTGGCCGTCACCAGCGGTCCTCAGGCGGCCTGCGTATCATAGGCGCCAGTTCGCTCATGTCGCGTCCGGCGGGGCTGTCTTTCCTTTTTCAGAGTAATCCTCAGCGTATTCCGCAGTTTTCGGATGAATCTGAGGGCTCGTGCTTTGGCAAATCGTGATTCAGGGGGGCGTCATTCCCGTGCCGGCTGGAATCCAGT
>JBKDKA010000189.1:0-28206 GCA_046345315.1 Planctomyces sp.
AGAAGTACTCTCCAGTATCCTCGTACTCAACGAACTACTCCAAAAAGTTGAACTGCTCGCCGGCAAGGATGGTGTCGGGGTTCGGGTGTCTGGTGTCGGGGTTGAAAGCGACGAAGATGAGGAGCAAGAAGAGGGTGTCGGGGGTCAGGAATCAGGGGACGGGGCGAAAAAAGCAAAGAAGTCCCGAAAGTCAAAGAAGACTCCGGCCACTGGCCAGCAGGAGATGGATTTCTAGTTATGGCAAAGAAGAAATCCAATAAGGCGACACTCGCAAAGCGCAAGGCGACTCCTGTGGTTCGCACAGGCCTGCTGGACGATATCCGTTCGCTGATTGAATCCGCCCGTGAACAGACCGCCCGAGCCGTCAATTCGGCTCTGGTCGGCATGTACTGGCACATCGGCAAACGGATTCGCGAGGATGTCCTGCAAAATGAGCGGGCGGAGTATGGGAAGGAAATTTTGCAGACACTGTCTGCAAAATTGACAGGAGATTATGGTCGAGGATTCTCCGAAAAGAGCTTGCGGCACATGATGCGGTTCGCCGAGGTTTTTGCAGATGAAGAGATTGTCTCCGCACTGCGGAGACAATTGAGCTGGACACATTTCAGAGAACTCATTTACCTCGATGACCCTCTGAAACGCAACTTCTACGCGGAAATGTGCCGTATCGAACGCTGGAGCACTCGCACCCTGTCGCACAAAATCGGTCACCTGTTATACGAACGCACGGCCGTCGCCAAGAAGCCCGAGGCCCTGATCAAGCAGGACATCGCCGCGCTAAGAGACGAAGATCGGCTGACGCCCGATATGGTGTTCCGTGATCCGTACCTTTTGGACTTCCTCGGCCTGACCGGTCACCACGTCGAAAAGGACGTCGAGGACGCGATTCTGAATGAACTGGAAGCGTTTATTCTGGAACTGGGCTCGGGGTTCACGTTTGTCGCCCGGCAAAAACGAATTACGGTCGACAACGAAGACTATTATCTGGATCTGCTGTTCTACCATCGCAGCCTCCGCTGCCTTGTGGCCATCGATCTGAAGCTGGGCAAATTTCAGGCGGCTGATAAAGGTCAGATGGAACTCTATCTTCGCTGGCTGGAAGAACACGACACCCAGCCTGGCGAAGAACGGCCGATCGGTTTGGTCCTGTGTGCCGACAAATCCGAAGAACACGTCGAACTGCTGCGACTCAACGCCAGTGGGATTCGTGTGGCTCAGTACCTGACCGAACTGCCACCGAAGAAACTGCTGGAAAAAAAACTGCACCAGGCAATTCAGCTCGCCCGAGAACGTCTGGCTCGTCAGCAACAATCTCATTCCCACCTTGGGCGAAGCAAGGGTGACGATGTCAAAGAATGATCGCTTCCTCAAGTCCCATCAATCACAGGCGAACCCGCAGACAAGAATCGTGTCTTTAGCCTCCTGGCCTTTTTTTATTTAGACATCACACGGAGTCAATTCCATGAATGAACAAGACTCCTCTCGCGAGCATCAGCGAACCGCGAATCAATATCCGATGACAGTCACTCTATTCGGTCCGCTGCGTCCGGAGCCAGAACTCCACCGACGCACCGAGCGAGTCATCAAGGCTCATACCAATGAACGCGACCACTTTACTGATATCACACTTCAAGACGGCCGAAACTCTGGTGGAATGGTTGTGCAGTATTCGGTGACCGCTTTTTCACCGAAATCTGCTCGCCGTGTCGGCTTGGTCTACCTGTCACACCTCTGTGATTTGCTCAGTGCGGTCACGCAATGTCCGATCATGTTCCACACGTCTGATGAAGATGCTCGCGAAGAACGAGTTCGCAGCAGTCGGCACTCAATCCGCGTCGATCGGACTCTCAAGCAGGAGGAATGGTCCTCGGTGACGGGCTCTCTTGTGGCGATCCGCAAAGACCATCACCGTTTCCTTGCCGCCGCAAGCTGGTATCGCAAAGGTCTGATCGGCAACGATTGTCTGGACGACTTTTGCTGTTTTTGGCGAGTGATTGAACGGCTCGCTGAGTCGTACGCCGACAAAAGCAATTGGCTTGACGGCGAAAAAGGCGTGCGAAAGAGCGTCGCTCAATTAACAGCAGATCTGTTTAGCTCAGGAGGTACTCCTGCGTTACTACAGGATCCGGCGCGGGTGAAGCGAGTTATCGACCTTCGCAATGACATCTCGCATGGAAACGTCCCGATCACAGTTGACATGATTGACACCGCCAGCGACGAACTCGAGGCACTTGAAGAAGCTGCCTTTGCAGTGCTTGATCGGATTCGGCGGAACATGTTTCAGCACGAAGTTTAAGTAGAACGTGACTTGGTCCAGTTGTCCCATATTCATCACAGGTAATGACATGACCCCAATCGAAGTTCGTTCTGAATTGGTTGCGGCGTTGCAGCTTGATCTTGTTGGGCCGCAAAACGGAAATGGGGACTCGATCGAGACGCTTCCGCAACATCCGTCGCGCTGGTATTTGACCGGATTCCTGGTTCCATTCGATGCGGGAGAGAAGCAGGGTCATGATGAAGATGCTGGCGATGAGATCGACGGTGCTGGTGAACGTGGTGGCACAGACGACGATGTTTCCCCGGAACGTGCAGCCGCCAGCAAAACACGATTTCCTTCATCGATGGGGCTGAGCGTCCTCCTGCCAACAGTAACGAAACAACTTCAGGTGACCATTGACTGGGGAGAGTATGGTCCATTGGAACCTGAACCAGGCCAGTCAAATCCGTGGCGACGGAAGCCTCAGCACAAAACGTTGATGGTGCCGATTGAACAGAAGGATCGCTGGCGGGCAGATATTCCAATTCCCGGCAGCGAAGGTATGCGGATTAGTGTGACGGGACGAAGCTTGTCTGGCGTCCGGAATCTGGCGGCATACAGTCGCCCCTGCCAGAGTGTGTCTGTCTTTCTGGTAAACCACAGGAAGTTGGCACCGGATGACACCCGTGATACGGCATTTGCTTTTCAGGCTCAATTGACTGTGGCATGCAGTGAAGGCTTTGTGGCCCGAGCCGATGCTCATGCGATGGCCAGCACAGACCCGGATCTTCGGATTGCAGACCTTCAATTTCGCGACTGCTTCGAATTTTCCGTCGGTCACAATGCCTCGACAGAAAGCACAGTCGTCGAGGAAAAATGCCACAGCATTCGTACGTGCTGGATTCCGCAGGCAGAGGTAGAACGCACCACTGTGCCTCAGATGCAGGATGTTCAGTTGCAAATGGATGCTCTTGCAATTCTGAAAGATGGAAGTACGGCTGCATCCTCACTTCTTCCATTCGTGACTTCATATCGAAAATGGATCGATGAGCAGCAGGCGACCCTTCAGTCGATCACAGGACGAAGGCTGGAAACTGCGGAAGCTCTTCTTCAGCGTGCCCGTGTTGCCGCCAATCGAATTGAACGAGGCATCCGTCTATTGGATAACGAAAGGGTGCTGGAATCGTTTCGGCTGGCAAACAAGGCGATGGCTATGCAGGCAAAGAAACGCCTGAGCCAGTCTACTGACAAGCCTGAAGCGGCCATCATCCCGGAATGGCGTCCGTTCCAGTTGGCATTCCTGCTGATGAACCTCGAGGGGATCGTTAATCCCGACTCGGCAGATCGATCAACCGTCGACCTCTTGTTCTTCCCGACGGGTGGTGGCAAAACAGAAGCCTACCTCGGCCTTGCTGCGTTTACGCTCGTTCACCGCCGTCTAACAAACCCCGGCATCACCTCATGTGGTCTCACGGTTTTGATGCGGTACACGCTCCGTCTGTTGACGTTAGACCAGCTTGGACGAGCTGCTGCCTTAATTTGTGCATTGGAGTTGTTGCGAGAGCAGGATGTTGAGAAGCTCGGACGCTGGCCGTTTGAGATTGCACTTTGGGTCGGCCAGGCGGCAACGCCAAATGTGATGGGACGCAAGGGTGACAACAATCAGAACTCCGCGCGAACGAAGACGATCTCGTTTCAGAATGACGACAGGAAACCTTCGCCGATACCGCTGGAAAATTGCCCCTGGTGTAACACGAAATTCAAGAACGTCTCGTTCCGCCTGGTTCCAAACAATGATGAGCCGAATGACCTCCGGGTGATTTGCGTGAACCGCTCCTGCGAATTCTCAGGAGCCAACAACCGCAGATTGCCGATCGTCGCAGTAGATGAGCCGATCTATAGACGATTGCCGTGTTTCATGATCGCCACTGTCGACAAGTTTGCAGCGATGCCATGGACTGGTCAGGTTGGAGGTTTCTTTGGAAAGGTTGATCGCCACGACAACAACGGATTCTACGGACCCTGCAGTCCAATGGGCGGAGCACCGATTCCCGGCGGACACTTGCCTCCGCCGGAATTGATCATTCAGGACGAACTCCACCTGATCTCCGGACCTCTCGGCACTATTGCAGGGCTCTATGAAACAGCTTTGGATCAATTGTGTGCGAGTGGATCTGGTGAGAAGCGTATTCGCCCCAAAATCGTCGCTTCGACGGCAACCGTTCGTCGGGCTGAAAGTCAGATTCGTGCCCTGTTCAACCGCGATTGGGTTGACATCTTTCCGCCGCCGGGGCCCAACCGACGCGATTCATTCTTCGCTAGAACTGTTGCTCCTGAAGAATCGAACGCTCGTTTGTATCTCGGTGTAACTGGACAAGGTCGAAGTCCAAAGCGTGTCTTTCTGCGAACTTGCCTGGCCTTGATGGCAGCGGCGCAGAAGCTCTACACCGACAATAAATACGAGAAACAGAATCCGGCTGACCCATACATGACTCTGGTGGGATACTTCAACAGCCTTCGCGAACTTGGAGGTGCACGGCGACTTGTTGAAGATGAAGTCAGCAATTCCCTCGTTGGGTTTGGCGAGAGAATGCGGATCGGCGAGACGAGTGGTCAGTTCATGAATCGAGGACCTTTGAAGGAGGTTCTTGAACTGACCAGTCGCGTCAGTACAGACAAAGTGGCGGACACAAAGCGTCGGCTGGAAAAAGCCTTCGGACCAAAAGAGAAGGAGTCCGTTGATATCGCTCTCGCGACCAACATGATCTCCGTTGGTCTCGATATCACGCGACTGGGGCTGATGGTTGTGTATGGGCAGCCGAAGACCAGTTCGGAATACATTCAGGCGTCAAGCCGCGTTGGACGAGATCACACTCGGCCCGGCCTTGTTGTGACAATCCTGAACCTTAATCGTCCACGTGACCGCTCTCACTACGAGCGATTTGGCGTGTATCACGAGTCATTCTACAGGCATGTTGAGGCCACGAGCGTAACCCCATTCAGTCCAAGGGCGCTGGATCGCGGGCTTGCAGCGACCGTGATCGCATTGGCGAGACATGGCCTCGCTCAAATGACTCCGCCAAAGGGCGCTACGGAAATCCTTTCCAAGCGACAGCAGCTCACGTGGATATCGAATTTGATGGCTGAACGAGCTGAGGAGCATAACAAAGATCGCAGTGCTGCAGAGCGACAGCAATTGAAGGAGAATCTCTTTAAACGATGTCAGGACCTGCTGGACGAGTGGGAACAGATCGCCGAGCAATACCGACAGACCGGAACGACGCTGCAGTATCAGAATGAGGTAGGCTCTGCGAAGCGATTGCTCTATCAGTTTCTGGATCCGGAACTCGATCAGGTGAATCCGCGATTCAGGAAGTTTCGAGCGAATCGGTCCATGAGAGATGTGGAACCGGAAGTGAATCTGTGGCTCCGCTCACTGGACAATGTCTCTCTGGAGGACGGCGAAGATGGCTAAAGATCGCCAAATGAAACCTCATGGTCAGGTTCGCCGCAGTCAGATCGTGACCACATTCGGTCCCGGCGCTATGATGGATCTTCCCAACCACTCGATCCTCGTAAGTGGACTGGACCAATGGACCGGAGTCAACGAGGAGATCGTTGAACCGCGTTTGCTGCAGAAGCTCAAGGAACACCTGAGCCTCGATAACCTCCGGATGTATGCGCCGCCAAGAGAAAACGGTGACTCTTTTTCGGCGTCGTCGGGTGTTGTCGGCTGGCAGTTTCCCGAATGGTTTGTGACTCAGGACGTCCGGCAGTGGGGGGCTGAGACAGGGCACCAGATTCGCTCACGCCAGCTTGTGCATCGCTCGTCGTTGTCACGCGGCAAGTACATTGGGGATGATCGCAAGAAGCAAAACGTGGTTCCTATACGCTTCGTCCGAGCCTGTCGTCATGGCCATATCGGCGACATCGACTGGTATGCGTTCGTTCATAAAGATGGCAGCACCTGCCGAGCCAATCTCTGGATGGATGACGTGGGGACCAGTGGCGACATCACGGAGATTCAGGTTCGCTGTGAATGTGGCCAATCGCGTCTGTTGAGCGAAGCAGTCGAAACCGGTGGGCATCACAAAGCAGGGGCTCTTGGTCTTTGTGATGGAAGCCAGCCTTGGCTGGGGCCATTCGCAAACACACGTTGTGAACAGCCAAGCAGATTTCTCATCCGAACCGCGAGCAACGCATATTTTCCACAGAAACTTGCCGTCATTTCGTTGCCGCCAAGAAACGAATCTGTATCGAAAGCGGTTGAGCAGGCATGGATGTTTCTTGAGGCCGCAGAGTCTATCGACGATGTTCGGCATGAAAGGAAGAAGGAGCGGGTTGCAAAGGTACTGGAAGGTATCAGCAACGAGGAAGTCTGGGAGGAAATCGATCGGCGACGCAATCCTTCCATGGAGTCTTCGTCAAGACTGAAACCGGATGAGCTAAAGACTCTGATTGCATGTGAGCAGGAACGGGGCGACGACCGTCCCGATGGAGACTTCTATGCTCGGGTCTTACCAAAGCAAGTTTGGGACTCGCCGTGGATGGAGAGTGTTCAACAGGTTGTTTTGGTTCATCGGTTGAGAGAGGTAGTCGCTCAGGCTGGGTTTACTCGATTCGAAGCAGCCACAACCAACGTAGAAGGCGAACTTGAAATCGGAGTTCAGCCGGCTTTGCTGGCTCGGGAAATTACCTGGGTTCCAGCGATCGAAAACCGGGGCGAGGGGATCTTTATCCAATTCAAGACGGAGTTACTCGATGAGTGGGTTTCGAGACCGGCAGTACTGAATTACGGCTCCAGCTTGAATGCTGGCTTCGACGTCTGGAAGTCGGAACACAAGGCTTCAAAGCGTGAGTTTCCGCCGCTGCAGTACTATTTGCTGCACTCTTTGTCGCACATGCTGATTACTGCCATTTCGCTCGAATGTGGCTATCCAGCAAGTTCGATCCGTGAACGAATCTATGCCTTCGACGATGTCGGATACGGAATCTTGCTTTACACCGGTTCCCCGGACTCCGAAGGAACTCTCGGCGGTCTTGTTCAGGAAGGACGTCGAATTCATGAACACATGCGACACGCCCTGATGCAAGCCGAATTGTGTTCAAACGACCCCGTATGTTCTCAGCACCAGCCAGACAATCTGCATGAGAGACGTTTTCTGCATGGAGCAGCTTGCCACGGATGCTTGTTGATCGCAGAAACGTCGTGTGAACAGCAGAACGACTATCTCGATCGGGCGTTGGTCGTGCCAACAGTCGAGAACCGTGGTGTTGAGTTCTTCAGGATCGACCTCTGATGGCCTCTGCGCTGACACAACTGAACGACCGAAGCCTTCATCGCTTACTGGAAGCGATGGCGTCGGGACGTTTGTCTCTGCCCGTCAGCAGTTTGACCTTGGCGCAGATGGTTCCACAGGATCAGTTAAGCACGCTCAAGGCGGAGTTTGACCGATTGCAATCGATTGGGCTTACTGAGCCGGTGCTCATCGAGTGGATTCGCACAGTGCTCCACGAGAGAGAGAGGAATCGATCCGCCAATGGTTTGCTGGAACTTGTGATGACAGGCCCTGAGCCTCCGGGAACTATGATCCGAGATACTGGCGTTGTAGTCCGTCAGATGTTTCTCAACGCAACCGAGTCCATCTGGATTTGCGGATTCGCCGTCTATCAAGGCAAGGAAATCTTTCAGTCGCTCGCCCAACAAATGACTTCAGTTCCAGATCTCAGTGTTCGCATGTTTCTGAACATCGAACGGCCTTACGGTGATACCACTCCCACAGATATGGTAATCGCAAAGTTCAGGCAGAGGTTCAAACAAGACCAATGGCCCGCAGATGTTCGACTTCCCGATGTGTACTTTGATCCGAGGGCACTTGAGCCTGACGAAGCCGGGAAGTCGGCATGTCTCCACGCAAAGTTTGTCATTGCAGATTCAAGGCGAGTATTCATTTCGTCAGCGAATTTCACGGAAGCTGCTCAACAACGAAACATTGAGGCAGGACTCTTCGCCGAAAACCAGATGATCGCCCGAGACCTCCGGACGCACTTTCAGTCGCTGATAGATCATGAGTACCTGAAGCAATTGAAATGGTATTAAGCTGTAAAACCTGTAAATTCAATCAACATCGGGACTCAGCGCCAATGGAACAGCAATGAGGCAGATTGCTGTCAGTGTCACGCAGATTCTTGTGAGCATGTTACCGCTTTCTGAGCGGAGTCAATCGTAGTCCTGTTCCGGTTCAGCCCAGACTTGAGCGTCTCCGTCGTTATTTATTTGAACATGGATCGTATTGGCACGGCAGCAAACCGGACAGTCTTCCACATACGTCTGGCTTGAGCCTTCGGTAAGATCAAGTGGAATGACGATCTCTTCGCCGCAGGCATCACAGATGTAGCTGGCTTCTTCCTGTGACGTGGATTTCGAACTGCTGGAAGAAGAGGCGGGTGATTGTGGTTCATCATCCAGCCACGGCAGTGTTTCGCCGGACGCAAGCAAGTTGCAGGCCCACAGCATGACAGACAGAGATGCGTTATCCGCCAGTCGGTGATCATCGCCGACTTCAATGAGCGTCTCTGGTGGCAAGCCGCTGTTGGCAATCAGTTCCACAGAGTCAGCAAAGGGAATTACGTCGTCTCTGCGTGAGTGCAGGATCGTTGCATTCGACTTGAGTGTCCTGACGATGCCCCAGTTCTTCCATGCGGGGCAGAGCAGAACGAGCGGCGTGTCCCTGGATTCGATGTTCATGGCGAGGGCCCCGCCTCTCGAACTGCCAACGACGACGTTCGGTTGATGCATGTCGAACTCAGCCTGGGCAGTTCGGATGGCGGCATCGAAGTCGTCATCGTCGAGTGACGGGTTGATGACGGTGTGTCCGTGGTCCTTCAGGCAGGTCGGTTTGACTCCGCCCGGAACGCTCCGCCAGCCGTGAAGGAACAGAATCTTCATGCAAGTTGGTTCCGAATCTGATTGAATAGAATTTCAAAACAGGGACAGGCACCCTTGCAGTTGCAGATTCTGCAGAAACACACCGCGTCTGTCAGGAGCCAGTCCCGGTTTTGAAACCACCTTGATCTCCAAAAACGATTCCGTCCGAACTACGGCGGTGTACGATGCCTCCCATCGTCCACCTGTCCTGATCGAAGTTGAGGGCGGTGGTGAGCTGGAGATCAACCACGAATGATACGAATTGAACGAATGAGGGGACACCGATGCCGCTTTTGAGATGAAGGGGCGGTACGAGCTCGACTGCTCGTTGGGGATTCAGGGATTGCCCGAAGGCCGATTGATGTCGGCGTCAGGGCAGTGTGAGAGAGAAAAGGGCTACACCGGCAGTGTTCAGGTCGCTGTACCGGATGAGACGACGGGCCGTAAGAACGCCTGACAAAACCGGGACTGGCTCCCGAACAAAGCTGAATACGCCTACAGATTCGTTGGTTGAAGGGTGCCTGTCCCGTTTTTGTCAGAGCCTCTAAGTATTCGAATGCAGAACAAGGCGATCAGAGATGACCGATGGCATAACCAATATCCGTCTGGGACGCCGATCCTTCCTCAAAAACGGAACGCTCGTGCTGACAGCCGCTTCGTTTAGTTCATCGACACTGCCTGCAGACGATGAAGCTCCCCGTCTGCGTGTGGGACTCGTCACGGATCTGCACTACGCCGACAAAGTACCCGCGGGAACTCGGCACTACCGAGAGACGCTGGCCAAGCTCGAAGAAGCAGCCCGGCAGTTCGAGCAGGACAAGCCCTCATTTCTGGTGGAACTGGGCGACTTCATCGACGCTGCCGACTCAGTGGACGTGGAGCTGGAGTACCTCAGGACGATCAACCGACCGTTCTCCGCGATTTGCAAAGACCGGCACTACGTCCTGGGAAATCACTGCGTGGACACGCTGAAGAAAGAGGAGTTTCTGGGTGGCGTTGAACAGGAGAAATCGTACTACTCGTTCGACCGCGGCGGTTTCCATTTTATCGTGCTGGATTCCTGTTTCCGCAGCGATGGTGAATCATACGGCCGCAAGAACTTTCAATGGACCGATGCCAACATTCCCACCGCTGAACTCGAATGGCTGAAAGCCGACTTGCAGGACAACGACAAGCCAGTCATTGTCTTCGCCCACCAGCGGCTCGACGTGAGCAACAGCCACGGTGTCAGGAACAACGCCGAGGTACGGAAGGCTCTCGAATCCTCTGGAAAGGTTTTAGCCGTCTTCCAGGGGCATAGCCATCAGAACGATCTCGAGGAAATCGGCGGCATTCACTACTGCACCCTGGTTGCGATGGTCGAAGGCTCAGGGGTCGAGAACAACGGCTACTCGCTCATGGAGATCGAGCCGACCGGAACGATTCGCCTCACCGGGTTCCGCACGCAGAAGTCCTACGACTGGAGGCGACAGGGATGAGCGTGACGACAGATCGTTACCAACAACGGTTTCTGTTGCTGAGCTTTAAGAAGTTCATCGGCTGCGGAGACGTTGATTCGAAGCGGTGCTTTCAGGGTGAACCTGCCCGGAACTCAGATCGAACATCTTTTAACGCACGCCCCACGCGACCAGATTGCCGGCTGGCAATGGCACGGAGATACGCCTGCCGCCACATCGTTCGAGCCCGCGAATCAGCTTTGTCTTGACTGAGCCAGGAAAAGGAAACAACCGAGCCCAGTAGGTCACTGGATACCGATTCCAGAACGCATGCACCTGAATTTCGCGGCAGCCGCTTTTCTCAAGGAGCATTCGGAAACTGTCCGGCGAAAACAACTGCAGGTGTTCGATATCGTAGATGGGTGACTTTCTTCCCAGAAGTCGCGCCGAGAGTGATCGGCGATTGTGTCCCACAAGACACAGGATACCACCGGGCTTCAGCAGTTTCAGGGCAGAACTGCAGAGCGCCATCGGATCTGCAACATGCTCAATCGTCTGAAAGCAGGTCACAAGCGAACAGGAGGCTTCTGCGAACATTCCATCCTGAAACAATCCACATCGAATCAGGGAACGCACGTCAGGGTGAGCAGCAGCGACGGGTGCTCGTGACGGTTCAACGCCCGAAACGTCACTGAATCCAGCCTGCAGCAATTCCTTGAGGAATGCGCCGTCACCGGTACCGATATCTACAGCCCCATTTCGATCGGGCAGTTTCGGAAACTCTCGCGAAAGAACTCGAGCATAAGTGCGAGCAGCAAATGCCGCCTCCAGTCCGCTGTCGAATGCCGCTTCCTCGTACGCCGTCTGCAGGTCCGACAATTCCTGAGTGGAACTGACATAGACAAGGTCGCAGGGCCGACAGAGCATCAGCTGATGATGCATATACTCCGGCAGTTTTCGCGAGGCAAATGCGAACTCGTTGAGTTGCTTCGGATCGAAACGCGACTCCGCAAAAAGTTCGGACTCGGAAGTGGAACCACAAATCGGGCAGCTGCGAATGCCGCTCATGACTTCTTCTCCACCCCTTCGGCCGCTCCGAGGAGATTCTCTCGCTGATCAGGCCTCACTGCCGCCAGCACTGTGTATCCGAGGCAGTCCGGTCCACTGCGCATCCGCAGAGAAATCTGTCCTGTCAGACAGAGAACAAATACCGCTGGCAGACAGAGAATCCCCGTAAATCGGGCAAGGCATTTCCGCACAGGGCTTCTTATATCGCCGAGAAGGAGCATAAACAGAACCGCCAGCACTTTATAGCAGGCTACCGTAATCTCATTGCCTCGTCCGTAGACAACCGGCTTCTCGAAGCCACATCGTTCCAGCAGCAGGCAAAGTCCGCTGGGAGTAAACCGCCAGTAATCCCAGGGGATGTAATGCCAGCGAGCAGAGAAGGGCACCGTCAACAGGATCCAGCCGTCCGGCCTGAGCACTCGACACGCTTCACGAAGAAACTGGTCCGGGTTCTCAATATGTTCCAGAGTTTCGGTCGCGAGAACCAAATCGACACTGCTCGAAGCTACTGGCCAGGTTGAGCCGGAAAAGTATGTCGTGTCAGGAACGCTGTAGCCAAACCGCCGCCCGGCATCCTCTGTATCAATTCCGGAATATGACACTTCCTTCGGCAGCAGGGAGCGATACGGTTGTGCTCCACAGCCCACATCAAGAACAGAACCCTGACAAACGGGTAGCAGACAGGAAAGGTCATTCCAGATGGACGATGCCTGCAGATCAGCGAACCTCCGGAGAACTGCCGCACAACGCGACACCCACGTTCGGCTCGGCTGGAATACTGGTGGCTTCCAGACTTCGTGTCCGCGCTGAAGTTCGTTCCGGCGATCACGAATGACGGGAAGCTTCATTCAGCACCATCCCCGCGTTCACTGCTCACCAGCCGCACTTCACCGTTGCGAATCACGCCACGGCGAATGTAGAGAGGTCGTCGTTTGACTTCCTCAAAGACCTTGGCAAGGTACTCGCCGATTACAGCAATCGAGAATACAGAAAGCGATCCAAAGAACATAATCGCCAGAAGCACCGTCGTCAGACCATCCGGGACCCATTGAGGACGGAGAATGCGAAGAATGATCTGGAAAGCAGCCAGAAGGAATGTAACCAGAAGGAGAGTTCCACCCATGAAGCTGAGCATGTTCAGCGGCGTGTTGCTGAAACTCAGAATACCCTTCTTGGCCCAGCCAAGATTCTTCAGCAGATTGTTTGTACTTCTTCCGAACATCCGCTCCGGACGATGGTAGTCGACACCGATCTGCCGAAACCCCGTGAATGCTCGAACACCACGAAGAAACAGATCTCGTTCGGGGAATCGCAGAATGGCATCCACAACTCGCCGATCCATCAGGGAAAAATCCCCTGCGTCATGCGGAACCGGTATGTAGGAAAAGAAATCGAATATCCGATAGAAGGCTTTGTATGCATACTGCATCCAGAGGACCGCGTCGCGTTTGACTCGCCGACCGTAAACGACATCGTACCCTTCTCGCCACCGAGCAACGAACTGTTCGATGATTTCCGGAGGATCCTGGAGATCACCGTCCAGCAGAACACAGGAGTTACGACTTGCAATAGCCATACCGCTCATGAAAGCTGCCTGAGATCCGAAATTTCTCGAATGAGACATCCCGATGACACGACGATCATCTGCTGAGATTCTCCGAATCACTTCTTCCGAATCATCAGGACTGCAGTCATTCACAAAGATGATTTCATAGTCGATCTTCAGGCGCTGAAAGGTACTTCGCAACCTTTCGTACATAATCGGAATCGCCTGCCCGTCTCGGTAACATGCGATAATGGCACTGACGCTGTGTTTCAGATCGAGGCTGTAGCGGCGAGATGACCGTTCATAGGCATCAAGATCCGGCAGTGATCTCATCCAGTCAGCCATTTTCTTCAGACCGTCCTCCAGAGTCACTTCGGGGCACCACTGCAGACGTTCTTGAGCCTGATCAATTCGGGCGTACCAGTCAGTAACGTCCCACATTCTCGCGGGCATCGAAAAAACCGGCTCCTCCGTGATGCGGAACAGTTGCTTCGACACCTGAGCAAGCTCTGAAATCGTCGTTTTCCGTCCGGTCCCGATATTGAAGGACCGACCATAGTCATCCCGATGCAGATTGAGCGCAGCGCAGACAAACGCGGACGTCACATCATCCGTATAAATGAAATCCCTGGAGATCTCCGGATTGACAAACTCCGGATAACCAGCCCCGATACCACGTCGAATGAGGTTCGGGATCAGTCTGGAAGAATCTTCCATTGGACCATAAACAGAATACAGACGGAGATTCACGCAGGGGAGTTTCTGATGATGTCCATAGAACCAGATCAGATTCGCCGCCGCCGCTTTGGAAACCGCATAGTGTGAGTTCGGTTCCAGAGCATCACGCTCATCGGGACCGGCGGCGTTATCACCATATTCAGATGAACTGCCGGCATGGACATAGACCTTGATGTCGGCCGACGAGAGTCGATGAAGCAGTCGAGTGATGAAGCTGAAGTTTGTCTGGTAAATCAGCTGACTTTCGGTTTCGAAAGAGTAGGCTCCGAATGCCACACAGTTAAAGATCGTCTTTGGTCGAACGCTCTGCAGAATCTGGTCGAGACTGGAATCAACCAGCAGGTCCACCACATGGAGACGTTCCTGTGGAAAACCATCGAGCCGCCAGGCCGGAACGTGTGTGGCAGTCCCGTGAACATCATTGCGCACCGAAGCAATTGTCAGCGCCAGGTTCGCCCCCACGAAACCACTCGCCCCGAGTATCAGGATCGGTCCCTGGAGTTTCGTGATTCGGTCATGCAGTATTTCAGACGCCATGATCGAACAGATACTCCGAGCAATTGCGAATCGGTGACTGATGACAGGCTTTCATGGACACGTCAGAGATCTTAGAACAAGATCCGGCGTGAGGCCACACTCCGCGCGATGAAATCGCTGCGACCCGTAGCGTTCGGACGGATATCCGCAGGCAGTAAAATGACGATACTGCGGCGGCATGCAACGATGTTCGATCAGCTGTCCGGTCACCAGAGATCCGGCTGAGCCATGCGCGACATGTTCCTCGGCCACGGCCAGCACCGACGCCTGCCGAATATCGTACCACAATTCCTCAGGAAAACCTCCGAACGGAAGCTTTGAGAGGCACCATAAACACGGACGCTGCTCTTCCGGAAGCTCTGACCAGGCGCCCCAGTATCCACCGGCAAGTGGTCCCACAGCCAGAACGACCGGTCCGCGTCCTGTCAGCAGTTTCCGCCATGTTGCGTAGGGTGGTGGTGACAGCGATGGCGGCTGTTCTTCAATCCCCAGCCGAAGGTAACCTGGTCGCTCCGACTGCAACAGCTGATCCGATATCGAAGAGATGTCTTTGTCAAATGCCGGTACATGAACTTCCATCTGCGGTAATGTCAGAAGAACTCCGTAATCTTCCAGTGCATGATGAGTCGCCCCCATGACTCCGTATCCATAACCACCTCCATTGCCGACCAGTACAACGGGAAGTCGATGAAGACAGACATCGTTGCGAATCTGTTCGAACGGTCGAGCATAGAGAAACGGAGCGATGCTGTAGGCCCACGGTCGAAATCCGGATTTTGCCAGCCCGGAGGCCACAGACACCATATTCTGTTCCGACACTCCGGCATTGATGAATCGCTGCCCCATGGAGTCGCGCAGTGGTTCCAGTGCCCCGTACCCAAGATCACCGGTCAGGAAAACAAACTGTGGGTTATGGCAATGCCGCATCAGTGCGCTGCAGAACGCAGATCTCATGGTATCGTCTGCTCCCTGACTGCCTGCTGATACTGCTCTTCAGTCATCGGTCGGTAGTGCCATTCCATCCGATCTTCCATGAATGAGACGCCGCGACCCTTGATCGTGCGAGCGATCACGACGTGCGGACCATCAGAATCGAAGGAACTGAGAAGGCCGGACAACGCAGCCTGATCATGACCATTCACCTCAGACGTCGTCACTCCGAACGCTCGAAACTTCTCGCTCAGCGGTTCCAGCCCTGCAACTTCAGAGGTCCGACCAAATCCCTGAAGGCCGTTTGCGTCCACGATGAAGATCAGATTACTCAGTCGCCGATGCTGCGCAAAAATGAGGGACTCCCAGCATGATCCTTCGTTCCATTCGCCGTCTGATGTCATACAGATGACACGACCAGGTTGTCCTCGAAGCTGTTTTGCGAGCGCCAGTCCGCTGGACAGTCCCGGCCCATGGCCAAGACTACCGGTGGCAAACAACACGTCCGAGAGACCACTGGCCGGCGGATGACCGGCCAGCAGGGTACCGTCCCGATGAAACTGCTTCAGGTCATCGTCAGTGAGTCGCTCGATCGTCCAGAGCGTCACATAGAGTGCCCCGGCTGCGTGTCCTTTGGAAAGAATAAACTGATCGTCGTCGCCGAGCACATCGTGGTAAAGGCTCAGCAGGGTATCCAGAGCCGAAAGATTGCCACCAATGTGGCCGACACGGCTCTCGAAATGCATCTGCAGCAGGCGAGCCCGTGCGGCTTTCCGGCGAACGTCTCTGACTGAAGCATTCATGGCAGCCTGATCCCGAACAAGCAGCGTCGCTTCACTGAATTCTTCGATGACACATCTGATGCATTCTCATCAGCCACGACAGCGGCCTCACAGTTTAGTCATTGCCGGACGGCAGTCCGCATCAATCACACATGGAACCACAACAGATCCGGACGATGAGGATAGCCGTCGCGATGCAATGATGAAACTGTTTCTGATGAAATTCGGCATGACTCAGAGTGAAGCCGGCTGCGTGCCACTACTTCAGGACACCAAACAGTATCCAGGCCAGAATCAACGTCCACAGAATATTGACCAGTTGTCCGCCAAGGAATGCAAATGCGGGACGACCACCACCAAGACGAAAGAGGTCACCGAATCGGGTTTCCATTCCGATACTGACAAATGCCGCTGCGAAAAAAAGTTCACGGAGCCCCTTCAGAGGCTTTTCCAGAGAGGTTACCTTCTCCGGGGTAACGATGAACGAGAACAACAATGATGCACCGATGAACCCGAGGACAAATTTCGGGAACCGCTCCCAGATCACACCTGCGGTCGGCGCCGGAGCATTCGGGTCGAGGCTGCGTTCGCGGTAGCTCCACCAGAGAGAAATCAGGAAGGCAGCGAAACCGATCAGGACATTCTGTGAGAGCTTCACGACCGTCCCAATTCTGGATGCGGTTTCACTCACCATCTCAGTTGCGGCAAGTACCGATCCACTTGTGTCAAGTGTGCCTCCCAGCCATGCGCCTCCCACTTCATCACTCAACCCGGTACCTCGAACGAGCCAGGGCATCACAATCATCATCGGGACAGCACAAAGCAGAACGATCGAAGTTGTGTAGGAAAGTTTCTTTCGGTCACCCTGAATCGCGCCGCAGGCGGCGATCGCGGCCGAAACACCGCAGATCGACACTGCCGTTGAGAGCATGACAGCGAATTCATCATCGACCTTCAGCCATCGAGCCAGCCGAAAAGTGAAATGCCAGACGACGGGTATGACAAGGACAGCCTGTATCAGCCCTGGCATGCCGGCCTTCAGAAGCTCTGAAAATACGACGCCACAGCCGAGGATTACGATACCGATTTTGATGAAGAATTCCGTTCGAATTCCAGCGGCCAGCCAGCTCGGAACTGGCAACACGTGACTCCAGAGCAATCCGATCGCAAGAGCGAAAATCACATACTCAAGGCCCCACGCCTTCACCGACGTATTCGCGGCGGCCACCTGGGCCAGCCAGGCGAAGCTGAGAATCAGAGCTGCTCCGGGCAGTAACTGAAGAACACGCCCCCGAAGTGAGCCCCCGAGCACAAGAATTGACGTCAGCAGAACGACACCACTGGTCGCAGTCACCGCAGTCAGATTGTCCGCTGTGACAAGCGCCGCCAGCTCTGAAAAGCTGCTCCATTTGAGCGCCGGCAAACGAATCTTCCAGCCACCGACAGCGGATCCGATCAATGCAGCTGCTGCAATGACAGCGAGATAGTCTTCGTTCTGCCACCAGGCCGGTTGAGGCGGAGCCGGAGACGTTTTCCGGTCATCGGATACAATCGCTTCAGTGGTTCTCGACATCCATCCACTCGCCTTCAGAAACTCAGGAAGATTTCAGATACCGATTCCTGAAGGATCATATTTGACGAGTGTCGTTGAAGTCGATCGTCTTAACGGTCGATCTGGTCAAGTCCCATGGCCGCACGATAATCAGCACGGGATTCGAAGAAGAGTCGAAGCGCATCGACGTTCTTCTCCGCGGACTCGACTGCGTATTGCTCCCGAAGTGCCACTTTCAGCAGATCAGAAACTCCGGCCTCCTGATTCTGACGTTCTCTTGCGGCAAGATCCTCAGCGTGACGGAGTGCCTCCAGACTCTGCTGCACCTGAAGATAGGCAGACCGGAGTGCTGCATGTGCCATTCTCACATCGACCATAATCTTGTCGGCGGTAATCTGACGCTTCGCAGACACCTGAGCGATCTTCCCCTGAAGCTCCGTCATCTTACCGCGGGCTTTTCGTCGCTGAACGGGCACATCGAGAAACACCGACGCCTCACCTTCGTACGGAGATTTGTCGCGTTTGGCACTTGTCGGTTCACCAACATCCTGCGATCCCGAGAGCACGGCATTGACTTCCGGCTGCAGCTGGTTGACGGCTTCCGAATAGTCGATCCTGAGCTGCTGCTGAATGATGCTCAGAACCCGAAGCTCGGGACGACTGGTGAGAGCCGCCCGGATATCAGAGTCGACGTCATCACTGATCTCATCGGGATCCGGAAACCCCGGAAGCATGGAATCTGAGGGGAGCAGTGGTTCACCTCGATCGTTACGGAAGTAAACGGAGAGCTTCGCAGCGGTCTGTTCCAGTTTCCGTCGAGTGTCAGCCGTCTTCGCTCGTCGAATCGCGACCAGCCGAAGGTTGTCGGTCAACTCCGGAGGATCGACAAATCCTTTTTCGACCTGAGCTTCGATTCGACTGGTTCGATCCTCGGCGAGCGCCAGAACTCGTTCGGCAATCTCATGGTATTCCCCGGCAGCCACCCAGTCCCAGTAACCATACGAAGCTTCCTGCACGAAACCAATGAGCTGAGCCTGAATATCCGGCTCCGCAAGGCTCCGTCCCAGCCCGCTCTTCCAGAGTTCAGCACGTCTTGCATCGATCTCCCGGTTTCTGGCGAGGGGCACAAGCACACCTGCTTTGAATTCTCCACCATCGTTCGTCTGCCGCTCGAGATACCAGGGCTGGAACTCACCGCGTCCCACACGATACCCGGCGAAGACTTCACCACCCCAGTACGTCGGCTGAACGACTCCGATACTCTGTCGATATGTCTGATAGAATCCCTGAGGTCCGTTTTCGCTGGCGCCCTTCAATTTCGTATCAAATGCCCCGGAGGCACCAACCTGCTGTCCGAGTGCAATGTTTCGCCCATACAATGCAGACTGAAGCAGTGGGTAGCTTCGATACACTGAACCCACCACTTCATCGTAAGTCAGCACAGAGACTGACGGCTCTTCAGCAGCGACCTTCTGGAGATCCTCCTGCCGAACACTGGCTGGATCCTGTGGCTCTGAGTCGGGCTGATCAGCGAAATGAGCGGGCTCCCCGGGAGAGTCACCGCCACCTTCGACAGCTCGCAGACTGACGACCCGATCGGCGTCATTGGCTGATGGCTCTTCAGGAACGCTGACCTGCCTGCTTCCCGCAGATTCAGGCTTCGGGCCAGCAGCCCGATCGAGGGAGGCTGCTGATTCAGGATCGGCAGTTCCCTGTGAAGAGAGGTTTGCCTTCTTCTCCTGGTCCTCCTGCCGTCGCTGCTCGGAGAGCAGTGCAGGGGACTTCGGTGAGAACACGGTCGCATCCAGCGGTGGTTTCGAGGTGAGTCGCCCGGTGAGGGAACTGACCGAATCCCGGACGCCAGCGCATCCTGCACAGATCAGAAACAAAAACGAAACCCGGTAATATCTGCTCATGAACGATCGTCATCCGTGACAAATCAATTCTTCTGCAACCGTCTTCAGAAGGCATCGGCAGCGACTTATCCGTTGAGCCACTCTCGCCTGACGTCAGACATCTGAATTTTTTCAGCACGCTACTGAGGGAATCAGTTTCAGGAGAATCGTCAGGAACGGAACTGAACAGATGGGCTGCATTCCAATGCGATGAAGCAGAAACTGCAGGGGCGTGCGCTTCATCACATAAAGCCGGGTGGCATCGAACGCATTCAAAATGCCGAGGCAGACTCCCCTGAAGCGTCAGAAGCTGCCTCTATTGGTGGGCCAGTGTCGGAGCTTGAAACCAGCTGCAGTCATGCCGGCCACGGGCCGGACAGCTGGTGCTGCGGTTTGGCTTTCCGCCGTCGCCGGGATGACGTCACCCGCAGAACTACCGCTGATAGCGCAGCCGTGGTTTGTCACACCCTGATTCTGGGGTCGTCATTCCCGCGCAGGCAGGAATCCAGTGCCCCAGTGTGGATTCCCGCCTGCGCGGGAATGACACAAGACCGCTGTTTTGAGTATCTGACAATGCAGTCGCCACATTTTCAGAGTTCAAAGGAATCTGTGACAGTCTGTGACAGTCTGGGACGTCTGTTCCGTCAGCGAAGTTTCGTCTTGCCTTTGTCCTCGCCACCATCGCGCGACTTACTCGCATCGTCGGATTTCTTCGAATCGATGCTCGAATCAATATCTACGGAGGGCGGAAATCCGTTCAGCTGACGCCATGCTTCGAACCAGAGCGGTACCTGATCGAGCAGAACCCAACCATTGGCGCGAACGCCCTGTCGGAGATATCTCTCCGATGGCCAGCGCTGTTCCTCGGTCGGGTCCGGAAGAATCTGACAACGAAACTTACCTTTGCCGTTATCGACCATATCCACGGAGACCACTGTGCCACCGAAGGTCCCGACGGCGACGGATGGCCAGCCGGAGAACTGAACCGCCGGCCAGCCTTCAAACTGCAGTCTGACGTGACGCCCCGCCTCAACAAGCGGTGCGTCGTTTCCATCCAGCCAGATCTGAACCGCTCGCTCTTGAGTATATGGGACCAGGGTACAGATCGGATCTCCCTCCTTGACCATCTGTGAACCACCATTCGAGCTGATCTGCACGACGTATCCATCAAAAGGAGCGTTGATCTCCTGTGTATTCTGGCGGGCGACCTTGGATTCCATTTCACGCTCGTCTTTTTCTGCTTTGGAAACCTCTCCTCGGGCTTTGTCGAGCAGGCCTTCATAGTACTTCACTTCGGCTGAAGCTTTATGGATATAGGCCTCTCGGTCACTCTCTTTCCCTCTCAGATCAGCCTGGGCTGCAGCGAGGTTCGCAGATTCCTCCTTGACCTTCCCTTCCGATTCTTGCAGTTTTCTTTCGATCTCCTGCAGTTTCTCCAGTGCGATATTTCCTTTCGCCTGAAGATCTCGTGCTCGATCTCGTGCCTGTTCCAGCTGAAAAATGGCCGCTTCTGCGATGGAGAGTTTCTGCTGAGCGGCATTGACTTTCTCCTTTGCAGACTGGACATAAGCATTCTGTGCCGCCTCAACTTCCTGGCGATAACGCATAATATCCCTCAGCTGGCCTTCATGCGCCTCAACCACCTTTTTGGTGAATTCCCTGACGGCAACAACGTTGTCAAGCTGCCCCTTCAGTCGCTCAGAGTACGATTCATCGAGATCCCGTATCTCAGCGATGAACTCACCTTTCGCCACGCGAGCGTTCTCTACAAGGGAGGGATTCCAGCGTGCGATACGCCCTTTGATCGGGGCTTCCAGAGTCTGCTGACGCTCCGTCGGAGCATAAGCCACGACGTAACCGGCCCCTGTAATGCTCTGCTGCCACGGTGCAAATGCCATCGCAAAGATCGTCAGCACAAGGATCACGAACAGCACGGAAGCAATCCTGCGTGCCGCACGCGAAGATCTCGCAAGCTGCAACGACGGCATCAATGCCTCACTGTAGGCGACAGGAGTCAGAATAGAGCGTCGCTGAGTCGTAATTCTTTCGATCATTCCCGTCTCTCTGTTTTCGGTCATTCCGCCGCAGATTTATCACACACTGCAGCCCCGGACCATCGGACTGCCGTCAGGAAAAGCTCCTGCTCGTCAGGTTGAACTCTTTTCTGAATTGCCGGGCAGGTGAATGGTCCGATCCATTATCCTGCTGAGACACTCGCGGCTCGTCACCAGAACCACACTCCACGACTCTGAGGCGTTCAGAATCCCACGAAGAATCTCTTCGGCCTCTTCATCCGGAATGCAGTCCAGAATCTGATCGATCAGCACAACTTTTGGACGACCGCAGAGTGCTCTGGCAATCATCAGCCGACGTCGCTGCGTCATCGACAGCGGCGCCCCCGTAGAGAGCAGTGCCGTGTCGATGCCGTCAGGAAGCTGCTGAACGATGTTCAGCAGACCAACAACACCGAGCATCTCTCGAACATCGGCGAGACTGATATCCGGACGCTCAAGGTGGATATTCTCAGCAATGGTTCCCTGAAACACTTCGACATCGCGCACCAGCGCCACCTGACGCCGCAGCACATCCGGCCGAAGATCCCGTGGATTGATGCCGCTGACCATTACTGTTCCGGACACCGCCTCTCGCAGCCCGAAAAGCAGATCCAGAACGATGCTCTTTCCGCTCCCGCTGGATCCACTGAGCGCAATTTTTTCGCCGGAACGAATATCCAGCGAAAGGTCGTTGATCACTGACGTCCCGGATGCGTTCTGCCAGAACACATTCTTCAGACCAATTTCACCAGTCACTGGAGCGGTCAGAAGTCCGTCTGTTCTCTCAATCGGAAGATCCAGAAGTGTTCCGATCTTGTCCACCGAAGCCATCAGGTCATAGAAACTTTCCATATGTTTTCCGAGCTTCGCGAACGATCCCACGACCACGGCAACGATCAGTTCCGCTGCCACGAGCTGCCCGAGCGACAGCTGCCCTGAAATGACCAGCCAACCGCCGATTGCGAGCAGCGCCGTACTTGCCACAGCCTGCACAAAAAGAAGAAACAGCAGCTGACGCATCAGCACACGGAAATGTTTCTTCCGCGCAGTCAGATAATCAAAAATCAACTGGTCTGATTTCTCAAGAGCGAAGGACTCAGCCCCATCGTAACGAAACGTCGTGGTGCAGCGGGCCAGATCTTCCAGCCAGGCGACCATCGCATACTTGGTTTTCGACTCTTTGATGCTGGTCTTGACAGCGCCGCGCCCCAGAACAACCATCGTAAAGAGCAGCATCAGAATCAGAACAACATCGAACGCCAGGAGCAGTGGATGATAGAAGGCAAGCACAACCATCCCGACTGCAGCACTCAGGACAACCGACAAACCATCCAGCAGCAGCTGCGAAGATATTTTCTGAATCGTGATGACATCAAAGAACCGATTGACGAGCTCAGGAGCATAATGCTCATCGAGAGACTCCATCTGTGTTCTTGGCAGCCGAAACGAAAGGTCAGCGGCAACTCTCGCAAACATTCGCCTCTGAATGATCTCCACAACGAACGTCTGAAGCGCCTTCATCGCCGCCTGGAAAATCAGGAACGCCAGCAGCATCAGTGACAGAACCACGATCGGCTGCAGAAATCTTCCGAATGCAACCGTGTTGACCAGTGCTTCCACAGCAAGCGGTGTTGTCATGCTCAGCAGTCCGGAGACCAGAGCAAAAATAACAACAACCCAGACATCACTGCTCTCGGCCCTCATCAGAGCGAAGAGTCGATCCAATGGCTTCTTGTCAACAATGCCCGCGAGCACAGCGTCGGACGAAGTCAGTGACGATTCCACGACGACTGACAACACCACGCTGTCAAATCCCCGCTGACGCAACATCTTCGCTATCCGTGCCGGTGAACCATACTGAAACGGCACTCCACCCACCGGAGACCAGAGACAGAGTCTGCGTCGTTTACCGACTGTGACAGCACACCAGTTGTCGCCATCCCTGGATCGCAGAATCACCACAACCCCATCAGACGCAAGCTGGATCAGCTCCGCGAGATCGCCCTCGATGACCCTGCAGTGCTGGCCGAGGCTGTTGCCGGACTCGATGATCCAGCGCCACCAGCCGCCATCCTGAATACCAAAATAGGTTTCTGCGGCTTCGTCAACGGCGCGACGAATCCTCGACCGGTCGGCGTGCAACCCGTCGCGGATGGCAATCTGTTCAAAAATCCAGGACGCAGAGATCAGATCGTTGGCAGTCGCCGTCTCTCTGCCCGAGTTTGTCGACATTCGTGTTCCCGTTCAGTGATTTGGTTGCAGAGGGCCAGAACCCATTCAGAAACGATCGGTCCTGAGATTCGAAATGTTTTACCGTGCCCTGCTCAGAATGCACATTCGACGAACGAGTCCGCGGTGACAACCAGATCGGAGGACTATTCCCGGAATGACGAATAGTTTGATTCGATGGTTTGTGACTTCTGTCCTGAATACCGCAGGCATTCAGCTCCTGACCGTCTTTGGCGTCAGGATCGGGGTCTGACGCCAATATTCCGAACAGTCTCGATAGTCAGTCGAAGTCACTCTCCGCGGGCGACCGAGCGCGAGCAGTACAGACAGGGTGAGGATCGTGAGGATCACGCAGAGACTGACGATTACGGGGACATTCTGTTGCAGAGATATGATCAACGTCTGCCAATGTCATTCTCAGTCCGGCAGATCCCAGAATCGCGGAGAGCCCGTAACGAAGCTTTCGAAACCAGTCCACCCCCGGATTGTGTATTCCATATTCGTTGATCACACTTTCAGACGAATGAATCTTCAGACTCTTGATGCGGTTGCGCTGAAATCAAACAGAACTGCTTCAGAACCCCTGATCACCGGACATTGACATTCCCTGATGCTGTCGATGACGCTCAAGAAATCGAGCCACCGTTCTTCCGGCTCGATCGGCAGCATGTGCGACACACGCTTCGAGAGAAGAATCGACATTGGTCACGACAATCTCTTCTCCCGCTTCCATCATGATCCGAACTCGACACTGAATGTCCTGTCCGCCACGAGGACCATTCTGGTCACTGAACGTGACATAGATATTCCTGATTCTGCTGGTGAAGCGCCCCAGTGCAAACTGCAGCCGCATCAGGGTAAAGTCGTGATCCTGCTGACTGATGGAAAGGTCGCGGTCATTGATCTGGATTTCCACAGCGATTTCTCCGAAAAACATTCCTATGGACTTCATTCAACAACGATCAGAGAACATGAACACTCGCAGACACAACCCCTGAAACTCATTTGAGGACCGTGAATTCTTCTGGAATTCACATCCCGGCTCGCATCTCTGATCTCAGATCCTCGAGGTATTCCCGGTAACAGTCAGGACATGAGAACTGGTCAGGCTGCGTCTCTGCAGAAGACGATTCGCTGTTCGTCGCGGAATTTCGAATCCCTCGGCGCTGAAATCGCTCACTGCCCCGGGAGGCGTTCTCACAATTGCAGCACTGGTGCCGCCGCCTTCCGGAACGAAAAAGAAGTCCGCCCGAGGCGCTGGCTCCCGAATCTCGCAGAAAATGATTCATTGCTCCTGCCACTCCATAATGAAACTCAGTTCCAGAGTGTTGATCGTCGGAATGATAGGGCCGACATCAGGAACAACAATTTCAATCTGTCGCAGCAACCATTCGATCATTTCAATGGATCAGCGATAATCGTCGGGATTGGCGTCAGAGCACCTTCACAATTGCACCGATTTCTGCCCTGATCGCGAATCACTCCAGGCGCGCATCACAAAGCCCCTGGCGAACTGAGATTCGCCGGAAAACATCTGGAGAACGCAGTCCAGAGATTCGTCGCTGACCCCTTCACTCCCGGGATCTGTCGAAATCACGAAGGTCGGAAGAAGACAGTTGTGCCTGGTCCTGGAGCTGCGGATTGAAAGTTACTTCTGAACACTTGTGCGATCTTCGGACGTGTTGTCGATGAGATTCTTCCGGAACCACTGAACCATCTTTTCCTGAGCCTGCCGCATCTGATCTGCATTGAATCCGTGCCCGGCACCCGGGAATTCGACCAGTTCGGTGGTAACATTCTGGCCCTTCAGTGCCTCATGAATTTTTCGGCTGTGGTCGATCGGAACCAGATCGTCTCGGTCACCGGCCAGAAGCAGCGTCGGAGCATCATCGGGACTCACATGCTTCAGTGGAGAGATCTTTTCTGCCTCAGCCATTTCCAGATCCAGTGCCGGAAATCGATCGTACGCCGGCAGACGATCGGCTGCTCCGCGTACCATGATGGTCAGGTCCGTCGGAGCGACAAAGGCGACCACGGCCTGAACACGATCACTGACCGCCTCCACAGGATCTGATTCCGAAGGCGTTCCGGAATCTGCTGTCGTTCCGAGAACAAGCGACAGGTGACCTCCGGCACTCATTCCGTAAACGCCGATCCGATCCGAATCGATCTGAAACCGCTCCGCATTCAGGCGAACAAAACGAACTGCTCGCCGTACATCACTCACCGCTTCCGGAATTGAAAACCTCGGACTGCTTCCATGACGCACCAGAAAGACTGTGAATCCATGATCGGTGAGTGATCTGTAGAACGGCTGCATTTTCTCCGGAGGTGCCCAACTGGAATACCAGCCACCGCTGACCATAAACAGTACGGCGCCACGGTTGGATTCCTTCACCGGAGTCACCACATCCATGGTCATGGCCAGTCCGAGTTTATGACCATAGACGACATCCGGCTGCATTCTGACGGATTCATCAGCAGCATCGCCCGCATAACAAATTGCCGCTGCAGACGAATGCACTGCGGCCGCCAGCATCATCAGAATTCGGATTCGGGAGCTCATACATTGCCTCATTTGCGGGAAAGAGAATCAACACTCAGAGAATAAGAATGTTCATAAAGATTGCAATGAAAGGATTCTCACTGGTCATCATTCCAGCCGGATCTGTCAGAATAGATATCTGATCAGACGATGATGATGAATCCGAGTCATCATTGTCTTTCG
Source organism: Planctomyces sp. (assembly GCA_046345315.1). GTDB lineage: Bacteria > Planctomycetota > Planctomycetia > Planctomycetales > Planctomycetaceae > F1-80-MAGs062. The sequence goes on from JBKDKA010000189.1 coordinate 26,681, forward strand.
AGTCGTTACTGTGTTCGAGTCTTCACTGTGGCAGAACCACTGACGGGAGCAGCCCATTGAATGCTGAAAAAATGCTCGTGACGGCGATGCTCGATGCGAAATCGTACCCGCATCCCGTTGTCGGGGCGATTGAGCAGCATGAAACGCACATATCCAGAGTGTTTCTGGCCGGGGAGTTCGCCTACAAAATCAAGAAACCGATCGTTTCCGATTTTCTGGATTACAGCTCCGCAGAAAAACGTCACGCCTGCTGCGTTGAGGAGCTTCGGCTGAATCAGCGTTACGCAGACGGGCTATACGAAAACATCGCAGTCATTCGACAGCTGAACGATCAGATAACCGTCGACGGTCCTGGTGTGGCGATTGACTACGCGGTCCGGATGAAGCGGTTCCCGGAATCGGATGTTCTGAGCTCGTGTCTGAAGGCTCGCGAGTTGTCGCGAGACGAGATCGATCAACTGGCGACTTCCGTCGCCTCTTTTCATAACAATGCTGCGGTATCAGTCTCTTCAATGACATTCGGCAGTGCGTCGAACATCCTGAAAGATGCGACAGATAACCTGCAGGCACTGAATCAAGCTTTCAGGAAAGACGCACAGTCGACACTCACGATGCAGGATCGCCTGGAGGCGCTTTCAGGCTGGACAGCGGAGTTCCACAGCAAGCATCAGGACGTATTTCTGGAGCGACAGCGACAGGGCCGCATCCGAGAATGCCATGGAGACCTCCACCTTTCCAACATTGTCCGATGGAACAATCGCTGGGTCCCTTTCGACGGGATTGAATTTCGCGATGAGTTTCGATGGATCGACGTACTGAATGATATCGCTTTCCTGAAAATGGACTTTGATGCGACAGGGCGAAACAGGGCAGGGCAGCTTCTCATCAACTCTTACCTGCAGGAAACCGGCGATTATCGGTCGCTTCAGTTACTTCAATGGTACACGGTCTATCGAGCACTTGTCAGGGCGAAAGTCGCTGCCATGCGAGCGGACCAGCAGTCCCCGACTTCAGAGGATTACCAGCATTCAAAGCGGGATTGCGAATCCCATATCCAGCTGGCATTCGAGCTTTCACAGCCTGTTCAGCGGTTCCTCTGGATCACCCACGGACTCAGCGGCAGCGGGAAGTCGCGAGGCAGTGAACAGATCGCTGCCGATGTCGGTGCATTTCGCATCCGCAGTGATTCGGAACGCAGGCGACTTTTGAATGGAACAGCTCATGAACAGGTCGGCTCAGAGACTGCAGAAGGGCTCTATTCTCAAAAGGGTACGAACCAGATCTATGAGCATCTGCTGTCAGTGTCGGCGGAAATCATCAATGCAGGATTCCCGGTGATCGTTGATGCGACATTTCTGAAACTCTCCCATCGAGACACTTTCCGACAGCTCGCCGATTCACTGAATGTTCCCTTCGGGATTCTGCATTTTGATGCTGAACTTCAGGAACTTCGGCGCCGACTGATTCTGCGAAAAGAAGAAGGCCGTGATCCCTCCGACGCAGACACGTCAGTACTCGACCTGCAG
>JBKDKA010000190.1:0-2782 GCA_046345315.1 Planctomyces sp.
TCCGAGGTCTCAGCGTCTGACAGCAGATCCGCTGCGTCCACTCGAGCCTCGACCGGACCGTGTCTCAGGACAGCAATCACAGCTGCTTCATCGAAATGTTCTTCTGGTGAGTTTTCATCGAATCCAGACCGTTCCGCAGTCAGTTCATGGCTGCTTTCCAGCAACGTCCACCACTTTCAATCACCCAAAGGACCAGTTACTGCGTGTGGCGTTCCCCTGTCGATGCGTCGAATTCCTGAGGCAGTTGTTTAGTCAGCGAACGATCTTCCGCTGAACGCGATCAGGAACCAGCACCATCAGTCGCCAGAGCCACGTCCCTGGCGACGCAGATTATCGACAGCTGCCGAAATTCCTCGGGACTCAACACAGGTTTTTCGCCATTCATTCCAGAATTCCATCGAGCTGCTCCTGGGACGTATTTCAGGTGCGTCGAATTTTATTCTTGTCGGAAAGAGAACTGCGTCTCCGATGACCAGCGTTTCTCCGGTATCGAGGATCGGCAACAGATCGGAAACTCCCTTCATCGAATCCGGGAGTAGGGCTCGCACCGCGGTCTTGTCTCGCTCACTGCTGAGACGCAGTGCCAGAAAATTGCTGCATTGGCTCAGGATCGTCGAATTCAGATCTGACGGCCGCTGACTCACGACCAGCAATGACACACCGTACTTACGCCCCTCCTTGGCGATTCGCTCGAAGGATTCGAGCGAATTCAGTTGTCCAGCATCGGCATTCTCCGAACGCGGCAGATACAGGTGAGCCTCATCGCAGACAATGCACAAGGGCGTGCGGTCTGAAGGAGCCAACCAGAACTGAACCGTATAAAGCAGCCTCGCTAACGTTGAAGCGACAACGGAGATGAGATCTGCCGGCACCTCTGAAAAATCGATGATCTTGATGCCGCGATGTTCCTGGTCTGCTGCAAGGAGTCGAACAGCCAGCTGTCCCAGCCACTCGGGAGATTCCGACTCTTCCGGTGCTCGAAACAAAAAACCATTCCTCGGATCGGCTACTCGGTCCCGAAATCGGTCAAGCAGCCTGGTCAGTTTTCCAAAATACGGGCCCTGCTTCTCCGATCCCGCACGATTCCCTTCGACCATCTCATTGTTGTCGAATTCGAGCCGGGAAATCAGTTCATCGAGCGAATAGGGGATCGGGGAATCCAGCGTGAACGTCTTGAGGTTATCCTCCTGTTGATGCCTGTTCCTCCATTCAGACTTTAAATCGAAGACGTGTCTGACGAATCGCGCCGCGTGTATATAGGCAGACTCCTGACGAATATCTGCAACGATGCTCAACATCTCATCGCGGCTTAACAACCAATGCGGAAGAAACAATACATCCTTCCCCGGATTTTGAAGATCACCGGGACCCGCAATTCGGAGCCGCGATGCAAATCCCACCTCTGATTCACTCAGAGTCTGGTATTCTCCGTGAAGGTCAAACAATACGATATTGCTGCCGGGCAGCTGACTCGCACGTTCAAGCAAAGAAGCGACCGCCCAGCTCTTCCCTGATCCGGTGCTGCCCACGATGGCCGAATGCCGCTGAAAGAAACGGTTTCCGCTGATCCGAGCCCGTGTCCCGGATGACAGCGAATAACTGCCGACTTCCACCAGCTCTTCCGTATCGAAACTCGAAGCCGTCAGGTCAAGTACCGTTCCAAGCTCCGATTCCGACATGACGAAACAGCGACTGCCCAGACGAGGAAAAGACTCCACACTCCGCAGGAAGCGAAATCCGCCATCCCGAGATCGCACCTGACCCAGAAGTGTCATCACTGCCGTTGCCGGAGTTTCTGGCTGAGCAACGTTATTTGAAGCTGGGCGGCTGATCGATTCAATAGTTGCGATCAACCAGGAATCGGACTGTTCATCAGAGAGAGCGCAAAAACCACCGACCTTCAAACTCGGTAACGCTGAATCAGAGTTGATCGAAACAGCCACAGAACCGGTATCCACACTTCTGACAACACCAACGCAATCATTGAACTGCATGATTCAGAGACGCTCCCGAAAAATAGTTTGTTGTTCGAACAAATCAGAAGTGATAACAGATGACGACGACCCAGAACTTCGCAGCCTCTTCCTGAGTCTCAGGCCAGTCAAAAGCGTTTTCGTCCGTAAAGATCACGTTTGGCTCATCGAGCTCAAATGAATAATCAACGCTGTCTGAGAAGCCGGATTTCAGCTGTCGGAAGAGAGGTTCATCAAAAATCTGCGCGTCTTCCGAATGCCCAAGCATTCTTTCCGAGAGACGCAGAAACGGAAAATCGCCCTGATAGTCAGGAAACGACTCTCGAAATAGTTTTTCCAGTCTTTTGGTCTCCCGGACTGTTTCCCCACGATTGCAGAGCTCTTTCCAGAGGCGATTGAATACTCGAGGTTTTTCAGAACGCATCCGGAGCAGCGTCAGTCGCCCTGAAAATCGTCCACCCACTGAAAAACGATCGCAGTGACCGGAGAATCGCGTCTGCTGGTCAAAATGCTCTTCGATGAGGTAGCTGCAGGCCTTCCTGCGTGCCTGCAGACTCGTTCTTGCTTCAGACCTGGGAATGCAGACATAGAGAACCGCATACATCGTTGACTCCTTTGCAGACGGGGATTTGCTCAACGCCACAATCACGGATTCATTGCGATCGTCGCTCAGGAGTGTCTCCCACGTCACTCCAGGCCAATGACTTCAGTACCACCCGAATCACCGTGTATCTGACTCAGCTCCAGCCGCTGGACTTCCGGCAATGCATTCCCCATGAGCCCCTGGAGATCTCCATACAGCCCTGTAG
>JBKDKA010000191.1:0-23138 GCA_046345315.1 Planctomyces sp.
GCTATCACTTGTGCGCTCCGCCGGGGTGAACCCGGCGGAAGCTGAGTTTGGGGCTGAGATCGGGCGCTGACAGTGATGCGTCCGCAGTCACGAGGCCGACGGAAGTACGAAGGCAGCCTGTGACCGAAGGTCTCACGCTGCTTTCCATCTTAAATGCTCCTCGGCGTAATCTGAGACCATAACGGTCAGCGAAGTGGCTCGGTCGGAGACCGGCCACAGCACAACACAGCACGTGGCTCGGTTGGAGACCACCGCCCACAACACAACTCGCTCGTTTCAGGAGTTGCCGCGATGCCCGCTCGAATCCGCCAGGCAGAAGTGCAGTGCTGAGAAATCAGTGAATTTCATGAGGGTCAGATCGTGAAGGTGTGCAGGCAGTCTCCGTTCACGTAATCCGAATTCCATGTCACGTTGTCCGAGTCCGATGGTTGAAGAACTGACTACGGTCAGCAATATTCCATGCGGTTAAATCATTCACCTTCCGTTGCTGAAATCAGGCAGGCAGACATCATGGGCAGAATCAAACAGCAGTCCGGTTCACGCCGCACGTTTCTCAGGGCTTCAGCGGCAGCTGGTGCCGCAGTATCAGCTCCGATTTTCGTTCCCGCCGCAGTTCTCGGGCGTAATGGCGGGACGGCACCCAGCAACGAGATTCGGGTCGGCGTGATCGGTACCGGCAATCGAGCTCGACAGCTGATGACACAACTGCCGGCTCCCGGAAAACTTGTCGCGATTTCCGACTGCTACCGGCAGAAGATGTTGGATGCTCAGACGAAGCTGGGCAGGGAGTTTCCGCAATACATCGACTACCGCGAGATGTTTGACAAGGAACAACTGGATGCCGTCATTATCGGAACTCCTGACCATGGGCGATCGTTACCCTGTATTCGCGCCTGTCAGGCCGGTCTGGACGTCTACGCCGAGAAACCCCTCACGGCCTACATCGCAGAAGGTCGGGCCGTCGTCAGCGCGGCGAGAAAATACAACCGCGTGTTCCAGGTGGGGACTCAGCAGAGAACAATGGAACTGAATCGCTTCTGCTGTGACTTTGTCAGCAGCGGCGGGTTGGGTGACATCAAATTTGTTCAGGCGGTGAATTACACGGGGCCTCAGAGGTATCCAGGTATTGCTGAGCTGCCGGAAGAAGCGATCCCCGAAGGAGATGACTGGGATGCCTGGTGTGGACCAGCGCCGCTTCGGCCGTTCCATCATAAACTTCAGTTCCAGTGGATGCAGTGGTGGGACTATTCCGGCGGCCAGATGACGAACTGGGGCGCTCACGGAGTCGACCAGATTCAGGCTGCACTGGGAAAGAGTCTGACAGGGCCGCGTGAGTTGTGGCCGGTCACGGAGGGTCCCAATGGAAAAGTGTCCATGACCTATGCCGATGGAACACTTGTCCGATTTGAGCTGGAGAAAGGGCCGATGGGCGGGGCCATTTTCGTCGGGACGCAGGCCAAGATGGAGATTAACCGAAATCGTTTCGCAACGAATCCGGTCGATTTCGTGAAGAACTCACCCGATCCCGGCGGTGACAAAAAGTGGGACACCGAAGACTGGACAGCCGGGCCTCACCTGGCCAACTGGCTGGACTGCATCAAGACGCGGGCAACTCCAAATGCCGACGTGGAAATCGGTCATCGCTCCATCAGCGTCTGCCACCTGATCAACATCACTCGCGAACTCGGCCGCAAACTGACCTGGAATCCGGACGTCGAACGTTTCGAAAACGATGACGAAGCCAATCGGCTCCTGGAACGACCGCGGCGGAACGGATACGAGTTACCGTTATCCTGATGACTGGTTTCTCTGCGATATTCCGGATCGTCTCGAGATCAGGTATCTGGAGACATTGCGCCGGAGTGTCAGACGCTTCGGTCCGCGTATTCTTCGAAAGGTATCTGAAAGATCAGCCCAGATCCTGGTTGCTCATTCGGCTCGCAGTGGTCGGCGCATGAGCCGCTGGGTGGCGACTTCGGGGGCCACGCCTTCAAACAGAACTCCATAGACTTCTCGAGCGATGGGCATGTCGATCTGTTTCTTCTGAGCCAGATCCACAACGCTTCTCACGGTGGAGACACCTTCTGCGACGGCGTTCATGCCTGCTTCAATCTGTAAGAGGGTCATCCCTTTTCCGAGCATTTCACCGACGGCACGATTGCGGCTGTGACGGCTGCCGCATGTCACGGCAAGGTCGCCGACTCCGGCAAGCCCGAAAAACGTTTCCGGCTGAGCTCCCAGCATCACGCCGAATCGAGTGATCTCTGCCAGGCCGCGAGTCAGCAGAGCAGCTCTGGCGTTGTCGCCATACTCGAGACCATCAGAAATACCGGCGGCGATGGCGATGACGTTCTTGAGTGCACCAGCCAGTTCGACCCCGATCAGATCGGAGTTCGCATAGACTCGCAGAAAATCGGTTGAGAACAGATTCTGCACGACTTCAGCGCAGGAAAGATCGTCACACGCCGCGACAATGCTGGCCGGCATTCTGCGTGCGACTTCTTCCGCATGACAGGGGCCACCCAGAGCGACAATGGGGCGTTCTCCCAGCAGCTCCTGCAGCATCTGACTCGGCCGAATCAGCGTCTGATTCTCGATTCCTTTGACGGCACTGACAACCAGAGCGCCAGACGGCACCTCTCGACCGAGATACAACATCGCATCCCGAATACCACGAGTCGGGATGCAGACGACCACCACATCGGCGTCAGAAAGTGCTGTTGCAGGATCTGATGTGATCTGCACTGACGGCGCAATCGTGACGCCCGGCAACAGCCGGGTGTTTTCTCGCGACGAACTCATCTGACGGGCGAGATCGGGATTGCGAGCCCAGAGGCGTACGTTGTGCTGTGATGAAGCGGCCAGCACGGTCGCACAGGCGGTTCCCATGGCACCGCATCCGATCACAGCCACTGTCTGTTGCATATCGAAGACTCTCACAATCAGAACTATCAAACGAACGGTTGAAACCGGCACAGATTCCCACAGGGGGCGTCGGAAAAACCATCCCATCGCCGAAAGTCGGTTGCCCGGCTGAAAAAGAAAACCAACAGTTTCCTGTTGTTCGGAACGTCAGTGTCCGGGCCAGGATGATGTACTTTCTGAAGACCTGAGTGGGAAGTGAACATGATACAGCAGATGTCGCAGCAATCCGTAGCGGATCCGGGATTTGTTGACCGTCGCCGCAGCGACAACGGTCCGTCGATGAGCGGCGAGCGTCGCCAGTTCCGAGACGGAGAGCGCCATTCGCGACCGGATGTCGCTGAACTGGCCAACGCCGTTGACGACTACAAAATCAGTCATCGCCGCCGTTTCATCACATTCGAAGAACTGCTCGATGTCATGCTGTCGCTCGGGTATCATCGCTGATGTACGCCCATGCGTTGCTGAACTCTTCCGACACACCGCCGGATTGCGTGTGCCTGTGATCCGTCACGAGCAGTTCTGTTTCGGATTTCGTTACGGAACTCACTGAGTGTGAATCGAGATCATCAGTGGATTCTGATTCCGGGTCTGCGAATTCGGATTTCGAGCAGGTCGGTATCGGTGACGCCGGCAGAATCCGAATAACCGGTTTTTTTCCCTGATCGCTCATGTTTCCTTTGAAGAACAGGTCAGTGAATTCGGATTAAATCCACTGAACCCCCATTCTCCAGGGAATAGTAAGGGAGATGTCCTTCTGAAGGATATCTCGGTAGATGCTCCGTTTTTCCCCAGGAACGCGAGAAGGGTATTTTCGATGTCGGATTTTGATTCAGATCTGGTCGTTGTGGATCGACGAACCAGTGGTCGGCGTCGCCGACCGGAAACTTCTGAGGGATCAGAGAGAAACAAACAGCCAGTCACACCGGTCGTTGAAGTGACTCCCCCGAGCTCCGAAGATCGTCGGGAAATCGCGGACCGAAGACGTCAGGATCGTCGACGACAGATCGACCCGACGACCTGCGAACGTGATTACAGTCTCGCCGAGATCGAGTTCATGCGAGCGATGGACGACTACAAGCGCCGCAGCGGCCGACCATTTCCCACCTGGAGCGAAGTGCTCGAAGTGATCAACAGTCTTGGTTATCGCAAAGTGGCCGAACCATCACCGATGGAATGGCGCACTTTCGGTGATCAGTGATATCGCCGTGTGTCCTTGAAGAGCGATAGTGAAGCTGAAATCGGCAGAGGGTCATTGAGCGGGCCTCCCTCTGTCGTATTTCCTCATCCGTGCGACAACGTTCGACATCGTTCTCGGTGTGTTGATCTGCGACTCTGCGTTGATCACATTTATAAACCGGAACAGGCAACCTTGCAGTTGCGGAATCTGCATGAAGACACCAAGTCCGTCAGGAGCGAGTGGCGGCTTTGAAGCCACCTCTCAGCTGCAATCATAACGGGCTGTGTAGTCGAGTTCTGTAATTCCGAAAGTCAGGACACCATCGCCTTCGTGAGCTGCCGCAGCCGGTCCAGAGATCTGTAAAGTGATTTCAGCGATCGTTCGCTGAAACCCCTCCAAACGAGTTTCTTTTCTTTACGATGGCTCCGGCGACTGTTAAAACATGTCGTGGCCTCCCGCGAAGAAAGCTCTCCTGAACTCGTCCTGAGAACCCGCCGTGAATTCTTCCTGTTTTCACAGACTGCTGGTGCTCATTTTCGTACTTCTCCAGGGAAGTCAGTGCGCATCGAATGTTTGCGCCAAAAGCCCTGTCGCCGACGAGGCGGGCATCGATTTTGATCGTCAGATTCACGGAATTCTGAAACTCCGCTGTGGCCAGTGCCACGGTGACGAAACAAAAGAATCCGGATTCAGTGTTCGAACCGGGCAGGGACTGCTCAAAGGTGGAGACACCGGTGCTGCAGTGACCGCTGGTCTTCCGGAACAGAGTCTGATGATTCAGATGATCCGCGATGGTCAGATGCCGCCAAAGGGTAACGAACCGCTCACTGCTGAAGAGATCAGTCTGCTGGAACGGTGGATCACTCAGGGGGCGAAGATCAGTGGCGGCGCGAATGCTGGCGCTGCCGTAACAAGCGAGCAGATCGTGCCGCTGATGCTGCTGCGGTGCTCCGCGTGTCATGGTGGACGACGTACGGAAGCCGGTCTGGATCTTCGAACACGGGAGGGAATTCTTCGCGGTGGAAAATCAGGACCTGCCGCGATTCCCGGCAACCCGACCGAGAGCCTGATGATTCGTCGAGTTCATGCCGAAGAGATGCCTCCGCGACGACTGCTGGTTTCGGTCAGTGTGAAGCCCATGGAATCGACGGAGCTGAAGCTTCTGGAAACTTGGATCGCGGCTGGGATGCCGGAGCCTGAACAGAAGGCCGCCTCCCTGGAACAAGACCATGACAGCGATGTCAGCGACGAAGATCGGCAGTTCTGGTCGTTTCAGCCACCAAAGGCAACTGCACCTCCTGTCAGTCAGCTTTCAGCGACCGGCCAGAGTCTTGTCCGGAATGGGATTGATGCTTTCATTCTGCAGCGTCTTGAGGAGAAAGGACTGACGCTCGCAGGCGACGCGGACCGCGCGACACTGATTCGGCGACTTTCATTTGACCTGATCGGGCTGCCTCCGGCGCCGGAAGAAGTCAGAGCTTTTGTGAATGACCAGAATCCTCGTGCCTGGGAAAACCTGGTTGATCGTCTCCTGGAATCACCGCATTACGGAGAACGCTGGGCACGGCACTGGCTTGATGTCGCCGGTTACGCTGATTCCGAAGGGTCTCAGAACGAGGATCGAGTTCGCCCGAATATGTGGCGGTACCGTGATTATGTCATCCGATCGTTCAACGCTGACAAACCGTATGATCGTTTTCTTCAGGAACAGCTCGCCGGGGACGAGCTCGCGGATTATCAGAACAGCTCCGAGATCACCGACGAGATCTACCAGAACATCGTCGCCACGGGATTTCTGCGGACGGCTCCGGATCGAACATTCGCGAACATCACGAACTTTGTGCCGGATCGGCTGGAAGTCATCGCTGACGAAGTCCAGATTCTGGGTTCCGCAGTGATGGGGCTGACGCTTCACTGCGCTCGATGCCATGCTCACAAGTTTGATCCCATCTCCCAGAAGGACTACTACCGACTGACAGCGTCACTGAAGGATGCACTGGACGAACACGACTGGATCGGTCCGGAGACACGGGCTCTGAACAGCGTGACGACGGAAGAACGACGTGCGTGGGAAGCGGCCGAACAGGCAATCGACGCACGAGTGAATCCGCTGAAGGAGAAGCGAGCTTCCATTTCTGATTACGCTGAAAAGAAATCGATCGACGAACAGATTCAGGCCATCGAGAAGGAACGACGTCCGGAGCCACAGATTCGGGCACTCTGGTCGCGAGGCGATCCATCACCGAGTTTCATCCTGCGGCGTGGCAATTATCTGACGCCGGGACCGGAAGTGTTTCCGGGGGTTCCAGCGGTGCTGACGTCCGGTTCGCCGTTGCTGAAGCCGGAACCGCCATGGCCGGATGCAAAAACAACCGGGCGTCGCTTGGCTCTCGCTCGATGGCTTACGAAACCAGATCATCCACTCACATCGCGAGTCATGGTGAATCGACTCTGGAAACACCACTTCGGTCGAGGCCTTGTCACCACGCTGTCGAATTTTGGCAAAACGGGTACGAGGCCGACTCACCCGGAACTGCTTGACTGGCTGGCAACGGAGTTTGTTCGAGAAGGCTGGAGTCTGAAGCAGATGCATCGACTGATGGTGACATCCGCAACCTATCGACAGACTTCAACGATTACTGAAACCATGCTGCAGGCTGACCCTGACAATCTGCTCTGGTCGCGCATACCGATGAGACGGCTCGAAGCAGAAGCTGTTCGTGATTCTCTGCTGACAGTTGCGGGGAAGCTGGATACTCGCGCCTTTGGTCCTCCTGATCAGGTTGATGTTCGCGACGATGGACTGGTGACACCGCAACAGTCAGATCGAGGCGGTCGGCGCAGCATCTATGTTCTGCATCGCCGCACGAAGATGCCGACGATTCTGGAGAGTTTTGATTCACCACAGATGGGGCCGAACTGTACGGAACGTGGGGAGTCGATTGTGGCTCCGCAGGCTCTGCATCTGCTGAACAACAAAGCGGTTCACGAACTCGCCGAAGCATTTGCAGCACGAGTGATCAATGACGTTGGAACGGATACTCAGGCCCGGGTTATTCGTGTTCACGAACTGGCTACGGGAAGTCCTCCTTCTGCAGAGGCACTGGAAACCGGGATGGAATCGCTGCAGAAACTCACTGCGGCATGGATTGAGCATCAGAGAAAGTCACTCAAACAGGATGCAGCTACGGCGGCTGATCAGACTGAACCCGAAGTGATGGCTGAGAAGAATGCCCTTCAGAGCTACTGTCATGCGATCATGAATTCCGCTGCGTTCGTGTATGTTGACTGATCAAGAGCAACACTGGTCGAGAGGTTCGCTGACTGATCAGACAGCGAGGTTCGCTGTCGAAAGACTGCGGCAGTGAATTGAGTCCGGGAGTGAAAAGAGCGATGACGTCAGGACCGACAGACTTCGAAGACAACTCCATGAATCGGCGACAGATGTTCCGTCGAGTCGGATCGTCGCTGCAGACTGCGGCATTGATGCATCTGTTGAGCGGCGAGCTGCGTGCTTCGGGAACATCAGTCGCTCGGTCGGTCTATGATCTGAAGCCGCAGGTCGCGGTTCAGCCACCCCGCGCTCGGTCGGTCATTCATCTGTTTATGAATGGTGGCCCAAGTCAGATGGACCTGTTTGATCCGAAGGAAGAACTCAACCGACGCCATGGCGAGGACTACTTCAACAGCATCGCCGGAGAGGTGGAGTTCCCCGAAGCGGCTGGTGCTCTGATGAAGAGCCCATTCCGATTTGCTCAGCGTGGGCAGTCCGGCATCTGGGTTTCCGATGCGATGCCGCATTTCGCAAAGCAGGTCGATCATGTCTCCATGATCAAGTCGATGTATTCGACGAATCTGACGCATGAACCTGCTCTTTATAAGATGCAGTCAGGCAGTGAATTCATCGGGCGACCGACTCTGGGAGCATGGGTGTCTTACGGACTCGGTAATGAAAACCAGAATCTGCCGGCCTATGTGGTTCTGGATGATCCGCTGGGTCTTCCGGTGAACGGGATCGACAACTGGACCTCCGGTTATCTTCCGCCGCTTTATCAGGGAACGCGATTTCGAGCCTCGGGAGCTCCCGTGCTTGACCTGAAACCTGACTTCGCAGAACCGGAAACCGTGACACTTCTGGAGCGGGATCTTATTGCTCGCCTTGACCGGCTGCATGAAAAACAGCGACCATCAAGACCGCAATTGGCAGCTCGTATTTCCACATATGAACTCGCTGCCCGCATGCAGATTTCGGCGACGGATGCGCTGGATCTGTCGCAGGAGAGTTCGGCCACTCTGAGTCGTTACGGGATCGATGAAAAGGTCACGGAATCGTATGGACGTCGATGCCTGATCGCTCGACGGCTCATTGAGCGAGGTGTTCGTTTTGTTCAGCTCTATATCAATTCACAGATCTGGGATAACCATGGTGATCTTTATTCCGGCCTTCAGAACGCCTGCGACCGGACAGACAAGCCGATTGCGGGACTGCTGGAAGATCTCCGCGAACGCGGGCTGCTGGATGATACGCTGGTGCTCTGGGGCGGTGAGATGGGACGACTTCCGATTTCGCAGCTTCCGGCGGACAAGGACATCCGAAAAGCCGGGCGTGACCACAACAAGAATGCAATCTGCACCTGGATGGCCGGCGGTGGTGTGAAGCAGGGTTTCGAACTGGGCGCAACCGATGAACTTGGGTTTGCTGCTGTTGAAAACCGCGTCAGTGTCGAAGACTGGCATGCAACGATTCTCCACCTGCTGGGGCTCGATCACGAAACGTTGTCCATCGAGCGCAACGGTCTGAACGAGCGGCTCACCGGAGTCACTCATCCGAAAATCATTTCGGATGTTCTTGTCTGACTTTCGTGACACCGGTGACGACGGTTATTCTCCCGGACGCGACCGTGAATTGTTCAGATGTGGATTCAAAACCGGGACAGGCACCCTTGCAGTTGCAGATTTTGCAGGAAAACACCGCGTCTGTCGGGAGCCAGTCCCGGTTTTGAAACCGCCTGGCGCCGGAAGAGTGCCTGTCCTGGTTTTGAAATGCGAGATTAAAGACAGCGAACATGAAGATCCAGCGTCTGGAAGTTTTCGTCATTGGTGATGGTCCTGAGATTGATCCGGATCAGGGCGGCGTTGAACCGCTCGCCTGCATTCGCGTCTGCACCGATGAAGGGCTTATCGGATTTTCTGAAGTGTTTCGAGTGCCGCCGGGGGTTGTTCAGGCGACTGTCGGGGACAAAGGAACTCATTTCGGCCGATTGCTGATCGGACAGGAGATTACTCACCCGGAACGACTCTGGCAGCATCTGTGGGATGCTCTGATCCATACGAATCGTCGTGGCTGGGAGATCATCATTCTGGGAGCCCTGGATATTGCCATCTGGGATATCTACGGCCAGATGATGCAGCAGCCTGTCTGGAAACTGCTGGGAGGAGTTCAGCGAGGCCCGTTTCAGACGCCGGTCAACTATGTGCCTGAAGTTGTACCTTACTGCACGCTGGTTTCTGACGTCTGGGGCGGTGAAGCGATGTTTCGGCAGCAGATCGCGCGAGCCGAGCAGCTGGCTGGTCTGGGTTATCGAGCGTTCAAAGTAGAACCGATGATGTCTTCGGAAAATGATGTCGTCGAGCTGGCTCGTCGTTTTCGTCGTTCGCTGGGGGATCAGCTGACATTGATGGTGGATGTCGGCTATCTGTTCAACGACGTTCCGACGGCGGCTTGCGTCTGCCGGCAGCTGGAACCGCTCAACGTGTATTTCTTCGAAACGCCGTTTCCGGTGGATTCGCCGGAACCCTGGGCGAGGCTTGCGGCCCTGACATCATTGCCGCTGGCGATGGGTGAACACGGCGTCACTCGATGGGAATTTCTCGACATGATGGATCGAGGAAAAGTCAGCGTGGTTCAGCCATACATGTCGACCTGTGGTGGAATCACCGAAGCGAAGAGAATCGTTGAACTGGCAATGGCCCGGGGAGCCATTGTCTGTCCGGGCAACTGGTCGACTCAGATTCTGGGAGCCGCTTCCGTTCATCTGGCCGCATGGTCACCTGTGACGCCGTACATCGAATTCGCTGCTGCCGAGGTCTTTGAGTCGCCACTTCGACTTGAGTTGCAGAATGCCGGATTTCCTGTCAGAAACGGAGCCATCTCGGTGCCGGAAGTGCATGGAATCGGGTATCACATTCCGGACGAAATCGTTCGGAAGTTTCGGATGGGCTGACACATCGGCGCACCGTTCCGGGTTCGCAGGCTGAAGGCCAGGAACCGGACGCTGGCGCTTTGTCGCGAACGAATGACGTCCTGAAATTCGTTTCCAGTCTTTCGGCGTTCATCAGGAAAAGAAGATGCCCGGATCTCCAAAGTCTTCTCAGGAAAATCCCTTCATGGCTTCGGCGGGCCCGGGTGATTCCTCAGCGTCAGCAATTCGCCCGACTCAGGTTCGCTGGCAGATCGTCGGCCTGCTGATGGGCTTTGCATTTCTCGGACACTTCAATCGCGTCAGCATTTCTGTTGCCGGGAGTGAAGTGCTCACTCGCGAAGGTGGCATCAGCAATGAGCAGATGGGTTGGGTGTATTCGGCATTTCTGATCGTCTATACCGCGGGCATGCTGCCGGGAGGCTGGTTGATCGACCGTCTCGGACCACGCATCGCCCTGACTGCGATGGGGCTCGGAATGGGATTCTGTGTTGTCCTCACTGGCGTCCTGGGATGGACCGGGCTGACGGCCGTTTCACTCTGGATTTCTCTGCTTGTGATCCGAGGAATTGCCGGTGGATTCAGTGTGCCGCTTCATCCGGGAGCCGCACGAAGTGTGTCGCTCTGGGTTCCTCTGAGGGATCGTGCGACGGCGAATGGACTTGTGACAGCGGGAGCACTGATCGGAATTTCCGTGACCTATCCGGGTTTCGGCTACCTGATGGACCTGCTGGAATGGCCGCGAGCGTTCATGGTCAGCGGCGGAGTCATGATGGCCTTTTCGCTCATCTGGTATGTGCTCTCGACTGATGACGCATCCACGCATCGTCGTACGAATGAAGCAGAGAAACAGCTTGTCGGTGATTCCGTGCGATCCATCACACCGGCCGGATTTCGACTGTCGGAGTTTACAAGTCTCTTTCTGAATCGAGGGCTGCTGCTGCTGGCAACAAGCTACGCCGCCTACAGCTATTTTCAGTATCTGTTCTTCTACTGGATTGGCCACTATTTTGAGAAGACGCTGGAGCTTCCGGTTGCGCAGAGCCGTCGAGCGAGCTTCATCGTCATGATGGCGATGGCAGCGGGAATGGCGGGCGGTGGCTTTCTGACCGATGTCTTCTGTCGATGGTTCGGACGAAAAGCCGGATACCGTGGAATGGCCATTCTTGGAATGCTCTGCAGCGCCGTCTGTGCGTGGCTGGGGATTGCGGCAAAATCTCCGGAACAGGTCGTCATCTATTTTTCCATCGCCCTGGCATCGCTCGGTGTCTGTGAGGGAATCTTCTGGACCACAGCTCCGCTGCTTGCACCGGATCGCGGCGGCATGGCAGGTGCCTTTCTGAATACGCTGGGAAATGCCGGCGGCCTGCTGGCGCCGATTTTTACTCCCATGATCGGTGAACGATACGGGTGGCCTGCTGCGATCGGAGTTGCCTGTGTGGTCTGCGGCTTCGGTGCTCTGCTCTGGCTGACCATTCCAACAGAACCACCGCAGCAGAAACAGTACGGCAGCGTCTGAGCAGACAAGCTGCTGTTTGTTCCTGTCGCGGCGCAATGCGACCAGTGGTCCCGTAAAGAACCGAACAGAGGATGCGTCACCGGACCGCTGGCGCTGTTCCGTTCCTGAGCGCGTGTTGTGAGCAGCGAGCCAACGCCGATCATCAGTCCGGGCAGACCGCCATCGCTTCGATTTCGATCAGAAGATCCTCGAATGCGAAACCGGAAACACGAACGGATGTCGAACAAGGCCCCGGAGACGGATAGAACTCTCGCTGCACCTGGCTGATGACGGCTGAAGTTTTACCGATTTGATCCCAGTTTCCCGGTGCGTAGTAATAGATATAGAGCTTGGCGACGTGAGACTCATTGAGACCGCCTTCACGCAGCACACTGCGAATGAACTGGAAGACGTTTCTGGTCTGAGTCTCCATGTCGCTTCCCACAGCGCGGGCTTTGTTGTCCGCTGAAATCTGACCACCTATGAACGCCAGGTTTCCGATTCGCCAGCCCTGGGTGAACTGAGTGTTCGGAATGCTCCAGTCCCAGTGATTTTCAGGCTGAAGTCGCTGCTTGTTCTCCCCAAGAACTCCAATCCCTTCGACCTGAATCAGTTCATCATCGATCGGGAATCCCGTAATCCGAAGACCTGCTCCGGCTGCCGATGGAACGGACATATAACGACGGCGAACGTTGGTCATTTTCTCCCAGTATTCGGTCACCTCTCGACCCTGACCAAAGAACCGGAAATACGTGTTCTGTCGCATCAGGCTGTGCCGATCACCGCCGGCAGTTCGCAGCATGGTGTCGAGATTTCGAAACGCATGGTCTGTCTGTATCTCGATGTCGTTCAAGCCCAGAAGTCTGCCCTGAGCATCGAGTGATCTCTGTCCGCCGACAAAGATCATGTCACCAACCTTCCAGCCCTGAGAGAACGGCAGTGCACGATCCCAGCTCCAGTGTCCTGGGGGGCTGAGCAGTTCGCGATGCTCCCCGACGACGGCCCACGCATCCACCAGAATCAGAGCCCCTTCTTTTTCCAGACCGGCTCTGATTTCCGTTGTCGTCGGTCCCGGAGTCTGAAAATAACGGGTTCTCACGGTATCGAGCTCAGCAACGAACGCTCGAAACTCCGCCGCATCGCCGTCACAGGTGAGGTAGACATTGTGTTTGACAACATCCTTCATGGAAGCTCCGGCTGCTTCCAGAACTCGTTTCAGTGCTTCAAAGGCGTTGGTTGCCTGTTCCCGAATGGTGGAACCGATCACGCGGCCACTTGCATCCAGTGACATCTGCCCGCCGACGAAAATCAGGTTGCCGGCTCGCACGGCCTGAGTTCCGGAAACTGCACCGCCGAGGTGTCCGGGAGGAGAAATCATCTGCATAGCCGTCATTGGGAACCTTCCGGAAAAGTGAATTCGCAGAGACTGCGGGACTGAGAATCGGGAGTTGGTGATGACACTTATCAAATCATGTCAGATTGCAGCAGGTTGTAAATTCCACCGAGCTGAAAAGCAGTTGGTTGATCTGCGGCCTGACTGTTACGAAATACGAAAAGGGAACCTGCCTGAAGCAGGAATGAAATCAGTCGATGCTCACGGCCCTTGCTGATTTGTGGATTTCAGAACAGAATCCGGTTCGAGACTGTTCTCGACACTGTCAACCGGATAACGTCGCACGGCGAAGGACTCGCCGTACGCTGCGATGAGGCCTCAGTTTCATGTTGTGGAAACCAGGGAAAGATGCTGTCGTGCATGCTACAGAGTTTCTGTCATCAAAGCAGCCTGTGCCCGGTGCCCCGGTCATTGTCCTTGTCGGCGAAGAACGATTCCTCAAGGTTGAAGTGCTGCAGCGACTGCCTGGTTGTTCCGGCGAAGATGGTGATCTTTCGCTGAGCCGTCTCCCGGGAAAGACCTGTGAGATCCGAGACGTCATGGCGGAGCTCCGGACGGTATCGATGTTCAGCGATCAGCGAGTTCTGCTGATTGAGGATGCCGATGATTTCGTCAGTGAGAACCGACAGCATCTCGAAAAGTATGTGGAGAATCCGTCCAGGGCCTCTGTCCTGATCCTCGATGTTCGAAGTTTTCCGAAGACCACACGGCTCTTCAAAGCAGTGAACTCGACTGGTCTGATCATCGAATGCAGTGAGCTCAAAGGGGCGGCGCTCGTCAAATGGATTCGGAAATACGCTCAGGATGAGTTCGGTAAAGTACTGGACCAGGAAGCCGCGTCGCTCATCGTTCATCTTGCCGGCGACAGTCTTGGACTTCTGCAGCAGGAAGTCAACAAAGTCGCAGCACTCGTCGGCGACAACGAAACCATCACCACAGACGATGTGACACGCGTTGTGGGAGGCTGGCGACTCGAAACCACCTGGGAGATGCTCAATGCGATTCGTGATAATCAGCCCGGTCGAGCGATTGAAACGCTGAACCAGCTGATCGGCAGTGGTGAGGCTCCTCAGAAGCTGCTGGGCGCTACCACGTACGTCTTTCGAAAAATGGCGGAAGCCACGGAATTGGCACGTCAGAAGGTCCCCGTATCGGAGGCTCTGCAGCAGGCCAAGATTCGCCCCATGGATGTGCAGCCGTCGGAAAAGTATCTGAAACGCATGGGGTATCAGCGAGCCAGTCAGATTCTGCAGTGGCTGGTTGAAGTGGATCATGGGATTAAAGGCGGCGGCAGTCATGTCGATGCCAGAATCCTGATGGAACGCCTTTTTCTGCGACTGTCCGGAATGTGATGGATGATCGCGGAACGGCGCCAGCCGTGCGGTATATCAGCAAGGACGCAGATCGAGGTCCTGTGTACTGCGGCACCTTGATTTCCGGGGGAACCGTCATTCCCGTGCAGGCGGGAATCCATTGCCTCAATCTCGATTGCGACCGGCGCGGGAACGGCGGAGATTGTGAGTTCTTCGATGTCACAGATCATTCGTCAACGGACAGCTGGCGCTGTTCCGCTCACGTGAAATCGCTTCCGCTCGTGTGCCACTGGCTATGCCAGTGATGTTGGTTGGAAAACACTGGCTTAGCCAGTTGCACAAATCAATTGATCATTGACAGAGCACCAGCGCTGTTCCGCTCAGACGAAATCTCCGCGAGAATGCCTGTCACGAGGACGGACGGGCATCATCGACCACGGACGGCTTCGGCTGCAGCAACCGCCAGTTCGTCACAGCGTTCGTTTTCGGCGTGACCGGTGTGACCGCGAACGACGGTGAATGTCACCTGATGCTGACTCAGCAGTTGATCCAGTTTCTGCCAGAGTTCGACATTCTTGACGGGAGCCCATCGGGATCCTTCACGGCGACGCCAGCCGTTCTTCTTCCAGCCGGGCATCCATTCCATGGAACCCTGAGCCACATACTTGCTGTCGGTGATGACTTCGACACGAGAGCGTCGAGTGAGTCGACTCAGGCCTTCGATGACGGCCTGCAGTTCCATCTGGTTATTGGTGGTTTCCGGATGACCGCCGCTGAACTCGCGTTCGGTTTTGGAAGCCGCGTGCCGAAGAATACATCCCCAGCCGCCCGGGCCAGGATTTCCCCGGCAGGCCCCATCGCTGAACAGCTGAACGAATGGCAGTGATGGCGACGAAGCACTGGACATGGCGTGATCGGGCTATCGTGAGATCGGTTCAGAAGTCGTTGCGTTATCGTTCGCGATATACAATACGACCGCGCTTCAGATCGTAAGGTGACACTTCCACGACGACACGGTCACCGGGAACAATTCGGATAAAGTGCTTCCGCATCTTTCCCGCCACGTGAGCCATCACCTGATGGCCGTTCTCGAGCTCGACGCGAAACTGAGTATTGGCCAGCGCTTCAACCACGCTGCCTTCGACCTGAATTGCTTCTTCCTTCGCCATTCCAACTGCTTCTTTCGCCGTACGACTGAGACCACTCACAGGAAACCAGGCAATGTACCGAATCGACCATCAATGGCGATCTCCGGAACGCAAACACACATCCTGACGTCAAATCGACAGAAACTCAAGAGTGAAAAAAGCTTACAACGATGAAATTCCCGTTCAGAATTTCCCGGCGGTTGTGAACACACCGAAAACTCTGCAGAATTCCGGTCTATGGCTCACCCTTACGCAGACATCCCGGAAATCTCACTGACAGGGGCTTCAGTCGGAGTTATCCGCATTCCCTGTGAGCAGGACGTTCCGCTCACGCCGCGAATTCGAGCCATTATCGATTCCGCAGAGTTCCAGCGGCTTCATTCGGTGACGCAGCTGGCACTTGCCTCGCGAGTCTATCCCGGGGCGACTCACACGCGATTCGAGCACGCTCTGGGAGTTTACCACAACGCCCTGCTTTATCTTGCTCAACTCGGCAGAGATCCCCGTTTTGCGGCCACGGTTTCCGTGAAGGATGCCGAGATTCTGATCGTTGCCGCACTGCTGCACGATATCGGTCACTGGCCGTTCTGCCATCCCATCGAAGATCTCTCACTGCCGGACATGCCACCGCATGAGGTGTTTGCTCGGGAGTTTCTCAGCGACGACTCCGAGCTCAGTTCAGTGCTCCGCAGTCACTGGAATATGGAGCCTCAGGATGTGCTTGACGTTCTTGTGGCCCGTCACGACAGCCCGACTCACCGTCTGCGACGTTCGATTCTTTCCGGTCCTGTTGACATCGACAAGATGGACTATCTCCAGCGAGACAGTCAGCACTGTGGTGTTCCCTATGGTCGACAGTTTGATCGGAATCGGTTGATTGGGTCACTCATTATCAATGAACGCGGCGATGGTCTGGCGATTACCTCCAAGGGACGTACTGCTGCTGAAATGATGGTGTTTGCGCGTTACGTCATGTTCAGCGAAGTGTACTGGCACCACGCCGTGCGATCGGCGACGTCGATGTTCGCTCGCGCATTCTTCGAAGTGCACGGCCGTGTGGATCTGGCTCAGATGTTTCGGATGGAAGAGCCGGAACTGATCCGGACTCTCTGCAAGGCCACTCAGGGAACTCCAGCCTCTATGCTGACAGACGGTCTCTTCGGTAACCGACGCCTGCTTCACAAGAGAATCGCGGAGTACAGTGTCTTTCACCACGAACCGCTTTATCGTGCGATCCGAGGGCGGTCTTACACAAGTGTTGTTGAGCTTGCACGAGAACTCAGTCGGCGGATCGGAGAAGTTTCCGGATCGCATCTCGGAGAGACGGACATCCTGATTGACTCTCCTCCACTGCATCGCGAAGTGGAGTTCCGGGTCGATGTCTATTTTCGCTCCGAGAATCGTTATCGTCCGCTTCGTGAAGTGTCACCCATCGTGGACGCCATGGCACGAACTCAGTTCGACGATTGCGTGAAAAAGGTGCGTATCTTCGGCAGCGAGAAGGCACTCGCGGCCATCAAAGGAATCCAGAAGCCGGTCAATGAGATTCTGGAAAAGCTTCTCTCTGGTGCTCCGTCACAAATCAACTGATGTGTGCCACTGGCTATGCCAGTGTTTTCCAACGAACGGCACTGGCATAGCCAATGGCACACAAGAACCGCCTTCCATCACTCCATGACGGACAATGCCCTGGTGCGAGTTCAGGACACAAAATCGTGGTTGCTTATCATTCCCGACTGTGCGGGAATGATGGAATGCCTGAAATTTCCTCTGAATACGTCATGCCGATGAAGCTTGTTTGGAATCGCCGGGTCCGGAGACTTATTTCTTACTGATCGCATTCCAGAGTCGATCGGCAATTGCCTGCATCCCTTTGTCGCCAGGATGACCGGCGACGCCGGCGTGTGCAATGACGCGTTCAGAACGTGCAAAATTCTTTTCGTCCGCGTCAAGCCGTTGCAGGTCAACATAGGCGGTGCCGGTGGCCTCGCAGGCGCGAGCCATGGCCTGATCCTTGACGGGATCTGTCCAGAAGGTACTGCGAAGGTAGATCGGTGGGGGTGTTGTCCGATCCTTCCTCAGAGCCATCAGCAGATTTCTGACAGACTCTTCGTATCTGGAAATGGCATCCTCTGTCTGCAGGGCGGACACGTTCTCTCCAATAGCCACCACAATCAGGTCCGCCTGGAAACTCAGTGCCTCCTTCAATTCCTGCTGAATGTCATATGTTGCATACTGTCGCTCGAAGTCAGCAATGTTTCGCACCATGGTCTCCGGACGGCATTTCCATTCGCTTTGAATCTTTGTTGTCAAAAGATGGACATAGTCTCGCTCCGCAGCGCTTGCCGCCATCCCCCAGTTTCCGGACCATCCGATGCTTTCCAGTGGCCCGTGAAGTGTGATGCTGTTGCCCAGAAAGAGAATTTTTCTGACAGGAAGCTGTTCCGTCGCTGCATCCTCGGCGAACCCATTGGCCGAAAAGGTCAAAAGGACGGCGGATATGCTGATCAGAATGCAGGCAAAGAATCTACCGATGAACATCAAATCGCTCTCTCAGTAAAGTTCAGGTCCGAATCCTGTTTCATCGTCACGCTGGTTTCAAACCCGGGACGAATGCAGTGTCATCACTCAGAACAGGGATGTTTGTGTCAGTCCCGCGCAGGCGGGAATCCAGATTACGACACTGGATTCCCGCCTGCGCGGGAATGACGGAGAAGCCCGGATCATCCATTTCAGAGCAATCTCGTGCCTTGCCCCTGGTGCTATCCCTGCTGGTCTGAATATCAAATCCGAAATACTCTGTCAGGAAACTTTGTGGCAGGTGAGCTTTGTCTCCCCCGGATCCAGCAACTGAATGACATGCCGCACGCTGTAGGGACGTGAGACCAGGCCTGATGCACCGGCCGAATTCCACTGCATCATGCACACATGGTTGCTGGTGGCGAGAATCACCGGGGATCCTTCGGCTGTGTTCAGGAACTCAGATTTGCTCGCGAGGATCTCACGGGAGTTTTCCGGTTTCTGAATGTTGTAGATTCCCCCGGAACCACAACAGTCACGAGCCTGAGGTGCAAGCTCCCAGCGGTAACCCGTGGCATCCAGCACCCGCGGAGGAATGCCGCTCTGCTTCTGCCCATGGATCAGGTGACAGGGCAGATCGACGTAGACGCGAGCACTCTCATTCTGCCGGTCTCTCCGAACGAGATTCAGATCTCCGAGAAATCCAAGAACATCGCGAACGGGAATGCTGCCGCTGAGCGCTTTCGCAAGAGCAAGCCCGCACCCGGACGAATTGCACACGACGGCTTCCACCGGCTGTGTTCCGAAAGCTGCGCGATTGTGATCACGGAGGCTCTGAACTCCATCGAGCCCAAGGTGTTCCTGAAACGCCCCACAGCATCCCTGATCCGGGGGAACAACCACCTGAACATTATTCTCAATCAGGACGCGCACCGTCGCGAAGTTAATTTCTCGATAGACTGCTTCCATGAGGCAGCCGGTGAGCAACGCGACACGCGGTCCGTTCGGGCGATGTTTCGCCATCAGACGCTGAGCGTACGCAGCTGTTGATTCCGCGATCGGTGGCTGTCCGGGGAAGAGAAACCGGTGCGGCAGGATTCCCATCGATCTCATCATGCGGACCGGCGCCGTGACCAGATTGAAGAGCCACTGACGTTCGCTCAGCGCTGCAGCAACTCGCAGCGACCATCGAGGCTGAGTTCGGTGATCCGCAACATGCTCATGTCGAATCTGTTCGAGAATCTCTCCGTACGGAACATTTGCAGGACAGGCAGGTTCGCAGGCCAGACAACCAACGCATTCTTCGGTGTAATGAGCTGTCCACGGATCCGGTGCCAGTCCGCCCTCGGCTTCTTCCCGCCACAGGCGAAGACGCCCGCGGGGAGAATTGTTCTCATCGCCGGTCATCTGATAGGTCGGGCAGACCGCGAGACAGAAACCGCAGTGCACGCAGTTCGTAAGCATTTCGCTCAGCGGAGGATGTCCGCCATGAGCCTGATTCGTGCAGGAAACAGGTCCGGACACGACGGCACCGGACTGTTTTTGGTCAGTGGAAGGACCTGAAGAAGATGGTGATGGACTCACGTTTTTGAAAACTCCGTGGCCAGAGCCGCCAGCCAGCCGGCCTCGACTTCCCGGGAAACTGTTGATGATACATGCCGTGAGTGCCAGTCGCCGCCAGCCTGATGCAGGCGAGCTGCCGTCGAACCAGTGATTCGACGAATCTGATCCTCTGCATTGTCGGCTTGACTGAGATATCCATGAATGACGCCGTTGTAGCACAGAACCACGCAGCGGATGCCGTGCCTGTCAGTCAGCTCACAGGCCAGAGCCAGAACTTCATCCGGCGTTGTCTTCATGGTGAAGTCCGGGCAGCCATCAATTGGCGCCGCGGCGTTCGGAGCAACGGATACTGAAAGCCGGTGTCCTGCCGCGAATGATTGAAGTTCTTTTTCAAACACTTCCCATTCGGTCGCGGGTGTGTTGATGGCGATTCTAATGGTGAGTGAACTCGAACCCGATTCGGTCACAACATCGACGGAATCAAACCAGTTCATCCAGGACGAAGGCATCAGCTTCGGGACGGCTTCGATCACGGTCTTTCGCTCACCCGTCAGACAGAACAGGCCGTTCATCCCGCAGTGCGGACGAAGCCGCAGCACGAAATCAACCGGCTGACCGAATCGAGTGTCCGAATGCAGAAGAAAACGGTGCAGGTCATATCCGGTCGTGGACTTGACGACGCGTTCTCCGATTCGAACAAGCCGTTGATCCGGAAGCCTCCAGTTCATCCCGATGATGTTGTCACAGAGCTCGCCGAATCGCGACGACGCCGGAGCGAACTCGCTGGCTCGCACCTGATCCGCCAGTGTCGCCGTGGCGTCAATAATCAGAGGAAATCTGAGCTGGTGCGGTTCCAGCATTTCATGCAGCTGAGCCGCATTCAGATTGGCCGAAACACAGATAACGCCGTCGATTGTGTCCAGAAACGGTGTGAACAGACGCGGCCCGATGGAATCAACATCGTGGTGCCCGTCTGACGAACCTTCTTCGGATTTTCGAGCTGCTGCAGTACCGTGTTTTGAATCCGAGACAGAAGGACTCGAAGACTGCTTCGCACGGAAAGACCGACCACTGAAAACTTTCATGGGGTTCAACTGGTGTCGCGGGTTGAACACCGCCGGGACCGCAAGCTGCAGCCGCAGACTTTCTTCACCGAACACGAGGGGCATGTAACGTGCTTTGTCGTTTCCGATACCGTGTTCGCCGGAAAGAGTGCCACCCACCTCGACAACACGTCGCATCAGTCGTTTGCTGATGGCCTCGACCTTCTCAAGTTCTCCGGGTTTCCGGGAATCGAACAGAAAATTCGGATGCAGGTTTCCGTCTCCGGCATGAAAGACGTTGATGGCCGGAACGCCGATCGCATCGGCTTCGTCGTAAACAAGCTGCAGCAGTTCCGCGAGAGCACTCTTTGGAATCACAGCATCCTGAACGATCATGTCAGGACTCATCTGTCCCATCAGGCCTCCGGCAACTTTTCGAGCTTTCCAGAGCTTCTTTCGTGTGTCTTCATCGTCACTGTAATTCACCTCCATCGCTCCTGCCTGTTTCAGAAGCTGAGCGACAGAATCGACTCGCGCGTCCACGAGTGTTGCTGGTCCTTCGATCTCCGTGACGATCAGAAAGGCGTCTTTGGGAAGTCCAACAGCCATCGGGCTGTTTTCGACCATCGCAACGAATCGCGGATCCATCAATTCAATGGCAACGGGAAACGAAGGGTGAACAACCAGCCCGTGGACGGCACGTTCCGCAGAATGCAGATCCGGGAACGTGGCTCGAAATGTCCAGGCCTTTTCCGGCCGTGGCAGCAGTCTCAGCCAGAAACGCGTGAAGGCTCCCAGTGTGCCTTCGGAACCGACCATCAGTCGTTTCCAGTCTTCGTGCCAGTCACCGCGACCACCGGCCGGGCCGCCAAATCGATGGACGCTGCCATCCAGCAGGACGACTTCGAGCCCCAGAACGTAATTGCTCGTCACACCGTATCGAAAGCAATGAGCTCCGCCCGCGTTCATGGCGACATTACCGCCGAGCGTGCAGACGGGACCGCTGGATGGATCCGGGGGATAAAAGAGATTGTACGGTCGCAGTGCTTCGTCGAGCTGATTGAGCGTCACACTGCATTCGACTTCACACCAGAAACCTTCACGACTGATTGTACGGATGGCGCGAAGCGAAGACGTGTGAACCACGATCCCGCCTTCCGCTGCGACAGGTCCGCCGGAAAGCGATGTCCCGGCGCCCCGGATCGTGACGGGAACATCGAGCGAGGCCGATTGTCGCATGATGGTGATCATCTCGTCCGCGTCTGCGGGAATCACCACGGCATCCGGACGAAATGATCGATAGCCGAGTCCATCAGTGTTGTATCCCGTCAGCTGAGCTGGTGCAGAAAGCACGCGTCCCCGCCGGATGGAATTTCTGAGTCGGTCTTCAAGTGCGGAATTCATAGTCTCTGATTCGGATGTCTGGCAGGAGCGCGGGCACCTCAGAACTCTGGCTGAGCGAGCCGCGCCCTTCCCGAAAGTCTATCCGAAACACCGCCAACCGAAAGCCACCCGAAGTCCGCGTCTCGACGGAAACAGCTTCGGTGCCTCCGGAACTCCCGATGCGAAATGTTGTTTTTGGGCGAGTCGTCAACCGATTGCCGACTTCAGTCAGACGCCCATTCAGCCAGGCCGTCAAACAAGCGAACTTCCGTTCGCCACCGGGTTTATCCCATTGGTATCTACACAATTACGCAGTTGAGATGATGGGCAGGGGTAGTTTGATCTTCGCCATGAGTTTCTTCATAGCACCGACGTCGATGTGCTCCAGCATGTCGAGCATGGCCAGTAGTGACCACAGTCCTGCCAGTAACGCAGGTGCCGTCGCGGGCCAGGATCGTTTCACCTGCCGACCGCTCAGCCGTACCAGAATCTGCTTGAATTCGATCGCACTCGGCGAGTCGCCGGCCATCCGAATCCGGACGTGACTGATACAACAGGCTGAATTTCCCCGCAAACAGAATTCGTTGCTGCGGTCAGCACCTCGATCGAAGGAGTTTGCCTGAGATCAGGATGTACCGCGACGATTGCGGCGCATGTACCAGATGACGGTCGCGAAACCTGTCGCAGCGAGTAATCCGGTGAGCCCCACCGCGACCGGATCCCGGTCAAACCAGTTGCTGAGTGAGACGGTCTCAGGCAATAGCGGTTGACTTCCATTTGGATTGCCGCCATAGACTGGCTTGCCCTGGCTGAGCAGCTGCACGTTTTCAAGGTACTCTGCAAACTGCTGCTCTGACGAACTGGGGTCGACTCGAGCATCATTGAACATCAATGGTAGGCAATCTCTTCCGGCCCACAACAAAAACTGTGCAGATCGATTCGCTATTCCTGCTTCGCGTTCCAGATGTGCAATGA
>JBKDKA010000192.1:0-9378 GCA_046345315.1 Planctomyces sp.
GATCGATGGGCTGAAACAGCCAGCTCCTGAAAGATCTGCCTGGATTGCTTGTCATGCCATGGATACAAGATCGTCTGTGGTCCCGCGTTTTCAATCTCCCAGCCAAGCTGTGGTGGCGAAATCCAGGATGACTTTCCATACGAAGGACCTGCCAGGAGCGGCATTTTTTCCGAGCGGCAATGACGAGCAGAATCACTCGGCTATCGGTCATGCCGTCCACTCGTATCTGGCAGCGTTACCTTCAATGACTGCAACTGGGGAGTCACACAAATTGATGGTCGCGGAAAGGTGTCTTCAGGCCCATTGTGTTTCCGGCTTCATCCCCGCCTCGGTCTTGGTTGCCGCAGGTGATCGATTCTGTAACTGGGTCAACGCCAGTTATCCGAACGCTGTCTGGCATGCTGAAGTCCCGGTCAGCGGCCCTCGATCAGACGGTGGAACATGGGTTGGAGCGGTGGACTTGATTCTGCAGTTGAACGAAACAGAAATCGTTTTAGTGGACCATAAGAGTGCTCCTTTACGGAGAGAGCACTGTGCGAAGAAGGCTGCGGAATTTGAAGGACAGACGACAGCATATTCGGAGATGCTTCAGGGTATGGGAATAACCATTCGGGCGGCTCTCATCCACTTCCCTCTTGCTGGGACCGTCGTGCAGGCTCAGTTCAACTATACAGATGATTGAGGCGACCTCGTTTGCAGCATCGGAGGCTTGTAGTCTGTTTTCGCCAGCAACTTGTCGTTCTTTCCAACGTCAGCAAATAAACGGCTATACCCGTCGAAGGGGGCAACAAACTTGTCGCCAGCGGGTCACCCAATGTCTGTCAAACCGTCTGCGTACTGGGATCTGGAGGTTTGTCAAAGAACCTAACTTTTCCAGAGACATTCGAAAAATTTGACCCGAACGAACGCTTTCTGCGTTAGAGGGTCTGCTCTTTGCCAATCTGCGAGAACCTGAGCCGCGACTGAGCGAATTCCCACGGCTGCTGCGTGCAATGAAAGCTCGTCAGAGTTTCGCTTCTTCAAAAATCCAGAAGACTGAATCATGCGAACAGATCTGACGGACATTACCCTGGTGATTGACCGTAGCGGCTCGATGTCGTTCATTCGCTCGGATGCGGAGGGTGGCATCAACACGTTTGTTGATTCGCAGAAGTCGGAACCTGGGGAAGCATTGCTGTCGCTGGTGCAGTTCGATACGGAGTACAAATTCATCCACAAGGGCGTGCCGATCGGCAGTGTGCCGAAATATACGCTGGTACCTCGAGGATCGACTGCGCTGCTGCACGCTGTCGGGCGAGCCATCAACGAAACGGGGGCTCGGCTTGCCGCTGTTCAGGAGTCGCAGCGGCCCGGGTTGGTCGTGTTTGTCATCGTGACGGACAGAGCGGAGAATTCCAGCAGGGAGTTCACTCGGGATAAGATCCGCGAGATGATCCAGCATCAGCAGTCTGTCTACAAATGGCAGTTTACGTTTCTCGCGGCGAATCAGGATGCGTTCGCCGAAGGGGCGACGCTGGGGATTGCTCAGGACGGCATCGCGAACTTTGCTGCCGAGAAGGTGGGTGGCGCATACGCGGCGACCGCGAAGAAGATGTCACGGATGCGGAAAGCCATGAATGACGGCGATACCGTCGATAACAATTTCACGGACGAAGAACGAAAAGAAATGTTGTGAGATCGATTGTTGGAATGGAAAAACGAGCATGACCACGTGGTTCGAACGATTGATGGGCTTTCGGGAAGAATCGCCGGAACAGGTCCGCAGCCAGCTCGATGTTGACGGTGTGTACATAACTTCCAGAGTAAACGGAAAACGTTATCGGTACGGCACTCTGGAAGTTGTGTCACTGAATGAGCTGTCTCGTCGTGGTCGAATTGTTTCAAAATCCGACGACAGGTCCACGATCCAGGAACTCGTCGCAGACGTCTCAAGACTTCATGCGGATTCGAGAAACTCTGGCGCCTTGTTTCAGGTGGCGTCGCAGTTCAACCTGCTGGAGATGGTTCACCCGA
This sequence comes from Planctomyces sp., assembly GCA_046345315.1. Taxonomy (GTDB): domain Bacteria; phylum Planctomycetota; class Planctomycetia; order Planctomycetales; family Planctomycetaceae; genus F1-80-MAGs062. The sequence continues at coordinate 2,014 of JBKDKA010000192.1, forward strand.
ATGCCACACCGGAACAGGGAGTGGGGATCTACGAATTTGATCACACTCAGGGACCAGCATGTGCCATCGCGGCTGGTGCGGGAACGATTTACCGCAACTATCTGGTACCGATTGGCGAGCAAACTGGCCAGACCTCCGGTGTTCAGATCAACTGTCTCGATGAATTTGAAAGAGCGATCCGCGCTGCGTGTCCGCATCCATGGGCTTACCGCAACGGCTATGTGATGCCAGATTCCCGGTGCCTGAAGGAAGTTTGTGATTATCTGAAGAGCTGCTCGGATTCTAAGATCGAGCACTTACGAGGAAAGATCCGGATCGGCATTCAATGGGACACGCAGGTGACTGCTGGCGAAGCTCAACACTCGGTGACTCAAGCGTATTGCTCGGCCTTGCCGGTTGCATACTGCAGTCATCCGCGCGCTGACTGGGGACCGTTTGCTCAGATCGTGCTGGACGCCGCCTATGAGGCGACATTCTGGGTAGCAGTGCTGAATCGCGAAAAGACAGATAAATCGACGCTCTTTTTGACATTGCTCGGTGGTGGCGCATTTGGAAATGACCGCCGATGGATCATGAACAGCCTTCAACGTGCCTGTCAGCTGTTCGAGAACACCGGTCTGAATGTGCGGATCGTGAGCTACGGGCGTTCGGATGCTGAGGTTTCAGCTTTCGTCAAAAGCATTTATTGACGAGCCACGTTCTTGTGGGTGCCGCCTACCCACAGAATCTTCGCCACCAACTACCGGTAAAGAACTATAGGAATACTCTATAGGTTTTACGGGGGGGTGATTCATCGTGGTGTTGAGGCTGCAGAGGGGGGCGATTCATCGAAGCGGTTGGGGGTGATTCATCGTGGATAAAGTCAGCTGTCCACTCAGTTGTCCACAGGGCGTTTGCTCGCGATACCGGAGAGGCTGATGCGGGTTGGGGACAATGGGGCCGGCGAATAGTATAAATGAATGCCTCCGATAACTTCGCTGATGCGGGCTTCGGGGTATACGGCGCAGACCTGTTTCAGCATGTTGCGGAGTTCCCGTTTGAAATCCTTCGAGGATTTGTATTCCTTCCCAAATTGTACTCGCAGGTTGTTCCAGCTCAGTCGGACTCCCTGAGGACGATTGATCCGGCACAAACGATGGGCCAGCCATGTATAGAGGTCGAGGCCCAGAGATGAATGCCTAAGGGCGGCAAGAGCTCGGTAGTCGAGCGGGACGGCATGATGTGTCAGGGTTTCGAAGAACTCAGTGGAGAGTTCCAGCACTCCCGGCCACAGCGTTCGCTGTGCCCCATCATGGTTCAGCCAGGCTTCGAAGCGTTTGATCGGTTTGGCGTCGACCGTGACCACTCGGCCCTCGGACTGCATTCCGATCGTCAGCCGACACGCAGCAAGTGCTTCAATCTGCTGACGAAATACCGTGTAACCGCCTCGAGGGCCTCCACCGTCGCCCATTCCCAGCCGAAGCAGAAACTGACGGATACTGTCGCCGACGTCCACGGTGCGACATTGTGTTCGAACCGCTTCGGAGCTGACGTGAACCATGACGAGACGGGGAGTGGTTCCATAGGGCAATGGAAGTTCTCGCCATTCCCGGCCATCCCAGAGCCTTCCAGCTTCCAACAATACGCTGACATGGCCACTATGACGCTCGAAGGTCCTTTCCTCAGTTCTGCGACGCGGCATGCCCACTTGACACATCACCGTGTGCAGAAAGTCATTCCGATCCGGTTTGCCGGTCAGGATCTTTTCGCGGGCGTCCAGTAGGCGGTCTGTCGCCGAGAATCGCTCCCCTTCCCTGTCGCTCTGCACCGCGTGGTGGTCAGTATCGGAAATCGGTGGTTCACTGATCATGCGTCGTATTTGCGGAAAATTACAGAATCGTAATTGCAGTTGCCGGAGGCAGTTCGGGCAATGGCTCCGCGGCGAAATGCTCTTCGAGCAGATCCCGAATCACATCCGCCATGATTTCACCTCGGACCGCACACTGGCTCTTCACTCTCTGATGCAACGACAGCGGAACGTCAATAGTTAATCGTTTGGTCGGTTCTGCCGGGATCATTGACCGATCAGCAACCCAGTCGTCCGGAGACCCCTGCCCCGGCCGTGGAATCGGTTTACCTCCGAATGCAATTTTCTTCATGACATCATCTCCCGGATCTCTTTCACCAGTTGTCGCACCTCATCGGCTGCTGGACTTTCGGCTGCCGTTTCGAGCACCGTCTGGCCCTGAGCTGCCGATTCGGCGAGAACCACTCGCTGACAGACCGCTGTCTGGAGCACTGGAAGCGGGTAATCACTGAGAGCATCTGCCACGTCTCGCCCCAGAGCCGTGTTGACGATTTTACGATTAATCGTAAATGCGGCTTTCAGGTCCGGCTTATAGACTCGAGCCTCATGAATCAGATCAACAATCTCTTTGGCAGCCCATACGTCATACGGCGACGGCTGCACGGGAATCAGCACCAGATCGCTGGCCATGATGGCTGACCGAGCGACGTCATAGACTCGCGGCGGACCATCGATGATCACCACATCGTAGCCTCGAGCCAGTGCCGGCAGTTCCTTGTGGATGGAAGCTCGCGGCAAACCAGCGACCGCGAACATGGGGTCGCCTCGCCGAGCGGCTGCCCAGTCGAGAGCCGATCCCTGAGGATCCGCATCGACCAGCAGCACACGTTTGTTCTGCCGTGCCATGGCATCGGCAACATTGACGGCGAGTGTCGTCTTGCCGACACCACCTTTTTGATTCAGGAATCCAACTTTCATAATCCTCCACAGAAATACGATTTTGCAGAATTGCGATTCTGTGGGTATCACGGATTTCACGGATCGTCAATCGCTGAATTCACGACGAATCGTATCGTCGTAAATCCAAAGAACCGTACCGTCGTAACCACAGAAAATCGTGTCTCTGCAGAATCGCAGAAACACAGAGTCGCAAAATCGTGTTTCCGGCGTTTTACCGTAAAACAGATCCTTAGCAGTGCTAAGGGAAGACGTCTGTAAGAAACTATGCGCTCAGAAAAAATCAACTTCGGTCGAACGACCTTTCGGAAGCTGCCTCGGATCGGGACAACTTCAGGCACCATTCGGAGGGCAGCGCCGGCGGCATTCTGTCAGTCGGTCAACTGACTCATGTGACATGAGTCCACATCGGCGACCGTAGACGATGACGGTGCTTTGTTGCATCGAAGAGAGAATCCTGACTGCGGACTCACGATTCTGCGATGGCGGCACGCAGCTCGCACTGAAATTCAGAATTCATGTTCAACACAAGCAACGTCGTTCTGCCGACTGCTGTTCTTCCAACAATGTACACGCCGTTCAATTCGAAATGATCTTCCCAGAGGTCTCGCCGCGGGTGAAACAACGGAGTTAAGAGACCCGTCTCGGGATCCAGTCCTGAAAGGTTACTCGACTTCGAAAGATTGCAGTCGATGCAGGCCAGAGCGAGATTCTCAAGTTCATCACTGCCACCGTGCTTCCTCGGAGTAATGTGCTCAATCTGAAGGGCAGCCAGAGGTGAGTGTTCCTGCCGCAGTCCGCAGTATTCGCAGCGATCCTGAGCACGTTGTCTCACGTGCCGTCTGATGGCAGCGTTCATCAGGAATCTGACTTCGAGAGAAGCTTCCTGGCTCTCGCCTGCAGTATCGCGACAAATTTGTTTGCCTGGACGTACGCTTCATATTCTGATCGGTCATCAGGCGTTAAGTCGCCGTCGTTGCATCGTTCCGCGAGTTCCTGGATCCGCTGTTGCAGCTCCGGAGTTCCCCGGTAACAGACAATTTCGCGCGCCTGATCTTCCGTCAGGAAACGGACGACCGGATCAATTCCGCGATTGAAGGCTGATGCGTTGATGGCAGTACTCATGAAGGTCATGTTAACGTATCGCTGCGAATTGGGCGAGAGTTTTTTCTCACTTCCGCGCGATCGGATCTCCGTATCATCTGGACACGAGCCGATCAGAACGGTGGTCATCATGCCAGCAACTCATCAAAGGATCAGGATCAATTGTCGCTTGTTGCTCGCCCATTCTTGACCGCGAGCCCGTCCTCGTACAGGCGATACGCCAGCTGACGAGTGCTCTCCGGACAGGGCCAGTGTCCGGAGAGACAGGCCTGTTCCACGAATGCTGCAAACGCAGACGAGTGGAACAGGTCATCGAGGATTTCGTCGATGGCGGTCATGGCTTCACCTCAACGGGTTCCGGCTCCGGACCGAACATCGCTTCGGCCGTGGCATCCACTGCGTGCCAGTTGATGCCGTCACCGGCATCATGAGTCCGTTCGCACTCCTGCAGTACTTTCCAGCACTGGTCAGCTGTCAGGTCCGGCCGGAGTTCCTCGACATCCTCAGTCGTCCAGACAACTGCGACCTCATGCCGAGGCCACAGCACCGGCTTCAGATTCGTGTGTGATTCGAGTACTCCCTCGGGATCCGTAGTCGAGATCACGATTAGTTTGTCCTGTGAATCCGAAAACTGATCCCCGAAGCCGTTTCGAACTCGGTTCTCAAGCGAGTCGTAGAACTCCTCGCGGTCGGTCTTCAGCGGAATGTTCAGTGAGAGTGTCAGTGTGATGGAAATCGTGCGTGTCATAGTGTCCATCCTTTCGTGTTTAGCGCGTTATGGGGGTTGTGTCCAGCGGTGATTCACTGCTGGTCAGGTTTTGGAGCTCGCCGAGATCCTCGACCAGCTCAAAGAAGCGTTTCTCCAGCAGATCACCGATCTGTTCGGGGGTCGTCTCGCCGCCGTGACTGAACACCTCATCGAGGAGATCTCTCAGTCGGCGACGAACAAAGGTGGTTACGGTCTGTGTCATGGCCACCTCCCTCAGTAGTCTTCCGGCATGAGAACGGTCGTGACGGACCGGTCCCATTCGGTGATGACCCAAAAACGTTCGTCTCCATCCCCGTATACGGACATCAGCCGGTCACCGTGAATCAGAGCATTGTCATTGAGCTCAGCATCCTCAGGGCAGATGCTGCCCCAGTCACCGTTGGCGTGACGCCGCAGGCCATCATTGACGGCGGTTTCGGAGAGAGTGCTCACGGCGTTTCGAGTGATGACGATCTGCCCGAGCGGGAATTTTGTGTGAGTGACAATCAATAGCATGGACATAGTGAAAAATCCTTTCGTTGGGGTGAATGGGCGGAGCCGAAACTCCGCCCGGTGAGTTATTCCTTCTTGTCGCTGACGACGCGAAGCGTGATGCGACCATCCAGCGGCATGCTTTCCAGCTGAATATTGAAGCCTTGCCCATCGGAATGAGCCCAGGCACTTCCGACTCGAGTCCAGAAGCCTTTGCCCCCTTCGCGGTCACGGACGTGGTAAGCAATATGGCTCGGTGATTTGCCCGCGGTGGTATTGGTTGTTGTGGTGTCTGACATAGTGGTCTCCTTGTTTTGAAGTTTCCGGCCGCGACCATCGCGTCCTGATGGCACAGAACTGAAAGCCGCCCCAGCCGTGGCGTAGCTTCACCAGTCCAGCTGAAAATTGGGGGGACCGCCCTTCAGGGCGGGGGAGCCGATTTTCTGCTGGACGGGCACGGCGGCGGCTTTACTGTGCCCATCAATCTGGACGCGTTGACGCGCCGGACACCATGGCACGAGGAGTCAACGGCGACAGACCTCCACACAACCCGCTCGGCAGCAAAATCGCCTCAGAGCCGGATTACTGTTAACAGGTTCGTGACGTGCAACGACGATGAACAACTGGACCAGGTCGGGAGTTGCCGGGTTCCCGGCGGATTCAGGTGGCCAAACAGCAGAAGCATGTCATTGCGATGTTACCCCGAAGCTTCAGCAGTAAACGGCAGGAAGACTCACTGACGAGGGTGCTCGATCGCCAGTCGCCGACGAATGACACAGTCCAGCTGCTGGTGTTGCCTCATGACAGACAGGCGGGCCGACGAAGATCACGGAACAGCGATCAAGACAACCACTCGGTACGAAATGTCGCCTGCGGGCTGCTGTAGCTGACGATTGCGGATCCCGTTGTTGTCAGTTGATTCCAGCGTAGCGGCTACTGATCTGGCCGGAAACGTTCCAGCGGTGTCCTGGGGGAACTTGAATCCGATGAATTATCCTGTGGAGACTGGAGAAAGGGATGACAAGTGGCGATGGTTCTCAGTGCGATAACATGCTGCGCCAGGCGCTGTAACGCATCGCCACAGATCTCACAAATCTGATGGATCAGCTGGAACAAAGTCTGCCGTCGACGGATTCAGAATCAGCTGAAATGGCGCTGGTCTGGTCAGCAGAGATTGACCATTGAATCGCGTTTTATGAATGCGGTGCCATTCAGTCCGTCGATATCAGGACCGCGATAGTCCAGATGCGTCGAACGCTTGAGGAGCGTCGATCGCAACCTGGGTCATCGAAATTGACCTGATTCAGTTAGTAATCAGCGGGAAGCAGGACCGTCGTTTCTGACAAGTCACCATCAGTGATGATCAAGAACCGGCGATCACCCTGACCGTAGGCCGAGAAAATGGTGCGATCCTTTCTGCGGAATGCCGTCAGGTTCAGATTCGCGTCATCGGGTGAGATATCGCCCCAGTCACCACGTGCGTGACGTTCGATCGCAGCGAGCATCTCTGGAGATGTCAGTGTCGACAGCGCAAGGTAGGTGACAATGACCTTTTTCGGCTGGAAGCTGTATTTCGTGGTGTCAGGTTTTGTCATGGTGTGTTTCCTCCTGTGAGTGAATTGAATCCGGCCGCGACCATCGCGTCCTGATGGCACAGAACTGAAAGCCGCCATAGCCGTGGCGCAGCGTCACCAGTCCAGCTGAAAATTGGGGGGACCGCCCTTCAGGGCGGGGGAGCCGATTTTCTGCTGGACGGGCACGGCGGCGGCTTTACTGTGTCCATCAATCTGGACGCGTTGGCGCGCCGGATATCACGGCACGATGACACAAAACATGACGGACTGAGCAGCGAAAATCAGTCAACAGGTTACCGACGCAAGCAGTGACAGGGCGGCGAGCCAGCCGTTCTCGAGTGGCGTGTCGACTCAGTCAGGAGTTTGCTCCGTTGATGAGGACCGATGCTGTTGTCGGAGTTCCTCCGCATCCGCAAACCCATCCACGCGATATTCGGCCGCGACTTCAAGAATCTTCGCAAGGTCCTGATGACCGGCCCTGATCGCCAGATCTCGCGGAATCCGGTCACCATTGGCACGGGCATCGAAATCCGCCCCGTTCTTCAGGAACAGGTTCGCGAGGTACGTGTGTCCTTTCCGAGCTGCCAGATGCAACGGCGTGATCCCATCAATTCGCCGCGAGTTGATGTCGGCCTCGTGCTGCAGCAAAAAACTGGCCACGCCATAGGCTCCCTGTTCTGCCGCCCAGTGCAGCAGTGTCTGAC
>JBKDKA010000193.1:0-3674 GCA_046345315.1 Planctomyces sp.
GTGCCCGTTGATGTTTTCACCCCGCACGACGAAACCCTTTTTGTGCCAGTCGTACCACGTCGTCACGTCCGCCGCCGCGTATCGAATCGTCAGTCCACAACGGCGTCGATCGGACTGGTTGGCTTCGGAGCCATGCAGCAGCAGATCCGAGTGCATGGAAAACTGACCGGCGCGCAGCTGCACATTGACTTCGCCCTGTCCGTAAGTGTGCGGATTCTGGACGGCCAGATCGAGCACGGTATCGGCATCCTTTGTGACGTCGTAATCAATGAGCCCATGCAGGTGTGATCGCGGAATGAACTTCATGTTGGCGTTTTCCGGATCCGCATCATCGATTGCCAGCCAGACTGTGACCGTTTTCGTGGGGCTCAGCGGCCAGTACGTACTGTCCTGATGCCAGGGCACTCGTTTACCGTCACGGGGCATCTTGCAGAAAAAGTGAGATCCCCAGCACACGACGTTCGGTCCGAGAAGATCGGATACCGCATCCAGAATCCTCGGATGCTGAACGAGCTGATAAATTCGAGCAAACCGAAGATGAGCCGTGTTGATCGCGTAGCTGGATCTTCCGAGTTCGATGAACGCTGCAAGAACTCCGTCGAAGAATGCGCGAATCTCGCGAGCCTCATCCGGTTCAAGCCCATTGAAAGGCATCAGATAGCCCTGCTCGTTATAAAGCCGGATCTGTTCCGGTGTCAGCATCTTCGGCGATGCATTGACTGACGGATAGAAGGACATCTGTCGCGGCAGCTGAGCGAGCTGTGCAGTGGACGGATTCGGAATGTCATCAACTCGGACCATAAGGATTCACTCATTTCAGGGTATGGAACGAAGAAGTTGGAGTGGAACACGAGTGGATTGTCAGAGCTGAAAACAGGGCTCTTCTATCTTTCCCACGCAGGCGGGAATCCACACCGGGGCACTGGATTCCCGCCTGCTCAGGAATGACGATCCCAAAATGCAGGGTTGATAAAGCACGAGCGACATGACCGACTCCGAATCCGTTGCTCGTCTCCGTCATTCATGTCTGGACTCGTTCAAGCAGGGCCGACAACGCACCGACGCCTTCAGAATTTCCAAATGCAAACAGGCGATCTCCCGGCGAGATGACAAGATGACCCGGGGGAGGAAAATACTTCTCACCGGTTTCTCGGCAGACACCCAGCAGCATGATCCCCGAATCCCGGAGTCCGGATTCACTCAGTTTTCGCCCCACAAGACTGGACGCCTGCGGAACCTGAACGTCAGCAATCTCCCAGTCCACGCCGTGCGACTCAGCCACTTCGACGAAGTTCTCGATGCTCGGTGATAACATATATCGAGCCATTCGGATGGCTCCCGAAGAAAACGGGTTCATCACTCGGGTCGCTCCGGCCTGCATCATTTTCTGAGCGGCACGTTCGTCTCCGGCTCGAGCAACAATCTTGAGCTTCGGGCAGAGCAGTCTCGCAGAAAGAACCACATAGAGATTATCCGGATCCGTCGGCAGAACAGTGGTCAGGCCCTGAGCCTTCTGAGCCCCGGCTCTCAGCAGGACACTGTCCTGTGAACCGTCACCGCAGACAAACAACCATTGCCGTCGCTGAAAGTCTTCATTAAAGACATCCGGGTTGGTGTCAATGACCACGAAACTCTGGTTTCTCGAATGGAGATACTCACACATCGTGGCCCCCATTCGACCATACCCGCAGACGATGTAGTGGCCGTTCAGCCGGCTGATCATGGAATCCATGCGGCGTCGCTCCAGGAATGCCTGCAGATCCGAGTTGACGAGGATCTGACCAAACTGAAAAAAACTGTAAGAAAATACGCCCAGACCACACGCAAGAAAGGAGACAATGAAGATCTTGACAGAGTCAGTGAGCGGTTTCGGATGTTCGTATCCAACGGTCGTCAGCAGAATGACAGTGTGATACAGTGCGTCGAGCAGGCGCATTCCGGTAAGGAAGTGCAGGCATGCGGCTCCGATCAGCATCATGGCCGCTATCAGCAGAGGAATCTGCACCAGCCGTCGCATCGAGGCCCATCCATTGTTTTTAATCGGGCTCTGTACTCACCGAGCCTGCTCCTGTAACGGCCGAAGTGTGCCGAATCGTGCCAGGAATTTCCAGCTGGATGCCAGCGACTTTGAACATCCGTCCGGATGTCAGGAACGTGTGCGGGTAACAGAATATGAGTCACAATTCGGGAGTCTTTCCGGAAGGAACCGAACTGCCATCTGCACCGGCCTGGTCCATGGCTGTTGTGGAAACCGCAGTGGATGCAGTCATCACGATCAATTCACGTGGGCTGATCCAGCGAGTGAATCCCGCGACGACGCATTTGTTCGGATATCGGCCGGAGGACCTGATCGGAAAAAATGTCAACATGCTGATGCCTGAACCGCATCACTCGGAGCATGATCAGCATCTTGACAGATATCTGAAGACCCGAAAGGCTGCCATCATCGGAATCGGGCGCCGCGTCCTCGCACGCAGAGCCGATGGTTCGCTCTTCCCGGCGCATCTTGCTGTCAGCGAATTTTCGATCGACGGCGAGTGGATGTTCAACGGCGTCGTCCGCGATCTCTCTGAACTTGAACAGGTCCAGCAGCAGCTCGTGCAGTCTGAACGACTGGCGGCGATCGGTGAAATGATGACCGGGCTGGCTCACGAAAGCAGAAATGCTCTGCAGCGAGCTCAGGCGTGTCTCGATATGCTTTCACTTGATCTCGCCGAAATGCCGGAACAGCTGGATCTGGCAAAACGTGCTGCCGGAGCTCTTCAGGATCTGCATCGCCTCTACGAAGAGGTGAGAAGCTACGCCGCACCCATCCATCTCGAAGTTCGCTCCTGTGATCTTGCAAACGTCTGGCGAAAACAGTGGGATTATCTTCAGGCGAGTCATCAGGCAAAACATCTGCGTCTTGCAGAGTCACCGGAAAACAGTGATGCCGTCTGTGAGGTCGACGTTCATCGCATTGAACAGGTCTTTCGCAACATGCTGGAAAATGCGATCTACGCCTGTCCCGATGGCGGATCAGTGACTGTCACCTGCCACGAAACCACCTTGAACGGAATGAACGCGCGAAGAATCGAGGTCGCGGACGACGGATGTGGGATGTCATCAGAGACCGTCGAACACATCTTTGATCCGTTCTACACCACCAAACAGCGTGGCACGGGCCTCGGGATGGCGATCACTCGACGAATCATCGAGTCGCATTCCGGCAGCATTTCCGCAGACAGTGAGCTCGGAAAAGGCTCGCAGATTTCGATTCTGCTGCCAACCCAGGCTGTCGTTCGGAACGCATTTCGCACTGTCAGCCATTAGATTTGGTTTCAGAACCGGAACTGGCTCCCGTCGGACAGGAATTTTCCCACGAATTCTCTGATCGCATGGGTGCCCGTCCCGGTTTTGCTGGAGCGTCCTGAAACAATCAACGCCCGAGCGGTGATTCTTTTACTGATTCTGCACACTGCTATGTGCGATTTGGCGCGCTGTGTGCGTTCTGTTCAGTTGTTGAGTGTGCGGGTAGTCAGAGATCTTTTCTGATGCTTGGTCAGAATTTAGTGCAGGGGTTTCGTGTCATTCCGGCGCAGGCGGGAATGGCGAACCCGGAATCGATGTTTGACAAAAAACAAAGTTTCGAGCGAATCGAACCGGAGTTGTGAATCCCGCTTTGGTGATTGAGA
>JBKDKA010000194.1:0-8546 GCA_046345315.1 Planctomyces sp.
CTGAACCCGCTTCGAACGGAAAAGTCACCTATGAATCGGCGCTGGAACGCCATCTTCAGCGCTATCACGACCAACCGACCAGCAAACAGATCACCGACTGGAAACTTCGACTCAGTCAATCAATGAAGCATGCTGATGTGATCGCAGAAAGTCTTGCCGCCTGGGATCAATCTCAGTCCGATGATCGAATCCGACATCTTTGTCTCGCCGCCGAAACGCTCGTGGCTCATTTAGAGAAAACGCTGGAGCAACCTCACAGAATCATCGGAGCTGCACGCTCGCTCGAAAGTCCGAAAGAATCATCGCCGAATCTGGCTACTGACATCGCTGTCGATTCGCAGTCACTCACCGTTGAACAACTGCAGGAACTGACAGGCCAGTTTTTCAGTCGTTACGAGATGATTACTTCTGATGCTCTTCAAAAGAAACACTCTGAATCAGTCACCCAGCTGCGATACGATTCGATCGAACTCCGGCTCATCACCGCAGGAACATCAGGCACTGAAGCTGACTGGAAACAGCTGAGCTCAGAACTGGCATCAATCCGGTCTGTCTCCGGAAAACCGACAAATCTTCGGCAGTTCTATCTCAGTGCAATCGTGCAGCTGCGATCCGGAACTCAGGTGGAAACACTTCAGAAAGAGTTCCAGGAACATGAAACAGGATCCGAGCTCGCAACGATCCGGACAGCGAAGTTCTTTGACCACTGTCTTCGAATGCTGACGATGAAACCGGAAGACGTCATCCTTGCAACGTGGCTTGCAAAGTCGATGGAGCCTCTGATTGCTGAGAAGGGAACCGTCTCAGAGAGAACGGAGTTACTCAGGATCTGCCGTACGGTTGGACAACGAACGGGAAACAGAAACCTGACTGAAACACTCCTGCTTCAGCTCATCAAGGAACCTCTCTCAGAATCGGAACTCACTGAGATCGCAGCAGTTCTTGCAGAAAAGACATCCATCGCACGGACATCGACGGCAAAGCCGAGCTCCGCGGAACTGCAGTTCTGGCGAAGTACAGTGAAACGCAGTCCGCAGGGCAGCGAACTCTGGCTGGAATCTTCCATCCAGTCAGCCAGACTGGCTTTGGCTGGCGGCGATCGCGACAGATGCGTCAGAATCCTGGAGGTGGTCGAGGCTCTGTATCCGGATTGGGGAGGATCCGAGCGAGCTCAGTTTGCCGCGGACCTTCGCCGAACAGCAACGAAGGCGTCACCGTGACTGCACAATGTGAAATCTCGCTCGCGGCGGTGCGGCAGAATTCATTTCGAATGCGGCACTCCGTGCTGTCGACGTTACATCGCTGGCGACCTCGGGTGACCGAGAGAACTCCCCTTGAGATCATCCGCATCCTTGCGGAATCGGGAATCACAGGTCTCACCTGTGATTCCCTTGCTGCCGCTCAAGAAATCAGTCTGCTGACGCCGTCATTCTTTCCGCTGTTGCTGACTCAGTTTCCGGATTCTCAGGATGCGGCATCGGAAGTCGTTGAGCTGAATCGGACCGGCCCGGTAATAGTGACGATAGATCATTATCGTCACGCAGAACTCTACTCAGCAGCCGCATGTCGTCAGCAGATGGAATTGTCGGTACTGCTGCTTGTTGACTCAGGAGGTCAGGGACCAGGCGTCCGTCCGGGGCACGACACCTGTCGGCTAGGGCAGGCGGTCGACAGACTTCCGGGACTGCGTCTTTCCGGACTTCTGACTGATGATCGACATGCGATGCTGATTTCAGATCCGGCTTCGCAGGAGGAAGCCATCCAGAACATCGAGCAGGTGCTGAGGTACTCTGGACAATTGCTGCAAAAGAGCGGTATTCAATGCCCCCTGATCTGCGGAGGCCGGTCAGCCAGTGTCAGAAGAATGGTTGAGCGGTCGGCGCTGACAGACGTCGTGGCAGGCAGCATCATCTATGGAGACAATTGCGAGCCGATGGGAAACGCGATTCGAGTCAGAACGCAGGTTGTCTCCCGGCCGGCACTGGTTCGAGCGATCGTGAACGGGCATTTTGCGATGACGGAAGGATTTGCGAGCAGCCTTCGAGTAGTGAAACCGGAAGGCGCTGTGATCACAAGCACTGATCGGCATTGTGCAGCAATGGAGCTATCCGGCGATGCTCTTGAACTTCAGATTGGTGACACCGTTGAAATCGCCGTTCAACCCCGAGAAATCATTCCCGAAATCTTTCAGACCGCACGACTGATCCCGGAATGATGAGTTCCCCGGTGCTCTGTCAAAGATTGAAAGATGTTTGCCACTGGCTTTGCCAGTGTTTTCCAGCCAACAACACTGGCACACATGAACCAGATTTTGTCTTCCAACATTCCATGACTGACGATGCGCTACCCAACCGATGATTCAGCGGTTGGGATCTGGAAGTCGTCATTCCCGCGCAGGCGGGAATCCAGCCATTCCCGGATCAGTGTTCTGAACACCACTCGCTATTTCAAGTGGATTATGACTTCGGGCCGAAGGCCCAGCCATTCAGCCAGCCCGGGCTCAAGCGAAGCGGCGGCCCGGGTAATGTACGCAATCGATCATTGAGGGCCAACGGCCCGGCCGTTCGCATTGTCAGAAATTCCCAAACGCCCACAACATGGATTCGTTGACCAACCGGACTCATCCCACGACCGCTTCAGGTTGAACTCACCCTCGAACGGCTGGAGCTTCGGTCCGCAATCGCGAATATGATTGGACACCATGACCTGGCCCGCCGCTTCACTTCAGGCCAGGCTATGGGAACGAATGGCCCTTCAGGCCGGAATTCACTGCCGATATGCAGACAATGCTCTAAGCTCTAATCGGCATTGAACTTTGGCGCTGCGAATTCGTCATCCGCCTGAACCGATTCCGGTGCCGGGGCAGGACGTTCGGCTGTCGTAGTCGTCGTTTTGTTGGCGGAAGAAGGCTGATTGTCGTAGGAGATTTTTCGGTCAGCATCTCGCGATGCCGATCGAATCTCCTCCTGAAAACCGCTCATTCCCTTCTTGAATTCGGAGAAGCCTTTGCCAAGATTTCGAGCGACCTCCGGTAGGCGCTTTCCGAAGAGCAGAAGCGCAACAACTCCCACGATCAGCATCTCTGCAGGACCGGGACTACCGATGAAGGCAGGAAGGAATGCTGCGCGCGGATCGATCAGTCCGTTCAGAACTGCAGAATAGTCGAACGTATGCAGGCATGAGCAATCAATGGATGCAGCAACCGTCGAAGTCAGACAGTTCGAATCCGTAAACAGTATTGATGCAGACATGACAAATGCCTCTAAAGACAAGATCTCTGTATGGGAATCTCACGACATTCCGTCATCAGATGATTTTCTGATGACCAGCCGAGATGAGTCAATGATGATGATCGAAGGATCAGATTCAGAAGATTTCGAAACTCCGGCACCGCGACATCCGGAAATCACTTCTGCCCGATGTTCCGATCATCACCCTGATCGTCTTCGCCTTCCTTAATCCCCTTTTTGAACGCGGTAAAACTCTGACCGAGTGACTTCATCGCCCCAGGAAGCCGATTGCCAAAAAGCAACAGAACCACGACGAGCACAATCACCATCTCACTCAGCCCGGGCATGCCGATGGCGAGTACGTTTGTCAGATCAGACAGATTCATCATGGATTCCTGTTTCGGATGGGCTCCGCAAACTTCCGGGATTCACTGCGGCCCTCTCCATTCTACGCGCACAATCGTGCTGCGTCGCGGAGGTGACCGAAAAAATCGACGTTCCGGCGAATTCTCCGGTTCGTAATTCCGGAAATCAGGGCTTCAGTTCAGGGAAAAACGTGAGGAAAGAAAGGCGTTCGGGCGGGGGATTCGATCAATGGCGGTCGTCTGGACTTAAAAGTAACAGCGTACAGATGATTTCAAAACCGGTTTGAAATGCGATTCTACCCAAAACGCAGGGCGATTCAATCAGCATCTCCCAGAAAAGGGGACATTCTACTTTACAAGGCAAGTGCCCTTTTTTAACGTGCGGCAATGCCTAGAACATCGCGAGCATCCCGAGGTGGTTTTGTTTACCATGTCCTGAACCGGGGCAATGGCCGCACTGACGTCTTCCACAAAGATGATGACTTTGCCGCATTTGTGGACCTGATGCGGGAAGCGAACGAAAAAGTGCCGATGCGGCTGACCGGGTTCTGTCTGATGACAAACCACTTCCACCTGATGTTGTGGCCGCACGAAGATGGCGATCTCAGTCGCTGGATGCAGTGGCTCATGACGTCACACGTTCGACGCTATCATCGCCACTACCAGAGCAGTGGGCACGTCTGGCAGGGCCGGTTCAAAGCCTTTCCGGTTCAAACCGACGATCATTATCTGACCGTGCTTCGGTACGTCGAACGAAATCCGCTGCGAGCAGAAATGGTGCAGCGGAGTCAGGACTGGGAGTGGTCCAGCCTCAAACCGACTGCCCGCAGCGGCCCCGATGGATTGCTCTGCGACGGCCCGATTCAGAAGCCCACTCAGTGGACACGCCATGTCAATGGCGTCGAAACAGAAGCCGAACTCAAGGCTCTTCGGAGCAGCGTTGCTCGAGGTACACCGTTTGGAGAGACTCCCTGGCAGAAAAAGACCGCAGCAACTCTGGGACTGGAGTCATCTCTCCGCCCGCGAGGCAGACCAAAACGACAGGATGTTTGACATCTTCCCGTCTGATGATCCAGCGTTTTTTCCAATGACGGCGTTGATGGGGACCGCGTTCCCCGGGAAAGAAAGAACGGATCACAATCATGCTGAGACGGTCAACCTTCGGGCTCATTGAATTTCGAACGGTCTCAGGACGCGTATTCCGGACGGCGACGGTGATTCTGCTGCTGAGTCTTGCTGATGCCGGGTTTTCGCAGAACGTGTCAGTCACTGAGACCGCCTGGCTCCGAAGGTTTGGTTACCCCGTTTCTGCATCGGTCGAGTTTCGACAGGGCGAAGTCGGAGCGATCGACAAGGTTCGACTTCTCAACTCCGACAACACCGAAGTCGCCGCGCAGTTTACCGCGTTCTCGCAATGGAACGACGGATCAGTTCGCAAATGCGAGATTGACTTTACAACCGGAATCGGCCCACAGGAGAGTCAATCGTTTCGAGTTGAACCGGGCGTTGGTCCACAGAATCCAATTCCGAAAGGAATCGAAGTCAGGGAAACCGATGATTCGATCCTCGTCACATCTTCGTCGATGCAGCATCAGATTCGGCGAGATGGCAGGCCGCTGCTTGCATCAATTACCTATGGCAGCGACGAGTTTCTTGGCAAAGACGGCGTGACGACGTCAGTGAAGGCTTCTGACGCAAAGATCATCAAACGCGGCCCCTTTAATGCAACGATTGAACTCGGAGATGTTCGTCTCGAATATGTGAGCAGTAAGTCGTGGGTGAAGCTGACTCAGCGATCTGAATCGACGGACGTCGTCTCCGTTGATGGGCATCTGAACCTGACCTCCGATCCGCTGCTGTGGGATCTGGGCATGGGCAGTTGGCTCTACGGAACACTTCATGAACGACAGGATGCCGTGGAGCTCCGAAAGGATTCTGTTCTCTGGCGAGTGGTGACTTCAAAACCGGGACGTCCCCCGTTGCTTTTTGCGACTTCCAGTCAGTTTGACGGATGCGGACACTTCGCCGACCGGCAGCGAGTAGCTGCATTCGGAATCGCAGACTGCAGCTCTCTGGATGATCCTCAGATTCAGCTTAACGGCGACGGGCACATCCGGCTGTCCGCCAAATGTCGGGAACTGACGGCCTATTTCCATCTGGTTGGCCAGCCGGTTCAGGTAACAGCAGTGACCAGCCCGCAAAGTATGGTAACACCCCTGCATGTGACAGTCGAAGCTGCCCCCTGATCAGCCGGCCATGAAGAACAGACGGAGGACGGCCCCAGCACCACCAGCCCCCCCTCGATCGATAGCCCGAGTACAGGGTTTGCAATTGGCTGCGGAGCAGCCGCGTCATGATAGCCTCGGGCTTCAGCCCGAGGATGTCGATGGAATCACGACCGAAAGCTCCGGAGGAGCAACGTCTTCACCGTAACCGTGCCGTCCTGGATGCGAGGACGGCCCCAGCACCACCAGGTACCCTCAAACGAGAACCCCCGGAGCCGGGCATGCAATTGGCTGCGGAGCAGCCGCGTCATGATAGCCTCGGGCTTCAGCCCGAGGCTATTGATGGAATAAGAACCGAAAGCTCCGGAGGAGCAACGTCTTCACCGTAACCGTGCCGTCCTTGATGCGGGGACGGCCCCAGCACCACCAGTTACCCTCAATCGAGAACTCCAGTATCCGCGTTTGCAATGGGCTGCGGAGCAGCCGCGTCATGATAGCCTCGGGCTTCAGCCCGAGGATACTGATGAAATCACGACCAAAAGCTCCGAAGGAGCGACGTCTTCGCTTTACCATCTTTACCCGTCGAAATTGACAAGCGGAAATCGACCCGATGAAATGCGACTGGGAAGTTTTCGATTCTCAGAGGGGTATCAGGCATGCGTCAGGCAGATCCTTTCCGGATGGATTTCAGACTGTTCTTCGGACCCTGGATCGCGGGATCGCTGCTCCTTCCTCTTTTGCTCCTGGGACCTGCCAACGCGCCAGCTGGCGAGAACACGTCGCTGCCTCGGAGGGTGATATACAACTCCGATGCCGACAACATGTTCCTGTATGTCGTTCCTCCAATGAAGCCGGTGGATCTCCACAAATATGTTGATGAGCTGGTCGGCACGGGTGTTACAACGCTGTTCATGTGCCCCAATTACGGAATGCTCACAAACTACCCCACGAGTGCCGGGGAGATGATCGGCACCGCGGCGACTCCTGAAGAGAATCTGCAGATCGAACAGATCGCGAGGACGAATGCGGCAACTCTGGAACGTGCCGTCGTGAATCTGCGAGCATTGGTTGCTGCGGGGCACGATCCCCTGAAACTCGTCCTTGACCGATCTCGAGAACGCAGACTCGAAACGTTCATTACGTTCCGACTGAACGAGTGTCACTGTGTCGACACACCGGAAACCTATCCAGTGAAGCTGCTCATCTCGCGAACGTGGAGAGCTCATCCCGAATGGTGGATCGGCAAACCCGGATCGAAACTGGGAGCCATCCATCACGAGATTCTTGGCCCCGACACGAGCCCCGTCGTCGCCACCTGGCTTCCTGGCGGCTTCAACTTTGCTTTACCTGAGGTACGCGACATGAGACTGTCGGAGATTCGCGAACTCT
This sequence comes from Planctomyces sp., assembly GCA_046345315.1. Taxonomy (GTDB): domain Bacteria; phylum Planctomycetota; class Planctomycetia; order Planctomycetales; family Planctomycetaceae; genus F1-80-MAGs062. Next base: position 7,210 of record JBKDKA010000194.1, read on the forward strand.
GCGAACGATACGATCCGGACGGGCTTGATCTCGACTTTCAGCGTTTTCCGATCTACTTCCCCGTGGGTGATGAATCGTCTCACGTGGCGACAATGACGGCCTGGGTCAGTTCCGTCCGATCCCTGACACAGGAAATCGGCCGCCGACGCGGAAGGCCATTCCTGCTGTCTGCTCGCGTGATGGCGAAACCGGAACAGAACCTGAAAATCGGCCTCGATCCGCTCGACTGGGCGAAAAATGGCTTGATCGATTTCATCACGATTTCTCACTACCTTCGAAACGACTTCCCACTTCCAGTTTCCGAATATCGCGCGGCCCTCCCGACGACCATGCCACTGTATGCATCCATCGAAGTCACGGACACAGACACATATCGGCGACTGGCCCGACAGTTATGGAAAGACGGCGTCGACGGGCTGATGCTGTTCAATTACTTCACGGTCCGGGAAACAGGCCGCGAACCGGATTTTCAGATGATTCGCGAGTTGAGCACCCCCGATCCAGCCCCCGCACAGAATCAGAAATAGCTTCCCGCCGGTCTATCGTTTCAGAATTGACTCACGGGATAATCGCGAGAAGGGGCAAGGTGCTGATCAAAGAAACTAGAAAGGCCCCCCAGGCTGAAGCCAGGGGCTACGCGCTATCGCCGCATCCGCGGCGTGGGCGAGTGAATTGTGTGGGTTACGATGCGGCGGGGCTGATATGCGAAATCGCTCGCGGAGCGAGCCCAGCGCGTAGCCCCACGCTTCAGCGTGGGGAATGCGATCAACCCAAAACCGCTCGCCGTGAAACGGTGAAAGCCATTATGCTGCTGATGGGACACGACGATCGGCTCGGGCCGTATCCACGGCCCTGTTCGTGTTGTGTGATGCCCCCCAGGCTGAAGCCAGGGGCTACGCGCTATCGCCGCATCCGCGGCGTGAGCGAGTGAATTGAATCGCAAAAGGGAATCGCAAAATGGGGAATCGCAAAATGGGACATTCTACTTATCATTAAAGCAGAATGTCCCCTTTTACTTCTCCCGGCGACAGGATTCATTCGTGCAATTCGTCTGATTAGTGGTTTTTATCCTGACCAGAGAATCGACCAAGGGAAAATTTCACTTATCACGCAAAGTAGAATGTCACTTTCTATTTTCCTTTTTTTGTTTTCAGGCGGAATGGACTGCCAGCCAGAAGTCATCTACTGGAAATTCCCAAAGGAAGTAGGCGCTTGAAAAGTGTGGTAGAGTAGAGGCCACAAGGAGCGCAAGCGATGACGAAGAAGGCGGTTGGTAACGCTGGTAAGGTTTATAAGAAATATACGGAGGAGTTCCGTCGGGACGCGGTTCGGATGAT
>JBKDKA010000195.1:0-43869 GCA_046345315.1 Planctomyces sp.
GTGATACAGCAGTTCCACCTCGGCCGGTGAACCTGCAAGATTTCGAACGACGTCACGGATACTGAACGACGCACTGCCAGGCGAAGTCGAAACGGTCGATGTGAGCTGCATTCGACCACCGAACAGGCATCCTTCTTCAACGATGCCGGTGACGGAAAGTGACGAACTGGATGTGGATGCGTAAACGCGATGAGCCGGGAGATTGGCGATTCGACCGTGAAGCGGAAGAAACTGCTGAGACACAATATTGCCGTTGACGTCGCGGACGATGTCATCCCCCGGTGCGCCGTTCCATCCAAGCCCGCACCGGCAGATCAGTTCGTTGAAGCCGTCCAGCCATCCAAGTCCGCCCCGGCGCATTTGATCTACAAAACCGGGGTGCACTGGATGTGGAACAGGGGAGTTCCACTGCAGCGGGATTCCATCCACCTCCCCCTTCCAGATTCCCATGCCGCGTGTCGGAATGATTTTCAGCTTCAGACGTCCGTTATCCAGATTGACGATGTCGACTCCATCGGAGAGACCGCCAGATAGTCTCTGCATACCGATTTGCCACTGACACCGGCTGGCGAAATCCCGGCGGGGCTTCTCCGCGGTCGCCCCGGCAATACCCTTCGAACTCGAGTCTGACGACCCCGTCAGCAGATTCTGAGTGTCGTAAATTCCCTCTGAACAGTTCAGGAACTCATGCGTCGTTGGCGTTGTCATCGGGAGCACTCTCTGTGCAGTCAGGTGTGTTGCTGAATTTGACTTGTAGAGGACGATTTCGGAAGCGTGCCGGCAGAGGGCTGGATCAGATCATCTCGTGAGCAATTGTTTCTGTGTGGACCTGGTGGAGTTGCGGATCGACAAAACGGTCCTGGAACGGTTAACAAAACCGGGACAGGCTCCCGGACAACGCTGAAAAAGCGCACACATTCTGGCGGAGAAGTGTGTCTATCCCGGTTTTTGCCAGAGCCTCTTAATCAATTGGTCTGAATCCCACCAGAATACCTCCGATCTGGATAAAATATCCGGAAACGGGGTTGGAATGGCAATTCAGAAAGAATCTGATCATCCTGGGAGAATCCGATTGGAGTGACTGTTTGATTCCATGCGTCTGTAGGAGTCGGCACTCAGATTTGTTAAGCTTTTCGGCTCCCGAGCCTGAGACGGTTTTCCGGAGCTGAATGTTTTCTGGTGTTTCGGCTGATCTGCTGCGTGGATCACAGGAAACTGCATACGGTTTCGAGCAGTCGTCGGCCAGGAGGCTTGCGGGAATGAACAGAAAAGTGACTGGACAATTTCTGAAATCGGGTGTCAACTTCTTGTAAATCTGTGCGGAGTATTCAGGAAAACTGCATGGGCAGAAAGGGTGCTGAGTGGCCGATCGGGGCTTCGGTGCGTCTGGTTCTGCGCATCACGGGATGTTCGTGATGACTGACAAGGTTGGTGACAGCCATGATGTTATAGGATTTTCAGATCGGGCAACTTTTGGCCCCGATATTCAAAGAAACAACTTCACAGCAGCCGGAACGGCTGGCTGTATTATCACACAGCAGAAATACAGGTGACTTGAATGACTGCGGATCCTTACATGACGTGCCCATGCGGCAGCGGAAAGAAATTGAAATTCTGCTGCGGAGATATTCTGCCAGACATGTTGAAGGTTTCGCGACTTCGCGAAAATCAGCCGGATGCCGCAGAGAAGCTTCTTGCAGATCTGCTGCGAAAGCACCCGAACCGGGAAGTACTGGTCGAAGAACTGACGTCGCTTTATGTTCAGCTCGGCAAGCACGCGGAGGCGAGGGAACTGCTCGTCAATTTTCTGAAGCGTTTTCCGGACCATCCGCGCGGGCTCATCTGGAGTGCTCGGCTGAGCCTTGCGGAAGACGGATTCGAGGCATCTCGTCGGATCGTGCATCGAGCCTTTCAGTTGTCCAGTCGGCAGTATTCCGGCGACGTGGCTGAGATTGCCGGTTCGATTGCTGTGTACCTGACAAGTCGGCGGCAGACGATTGGTGCTTACGAGCATTTTGCTCTGGCGTCGCGGCTTGCAACAAACAGCGAACGCGTTCGCCACTTCATGACCTCCCTCGCGATCCTCGAATCAGATTCAGAACTCGCGGCACCACTTCGCACTCGCTATGAACTGATGCCTGTCAACGGCAGTGTTGAAGCGATGCAGCAGGATCAGCGCGCGAAAAAGCTCAGCGCCATCGGCTGCTGGGAACCTGCGGCAATCATTTACTCCAGACTGAGCGAAACAAACTCGGATAACGGCGAGATTTTCTATAATTGCGCGCTCTGTCGTCTCTGGGATGGTCGTTCGCAGGACGCAATCCCGCTGCTGCACCGAGCATCTGAGCTCATCGAAGATCAGGAGAAGGCCGCAGAGATCGAGGCGCTGGCACAGCTCCTTGAGCTTGACCTTCCAGAGAATCAGTACCAGGTGGTTCGAGTGAATCTGCCGGTCCGATCGCTTTCTGAGCTGATGACTCGGCTTGAGAACAGCGATCAGTTCCATCGTTACCCTGACCCTGAGAGCGAATCAGACGACAACAATCAGGAGGCTCTGCCGGGAACGCGACGCGCTGCTCTCTTTGATCTTCTCTTCGATTCGAAACTCAGGTCTGCAGGCTCTCTGAAAGAGGCTGTTGCGGAGATCGATGTTTATGACGTTGTTGACTCATCGGAAGCCGCTGTCGGAGGGGTTCAGTCGCCGTTCCTGTCCGTGATGGTCTGTGAAGATCAGGAAGAATCCGCGCTTGCAAAAATTCGGAGCGTCCTCGGCGATCTGCTGAATACGTCTCTTCCGTCGGACGCCAAAGAGAATCAACGAAGCCCTGCCATTCGGAATCCGAAGGATTATCGAGAGTTTGATTGTCGAATCTTTCGTCCGGATGAATTGTGTCGCAGTGAGTTTCGAATTCTGAATCAGGCCATCTCAGCCGAAATGGTGGAGAACTGGCTGAACAGACCGCTTTTTGCTCTTGGCGGTAAGTCGCCGCGAGAGGCTGCAAAGAATCCGGCCCAGAAGCGAGTACTCACTGCGGTGATTCATGTTCTGGAGGCAGTCGCACCGCTGTTCGAACGGCAGGTTGATGGTGTTGCTGTTCGCAGGGAGCTGGGAATACCGGAACCGTCGGAATTGATTCCAGGGGCAGATCGGCACTGCTCTGCACTGTCGGTCTTTGAGCTCCGTCGAATCGATCCTCGAAAGCTGGATGATCAGCGATTGGCAGAGTACAGCAACCGAACGTCCATGATCGGTCTTCTTTCGGGAGTTCGAGCGGCTCTCGATGAATTGATCGCACGTCCGGAAGGTCTTCGTAAGTTCGGGTCTGTACGAGCTTGTCTGATGCGAGCCATGCTTGCACGAACAGAGAATGATCTGACGCGGATGACGGAGTGCCTTGCAAAGGCACGCGAACTTGCGGCAGAAAGCAAACAGAGTTTTCGAGAGATTCTGGAAGTCGAAATTCGAGAACTCTCTCTGCGACTTGATGATCCGAAGGATCCGGAGCTCATCACTGTTCTGCATCGGATTCGTGACCGTTACATTTCCAAACTGCCGGATATTGCAGAGATCATCGGAGACCAGCTGAAAGAGTCCGGGTGCGAGCATCTGCTGGCCGAACTGGAGTTGCCGGTGGGAGTGGGGGCCGATGCGGCTTCCTCGGTCTGGACACCCGGCAGTTCAGCAGAACCGTCCGGAGGCGGTAATCTGTGGCTCCCCGGGCAGGAATGAAGGCCCGTGTGCTGGTCTGTCAATCAAACTGATCTGCGATGATGTACCTCGATAATGCCGCGACAAGTTTTCCAAAACCGGAAGCGGTTTATGCTGCCTCGGATCGGTGGCTGCGGCTGATCGGGGCTCCTCATGGCAGAAGCAACTACCGAGCTGGTGGCGATTCCGACGAGATTGTTCGCGATTGTCGGCGTCAGCTTGCGAGACTGCTGGAAGCGCCTTCGGCCGAAAGCATCTGCCTTACCTACAGCTGCACGGACAGTCTGAATCTTCTGCTGAATGGATTTGTGCGGCCCGGGGATTCCATCATCACCACGAAGATGGAACACAACTCCGTTCTCCGGCCGCTTGAATCACTCCGAAAGCATCACGATGTCAGCATTCGGCTGACTGGATTCGATCCGCATACTGGTCTGCTTGATGTGCCTGAGCTGAGGCGAATGCTTCAGGCGCATCCGGCGCGACTTTTCGTCGTGAGTCATGCGTCGAACGTGACCGGCGTTGTTCAGCCGCTCGCGGAGCTTTGTGATCTCTGCCACCAGTTCGGGACGTACGTGCTGGCCGATATGGCTCAGACGGCCGGACATTTTCCGATCAGTCTTCGAAGGATGAATCCGGATTTTGCAGCTGCTTCCGGTCACAAAGGTCTGCTGGGACCACCGGGCACGGGCATCCTTTATATTCGACCGGGACTGGAGCATCTGGTACAGCCGACAAGATGCGGAGGCACTGGATCTCAGAGTCATCTCCTGGAGCAGCCGTCCGAGATGCCGAACCGATTCGAAAGTGGCAGTCCGAACTTGCCTGGGATCGCCGGCCTGAAAGCATCGACTGCGTATCTGCTCGACGAGTCTGTCGAGAAAGTCCATCTCACATCCTGTCTGCTCAGTCGTCGTCTGAGTGACCGCCTGGCGAAGATTCCCGGTGTGACTCTGTATGCCGGAATGCCGGATGCGGGGATTCTGCCATCGGGAGCGAACCTCCCGAATGCTGACCTGAGTCTGCGCACCGCCATTGTGGCCTTCAATGTGGGCTCGCTCGACCCTCGCGAGGTCACTGCAATTCTGGATGGTTCCTTTGATATTCAGTGCCGCGGAGGAATTCACTGTGCCCCGCTGACGCATGAGGTCCTCGAGACATCTCAGCGCGGTGGTTGTGTACGAATGAGTCCCGGGATCTTCAATACCATTGAACAGATGGATCTTGTGGCAGACGCCGTCGAGCAGATTGCATCAGAATGTCGTGAGTGAACTTCGACTGGCTGACAAGATGCGGCGGTTCACCAGTGTTCCACGGGGCCGTTGGGAACTTTGATGAGAGCCGTAGCGACAGGATTGATTCGTTCCCCGTGCCGCAGCCGAATCTCCTTAATGAGCTGATCGAATTCCTGCAGTGACTGGAAGCGTCGGAGTCGATCTTCAAGATCTTCCGGAATTCCAAGTTTTGCGCCGTACCATGCGGCGAATTTTCGGAACAGGCGGCAACTGTAGTCACCGTGCTGCCGCGTCATCAGCTCGAAGTGATCGCGGAGAAAATCGACCTGCTCATCAGGAGTCGGATCTATCGCTGTCCCCTGCCCCGACTGCAGAGTCTGAATTCGGCGGAAGATCCAGGGATCGAGCATCGCGCCTCGCCCGATTGCGACGGCAGCGCATCCGGTTTCTCGAATCATGGACAGTGCGTCTTCGGCCGTTCGGACATCTCCATTTCCCACAATGGGCATCGATCGGACGGCCCGGACAACCTCGCGAATTCCTTCTCGACTGACACTTCCTCGAAAGCCCTGAGCCCTTGTCCTGCCGTGAATGGTGACCGCTGCAACTCCGATCTCTTCAAGTTCTGCCGCCAGTTCGGGTGCGGTCAGGCTGCTGCTGTCCCATCCGAGACGCATCTTGACAGTCACCGGAATTCGAACAGCCTCGATGACTCGAGCGACACTTTCCGCGGCGCCCTGAACGTTACACATCAGTCTTGCGCCGCCGCCCGATCCATTGATCTTGGCCATCGGGCAGCCCATGTTGATGTCGACGCCCTGATAATCATGATCCTGCAGCCAGACCGCTGCAGCGACAAGGTGTTCTGTCGTTCCGCCAAAAATCTGCACCGACAGCGGACGGTCTTCGTCGCAGGTTTCAACAAGTTCTCGGGAGCGACGGTGATCTGACACGAGCATGCTCGCGTGAACCAGATCGGTTGTCGCGAGGCCCAGTCCGCCGAGCCGGCGGAGAACAACGCGAAAAGCAAGGTGAGTGTATCCGGCCAGTGGTGAGAGGAAGAAACGGCTGGGAAGCAGTCGGTTGCCGATTCGAATCGATTGGTCAGCAGCGCCCGCCGGATTGGATGAATCGGATGGATTCAGGTGATGACTCTGAACAACTGTAACTTCTGTCGGCATTGTCAGTCGGTCTCCTTCCAGCAGCAGATACCGGCCTGATCAAGAAGAGCTGCTGTTTCGACCGCCGGCAGACCAATGACACAGGTCAGGCTTCCGCGAATTTCTGACACAAAGGTACCCGCGTGCCCCTGAACCGCATAGCCACCAGCTTTGCCGAGAGATTCCTCAGTTGTCAGATACCAGTCGAGCATCGCGCTGGTGACGTGACAGAACGTGACTTCCGTACGCACGATGGTTTCGAGTGATCTGTTTTGAAAGTGGATCCGTAGAGCAGTCCAGACCTGATGAGTTTTTCCCGACAGATAGTTCTGAAACCATTCTCGAACCTGATTCTTCCAGTGCTTTATGTCCGGCTGACCAAGCACGATTCGACGGCCATCGTTCGCTGTTGCAATGACAATCGTGTCCGCTGAAAGTACAGCGCGTTCGGTTCCGTCGTCTGTCCGCTTCAGAACCTGGTCCTGCACATCCTGAGATTTATTCCGGACGATCTGCTGAAGTCGGGCGGCAATTGCTGAGTCGTCTGATACGTCATCAAAGGTGAGCTCATCAGGATTCTTCGGTGGAAGGATCTCCAGACGAGTTTCACCCAGGAGGCTGGTCAGTATCTGCTGCCGCCGAGGTGAACGTGATCCGAGTACCACAATGGTCACTGCGTCGAACTCCTGAAATCAAACTCCCGAATCCGTCAGAGATAAACCCGGCTCGATCATTCTCGGGCATTATAAAAGGGATGGTAATCAACTCGTCGTGGTTTACTGATCACAGGATCATTCAAACACGGTGTTTGGTCAGAAAAATGGCTGAAATGGCCAGAAAACACGAGACTTCGGATCATCCCGGCATGACTCTTGTCGCTACACTGTTTTCCGCCCGAATCGTTGAGGGATTCCGGACCGAAACTCTTCCATACTGAGCAGTCAGCTGGAGTGAATCGATTCGGGGCATCCGGAGAGTGTCGTGAGTGAAGTTTCACGGTCGTTGACGACAGCGAGTCGACCGGAGAAACAGACGATTTCGCTGCATCTGATCAACGGCCCTTCACATGTCGGAGCTGTACACTCGGTATCGAATGCGAGTCGATCTGCGTCGCGTTCGTCTGCCGTGTCCGGAGCTGCCTCGATCATACCGATGGGTCCCCTGGCGTTCGATGCTGCAGGAACGTCACGCGCAGGTCAAATGGAATTCGTTTCGTCGGGATCTGGATGGTCAGATTTTCCCCTGCCTGAGTCAGATGGAGGGTTGCCGCAGACTCATGAGGGAGATTGCGTCGCAGCCGGATTTCTGCCCGGACGCAACGTGGCTTGTAACTCACCAGTCAGAACACTCGTCGGATTCCATGGTTCCTTCGGTTGATTGCGCTGTGATTCAGGGAATCGCACGACGAAGTGGAACGGGGGCTATCCAGAATGTAGGAGTGATTCCGGAGCATCGTGGTCTTGGAATCGGTCGAGCTCTTCTTCTGCAGTCGCTTCGGGGATTTCGTCTTCACGGAATGACGAACAGTTGTCTGGAAGTGACCGCAGAGAACGGTCCTGCCGTCAGGCTTTATCTTTCACTCGGGTTTGAAGTTTACGAGCAGTTGCAGCGAGAGCGAGAGACCGACACAACAGAAGTATCGGAACCCGCACCACAGCAGAACTCGACATACACAGAGAGTGAGTTTCGCTGGTGAACCGGGATGATCATTCGGGAAGCAGTGATCGCTGTTCCGGTACGGATTTTTTCTTTCTCGCTGTGCGAGTGCGTGCCTTCGGCTGATCAGGTGTCGGCGGTGCGCTGACCTGAGGTTCCGGAGCGCCCACCAGAGCATCGCCGGGGAGAATCGATTCCAGGCGTTTTGTTCCCTGAGCAGCATATTCCGCTGAGAGTTCGCAGCCAAGAAAACGCCGGTTGAGTTTTCTGGCGACAGCGAGCGTTGTGGCGCTTCCGGAGAACGGATCAAGAACGACATCGTGTTCGTTGGAGCAGGCGCGGATGATTCTGGCGAGAAGCTGCTCCGGCATCTGACACCCATGGAATCCGGCTCGTTCTTTGAAGGTGCCCGCAACCCGAGGAAAGTACCAGGTGTCCTCTTCGGGATTGAAACCCTGCTGACAATCCTGCGGGCGCAGAATCCATGTGTCGTCAGGAAGCCTTCCCTTGCTGTCGGCTCGTTTGTCTCCATAGACCAGCTGGCGAGCCGACGGGACACGGATTGCATCGGCATTGAATGTAAAGTGGTTTTTGTCTCTGACAAAATGAAACAGATGTGCATGAGACCGAGTAAACTTGAATTTGCAGTTGACGCCGAATGTGTAATACCAGACCACCCAGCTGCGGCAGTGAAATCCGATTTTCTGAGCCTCAATCTTCAGTTCGGCTGCGTATTCATCTCCGATCGCAAGCCAGAAAGCTCCCGTGGGACTCAGCACTCGATGCACCTGCTGAATCCACGTGCGAGACCATTCGAGATACGTTTCGCTCTCAAGACGATCATCGTATTCGTCGTAATCGTACCCGATGTTGAACGGCGGATCGGCAAAGGCGAGATGAACGGATCCCTCCGGAAGCCGCGACATTGTTTCCACACAGTCGCCCTGATGGATGACGCCCAGGAAGTCTCCTGGCATGTCAGTGGCTGGTCCGGGAGTCAGTTTCAGTCGAGAGTCCATTCATGATTCCGATCGGGGGAATGATCTGCAGGGCCGGGAGTATAAATGATCCTGCTTCCCGAGCGGTCTGTCAGAAGGCGATTTTCTGACAGACAGGAGGCACATGAGATTTCTGAACATCATAGCCTTGATTTTCGCGGCGTTCGATTTCGCAGAACGAACACGGCGTCTCCGAGCTCATCGTCCAGCTGTCGCGGTTCATCGATGTCGTAACAGAAATCGTAAACTCCTTCGAGCTCCAGTTCCGGCACCTGACGGAGAAGCGAGCGAAACTGATCGGCACGATAAATTCTGAGAAGATGGTCTGACCGGAGTTTGACGTCCTGAGTCTCCGAGCGTGCTCGCAGGCTGAAGCGAATTTTTTCGAGTCGTTTCCGGCGAGAGAACTCCAGAACGCGAACGGTCGTCGTGATCCGAAGGCCGCGATGAAAGACGGTCCACCGCTCGCAGTCAAACTCTTCCGCATCGGGCGGAAGCAGATGGAATCCCAGAAGATAAACTCCTTCGGGCCGAAGAGACCTGGCGATGCATCTCAGATGCTGAACCGCCTGAGTTTCCGTCTGCAGGTGGCGGAAGGAATTCACAAAGCAGTGAGCGATATCGAACTGCCGGGGATACTCGAAGCTGACCAGATCATCAACCGAGACACTGGCACTCAGACGAAGACGCTTCAGACGCCTTTGAGTGTAGTCGACGGCAAGAGGATTCAGATCGAATGCTGCAACATCGTAGCCACGCCGAGCCAGCTCAACGGTCTGACGTCCGCCACCGCAGGCACATTCAAGAATTCTCTGTTTCGATCCCGCGAGATACCGATTCGCGACGGCGTCAACAAAGTCCGCTTCCGGGAGAGTCTCATCCTGAAACGCCAGATCCCACAGACGCGGGTGATGGTAGCATTCCTGCGAATCTGTCATGTCTTCATTTCAGGGCCACATACCGGTCGGGGCGACACGACGGAAATCAGCGTTTGTCGTCGTCGTCATCGAACGGATCGAAATCACTGCTGCTGTCATCATCCAGAATTTCGTCGTCAAACAACTGTTCGCCGGTATCGCTGCCGACGGATTCGATTTCGTCGTCGTAGGTGTCTTCGCTGTCGGAAACTTCCGGCAGCGAGTCACTCTCGACTTCGTCAGAAACAGCAGAGGCGGACTCTTTCGACGGTGAGTCTGCCACTTTTGATTTTTCGGCGGCTGGAACTACGGTTGCGGGAGCCATCCCTGCGATGCGAGGAAATAGGACAATCAGAACGGGAATAACGGCTGTTCCTGATCCGCAGAGTGCGGCGATACCCCATGGCAGCCAGCGAAGACCGCCGAACACACCGCTGCCGTGATTCATCGCGGCCATTCCGAGCACATAAAGGAGGGCGGAAGCGGGCAGTGAAGCGACCAGAGATGTCAGAATCAGCTGTTTTTTGCTCATGAATGCAAATCCGGAAAAGTCTGCCGTGTTCCATCCGGGATTCGTGCCCCGGAAATTTGATCGGCGATGCCTGTGGCCGTCGGACAACCTGCCGCCAGTCTGTGTTATCGGCATCCTACGAAGGGGTAATCACTGAGGGCAACGGTCATCACCGGACTTTAAGCTTTTTCGCCAATCGTTCCGGATTTTCCGGCAGGTCAGCGGAGGCACTCTGGTCGAACCATTTACTGGTCGAACCATTCATCGGAAGGGTCAAAGTTCGGGAGGACAACGATCAGCACTCGCATCCGTCCGACAGCGCGATGACGCACGCCCGGAGGAATGACAATGCAGACACCGGGGTGAACACTGATGGTTTCACCGTCGAGTTCCATGCGTGCATCGGGCTGACATTCGAGAAAAAAGTAGGTTTCTGTCAGAGTGCGGTGGTAGTGGAGAATCGCGTCTTCGGAAATCTCTGTAACGTGAATCGTGCCTGGGAACTCCGGAACATCCTGAAATGCTCGTCGTGCTGTGCCGCACGGACATGGCACTCCGGCAATGGTGCCGAAATCAGCCAGCTTCCAGCGACGTTCGGCGCTGTTGGTCTGCAGTGGTTCACTCATGCAACTTTTCATTCATTCGACAGGTTTGCTTCAGGACCGTTTTCGACGAGGATTTATCGAGCGGAAACTATTCGGTACAATGACAATTTTCTGAACCGTCTGCCAGCGATTCCTCGGAGCTGACCGCAGTCTGCTGAGATGTGTGTGAGGAGCACAGATGCATCAATTGATTCGGGCGTCGGCGGGAAGCGGAAAGACGTTTCAGTTGTCGGGGCATTTTCTGCAGCAGTTGTTTGCAGGAAACTCGCCGGAAACGATTCTCGCGACCACATTCACTCGTAAGGCCGCCGGCGAAATTCTGTCTCGAGTTCTTCTGAGACTTGCCGATGCGGCCGTCTCCCGAAAGAACAGTCAGAAGCTCCAGGCAGAACTCGAACATACTTCTGTCACCAGAGAAGCATCTCTCAGGCTGCTGGTTGAGCTCACCAGGAATCTGCATCGAATTCGAGTTTCCACGCTGGACAGTTTTTTTCAGATCGTCGCGCGAAGTCTGAGTTTTGAGCTGAGTCTTCCACCCGGCTGGAGCATCGTCAATTCTCATCGCATCGACGAACTTCAGACCCGAGCGATTGATGCACTTCTGGCGGAGCACGTCTCGAAAGATGCTCAGCAGCTCATGCAGATGCTTGCGAAGGGACGTTCGAAGCGGAATGTTCGGGATCTGATTCACGAAACCATTCAGGATTACTACGAACTCTTTCAAACGACCACATCGCAGGCGTGGCATCAGTTTCCGGAGGTTCGACGCGTTTCTGAAGAAGACCGTGAATCGGCGCTCGCGGCTTTGCTGTCGTCCGATCAGATCAGCGATTCTCGTTTTGCGAAAGCATTGCCGTTGGACGTCAAGAAATTCCGGGCCGGTCAGTGGGATGATTTCATCACCAAAGGCATCCCGAAGAATGTCTTCATCGGAGAAATGACCTATTTCAAAAAGCCGCTTTCGGATGGGCTTGTGGTGGCGTATCAGGTGCTCAATCGGCATGCGTGTGCAGAACTGACGGATCTCATCGCGAGAAAGACACACGCCGTCTGGGAACTGATCTCGCGATACGACCGGGAGTATTCGAAGCTTCGAGCGGAAAACGGCTGGATGCAGTTTTCTGATGTGACTCGAGTTCTGGCTCGTTCGGAACAAAGCACCAGTGCGGAAACCATGAGCTTTCGGACGGACGGGACGATCCGTCATCTGCTTCTTGATGAGTTTCAGGACACATCGCCGGATCAGTGGCGCGTTCTGAAACGACTTGTCCAGGATATTCTTGACCGGGGCGACAAAGGCAGCATCTTCTGTGTCGGAGACGGGAAGCAGGCGATCTACGGCTGGCGCGGGGGCGTTGCTTCCATTCTCGACGTAGTGGAGGAATCTGTTTCCGGGATCCAGCTGCGTTCACTTGATACCAGCTATCGTTCATCGCCACCCGTGATCGAAACCGTCAATCGGATTTTCAGGAATCTGACGCGACACCCCAATCTGAAGGAGCTGGAAGAGAATGTGATTCGTCAGTGGTCAGAGTCGTTTCCGGAGCACACCACAGTTCGCTCGGAGATGCCGGGTTATGCCGAACTGAGAACATTTCCAAAGACTGCGGACGGCGACACCGAAAGAGTGAAAACGATTCGCAATCGATGGGCGGCAGAACAGATCCGCGACCTTCATCAGAAGACTCCTGGAGCTGAGATCGGCGTATTGTGCTACCGAAATGCGACGGTGGCAGCACTTGTCCATGAACTTCGTCTGCTGAATGTTTCAGCCAGCGAAGAAGGCGGTACTCCGCCGGTCGACAGCCCGGCTGCTCTGGCGCTGATGTCTCTGCTCCAGTTTCTCTGTTACCCGGGATGCCGACTTTCAAGATATCACGTTGCGTTATCACCGTTTGGTACGCTGATCGGGCTGACCGAATGGAACAATGATGAAATGGCCATGCGAGTGTCCGCAGAACTTCGTGGACAGCTGTTTGATCTGGGCTACGGAAGGACGATGCAGTGGCTGCTGAACGAAGTGAAGGAACACTGCAGCGCGCGGGACCGACTTCGGCTCGAACAGATCGTTGTTGCCGGTTTCGAATTTGATGAAATGCCTTCACTTCTGCCCGTTGACTTTGTTCGCCTGCTGGAATCCAGTCGTTTCATGAAGTCGGAAGTGGCCAGTGTGAAAGTGATGACAGTTCATCAGAGCAAAGGGCTGGAGTTTGACGTGGTGGTTCTTCCGGAACTGGACGGCCAGCTGGTCAGAACAAACACTGCTGCTGTCAGGCGACCAGGGCCGGAAGAAGACCCCACTCACGTTTCAGTCTGGTGCAGTCAGGAGATTCACCATCTTTTCCCGGAAGGCATGCGGGAAGCGTTTGCTCAGACAATCAGTCGCAGTGTTGTTGAAAGTCTCTGCGTACTGTATGTCGCCGTGACAAGAGCGAGGCATAGTCTTCACCTGTTTATTCCGTCGCCAGCAGACAAGAAAGGCAAAATAAGCTTTTCGAAGACACCAGGAGGACTGCTGCTTGCTGCGCTTTCAGGCGATCAGCAGAATGAGGCTGACACTCATCATGATGATGACGAAGGACAAGTGGACGCGAAGCTGTATGAATTCGGGAATCCTGAGTGGTTTTCCAATATGCCGAGCATGCAGATGACAGCGACGCTGTCTGTCGCCTCTGCAGCGAAGACGGATCAGGGAGTGCCTGATCGCGTCGTGCTGGCTCGAATGAATGATGGTCGCAGACGGGGACTTCCCAGGCGCGCGCCGTCACATCATGATGAAACTCGCATCATTCCGTTACCGTCTGAACGACCGTCGGCAAAATCACAGAAATCCACCGCAGCGGTCGGCACGGATTCGGGCCGTGTTTCCGTGAGTTCCGCAGTTCGGGGAACGTTGCTTCATGCCTGGTTTCAGAATCTTGAGTGGCTTCACTCCGGTACGATTCCTGATACAGCTGCCCTGAGAGCCATCGGCCGATCTCTTTATGTTCCGGACGCCGACATTGACCGACTGCTGGAAGAATTCCGGGAAATGCTCTTGCGGCCGAAAACGCTCTCGGTGTTTTCTCAGGCAGACGGTGTCGGCTCGGACGTATTGCGAGATGATCACGAGGGAGTTTCCGCTGGCCATGCTGAAATTCGCGTCTATCGGGAACGACCGTTTCTGATGCTGGTTGACGGACACGTTGTTCAGGGTTCGATCGACCGGCTTGTTGTTGCATCGCAGAACAGGACACCCGTGGCAGCACGAATACTGGACTTCAAAACTGATCGTTGTGTCGGAGATGAGGCCACGTGGGTGCGAAATCGAGTTGCTCTTTATTCGGAGCAGATGCTGCTTTATCGGAAAGCCGTCGAACAGTGTTTTCGAATTCCGCAGCGCCGAATTTCCGCGGAACTACTTCTGCTCGACAGAGACATTCTGGTCACTGTCTGAGTGATCTGATTCCTGTTCACATCGCCACAACTGACCTTCATTCGGTTCGGATGAGATTACTCCGATGATCCGTTGAGATTACTGTCGTGCCTTGTCGAACCATGCTTCAGGGGTTGCTCGTTACTCCCGCGGAGGCGGGAATCTGTCGTTTATACATAAGTATTCTGATATTCCCCCCATTTGGTTCCCGCAGCGATTCTCCAGCCTCATGGCAAGGCCACGTGAGCACGAATTGCTGAAGAATGTGTCGTGTTGATTGTCGAGGAAACAGCCAAACAGGTTCTCTCGAAGCATCTGACTTTGACTTCGGGCCGAAGGCCCAGCGGTTCTGCCAGCCCGGGCTGAAGCGAAGCGGCGGCCCGGGCAACGCACACAATTGATCAACGAGGGCCAACGGCCTGGCCATTCACATTGTCAAAGATTCCCGCACGCCCACTGCATGGATTCGTTCATTGACCGGATTCATTCCGCGACCGCATCAGGTTGAACTCACCCCTAAACGGCGGACCTTTGGTCCGCAATGATGAATTTGATGGGACACTATGACCTGGCCCTCCGCTTCGCTTCAGGCCAGGCTATGGGAACAAATGGCCTTTCAGGCCGGAGATCATCTGCCGATGTGAACACCCAGGACTTCATCCGTCACCCTGCCCTCAACCCATCTGGATTGGACTCTTCAGTATGGTCGATTTCGCAGGGAAATGGCCCGCCTTTGGATCAACAACGCATACTTATGTATAAATGACAGGACGGGAATGACAAACTCCGAAATCAAGGTGTGACAAAGCACTACCTGCTCTGTGTTGTCGTCGCACTCATCTGCCTCGTGATCGGCATCTCATCTGCAAAACCAGCTTGTGTTCGCCGAAGTTCGGACGTTGCGGCTTCTCGAAGTTCACTCAGGAGTTCCTGTCGTTCCGGAAGCAGTGCGAGATTCTGCAGTTCATCAGGATCATCCTCCATGTGGTAAAGCTCTTCGGTCTCTCCGGCGATCAGTGTGCGAATGTACTTCCAGGGGCCTTTCCTGATCGCAATCCATCGAGGGACACCGTTGTGGTAGATACTGTCATCCGTCGGGATCTTGTCGGTTTCTGTTCCGAACGCCTGCCCCATGTGTTCGAAGAGCAGCACGTGATCGGGGTCGAGTTTCTGCGGATCTGACAGGAACGGCGAAAGGTCACGTCCGTGCATTTTCCAGGGGAGCTCGATTCCGGCTCTGGAAAAAAATGTCTGCACGAGGTCAGCTCCACCGGCAGGCGTGCGACACACGGTTCCCTGTGGAATTGTTCCCGGCTGAGAGATAATCAGCGGTGAAGAATAGTTGGCATCGTAAGGAGCAACTTTCGCGCGGAAACCATGTTCTCCCATCGCGAACCCCTGGTCCGCGGTGTAGATCACGAGAGTGTTTTCGAGCTGGCCGGAATCTCGGAGTGCTGCCAGAACTCTTCCGACTCCCTCATCAAGTGAAATCGCGCATTCGTTTACCTGTCGCACCCAGTCTGCATAAGTCTTCGGTGCAGGGTTGCCGGTTGTCGGCTGCACGCGTTCGCCAGACTTGCCCGCAAAGATCTCGCCCTGTTCGTCGCGAAACCATGCTTGCGTCCGATTGAGGTATTCCGGCTTTCCGGTGCGAGGCGGAAACATATCGACCGCCTGTTCGACAGGAGCATCAGCATAGTGTCCGATATGACGAGGTGCCGGTGTCGAGGGACCATGGACGGCCCCGTAACAAAGCCACAGGTACCACGGCTTTTTCGGCAAACGGTTTTCTCCGCGGATGTACTCACATGCCCAGTCCGTGTATTTGTCCGTCGGATAGCCGGAGATCTTCTGGTCCACACCGTTGATCGTGACAATCTGATCCCGGTAGTAATTGCCGGCGTCTTTCGGATTCTTCGGGCGATTCCAGACGGCCTGATAATCCCAGTCACGTCCGAATCCGGAATCGGTTCCTGTATGCCATTTTCCGATCTGCGCTGTCTGATATCCGTGCTCGCGAAAGACCTTTGGCCAGAACGGGCACTGCTGCGGGTCGTATGTGCTTCCGGGATAGGTACCCTTCATTGACATCGACTGGATACCATGCGGCAGGCGACCTGTCAGCAGTGTCGCTCGGGATGGCATGCACCATGACCCGAGATAGCAATGTGAGAATCGGATCCCCTGCTCCGCAAGGTGATCTATGTGTGGAGTTTTTACCCAGGGCCATGAGCCCGGATAGCAGCCGACTGTTCGCGTGGACTGATCGTCGGCGTAAATCAGCAGAATGTTTGGCCGATCTGCAGCAGTGGCTTCGCTGTAGAGCGTCGACAGCAGGCAGAAGCAGGCGAACGGGATCAGGAAACTGCGGGCTGAGACCATTGGCCGGTTGACTCCCGTCTGACAACATCCTTTGTTACAGGTGATTTCAAAACCGGGACGGGCTCCCGAAAACCGCGATGTATTCGGGCAGATTATTTGACAGCAAGAGTGCCTGTCCCGGTTTTGAAATGCGTTCTACGGTCAGGATCATCCGGTACGGTCAGGTGACCGGATTCCGGAGCGTGACGTTTCGGATGTTACCGGATTACCGGCGGTTTCAACAGGAGGCACCCGCGGGCGACCGACTCATCGTGGTCTTCATTCCACAGTAACGCTTTTGGCGAGATTTCGCGGGCGGTCGACATTGCATCCTCGCAGCAGCGCCACATGGTAACTCAGCAGCTGAAGCGGAATCGCACAGACGAGCGGCTGCAGATACTCTTCCACGTCAGGAACGTGAATGACGTCATCAGCGATGCGAGCGACTTCGTGATCTCCTTCACATGCGATGGCAATCACGGGGCCGCGACGAGCCTTGATTTCCTGCATGTTGCTGATGACCTTGGAATGCATGCCTCCCCTCGGAACGATGAAAACGCTTGGAGTCTGTTCGTCAACAAGAGCGATTGGGCCATGTTTCATTTCTGCGGCGGGATAACCTTCCGCATGGATATAACTGATTTCCTTCAGCTTCAGAGCTCCCTCAAGAGCAACCGGAAAGTTGTTCAGGCGTCCGAGGTAGAGGTAATTGTTGTAGTGGAAGTACTTTGCCGCAATTTCCTGAACGCGTTCGTGGCAAAGGAGTGTTGCCTGGATTTTTTCCGGCATATCCTTGAGCTGTCGAATGATACGACCTCCTGCGGGATATGACATATGACGCATTCGGCCGAAGTAAAGTGCCAGCAGAGTCAGCACAGTGACCTGAGACGTGAATGCCTTGGTCGAAGCGACACCGATCTCCGGACCTGCATGCAGATACATTCCTCCGTCTGCTTCCCGGGCAATGGTTGAGCCGACCGTGTTGCAGATCGCCAGAACGGGATGTCCCTTTCGTTTGCACTCGCGAAGTGCCGCCAGCGTATCCGCTGTCTCGCCGCTCTGTGTGATCGCGAAAACCAGAGTGCGATCGGACATCGGAGGG
Organism: Planctomyces sp.; assembly: GCA_046345315.1. GTDB lineage: Bacteria > Planctomycetota > Planctomycetia > Planctomycetales > Planctomycetaceae > F1-80-MAGs062. The sequence continues at coordinate 17,670 of JBKDKA010000195.1, forward strand.
TTTCGATAGCGAAGTTCGCTTGCGTATTCGACCTCTGTGGGCATTCTCGCGAATTCTTCGAGCAGATATTCGCCCACGAGACCTGCGTGCCAGCTTGTGCCGCAGGCTGTGAGTACGATCCGATCGATCCGTCGAAGTTCACGTGAGCTGAGATTCAGTCCGCCGATGACCGCTGTTGCTTCGTGATCATCCAGACGGCCTCGCATCGCGTTTTCAATCGTCTGCGGCTGTTCGAAAATCTCCTTCAGCATGTAGTGCTTGAAGTTTCCGAGTTCAATATCTGACGTCACCTGGTCCAGTGTCTGGATGGATGGGCGGATGTTTCCCGTGTGTCGATGTTCGATATTGATTCCGTTGGGAGTCAGTACGGCGACCTCATGATCCGACAGGTACACGATTTCCTTTGTGTATCCCACCAGCGGGCTCGCGTCGCTTGCCAGAAAGTATTCATCCTTCCCGACACCGATCACCAGTGGACTTCCGCATCGAGCGGCAATCAGAGTGTTCGGTAGATCGCGAAACAGCATGGCCAGACCGTAGGTGCCCTTCAGCCGGGCCAGAGTCGCTTCCACGGCTTTCAGGCAGGTGGACAGCTGGCCGGGATCACCACCGAGTCGACACTGTTCTTCAAAGTGATGAGAAAGGAGATGCGCTGCAGCTTCCGTGTCTGTTTCTGAACGAAAGACGTAACCCAGCTGAAGCAGCTGTTTTCGCAGGGAGTCATAGTTTTCAATCACGCCATTATGGACGATCACCACATCGCCATTGCCGCCGACGTGAGGGTGAGAGTTGGTGTCGTTGGGTTCTCCGTGCGTCGCCCAGCGAGTGTGTCCGATGCCGACTGTCCCTGTCAACGGTGACGCCGCGAGGCTCAGGCCCAGTTCAGCGACTCGCCCTGATTTTTTCCGGACAGAAATCTGATGCTCCTGCATCACAGCGATGCCGGCGCTGTCATACCCTCGATACTCGAGGCGATGCAGACCTTCCAGCAGGAAATCCTGAACGTTTCTGAAACCGACGTACCCTACGATTCCGCACATACTTCCGGCCTGTCTGTTTGTCGACCCGTCTTTGACGAGGATGTATTTCTTCTGAGGCAGACTGGGACGTGTTTTGCTTCGGAGTTCGAAGACGGTTCCTCAACTGTTGAGATGTTGAGAAGTTACGTTCGACCTGAGGTGATTCAGTCTGAAAGAATTCGCAAATCCTGACACTGCACGGTATATTTTTCGACGAGCTGCGGTCAATTCCCGATTGGAATGGTTTCGCCGGACTTCAGTGAAAGCTGCCGGAAGGCTTCGTTTTCACATGAGAGAGCTGGCAGAATCTGCCGATCGCGGTGAATGGATGATGCAGAGTGTCTGTCGGAGCCCGGAATCGAGATTGAGGCCGTGTGTTCTCTGTGAATTCGGAGTGAGAAGTGGTTTTGCGAAAACATAGTTCTCAAGTGTTACTGCTGCTTTCGTTGCTGGCTGTTCTCATTTCCGGCTGCGGTGGTGGTCAGGATTCCGAGGGGGCAGCGTCCGCCAGCGATGTTTCCGCTGAAGAAACGGCAGATGTTCAGGCCGGGCAGTCAGACGCTGCTGCTGATGCCCCCCCAGCAGACGCAAGCGGGGACGGAGAAGGCAATGGCAATGGCAATGGCAATGCATCCGCCCAGGCCGCACCAGCTGGGAATGCTGCCGGGAACCAGGAGGTTCGCGTTGCCGGATTGTCGAGCAATACCGACGGTGAAGAAAATGCCAGCCCCGCGTCCGGAAATAACTCGGCAGAGGCCGGAGCTGACAAAAATGCAGTTGTAGCCCCCGTCGTACTTCCGCGAGGAGAGGATGTCAGTGTCTGGACGGAGACGGATTTTGAGACCGCAGTGAGGGAGCGTGATGCGAGAGTTGTTGATGCAATTGACTCTGTTGTTCGGAGCAAACCGAATGACGTTTCCGTTGCGAAGCTTCTGACCAGGTTGCTTGTTGTCAGTCTGGAAAAGGCGTCGGCAGTTCCGGGTGGGCAACAACCTTCCGGATCGTCCGGAGGTGCCATGAATTCGCCGACGGTTACGGGGAATTCGGGTGGGGCCGGTAACGCATCGGAAGTGCTCGGTCGCGGGAATGCCAGTGAGGCATCCGGAAACGGTAATCGCAGTGAAGAAACGCCCCCTCGATCGAGAGGGAAGCGAGGTGATGATGACGACCAGAGTCTGCTGATGCCCGCTGGGAATCCGGCGAAGAGACTCATCAGTCAGTTGGCAATGATCTGCAGCATTCGACTGTCTTTGTCTTCGACGGGGATTTTGCTTTTTGAGAAGGAGGGCACGATTCCAGGCAGTGAGCCGGGTGTCGTCGGCGATGGCAGTGGTGGCGATGATGAGGGAATGTCTTCAGGGCGTTCCGACGCGCAAGCGCAGCGGCAGCCGAATTCTGCATTTCCTGTACTGGATATAAGAGTCTTCGTTGAGAAAGTTGTTTCCGGGCTGATGGACAACAACACTGCGGAGTCATGGCAGACTGTCAGGAGCATTCTGACTCAGGAGGCACGGACACCATTGAACGATGACGAAATCTGTTCTGTCGTCGTTTTCTCGCTTCTTCGTCGGCTGCAGACATCTCAGACGACCGTTGTTCCGGTACTGAATTCACTGCTGGACGGCAGCCTGAATCTTCCGAAAGAGAATCGCGTTCGTGTGCTGAAGATCATGACATCTGTTTCAGCTGCCGCAACGGATCGGCTGACGGGTATCGGATCAAAACGCTCTTCGTCAGCTGGTGCTCCATCCGGTTCCGGTGCAGTGGTCAGTCTTCGAGAAGGTCGTCGGAACGATGACGATGATTTCGATTCGCCCCCGTCGGCAGCATCGCCTGCGGTATCGGTGAGGCCACTCCCCGTCGTTGATCTCGATGACGCTGCGATTCTCCGGGCTGCTGCATTTCTCTGGAGTCCGGTGAGTGTTCAGAATCTTGTATCAAAGCTTCAACAGACTGATGATGCTGCACTGGCTTTTGATTTACTGAACTTCTGCGCCACGATTCCCCTGCAGTCGTCTCGAAAGGGGGTTTACGGCCAACTGATGAAGGCCCATGCGGCAAATGACGAAAAGTATCTCAACTCGGGACTCTTTGATGAGTATCTTCATGATCCCGGAATGCTCGTGATTCTGAAGTCGCTGCCTCGATCCCGAGCGGTGTCCAGAAGTAAGAATGACAAACAGGCACCGGATTCATGGACTCAGGCCGCTGGCAAGGCAGTTCTGCGGTTCCGAGACCAGCTTCGAATCGCTTCGGGTACGCTGCCGGCTTACGAAGGTCAGCCCGCAGTGAAGGTCCATAAGGGCGCGACGCTGGAAAAAACTGTGATGATCAGTCTGCCCTCGGACGCATCGGAGTTTCCCGTTGAAGCTCGGCCTGCCGAAACGAACATCTATTACACACGAGCAACGTTTTCTCCGGCCAGTCCGAAAGAACAATCTCAGATCGTTGATCATTATGAGGAACGAACCGGAGCGAAACGCCGCTATGATCCTCAGCGTCAGATCACATGGTTTGACGGCATCAAGGCTCAATCCGGAGGGAAACGTCGAAGCGTTGACGTCGTTATTCAGGCGGCAGGTTCCGGTGCTCCGGTTGGTGGACCGGGTGGAAATTCACCCACGGGCGGTGCTGGGAATGCAGGAATGTACACTGTCGAGGTGATTGTGGTGGAAATTGCCGACGTCAGAGACACAGGTTCCGGGCCAAAAACGGCTGATAATGGGCGGTAGCCGGGTGATTCTGAGTGGGCCGGAATGCCTCTGTGGAATTGCTGTAATCTGTGTTTGATCAGGAAGTCTGCGGTCAGGTGATCGTCGTTTCTGAGTCATTATCCTGCGGATTCAGCGGGTCATTCTGAATTTCCGGCCTGATTTCGGTGGAGCTCCCCGTTGTGGGAGCCTTGATAAATCATTATCATTCACGCAGACTTTCCGGGAGACTCATCGAGATCGCTGCGTGTCGCGTGTGCTGTTCTTCGCGAATGACTCTCTTTTTCTGAACCTTTGAGAATTTCCTTCTGGAGCCTGTTGTCGTGTCCATTGATAAGACTTTGAAATCGCGTCTGGGGCTGTCTCGGTCGAGAAACGTTCTGTCCCGGGGCGAGAGAATTGCAAAGCTGATGGAAGAGGATCGCTGGACTGTGGGACGCAGCCCGGTCGGTTTGCCGAAGGTGCGCGTGCAGAAGGCTGTTGCTGGTAAGAAGGCAAAGAAAACCAAGGAAGAAGAAGGCAAGAAGTAGCACAGTCAGGCTCGGTGGTTCTGCGGTTCCGCGACTTCAGGGCTTATCAGACGACGGATTTCACAGCCATTTTCAGCCAGGGTTGGCAGAAGATGGCTTTTTTATTGTCTCGGCGATGAATGTTTTCGTGTCGATGCGTTCAATTCCAGTTTCAAATCGAATTCGAGCCTTTCTGGGAGGAGCTCTCAGAAGGTCGATCCGTCGACAGAGAAACAGGTTTCTGAAGGCCGCTCGAAAAGATTGCCGAAAGGTGCAGCAGAGAACGCTGTCGAAGCTTCTGCATCTGAACCGCGAGACGGCCTTTGCCCGTGATTTCGGGCTTCATTCCGGACTTTCCACAAGTGAGTTTCGGAAGTGCGTGCCAGTTGCAGGGTACGAACTGGTGCGGCCGTATGTGGAACGTGTATCACGCGGTGAACACTCCGCATTGCTGGGTCGAAAGAACCATCTGCGGATGTTCGCTGTCACAAGCGGTACCACGGCTGCATCCAAACTGATCCCGGTCACTGATCGATTTGTCAGGGACTATCGACGTGGCTGGCAGTCCTGGGGGATTGGAGTTTATGATCGATATCCGCTGATGAAGCAGCTGAATATCGTCCAGATCAGCAGCAGTCACAGGCGATTTGAATCTGAAGACGGGACTGCCTGCGGAAACATCAGTGGCCTTGTTGCTGCGATGCAGAAACGCATTGTCCGATCGATGTATTCCCTGCCTTCAGAGATTATCGATGTCAGTGACAGCGAAGCGAAGAGATACCTGGTACTGCGTTATGCGGCAGCTGATCCGTTCGTCGGGATGCTGATTACTGCAAATCCCAGTACTGTCGTTCAGTTGATGGAGCAGCTTCAGATCAGGACACCGGATCTGATTCGTGACATTCATGATGGGACGATCACCGGCGCCGGATTGACCTCGAGCGAGGTCCGGAAGTTCGCGTCCGTGCTCCGTCCGGATCATCTTCGAGCCCGGGAGCTGGAGTCTGTCTTCTCATCCGAAGGTCGACTGAATCCCAGGTCGGTGTGGCCTCGGCTGGCGGTTCTTGGCGTCTGGACAGGCGGAAGTGCATCTGCGTATCTGCCGGCACTGCGTGAGAGTTTTCCGGGTGTGAGCATTCGGGATCATGGCCTTCACGCAAGTGAAGGGCGAATGACGATGCCGCTGGAAGAAGAAACCTCCGCCGGACTGCTTGAAGTCGCGACGCATTACTTCGAATTTCTCCCGGTTCGCGAAGCAGACGCAGCCAGCCCGATTACGCTCGAAGCACATGAGCTGCAGGAGGGGCAGGACTACTTTATCCTGCTGACGACGAGCTCCGGACTCTGTCGGTACCATATCCAGGATGTGGTGCGTTGTGTGGGCTGGCATGGTTCGGCACCTCTCCTGGAATTTCGCCACAAGGGGGCGCACATTGCGAGTATCACGGGAGAGAAAATCGCGGAATCGCAGGTTGTTGAGGCTGTGCGTGATGCGAGTCTTCAGTGTGGTCTGACGCTGCGACTGTACACGCTGACGCCGGAATGGGATGAATCAGAACTTCCAGGTTACACGCTGTTCTTCGATTCTGAAGTGAACAGACAGACTGGTCAGCCTGCAGGTGACTCAGAACGGCTTGCGGAAACTCTGGACCAGGAGCTTTGTCGAAGGAATCTGGAGTACCAGGAGAAACGCGAAACCGGGCGTCTCCGACCGATCCGGAGTGTTGTTGTGAGTTCGGAGCAGTGGAATGTCTTTACTGCAGCAAGAATTTCGCGCAGCGGCGGCAGCCCCGAACAATACAAACATCCCTGTCTGCTCCCGGACCCGCAGTTTCAGCGAATCTTCAGAAGTCTCAGTTCGACAGGCCGGCAGTAGTTCGGGCTGCAAGAAACCGTCACCGAATCTCGAAGGATTCCGAAATGGTTCTCGTGACTCATCGAGGATCCGGGATTAACTGAGCCGCTCGCAGAGCCGGGCAGATCACGCCGCTGATGTGTCAATGAAACCGGCGGGTGACTCAGATCTTGGCAGCTTCAGGGTAAATGTCGTGCCACGACCGACTTCACTTTCGACTCGAATGCGCCCTTTGTGAGCCTCGATGATTTTTCGGCAGAGTGAGAGTCCAAGACCTGTTCCGCCCTGCCCTCGGGAGTCTGCTTTTTTTGTTGTGTAGAATGCGTCGAAGATGTGCGGAAGCTGATCATGTGGAATTCCGCAGCCTGTGTCGCCGACGCTGATCTCTCCCCAGCCTTCGGCGGGATTGTCGCGAACGGTGAGCTTCAGTCGGCCGTTCTCTGGCATCGCCTGACGGGCATTCACGATCAGATTCATGAGAATTTGCTGAATCTGACTGCTGTTCACCAGCACCCAGACACTTTCCGGTGCATCGAGATCCACTGCGATCCGGTGCATCTGCAGGTCTTTCTGGACGAGTACGAGGACATCATTGAGAAGCCGTCGGAGATCTGCAGGTTCCTGCCGATCGCTGCTTGCTCTGGCGTACGCCAGCATGCCTGTGGTGATCTTGGAGGCACGTTGTCCGGCGGAGAGAATTCGATCGAACGCCTTCGTACGCGTGGCTTCATCCGTATGACGAAGCCCCATCTTCGCGTAATTGATGACCGTAGTCAGAATATTGTTGAACTCGTGTGTGATCGAAGAGGCGAGAGCTCCCACGGAGCTGAGTCTCTGAGCGAGAAACAGCTGCTCTTCGAGTTTCTGAAGCTGGAGTTCCAGTTGCTGAACCCGGTCCTGCTGATTATCCATGAGAATGCTTCTATCCGTCGCGTCATGCGGTTCAGATACATTGTCTGAGCGTGTATCCCGAGTCCAGCCTTAATCGTCTGTCCCTGCTGAGCCAGGGCAGCGATTTCAACGTCATTGGTCTCCGTAAGATGAAACGGAGTGCCCCTCACCGCTGTGGTTATCGGCAGAACCGGCATGGCGGATCAAGTCGACGCGAAGGATATCCAGTCAGGGAACGCAGAGCGGTCGGCAATTTCTGCCGATTCGCTCCGTTCCCTGAAAAGTACGCAGCGCACATTCCCCGATGTGGCGACGCAGTCAGTTCTGCTGATCACCTTCAGGCTGCAGTCATGCTTCGTCGAGAAGTTCGACGGCCGCGAATTTTTCGCCTTCGAGCATCGACAGGCTGGCGCCGCCTCCCGTACTGACGTGAGAGACTTTGTCGGCGAACCCGAGCTGCTGAATTGCCGCAGCACTGTCGCCGCCGCCGATGATACTGATTGCAGAACTGTCTGCGATTGCCTGTGCAACGACACGGGTTCCCTGATCGAAGGGAGGCATCTCAAAGACGCCCATCGGTCCGTTCCAGACAACAGTGCCTGCAGCACTCACCAGTTTCGCATAATGTTTAGCGGTTTCCGGGCCGATGTCGAGCCCTTCGAAGTTGTCGTCGATCTGTCCTGACTTCACAACCTTTTTGTTGCAGTCTTTGTTGAAGTCGTCGCCACAATGTGTGTCAGTCGGGAGTACCAGTTTTGAACCGCCGATTGCAATCAGCTCGGAAGCGAGCGGGAGGCTGTCTTTCTCGACAAAGCTCTTGCCGACACGACCACCCTGTGCGAGGGAAAAGGTGTAGGCCATCGCACCGCCGATCAGCACCTGATCGCAGATACTCAGCAGATTGCGAATCACCTTGATTTTGTCGGATACCTTTTTGCCGCCGACAATCGCGATGAACGGACGACGCGGGCTGGCAATGGCATCTGCCAGATACTGGATTTCTTTCTGAACAAGAAAGCCGACAACCTTTGGCTTTCCTGTCATGGCCTGAGGCACTGCGACCATGGAAGCGTCCGTGCGATGGCACGTCCCGAAGGCATCGTTGCAGTAAATATCTGCGAAAGCGGCCAGCTTTCCTGCAAAGGCCGCGTCGCCCTTTTTTTCGCCCTTGTTGAAACGAAGGTTTTCAAGAACAAGAACGTCGCCGTTCTTCATTGCTGCAACCTTCGCCGTCGCGTCAGCATCAACGGTATCAGTGGCGAATGCCACTGGTCGACCAAGAAGGGCTGCCAGTCCATCAGCTGCCGGCTTCAGGCTTTCGGATGAATTGTCCTGACCGGGTTCGGGACGACCCAGATGACTCATCAGGATCAGTCGGCCGCCGCGGTCGATGACGGATCGGATCGAAGGGAGCGCCATTTCAATCCGTCGATTGTCCGTAACACGACACTGGTCATCAAGCGGGACGTTGAAATCCACTCGCATCAGAACTCGCTGACCGGTCACATTCACATCTGCAATTGATCGTTTTGCCATGGATCCTGGTTTCAATAACGAAAAAAAGTAAGGATATCGTGCCGCAATCGGGTTGCCGCGGAATGACTACTTCGGTTCGAACGCTCGGCCGCTGATCATCGATCGGCAGCAGCTTCTGCTGCGGAATGATAATGAATTCTGATGAACTTCGACAGGAACAGAAATATCAATTCTCGCTCTGCGATTCATCTCGAAGGATCATCGGAAGTGAATGGCCCCCCTGCCCCTGAACTCTTTCTGCTGGCGAATTGTGCTGGCGAAAATGTGTTATCTCCGGTGCCGCAGCATTCGAGGTTACGCTATGATCCTCATCCTTGGATCAGGGAAGGTGTGGCCGGCCCTGAAAGATTTTCAACGGACAGCTCTGCGGACCGGACGGGATCGAAATGACCGAAACGAATGATGCCAGTATTCTGGTATTTGGCGCCTCTGGGGATTTGACCTCACGGAAGCTCATTCCGGCCATGTTTCGGCTGTCGCAGCAGAAGTATCTCAAACCATTCTGTCCGATCATCGGTGTTGCGAGGCGAGAAAAAACGGATTCTGAGTTTCGAACCGAGATGCGGAATGTTGTTCGCAGTCGAATTGGTGATGATAAATTCGACGAAAAAGAGTGGGAGAGTTTCGCTGCTCAGCTTTTCTACAGACAGCTCGATATCAGCAGCCCCCCGGACTATGAACGTTTTCGCGGAGAGATAGAACAGCTTGAACGTCAGATTGCCGGCGATCGTCTGCTGAATCGGGTTGTTTACCTGGCAACTGCTCCTTCCCTTTTTGCTTCTGCTGTCGAAGGCCTGCATACAGCGGGCATGATTCCCGACCGTGATGCTCCGTCAAGGCTGCGAGTTGTCGTCGAGAAACCGTTTGGTCGTGACCTCGCTTCGGCTCACGTGCTTACGGAACAGCTTCGTCGCTACCTGGCGGAAGATCAGACGTACCGCATCGACCATTATCTCGGCAAAGAAACCGTTCAGAATATCCTCCTGTTCCGTTTCGGAAATGCGATTTTCGAACCGCTGCTGAATCGAAATCATGTGGATCATATTCAGATCACGGTTGCTGAATCACAGGGAATGGAAGGTGGCCGTGGCGCCTACTATGACACCTCAGGGGCGCTGCGCGATGTCCTGCAGAATCACGTTCTTCAGCTGCTCTGCCTGATTGCGATGGACCCGCCATCACTTTTTCAGGCTCGTGAAATTCGTGATGAGAAAATGAAGGTGCTTCAGGCTCTCCGACCGGGTTCATCGGGACCGATCGGAAGCTGGGCTGTTCGTGGTCAGTATGCCGCCGGGCTTGTCAACCGCCAGCCTGCTCTCGCCTATCGTGAAGAGGATCGCGTTTCGCCGACCTCAAATCGAGAGACATTCGTCGCGATGCGAGTCGGTATTGATAATTGGCGTTGGGCAGGTGTTCCGTTCTATCTGCGCACTGGCAAACGGCTGGAGAAACAGGTGACGGAGATTGCGATTCAATTCAAGAATCCTCCATTGAATCTGTTTTCGACAGTCGAATGTGACGGAGATCTGTGTGATCTCGTGGAGACACGCCCCAATCAGCTGATCCTTCGGATTCAGCCTCAGGAGGCGATTTCTCTTCGTTTCTCCACAAAACGTCCCGGAATGCAGTATCAGGTTCAGCCTGTCTCAATGAACTTCGAGTACGAAGGGCATTTTGCGACAGAACTTCCAGAAGCTTACGAACGTCTGCTGCTGGATGTCATGCGAGGCGATTCCACACTGTTTACTCGAAGTGATGAACTGGAAGCTGCATGGAAGTTTGTCACACCCGTGCTGGAAGCCTGGGAACACAGTTCTTCCGCGCCGGAATTTTATCCGGCGGGGACATGGGGGCCTCCCGGGGCTGACCGGCTGATCGGTGAAACTCGCAACCACTGGCGAGCACCACGATAACCGCAGGAACCTTTGACTGTGTTCAATTCATTTCACAGCCAGCGTCACCACGGTCGGCGTGTCACTCATGAGTGATGAGTGAGTCTCAATACATCGCTGTTCGGTTATGTTGCGAACTTGACGAAAACCTGAGTCAGGTAGTAGCCAGTGGATGAACTTCCGGTCAGACCAAGGCCCATATGCTTGACCGTCGAATTCAGGATGTTCGCTCGGTGACCCGATGAGGCCATGAGTCCTTCCATCATCTTTCTTGCCATCACAGTGGCCGATTCGCTGCTTTTTCGGAACGAATTGTTTTCCGCAGCGTTCGAATAGTTGACCTGATTTGCACTGAGTCGTGCGCCGAGTGTCGGGCCGGTGGTCCCTGAGAAACTGTGGCTGATTCCCTGCCCGATCGGAACTTTCAGTCGATTCAGTTCTTTTGTCAGACTGGACGCCACGGAGTTCAGCTGAGAGGAAATCGTCAGTCTGCTGAGACCACGTGATGTACGCTCCTGATTGATCAGACGCTGAACTTCATTCAGCAGCTGTCCGGAGAATGAAGAGCTCGACCACGCTGTCAGAGTCGGGCCTTCACCAATCAGACCGGAAGCACTGGTCAGACGATCTCCTGATGAGGCATCAAGGACCGAATCAGAACCAAGCCCGCCATCAACGGTGTCGTTTCCCGAACCACCGTAGATATTGTCGTTGCCACTGCGAGCGAACACGGTATCACTTCCGGATCCCGCGTAGATCGTATCGGCGGCGCTGCCGCTGCGAATCGTGTCGTTTCCTGAACCGCCGTAAATCACACATGGAATATTGATTGTGCTGCTGACGGTGAGAGTATCATCTCCGCCTTCACCGGAAAGCACGATTGTCTTTACGGAGCTTGCAGCAAACGACTTTCCGAGGACCTGAATTCGGCCATTGCTCTGTGTGACCTCGATTTTGTTTGCAGCACTGTCGCCGATTACGGTCAGAATTCCGTTTGTCAGTACAGGGGTCATGGGATTCAGGCCGACCACTGCGGGAACCGTTCGAATCTCGAGCGTCTCTGCTGCGACAGCTCTCGATGCCGTTTTGCGACGCTGACGGCGTGAAGAGGTCAGAGAGAGATGACAACGGAGGAACGCAGCGAGGGGACGAATCATGAAACTGGTCTTTCAGATCTGGAATGTGAATCCGATAGCGTGACCGGGAAGAAGTCGAGCACAACTCGAACCGGGATCATTTTTGTGATCGTCTGAGGTTGATGTGCTTCTGTGGCAGGAGGAACGAACTGCTCCTGGGAAATCTTCCCGAAATTCTCCCTGTTATTTCCGATCGACGGAAATCATTGAAAACGGTATGATTTTCGGCGGTCGTCTGAGAGTTCAGGGGCGCAGCGGGGATCTCAGATGTTTTGACAGGGGACACTGTTCGGGCAGCTTTGACACTTTCAGAAGTCAGGCCCGTCTGCTGGCACCAGTGAAGTCAGGCTTTTTGTTTTGTGGCCGTATTCGCGACAGGAAGTGATTGGATGGGGATTCAGAACCGCGACTACCTGAAAGACGAATATAATGGGGGAAGTGCAGGTGGCGGCTGGAGCTCAAAGTCTGCGGTTGTTCGCCTGATTCTGCTCACCGTCGGTGTCTTCGTGCTCCAGATGCTGACGTCGCGGGGCGGCGAGGGATCGGCTGTGGGCGACTGGCTGAGCCTTGAAGCGGAACCACTGTTCAGAACCGGACAATTCTGGCGTCTGTTGACATACGGATTCTGTCACAGCCAGATGAGTCTTATGCACATCGTGGTCAACATGTACATGCTGTACATGATTGGTGGAATTCTTCTGGGGCTGATGGGCGACCGGGAGTTCTTCTGGTTTTATCTCACTTCGATCGTGTTTTCCGGAATCTGCTCCGTCTGTTTTTATCTGCTGATGGGCAGAGAACGTCTCGGAATCGACCCGATGCAGATTCGAGTGGTCGGCGCCTCAGGGGCTGTGATGGCAGTCTTCATGCTGTTTGCCATGCACTATCCGCGACAGCAGATGCTGTTCTTTGGAGTTGTTCCGATCGAAGTACGCTGGTTGCTCGCAATGTATGTTGCGTTCGACCTGTTTCCGATCATCGGGATGATTTCCGGGGGGCGAGCAAAATCGGATGTGGCTCATTCTGCACATCTTGGCGGGCTGTTGTTTGGTTTCCTGTATTTTCGCTGGCAGATGAATCTGTCAGGACGTTGGGATCAGTTCGCCGGTCGGATGCCGACCTGGCGTCGAAGAGGCCGAAACCTCCGGGTCTTCAATCCGTCGTCGCAGCCGCCTGGCGATCTTTCTGAGAAAGTTGACGCCATCCTCGAAAAGATCAGTCGAGAGGGAGAAGCCAGTCTGACCGCACGAGAACGGAATATTCTGACACAGGCCAGTCGACAGATTCGCAAAGAACGTGATCCGTGATCATCGCCGGTGTGGCTGCGGTTGAATGTCACACTACGACTGCGGCCTTGGTCTCAGGCTGCATTTCGAAGAGCGAGCTCTTCTGAATTCACCGCGACGACGGAGATACCGAAACGGTTTGCGAGCCGGGCGACTTCCTGAGGTTCGAGGATAATCGTCATTCCGGCTTCGATTGCCAGGACGCGTCCGCCGGCTTCATGCATCGTGCGAATGGTTTCGACACCGACGGTGGGGACGTCGAATCTCATGTCCTGACTTGGTTTGGCAACCTTGACGACGGTGAATCCTCCTCGTCGACACAGTTCACCAGCGCGACGAATGCAGCGATCTGTGCCCTCGATGGCCTCCACGGCAATGACAGCCGTTTCATTGACAACGACGGTCTGTCCGATATCCAGGCGACCCATCTCACGGGCAAGCTGCCATCCGAAATGAATATCTTTCCACTGAGATGCGGACGGCCTGCGGCTGGTCAGAAATCCATGTTTCACGAGTAGCTCCGGGCAATAATTCAGTGCGGAATCAAAGATCAGACCGTCCCGTTCGAATTCGCGAATCACAGCAAGCAGCAAAGTGTCATCTTTGTGGTTTTCTGTCGCGTAGCAGTACCACATGTGAAACGCACGCCAGTCAGGCATGAGTCTCAGCCAGAGAAGCGGTGAATACAGGATCGTCTTCTCAATTTTGCCTGCCATGATGATTCGTTCAACACCGGCGCGGCGAAAAAGTCGGATGCATTTGCCGAACTGACCGAGCCTGGCAAATCGAAACTCATCACATGCCGTGAACAGTTCCTCCGACGCCATTCCACGAACACCGAGCCCGTACACATAGTGCCCTGCGGCCCGAGCAGCCTTCGCAAACTGGATCGGGAACTTGCCCGCCCCCGCCATCAGTCCGAGTTTCATGGGTTCTGTGGCTGTTTCTGTGACTCTTTGTATTCGCGGATGAGTCGGAAACTGAAGACTGACGACGCCGTCCTGCTGAATCGCGTAATCCTTCTCGGGAACTGCGGGTCTGCGAATGGAATCGCCTGTCCTCGTTGTCGAATCAGTCATTGTTCGATTTGCCTCCGTTCTCGAATCACCGGCAGCGGTCCGATTCCCGGACCTCGTCAGGTGTTCTGCGATGTCAATGAAGCTGGCACTTCCGAGAAGGAGAAGTTTCTGTACGAATTATCTGTCTGAGTGAATGTGACCTTACGCAGCCCGTGAATCCTGATCGACGTTGTCCTGAACTCCGGTCACTCTGTTGGCAGAAAGCTGCTGACGGAGTTTGTTCAGGTCTTTCTCCATCTGTCGAACGGTATCACGAAGTTCGGGAAGGCGCCGAAGCGCCATCAGCTGTTTCGTTGTTTCTGCAACTGGTGCTGCCGGCGCACCAAGATACGATTGCCCTCCGGGCATGTCACGATGAACTCCTGCTTTGGCGCCGATGACCGCACCGGTGCCCAGATGCACATGATCGGCGATTCCCACCTGACCTGCACACACCACATAATCTCCTGTGGTGACTGAGCCCGCGAAACCGACCTGTGAGACAATCAGATTGTGTTTTCCGATCTGGCAGTTGTGTCCGATCATGACCTGATCGTCGATTCGAGTTCCACTGCCGATGACTGTTTCACCGGCCTTTGCTCGATCGATGGTTGTTCCGGCGCCAATCTCCACATCGTCACAGATTCGGACGGTTCCGTAATGAGGAAGCTTCTGATGCCCGCCGTTCACGAAGCGGTATCCGAACCCGTCAGCGCCAATCACACAGGACGCATGAATGATCACGGAGTTCCCGACAATGATGTTATGGTAAAGCACCGTATTGGGATGAATCGTGACATGGTCTCCGATGACACATCCGTCGCCGATCACCACTCCGGAATGGATGTCACAGTTATGTCCGATTCGAACATCACTGCCGATCACTGCCAGCGGATGTATGTTGGTGTTTCCCTGAATCTGGGCTGTCGGATCAACGATCGCATGCGGTGAGATACCAATTCGTTTCCGAGGCCGATCCGGATTGAGAATTCCGGCGATCAGAAGGAACGCAGGTTCCGGATCGTCAATCAGCAGAAAAGTCCGTCCGTTGGCGGCCGGAAGGGACTCCTCATGACCTGCCGGAACCAGAATGACCTGAGCTCTTGAATTGGCAATTCGGCCCAGCTGCTTGACGTCACCGACAAATGCCAGCTGCGTATCAGTGGCTCGTTCAATGACGTTGGTGCCATCAACACGCTGTGTCCCGTTGCCGATAAATCTGCTGCCGAGAATCTCTGCGATCTCGGTCACAGTGAGCTGTTTTCCGCTGCGGTGTTCTGCCACGGGGACCTCCCTGCCTGCATTCAATTGGGGTCACAATCCTTTGCGAACCCACCGTTTCACTCTGGAGTGTAGAAAAAAAAAGGATTTCACTGCAAGATGAGCGTTTTCAGAGCGGGACGTACCGTCTGAAGACAAATCGGCCGGATCAGGGCCGATAAACTCGATCTGACACCGAAAAATTCTCAGATCCTCGGCACCAACGCAGAATGCTGATCATGTTTCGACTGATCGTTTTGACTCACGGACAACGTCAGGAACGTGAATTTCTGATCAGTTCCGGTCGGAGCTATATCCTCGGGAGAGCTTTTGATGCGGATGTCTGCGCAGACTGGGATGTGTTGATTTCCAGGCATCATGCCGAGATTCAGGCGGATGAGAGTGGCTTGAATCTGAAGTGTCTTTCCGATGCCGCCAATCCCCTGTTTCACGATGGTGTGGAGGTCCGTACTGCTCGAATAGTGCCGGGACAGTCCTTCGTCATTGGTGCTTCCCGGTTTGAGCTGCAGCATGTCGCCCAGAGCGATTCGCCGGGAAGTCAGCCGGTTCAGCAGCTGATGTTTGATCGCCAGCAGCTGCAGCGGGTTCGATATGACGACGCAAATAAACGGATTGACGTACTGACCAGTCTGCCGACAGTGATACGAGAATCCGGCGTGGAACGTGATCTTCACGTGAGGCTCGTCAGCCTGCTGCTTGCCGGAATCTCTCATGCGGAAGGAATTGCGATCGTCGGTCTTTCTGAGAATGGCCGCCCGCGAATCTTCCATCAGGAGCAGCGATTCGAAAGTGGGCTTCTGCTGCAGCCCAGTGTCCGTTTGATTTCGAGCGCCATGGTCCGCCAGACCAGTGTTCTGCATCTCTGGGATGATCGTTCCGAAACGAACAGCCAGTTCACCGAGGTTGCCGGCTTCAACTGGGCATTCTGTACTCCGTTTTCTGATATCAGTGGTGATCGAGCGATTTATGTCACTGGCCGGACCGGGATTGAGAATTCACAGTTTCGAGAACAGTTTCTCCACGCGGACATTCGGTTCACGGAATTCATTGCAGATCTGATTGGTTCACTGCAGCGTGAACGGCAGCTGGAACGACAGCATTCGGGTCTGCGACAGTTCTTTTCACCGCCGATTCTGGAGGCGCTGGGACGTGATCTGGATACATCACTGCTGGAGCCGCGGGAGTGTGATGTCACGGTGCTGTTCTGCGATCTGCGGGGATTCAGTCGGCGAGCAGAAGAGGAGTCAGAGAATCTGACTGCACTTCTCGAACAGGTGAGCATGGCTCTTGAAGTCATGACGAGCCAGATCCTGAGATTCGGCGGTGTGACCGGTGACTTTCAGGGCGATGCGGCACTGGGTTTCTGGGGCTGGCCGATTTCATCCGAAGAAGCTCCGCTGAACGCCTGTCGCGCGGCGCTGGCAATTCGAGCGGAGTTTGCCAGACTCCAGCAGGATCCGGATCATCCACTTCGCGGGTTCGAGACGAGTATCGGGATTGCTCACGGCCGTGCAGTGGCCGGAAAGATTGGTACACGTGAGCAGGTGAAGGTGACTGTCTTTGGTCCGGTGGTGAATCTGGCCAGCAGGCTTGAGGCGATGACCAGAGAGCTGCATGTTCCGATTCTGATCGACGAGTACCTTGATCAGCAGATCCGGAATCGCATGCCTCCCGGAGAAGGAAGGGTCAGAAAACTGCTGAAGGTTCTTCCGTATGGATCCGACAGAGCTCTGGTCGTGAGTGAACTCGTTCCGCCGGTTCTCCAGGACCTGGTGCTCACAGATCGTCACCTGGTGGAGTTCGAGGCTGGAGTTCATTGTTTCATCGAGGGAAAATGGTCGGATGCGTGGAAGTATCTTCATGGAATGCCTGCAGAAGATCGTGCTCAGGATTTTCTTTCCATGTTGATTGCTCAGCATGATCGAAAAGCCCCTGCTGACTGGGACGGCATCGTTCGCATCAGAAAGAAATCCGGCTGATGAACTTCAGAGGCAGTGAATCTGATGAATGTCAGCTGCTGAACCGTCTTCGATCGACCCCGGAAATTTTCGCGGAGATCGGCGCCTGTTCTTCGGCAGAACTGAAAAATCAGCGACGTCTTCGGGAGTGTTTTCCTGAGGAACTTGTGCGTGCCGCCCTGACGCTCCATGAATTGCGACTGCGTGCTCGTCCCGATTATCCGCAGGCAGACAGACTCTGGCTGACGCGGACAGGTCTGGAGCAGGCCACCGCAGTCGCGGTGGCACAGCACAAGGCGCAACGGTTTTCAGGACAGACTGTCATTGCTGATCTCTGCTGCGGTATCGGTGTGGATACTGCTGCTCTTTCAAAGTACGCATCGGTGAATGCTTTTGATACCGATCCTGCGATGTGCCTGCGATGTGAATGGAACAGCGATGTATGGGGAATGTCCCATCCGGTGCAGGCTCAAAGTCTCGATGTTCGCACCGAGAACTGGTCAAACCAGGTTGTCCATGTCGATCCGGACCGTCGACATGGAAGAGATCGACCTACGAAACGGCTGGAAGAGTACATGCCGCCGCTTGAATGGATGCAGGAACTCATCGGAGCGGCAGCTGGTGGTGCTCTGAAGCTGGGGCCCGCAAGCAACTTCATGCAGAAGTTTCCGGGGTGTGAAGTGGAACTGATCAGCCTCAACGGAGAGTGTCGTGAGGCGACAGTGTGGTTTGGAGAACTGGCTGGAGAGTATTCCTTTCGAGCGACGGCGCTGCGGAGTCATCGCACTGCCAGTTCGGATGACCAGGCGGTGGCGGATGGAGTTCCGGAATACGAAACCCTCAGTGTTTCTGCCGATCCACTTTCGGCATGGGCGGCTACCGCTGCTGAAGTTGGTACCTGGCTGCATGATCCGGACCCCGCTGTGGTTCGGTCGGGACTGCTGGATGTGGTTGCCGAGCAGCACAATCTGCAGAGACTCGATCCCGAGGAGGAATACCTGACCGGAGATGCGCCGATTGATTCTGCGTTTGTAACGTCGTTTCGGGTCGAGGCTGTTTTGCCCAACAGTCTGAAGGAGCTGAAGGCGTGGACTCGCAGAGATCCGTCAAAATACTATGAGATCAAGTGTCGGCATATTCCCGCCGACGCAACGCTAATCCGTCGGCAGCTTGCAGTTGGAGATGCAGCTCCTCGAGTGATTCTGATCGCGAGGATCGCGGGCGTTGCTCGAATCGTGATCGCTCGGCGTGAGCCTTCTCCCTGACCACGCCTGAACAACGTGTCGTTTCAAGGGCCGCAAAAACTGCCCTCATTCCCCAGATTTCGCTGTGGAATTCTGTTGGGTCAGACTGCGGAAACTTGAATCGGAAATCCGATGGAAAAAAGGGACGACTCGAAACATGTCGTCGCGACGTGAAGCCGTCGGTACCAGGGGGAACGTGGCTGCTTCTGTCACAACAGTGTCTGTGGACACAGCAGATCGCAGATCATGGACTGCATGACTTTGAAGAGTTTTTCTGGATGCTGCGGGGGGCAGCGTCAGCTGATTGGCAGGGATTGCTGATCAGAATCAGAAGGCGAGAGGGACCGATGCCAGCAGTTTCTCAGGTATCATTACCGGACTTCCGTCTCGCTGTGCAGCAGCGTCAGGCACTCACAACGCTGATCTCCAGAGGGAATTCTGAAGGAGTTCCTGAACGTCCGGATGATTCGACCATTCGGTCCGACCGTCCGAAGAACGAATCCCGCAGCCTGAGTCGGGCCGACGAGCGGATTGAGGATGACGAAGATGATGATCGCGCATCGCGGGCTGAGGACCTTCCGACTGATTTCGCAGCCGCATTGAACGCTGCGCTCTCGTCGCAGTCAAAGCCACCTGTGGAGTCAGCAATCCGTAAGCTGCAGAAGCCGGAAATCTCCTCAACAAAGGGTGAATCTGTTTCTGCCAGCGTGGCACTCGATGAGCAGGCGGCAGCCGCAGCAGGCAGGCTTCGGGAACAGCAATCTGCTGGATCGACGAATGGTGACCAGAAAACGGCGATCAGCGATTCTGCAGTAAAGCAGAAGTCAGCAGTTTCTGCGGATGCAGGCAAATTGCCGGACACGGTGGTTTCGTCCTCGGATCCTCGTGTGGCGAAGAACGCGGCACAGTCCGTCGGCGGGCAGGTCAAGGAAGACGGAATCAAAGGTGTCCAGAGCGAGATCTCATCTGTTTCGGAAGCTCCATCTGAGTCCAGCTTCGCAGTGTCGCAGCAGAGTCAGCGGAATTCTTCCACGACTGTTTCTCAGGTGACCAGCGCTGATGCTGGTACCGGGAAAACGGACGTCAATCAGACGAAAAATGAATCGGCTCAGAATCAGGATTCTTCGGCACCTGCACTGACCCCAGTGTCAGACAGACAGCCATTGCCACCGACGACGACGGAAACCTTGCTGAGCCCTGACAATTCTGTGGATGCCGGCCTTTATGACATCACCGGAGTGAACGACGATCAGTCTGCACCTGACCGGGACACTGTCCGATCGAATGCTGCAGGCAGTGCTGATTCGCCGAGCGCGCTGCTGAACGAAACTGACCGAATCAAAGGTGCGCAGACCGCATCTGATGGTCGCGGCGACTCCGACGCAGACATAAGGAAGGCACTTTCCACGGTGGAAATTGTCCGTGACGCAGCTGGGGCTTCCTCAGTGTCATCGGATTTCGGAATGAAACCGACCAGCTCGTCGCAGTCGGTGCCGTCGGGTTTCGGTCTGGAACAGCCGTCGATCAGTGTTTCGAACGGTCTGGTGGCACCGCTTCCTGATGCGGAGGATCTCGCCGCAGCGTCGATGAACTCAGCAGGTGAATCAGTCGTGTCTGACCGCTTGGTGAATTCGCGATCCGGGGGGGCGGTGCAGTCCGTTTCCGGGAGCGACACAACCATGAACGCCGGAAACTCTGGTGCGGGAGTTTCTGCGTTTCAGCCGTTCACGGAGAGTGTCGCTGCAGAGTCCAGACTTCCGATGACGTCACAGGTATCGCGCGCTGTTTACGAACTCGTTCAGCGACAGTCAGGGAATGAAAACTCATCCTTGACGCTTCGACTTGATCCTCCGACGCTTGGTGAGCTCGTCATCCAGCTTTCGAAGACAGAGGATGGAATCGCGGCTCGCGTGACAGCAAGCGAACCGGTCACGATGGATATGCTGCTGGCTCGCGGGGCCGAGATTGAGTCGCAGCTGAAATCGCAGGATCTGAACTTTTCCGGAATCGAGTTCCTTGGGCCCGGTGCTGGTGGAAGTGATTCCGGGAATTCGGGGCGACGCAATGCCTTCACTGAAGGTTCCGAGAATGGAAAACGAAATCGGGGAAACGGGTCCGGAGCAATCTCAGGTTCAGTTACGAATTCCGGGCGTGAACAGGCACCTCAGCGAGCCGGTGGAATGAGCTTCCGTGCCTGATACCGGATCATCGGATACCGGATCGATTTTGCTGACGATGGATGCAGCGAAAAATCAGAGATACGAATCAACGAGTGAGAGGGTCAAGTTATGTCGAGCACATCGTTTTCGTCCAAGCTGGGGCGTGACCAGTTCCTTCAGCTGTTTACAAAACAGCTTCGGTATCAGGACCCGCTGGAACCCGTGAAGCAGGAAGATTATCTCGCACAGCTCGCACAGTTCTCACAGGTTGAGGGGCTGGAAAACATCAACCAGAAGTTTGACACCATGCTGAAACAGCAGCTTGAAAGTTCAAAGCCAGACCCGCTCACGACTCTTAACACCGGGGCCGCTTTGATCGGGAAAAAGATTCAGCAGTCCGGAACAAACGGTCACTCGGGTGTCGTGACCGAAGTGCAGCAGAACAATGGTCAGGTACTTCTGAAAGTGGGGGATCACCTCATCCCGGTCACGCAGGTGTCAAAGATTTCAAATGCATGAGCAGGAAACGTCGATTGATCTCAGGATGCTGGTTTTTTGAATGCCTTCCCGAGTAGCCACTCGCGGGAGTTCTCTGCTTCGAAGTTAACAGGATGCAGTTGCGATGGCCAATTCACTTCTGACGGGGATTTCCGGACTTCGAGTGCATCAGAAAATGCTTGAAGTGATCGGTAACAACCTCGCGAACCTCAATACAACAGGCTTCAAGTCATCACGAACACTGTTTCAGGACATGATGTATGAGCTCCAGCGCGGAGCGACATCCGGCGGGACAGCCGTGCTGGGAAGCGTGAATGCGGTGCAGATCGGTACCGGAGCTTCTTTGTCGACGGTGGACATGAACTTTACGCAGGGGAATCTGGACACGACCGGCAAGGACTACGACCTCGCCATTGACGGCAATGGTTTCTTCGTTGCATCGTCAGGCGACCAGACTCTTTACACTCGTTCGGGGGCCTTTTCACTGGACGAAAACGGATACCTTGTAGACCCGGCATCGGGAAATCTCATCAAACGAACCGGATCCATTGGTGAACCGGACGGTATCAATCCTGCCTTTCAGGTTCCCGGTGATGACCGTCTGCTCGTGCCGATCGGTACGAGTATTCCCGGAAAGGTGTCAAAAACCGTCGATTTGACGGGAAAGCTGTCATCGCTGTCAACGGGCCCTGTTGCTCAGACATACCGTACGTCGGCGCCACTGCTGAGCGGTGGTATTCCGGCAACAGGAGCCACGCTGCTCAACAATCTCGACAGCAACACTGTCGACTACATTGCCACGGACCGAATCATCTTCGGCGGGATCCTTCCGGACGGATCATCTCCGACTCCCAACAGCATGGCGGTCGGGCCGACAACCACGGTGAATGATCTCATTACGGCGATGCAGGCATCATTTCCCGGCACCACATTCGCACTTGATATCAACGGCCATGTCACGGTGAAGGACGTGGACACGGGGCCCTCGTCTTTGAACATCTCGTTCTTCGATGGGCCGACAAACACCGGACTGACGAACCTGTCGTCTCACGCTTTTGTCGAAACGGCGCGGGGAAAGAACGCAGACAGCGTCTTCAAGACTGTGGAGATATTTGATGAACGCGGTATCGGCCATAATGTGAATCTGAAGTTTACGAAGCAGACAGATGGTACGTGGGATATGGAAGCTCTGATTGACCCGGCCGAAGGAATTGTTCTGGATGGTCTGGTTTCCGGAATCGAGTTCAAGAATGATGGGTCATTCCAGCAGGTGACTGGCACCACGGTTGGCGATATTGACCTGACCTTCCAGTTCACGACTTCACCGTCTCCACAGACGGTGACGATGAATTTCGGAATGCCGGGATCATTTGAAGGTCTGAGTGAACTTGGGAATACAAACACGGTCACAGCGATTGCGGACGGTTTTGAACCGGGAGAACTTTCCGGAGTTCAGATTGACTCTGACGGAACGATCTTCGGACTGAGCAGTAACGGCAAAATGATCCCGCTCGGACAGCTTGCGATCGCCGTCTTTCGTAACAACGACGGACTCATTGCAGCCGGCGGCAACTACTTCCTCGCCTCGCTGGCCAGCGGTGGTGCGGAGGTTGGAGCGGCACTCTCCGGTGGTCGTGGAGCACTCCGAGCGAAGCAGCTGGAAGGCTCGAACGTGGACATGGCTCTGGAGTTCACGAAACTGATCGTGGCTCAGCGAGGCTTTTCAGCCAACGCCAGAACCATCACTGTCGCCGACGAAGTTTTGAAAGAACTGACCAGCGTGATCCGTTAGTTGCCTTTGCAGCTTCTGCTTCTGCATCCATAGCGGAAAGCAGCTGATTCGGAGATTTCTCGGCGAACCACAGAGCAATCTCCGGAGCGATCACCTGGATGAATGCTTCCGGACTGTTGTAGTTGGCAGAAGGGTGCGAATGTGGTTCTCTGCAATTCCAGAGAAGTTTCTTTTTGCGGTTTGGATCGCAGCCACCGGTGACGCCATCTTCCGCAGCAGTCCAGATTGCCGTTGTTTCGTTCACGGGCTGAAATCCGGGGGCTTCGAGAATGGTCAGCCGAACGGTGGTCGACATGGGAAACCATGGTCGATAATCCATCACCTGAAGCGAGAGAATCTGATCCGGTCCGTGTCCGGCATGGCGTTCGACGGGGATGCCGTTGGGAGTGTCTGCGTTCGGATTCTGAGTGGTGGACGTGAAGGAAACAGTCACGAGCTGACTCTGCTCCGCTGTGCGTCGCAGTCCCGCCGCCGCATTCTCCAGTGATGGGTCGTGCCCCATTGCGATCCGACTGAGATCCCATGGTTCAACGCGAACACCCGAGGCAGTGAGTTCGATTTCAGCAGCCACCACAGCTCCCAGGCGACCGGCGAAAGCCGTCGTCACGGTATTGGGAAGACTCTGAATGCTGAGTCCCACAAGCCCCATGGAGACCGGCGACACGGATTCCGCTGCTGAGAATCTGGAGACTACTCTCGGCAGTGTCTGTAACGAGCTGTCCGTGGTTCGGCATCCGAGCTGTGCTGCTGAAGCCGTGAGTGCAGAGAGGAGAAACACACGGCGGCGCAGAGTTGCCGATTCTGGCTGACTGCTGGAATGGATCATTGAGGTCTTTCCGTCGATGGCAGTGAGCCTGAAGCAGCACAGCATCGAAGTTCTCGGGCGAAAATCAGCCGGACAGCCTGTCAGCGGCGTACCTTTGTTTCATCATCGTACTGGCATTCAATGACAGTCGTTTCTCCGCAGCCGCAGGTCACTCGAATGGTCAGGATGTCACCAGTGAGCGGATCGGTTTCGATCTGAATTCCGGCGGGACCGGTTGCTGCACTGGAGCAGACCTGCTGAAGATCAAGTGCCACAGGCGCGTCACTGAGACGAACCTGCTGGCGCGAGAGAATACGTCCTCGTGATGCAGCAGTCGGGTTCATTCAGTTCACTCCGGACAGAAAAATCGTTTTCTCTGAGGAAGACGAGAAGATGAGACAGACGGATGGAAGAAACAGCGGTCGGATCAGAATTCAGTTCTCACTCGTCATTCGCATGATTGTGCTCTTCAGGCGAAGTTCTGCTGCTGCAAGAACGCGACAGACTCGAGATTCCGAAAGATCCAGTGCTGCCCCGATTTCCTTCATCCGCATGTCTTCATAGTGGTACATGATGATCGCGGTTCGCATCGTTTCCGGAAGCTCTGAGATCGCATCGGACAGGATGCGTGCCTGCTCTCGACGTGACGTGACACTTTCTGCCTGAGATGTGTCTGTGGACTCAGGGATTTCACAGAGCTCATCCGTCCAGCTCTCCGGCCGTGTCAGTCTCATGGCTGCGAGGCATTCTTCCACCTGATCGATCGACAGCCCTGATGCGGCTGCGATTTTTTCCGATGTCAGTGGCAGATCAATTCCGGGAGAAACGGCGCGAATCTTTGCCCACTGCTGAAGCATCTTCTGGGGGAGCGGGCAATTGCGTCGCAGCTCATCAAGGATGGCACCCTTGATCCTCTGATATGCGAAAGTGGTAAAGGCAACCCGCCGCGACGGATCGAACTGTCCGGCTGCTTCGACGAGTCCCAGAATTCCTGCAGATTCCAGGTTCTCGCTGTCCACATAGTCCGGCAGACTCCCCAGCATACGCCCCAGAATGTGGCGCACGAAAGGGATGTGATCCAGTATCAGCTGGTCTCTGAGATCTGCTCGACAGACCTCAGTGTAGGCCCTGACTGCTGACTGTATCCCGCTGTTCATGATGTCCTGCCAATCGTCATCATTCCTAAACCCTCTCCATCAGATTCCCGGACGTTCCGGACGATCTACCGTGCAGAGCACCATCAGCCAGATGAAAACCCGAACGACTGCTGCTGTCAGCAACCCCGTAATCACCGCTCGAAGCGCAATCTCTGCGGGACCAACATCACGCATCAGCCCGGTCAGAATGACGACGCAGCCGGCGATCAGTCCGACTGCCCTGCCCCAGGGCTGAATATCCATACTCAGCTGTTTCTGGTCGATCATCGTCAGGCGGCCTCTCTTCTGGTTGTCGCCCCGTCATAAGTCCCGGGCCGAGATCCTGAGTCGACAACCTGTTCCGGACCGAGAATTTCGTCATGCTGCAGCATTGTTACGGAGTCGATCACGACGTCTCCGGGGACTTCCTGATAGGCGATGACACCCAGTTCAGGGGCGGTTCGGGCCAGCAGCTTTCGGATCGGTCGTCGCATCGACTGGTCGACGAGAATGGCGAGCGGCTGCTGTCTCCGTTCCGAGTCTTTCCATGCTTTTCCGACATTCTCAATCAGTCGAGTCAGCGGAACGGCTCCCAGGGCAAGCTGGTCGTTGTGAATTGACTGCCGCATTCGTGAGTCAAGTCTCGGTTCCATCGCAATGACTCGAAGTCGACCGTCCTTTCCGCGAAAACGTTCACAGACCAGTCGACCGAGGTCAGCGCGAACATGGTCTGTCAGTTCTTCAGCGGCTTTGCACTGTGGAGCGTGATTCACTATCGATTCCAGAATCAGTGCGATGTCTGACAGTGGAATGCGATCTTCGGCAAGCTGAACGAGCACCTGATGAAGCGTTCCCATTCGAATGATCTCCGGTCGTATTTCTTCAACGATGGTCGGTGCGAATTCTTTGGCTCGATCGAGCATCTGTTTCAGGGCTTCCCGAGTCAGAAGTTCGTGCCCGTGATGCTTGAGAATCTCTCCGAGATGAGTGATCAGGACGCTCAGCGGGTCCACAACAGTGCAGCCCTGCAATTCGGCCAGTCGCCGGGATTCCGGAGTGATCCAGCGGGCTTCAAGCCCGAATGCAGGCTCGGTTGTCGTTTCACCGGTGATGCTGACCTGTTTGGAATCCGGAAGAATTGCGAGCATGTGTTCCGTGCGGAGTTCCGCTCCCGCGACCTTCCGCCCGGCAATCAGAATGCGATACTCTTCGGCCTGCAGCAGAAGATTGCTGTTCACACGAATCGGCGGAACCCAGAGACCATTGGCTCGGGAGAATTCTTTTCGAAGTGAAGTGATGCGTTCAGAAAGCCCCTTGACGCGGCGACTCTGAATGAACGGAACAAGTCTTGCGCCGACTTCCACCACACAGCGATCGGCCAGAAGAAAATCATCAAGATGTCGGTCATCATCCGGTTCCGTCGGAGGCGGAGTC
>JBKDKA010000196.1:0-9100 GCA_046345315.1 Planctomyces sp.
GAATCAGATTTCAGAGCAGTGACCTGCCATCGAACTCATGATCTCGGTCATCGAACTCGTGTTCGTCAAAACTTCGAGAGATATCGAGGAACTTTTTGAGCCGTGAAACCCAGCTTCGCAGCGTCCCTTCTTTGACTCCGGATTCTCGTGACAGGGTTGCGTAAGGAACTCCATCAATCAGACGTCGTTCCATCAGCTCGGCTTGAGGAGCATTCGAGCGCAGAAAGACGTCTGTGGTCGGATGGAGGAGCTTCCACTGTGTCCGCGTTGACACCGAATACTCGATCGGTCACGGAGCTGTCACCGCCACAGGATGGACATGGTGTTTTCTTTGAGTTGTGGATCTGTCGATCATCTTTGAATCGGCGTCGACACAGATAATCGAGTCACGACTGCTTCGACTGCCGCTGTCAGCAGTTCAGCTCGACCTGCCTCGACAATCTCCGTCGCCCGATGCTGACAGACGTAGTTAAACAGATGTGTGAGGTTCTCTCCCTCAATCTGAACCTTGTGGTCTCCGAAGGTCAGTGTGAACCCCTTCGACGGGTCCTGTGAGTGAATCTGCATCAGCAATGAATACGGATAGACGGTCACTTCGCCCGTACACTGCCGCAGCAGGAGCATCATCTGCGGTCGACGACTCACTCGGCCGAGAGCAAACGGGGTGTACTCTTCGGCCGACGGATTTTCACCATACTCAGTGGCTTCCTCCTCGACCGATCCAGCCGACTGACCGGCGCGAGTCCGATTGTTCAGCAGTTGCAATATGGATTCTGTTCTACCGCTCATGGGATAACTCCGGTTGAAGTTGTTTTTGTGGAATTTCTGACACCGCAGCCTGCAGTTGTGTCAGATGACGAGCGTGGTGTTTCATGGTGCCAAACACTTCAATGGCTGTCGTTTTTGCCGACGATTCCGCGATGACCGCTCGCAGTTCCAGTTTGCTGTTCGTATAGATCTGTGCAGATTTCCGGCCTCGGGAAGCACTGACATACATCTGTTCGCGACTGCCGGCAGCGAAGGATTCTGCAGATTCCGCAATCAGAACATGATCCACCGTTCGGCCCTGACTGGCGTGCGACGTGGTTACGAATCCCTGAGTGAAGTGACCGAATTGCGAATCGATCAGCCATCCATTCCGAAGTCGAATATCTCCATTCGCTGTGATCTCGGCTACATGATGCACGCTTCCGGTGTTCAGACGATGTTTGCCATCTTTCGTCTTTCCGCCGGCATTGATCCGAATCACGTCTCCCGCAGCCAGTTGCATGGGTGCAGAACGATAAACAGTAAATCGCTGTGCCTGAGATGTGATTGACCGCGGTACAGGGCCATTGACCGTCAGTCGCTGGCCCTTTCTGACGCCTTTGCCGTTCTGATGGAAGACAAGGACGTCACCGTCACGCAGAAACGCCGGGTCGCTTCGTTCGCCTTCAGTCAGATGAATCGGCTGCAGCGTCATCACCGTATGATCCTCTCCGGTGATCATTTCTCGCTGGCGAAGAACTCCGCGAATTGCCGATGCGATGTGGGCCGCCTCACGGTGAGTCGGTGAAACCACGAGTGCGGAATCGCCTTTCTCAACAAGATCCACAAAATCCGTCGCGATCCGGTGGTCACGAATGTCGTCGTTCAGTTCATGAACCCAGCCCAGCCGATCAATCTGATCAAACCCTTTCTGGATGTTTCCTTCTGCCATCGAACCAATGGCCTCTCGATACTGTCCCTGCTGCCTGCGGATGGTGTTGATCTGAATCGGAGCGATCCCGGCATACCGATCGATAACACCCAGAACTCCACCACGCTGGACACTGCCGTGCTGGCGTTTCCAGTCTCCGGACAGAATCAGTCTCGCATCCTGACGTTCGGCGAGATCAATGACCTGTTTCAGCTGACGAGTCCCCAGCAGAGATGCTTCATCAATCCAGATGACTGAGTTCCGGACATCATTCTGCAGTTCGGTGTTCACCAGCAATTCGGCTACCGTGGTGGCTGACGAAAATCCTTCGTCTCTCAGTACTTTGCGGCTGGCTTCCGCCGAAGGGGCGAAAGTAAAGACTTGATGGCCGCCAGCTTCGATCGCCGCCACCGCCTGCTGCATCAGTGTGGTTTTCCCAGTGCCGGCTCCTCCCAAAATGAGCTGCATCCGATCCCGGCTGTGGGTCAGCTGATCGATGGCTGCCGTCTGTTCGGTACTCAGCCAGCTGGACTCTGATTTCCATTGGGAATTGAGCGGTTCGACGGCGTTGCGACCCTCACGTGCAAACGCGAGCACAGCTTCTTCGTCTGCGAGCACCTCAGGCACAGTCGCCAGTCGCATCCCGGAAATGTCACGGCTGACGAGTCCCTGCCGGTATGCCTCCGCAGTGACGTCCCGAACGTCAATGGTACCGACGCCCATGCGCAGGGCTTCCTCCAGCACTTTGCGTTCAGGAACGACCGATTCTCGTTCGAAACAATGAAGCAATGCCAGTCTGACGGCCTCTTCCGTCGTTCGCGCACCATTGACCGTGCCGCCATTGGCCGAATCTGTCAGCTGATCAAAGAGCTGAAGTTCCTCAGGTTTCAGCCGTTCTCGCCACGACTGCTGCAGGGTTTTGAACGATTCATGGTTCGATTTAGAGTTTCTCGTCTTCGCTCCCAGTTCCGCCTTTTCATCGGCCGACTGGATGCCAAGCTGCTCCGCCAGCTGCTCGATTTCCAGGGTCCGTCGCGAATAAACATTCTTGACGTCCTTCGGAATTCCGGCGATGTCCCAGAAGCGTCCGTCGCGTTCGATGGAGTACCCAAGCTCTTCACGCATGGCTCTGGCCAACCGCGCATGAAACCGTGCCTCGAAGTATGGGGCATCCCGCTTCAGGTCGCGAAATTGCCCGGCTTTGAACTTCTGCTCTTTCTGATCCCACGTGGCGTTGATAACGAACGCGTGAATATGGAGGTGGGGGTCGACTTCACCTTTCTCATTCGGGCGGGTACTGATATGAGTGAACTGTCCCCAGGCCAGATTGCCGGTGGTTCGGTTCTCATGTCGACCACCTACACGAACGCGAGTCTTCACCTCGCATTCCATTTCCGCCATTGTTTCACTTACACATCGGTCAAGGACCTCCTCGATGCGAGCATCACCACCGATGGCGTACGCCAGACTTACTCCTTTGGGTAAGTGCCAACTAAAATCATACCCGGCAGTTCGCTGCTGATCGTGCCGAGCTGTCAGCTGCTGACCGGTTCGCGGGTCGAGATTATCGCACAGCGCATGGAAATCGCTTTCGCGAACCTGCCCTTCAAGCCCCAGCATCCGAGCCAGCTTACCGCCCCAGCGGCCGGCTTTCTCCTGACCTTCGCCGTAGTATTCCGCTCGCGAATAGTATGACTTTGCACTGGCCGCCGAACGATTCTGATTGATCCGCAACATCTCCGCCGCTCACTGTGGTTCATGGGGACTCTGCATCCCCACGCACCAGCCGGTCAATGTGTTGCAGGACCCTCCCGAAATCCTGACTACTACACGGATTGAATCGGGTCAACAGGAAGGCTCAAATGGCCTCCGCTCTATTTCACAGGCTAAGTCGGAACCAATCACCAAAGATGAGGTTGGATTCACTGACTGCGCCCGCAAACGTTGGAAGTGCGCAATGGTCACACTGCGGCCGCGGTTACAGAGTCTTGAGGCCAGTTGAAGATAGAGGTGCTGAAAGTTCTGTTACCGACGACCTCGTTGCCCTCGTTCATTGTCTTTGTTTTCTTCCGGGGAGTCCCAACGATCTCCGGGCCCGTGAGATGATGGATCGTGCGGTTGTGTATTTGATGTTCAGCACACAACTCTCTTCCTTTGAATTCTTCCCTTTCAGAAGTACCTGGACTGCAAGCTTTCGTGATCTCTCAGATTCCGTTGCTTCTCGGAGAAAGAGCCGCAGGAGTTTTCTTTTCTGTCGTTTCGTGCTGTGTTCCGATTCACACGGAGTTTCCATTGCCAGAGCTGCCAGCCACTCTGGGAACTCGTTGATCGACCGCACGCCCTGATGATTCAGGCGGAGCGGGTTCCCTCGATATCGTTTTTCCTCCTGTGCAGAATGTTTGATCTCACCGTTAACAATTCGAGAAAGTCCACGACTGGCCATCACAGATCCTCCGTTAATAATTCATTGTCACCACCACGAAACAACTTTGTCATAAGGCTTGAGAGTGCTCGCCGCACATTGTCGTGCTGTTTACGCAGTTCCGGATATGTCCGCAGCAGCTTTTCCATCCGACTCCGTGCTGCTCCCTTCGAGATCATCAGAAACAGTTTTTGCGGCCCGAAGGCTGCGAGCCTCTTTCGGGACATCTCCAGATAGACGCATTCCGACGGGCATGACATTGGACGTTCGGATCCCACATCAATCGGCGCAACTTCCATCGGCGTGACGTACACCGCGGCGTACCGACACTGCCTCCAATGCTCGAATGGAACATCAACGACGACGTTCCCCGAGAAGAAAGGACGTCTCCGCCCGAACAGCTGCAGCAACCGCTGATTCGTACGACTGAACGGAATGCGCTCCGGGCCATTCAGCAAAACTTCCTCTTCAAACAGCGTGACAGGACAGGCGTCGATGCCAACAATTTCCTGCTCATTCCGGTCGAGTAGTCGCACCCGCACAGAAGCCTTTGGAAACGAAAGAAACATGTTCAGTGACAGACGCCTGGCATCGTCCATCTTTCGCAAGTCTGCATTCACATATCCGGCAAGCCAGCCGCATGGATACTTCCACACTGTTTCGCTCCTGATTTTAGTTTCAGCGTTCCGACCACAAGCTCGAAAGACGCTGAAACTCTAGGGGCAGAATTCGACAGGTCGATATTCAATTAGGCTATAAGGCGCGCGATTGCGCGCTTCTACACGCTCTCAATGAGCAAGATGCAGATCGATGTCGATTCAGATTGCCGCTGATTTCACTACGTTACCAGAGACCAAGCCTGTGCCGTCAACGGTCGGAAAAATGCGGCAGTTGCCTTGGCAAGCATGTGGCCGTATTAGATTATGAAGCGATGGTGGCATGTGAGAATCAGGACCCGGCAGAGCAACCGATGAAGGCATCAATTTCATTGGCAGTGATTGTCAAGTGGAGTCGCCATTCCAGACAGATGACCGCCGTCCACCTTGACCTGACGAACTCAATGGTGTTGTGGGGAGGCGTCGCTGCAACTTCTGATGTCAATGAATTCAACAATGCAAACGATGGTACCAATCGGAAGGTTCTTCGTGCCTTCATCGCGCACAGGCTTGGTAAGACGGAACCTGTCAGCTACCTGATTCATGTTCATGAACGCCAGAAAAGGAATGGCAAGCTGTGCAACAGGAACATCCGCAAACTGTTCGGAGCACATCCGAGCGGCAAAGGTCGATTTTGCGATCTTTTCGAAAGGCTGCCAAAGCAGACACTGATCTTCAGCGACATCATTGGGGACGTGACGATCTCGATTCGTGAGCAGGACAGACACGGATACGGAATTGCATCTGAACCGGTTCTGTTGACCATCATGAATGGCATTGAGACATCCATGGGAGCCTTCAGGCCACAGGCTTTCGGCGGCCCATTGGTTATCGATGCCAACGACCTTCGATACACAGTCACTCCGGTGAAACGGGACACTGTCTCTACGGATATGGTCGAAGTGGACTGTGTTGAAGAGCACGGCCAAATGCCCCTCATGTCCTCTCACTTTGGCTCGGCACCGGGACCAGCAGCTGATACGACGACAGGCCAGGTCGACGCAACGCTCACAGGCGGACGCTTGATCGCAGGAAGAACGAACCCCGCGAGTCTTGTTGCACCGCATGCAGACGCTACAGGAAGGCGACTCCGAAGCACGCCGCTGACTGAAGATTGTAGGGGGGAACCCAAACAATCGGCCCCTGTTGCAAGCGTTACCGGGAACACCGCAGTTTCAGGTCAGGAGTCCGGGAGGTCACCCAGTCACGATTTTGCACAGAAGATCTTTGTGCCAGTGGGCTATCATGACGTCTTCTATCGTGACGCGGTCTATTCGTTATCTCTTCTCTGCGATAAGGTCTACCTGTTTGCACCTTCAAAGCACGGTGCCATTGCCGGTGGCGTTTCTCACGACGACGTCCTCGACCTTGCACTCGCGGAGGATCCGGCAATTGTTCCGATCGCGTTTAATCGCTGGTACACAGATGAGAAGTACCGCACGGAACTGGCCGGCCGGATCCGTAAGGAACAGGGAGAAACGGAAGCAATCAAGGTGCTGCATTCGCCTGATTTCGATGAGCCACTGCAGCGTGTATACCAAGATGCCAGCTTCGGTTTTCTGGCGGAGAATATCTCATCTCATGAAGAGCAGGAGAGTCTCGTTGAAAGTTTGATCACGCCCGAATTCTGCAAGGTACTGGCGCTCGCAGCATCCAACGTCAAGTGTCCCCCGGAACTGGAACGGCAGAGACCAGCTCCAGGAACCTCACCAGAGAACGGCGAAGCGTGGTGGCAGTTCGCGAAAACATTTTTGTCGATTTATCTCGGTGATGTTGGGGTGTCCCTGAAATTTGGCGCAAATGCGTCCCATTCACTGCCGGAGTGGAGAGACTTATACGCGATTGCCGGAAACCATTTGCAGGAACAATCCTTCCACGCAGGGCAGGCGTTTGGCACCGAGATCGAAAATGATTCTGAAGATCTTGAGTCGGTCTGGAAACATTCACAGGCCACAGAGTTTATGA
Organism: Planctomyces sp.; assembly: GCA_046345315.1. Lineage (GTDB taxonomy): Bacteria > Planctomycetota > Planctomycetia > Planctomycetales > Planctomycetaceae > F1-80-MAGs062. The sequence continues at coordinate 6,722 of JBKDKA010000196.1, forward strand.
ACAGAATCATCGACCTGCCAAAAATGGTCGGTCGCGTGTGGGAGATCAATGAGATTCGGCTTCGTGGGGAACATGTCAAGTTTCGGAACTGGCTGTCGAGGTATTGTCGGGGACCGCAGTTTCGTTCTGCGGGAATCACTGACGAGGGCATTTATCAAACAATTGAGCGTGAGTTGCGAGTGACCACTCTGGCAGCGAAGAATGCCGTTCGCAGTTGTGTCGTCAACTCAACCCCTGATCGGATGGCGTTTTCGTTCGCGGCCAGTGTAATTGCTGCCAGAGATCGAGGAGGGAGTCTGAGTTTTGATCGAACGAAAATCCTGTCAGGCTCGCTTATGAATGAGGAGAGAGCCCATCAGTTGCTTCCAAAGTACCAGGGACGTGAATTTGTTCTGACGTACCCGTTTAACTGGGGACATGCGGAGCAGCGTTGATCACGTCAGTCGAATTGTCGCCAGGATCACTTGATCTGCTCCCTAAAAGTTGCGTCCTTCTGGGTTCTCTATGGGTGGGCCGCTCTCACCAGCTCCACCAACAAAGGCGGTTCTGCCTTTCGTTTGCAAAATCCGTCGGTCGTCTGCTCTGGCGAGCGACCGATTGCTCGCTCCGACGAAGGCAGAGAACCCACACTCTTTGGCAACACTCAGATTTCCGTCTCCGAAGCAGAATGTCATTAATTCAACGGCACCACTTCCCACGTGTCTGGGTGCACATTTGCGCCTATTCGCAATTGGAACCACAGAAAACCCTGATGGACCCCAAAAGTTGGTGCATGTACTGTGAGCGTCCAAAGCCTCAGTGTCAGTGCACCACCTTAATCTCACCATCTGCCAGCACTTCATGGCAATTCACATGAGCCTTCCCACGTTTCCAGTCGGAAAGGCAAGGTTGACGGAATGGATAACAAGAATCAGGATCCGATCTGGACACTGCAAATGGATGGTCACGCTGCTGGGCGTCTAACAACGCGTCGCCCGGGTTGCTTGCAACCCGGGAGCCGGTACGGCCCGGGAGTTGATGTGCTCTGGTGTCAGAATTCACTACTCGGTTCTGCGCCTGAGCGGCCGATTTGGGCGTATTGGACTGGACAGTCACGGACGCCGCCACAAGAACCTCAGTCTTGTCTACCAGAACCGCTTGGATCTGCGGCCCACCGGTTGCTTAGACGCCGGTGCCACCCCACGACCTAAACTGGATGGCCTCATCTTTCTGCTGAGTCTGAACGGACGTGCTCAGAAACAGAGATCGGCCTTGTTTTCGAAAGTCACGCCAAGGCGCCTTGATTCATTTAAAAGCAATCGCTCGCTCCGTTGCTCTTCAGTTTGCTAGAGCGAGTTATCGAATCGGAGCAGGAGAGAATTCCATTCCTGTACAGCTGGCAGCATTAATTGCCCGTTTAACCGATTCGGCAACGAATAGCTTCAGCGCACCTGCCTTCGGATAAGAAAAGACGTGGTGGCAAATGGTGGCGGCATTCGACAATACCGGCTTCACTATGAAATCGCCCGCTGCGATTGACTGTTTTCTATCAAGAACTTCGGGCGGATTCGGGAAATGGAGAATCCAATAAGCACGGGTTTCCGCTGCACGGCAAACATCAACGGCTAGCCATTGAAACTCATCGTGCGGTGATGCGCATGCTTGAAAAATGCACCTGAGGCGATCAGAACATAAGCGGCAGCCCAAGTTGCTCGACAAATAGTCAGCAAAGTCTCCTTCCTGCAGTTCGAGCGTCAATCTTTTCCAGTCTTTAACGACACCTGTGTACGGCAATTGAAAGATCCCCGGCGGCGGAAAGCATGCGTTACCCTGCTGCTCTTCGGATAGGTATGCAACGCCGTATGTATTTTCGTCGTCAAACAAAATCTGGTAGTACATTGACGCGTCTACTCCCATCCAATCTTACGAAGCAAGTCAGGGTTCTGTCGCACGGGCCCCTTTACGTACGTTTCGAACAATTCTAGGAATCTCTCCTTGTTTCCACCCGCTTCACGCGCTGCTCGCTCCATACCATCGAGAACAAAGTCATGGTACTTGTTGGGATGTCGGCCAAGATGAGGAAGAAGTTCCTTGTTCCATACATCATTCAGATCAAGGCCATATCGGTCAGCAATGTTCCGCATTCCCGCAGTGTACGTACTGCTCTTGTTGGTCGCATAGTGATGCATTTGACACGGTAACCCCGTATTGTGCGCCAACACACCGATAGCCGACACATGATACGAATGGCTTCTGTGAACTTCGAGGTTGAAGACGGTTTCGCGAGTCGGACGCTGAGTTCTGGCTGTCAGAATTGATTCGCCATTGAGCGTTCTGACGACCTCATCGAGCTGCAGGTCCCCGGCGGGGATCCAAGCGTGCCGGGTTTCGGAGTACAGC
>JBKDKA010000197.1:0-64214 GCA_046345315.1 Planctomyces sp.
CACCTGCACTGCATCCGGCGGCAGCACAAGAATTGTTCCAGGTTTCAGTCTGTTTGGATTCTTCAGGCTGCGCTGATTGAGACGATAAATCTCCGTCCAGCGAGTTGAACGTCCGAGGAATCGTTCGGCGATCTCGGAAAGGGTTTCTCGATCACCAACCCGGTAGGCTGGTGAGCCGTCTTCAAGCACCATAAAACTGGCTCGCTGAATGCCACCCTCGGTGTCACGTCCCGTCAGTTCGGGATACTTTTCATCGAGCAGTTCCTTCGGTGGCACGAGAACCTTCATTCCAGGGCGCATACGTTTCGGGTTGGAGATCCGGTGCTGATTGAACACTGCGAGAGCCGAAAAGAATCGATTGCTGCCGTAAACGCGTCGGGAGATCTTTGAGTAGTTGTCGCCTTCTTCCACAGTGACAACATCGTATGTCGCCTCGGCTGCGGCATCTTCAGCGGATGTTCCACCAGCCGGTGCCTGATAGTTGTATCCATTGAGACTGAAGCCCTGTTGATTGTCGGGCTCCTTCGTGAATGTCTGATCAGAATCTTCAACCTGGTTTCGCGGCTGTTCGCCGGACTTACGACCAGCTGGCACTGACGAAGTTTCTTCCGACGGTGAAAGCGACGAGAACGGGTCTTCACCTCGCGGCGGCTCAGCCATCGCGATCAGCACAGGTTCGGGGTCTGTCGCTGCTGACGCATCTGCCGGAGATGCTACGTCAGGATCAAGTGACTGCGATCTGGTTGAAGGTTCGCTTTCAGCGTCCGGGACTGCGAATAAGTCCGAAGCCTTTGAAGTCTCGTCGGCGCGCGACAACGTCACCGGTTCCTGCACCGGTTCAGGTTGCTCGGGTTCCGCCTGCCCGTAGGAATCGGCTGATGGAATTGACTGGTCATCGGCAGTAATCTGAACAGGATCCAGGCTGAGCGTTTCCGAATCGCTGTTTTGAGCAGGCTCAGAAAAACTCCCGGAATCCAGTGACGCAATCTGAGGTTCTTCCTGTTGCGTGTCAGGTTCCGGCAGTGATGGCTGCGCTTCTGTCAGTGAACCTGAAAACTCTTCGCTACCTGACTTCTCAAATGAATCCGATTCCGAAATCGAACCGACATTCGGAGTTTCGTCAACGGTTTCAGCAGGGAGCATGGAAAGTTTGGGACTCTCTTCGAACCTGCCTGAATCGTTCCTCTCTGAGCCTGGGACCTCAGTCGAAGAAAAGTCGGTGACGTCGGCGGAATCCGGCGCGTCTCCCGAAGGCAGATCGAGGCGAATGCTGGTGTCGTCTGATTTTGGGAATGGATCTGCATCCGATTCAACACTGGCAAACTGATCGTCACCCGGCCGGACCGGAGAGGCGGCATTCGCATCGCCGGAGTCGAGGAAGGTGATTGTTTCCGTCGCGCCGGAATCGAATTTCGAAGCGTCAGCAAGCTCACCGGCAACGGGTGAGCCGGATTCAGACAACTCCGAAGGCTGCTCCGTAGCACCGCCAGCCGCATCATCTCGATTCGAATCCGTGGCTTCACGGTTCTGAGCACCGATATTCACCTGCATCAGACGCTGCTGATGTAGATCAACCTTTCGATAAACCAGAAAGCCGAAGGTGAATACGAGGATGGTAATCGTGACCATCCCGAGCTTTGTTTCGAGACTGATTCCGGTAGCTTCCGAATCTGAGCTTTGATCGAGCATGGCTTTCTCGAGTGAGGTCTGCTGGGGATCCGATTCGCGATCGCCGACATTCAGCTCTTCAGGTGCGACTTCTGAATTGCTCGAAGCTTCGCGGATCGTGTCCGCGGGTTCAGACGAATTTCGGCGGGAGTTGCTTCGATTGGCGTTCTGGTCGTTACGTGCCATCCCTGCAGTCCTTTCATCGCATTCTTTACGATGCGATCTTCCAGCGAATGAAATGTCAGGATGACGGCAATTCCGCCGTCATTCAGAATTCGAGGCATTATCGTGGTGAGCATGCGTTCGACATGCTCCAGTTCGTTGTTCACAGCAATTCGCAGAGCCTGAAATACTCGTGTGGCAGGATTTCGCGGTCCACGGTCAGACCCCGTTGCCGCTGAACGTCCCGAAGTGCTGCGGCTCTTTGGCGAACGGGAATTTCCTGTTCCTTTGGCGGCAGAAACGGCGTTCTCAAGGTCTTCGGTTGTTCTGACTGGATGCCCGGTGGAGCGACGGCGAACAATCTCCGCAGCGATTCGAGTGGAATCCGGCTCTTCGCCATATTCTTCGAAACAATGTGCGATCTGATTCTCGTTCCATTCCAAAAGAAGCTGATGAGCCGGTTTGCCCTCGGTCGGATTGAATCTCATGTCGAGCGATCCGCCAGCGTCGAATCCAAAGCCTCGTTCACGATCAGCCAGCTGATCCGAGGACAGGCCGAGATCAAGCAGCAGTCGGTCAACTCCTGAAAGGCTCAATTCCGTCAGGATGTTTTCTGAATCGTTGTAGCTGCCCTGCCGGAGGATGACGGTCGCTTCCGAGCTGTCATCAGCGGTTGAGGAAAGTCTTTGTTTCGCGTGTTCAAGCATCATGGGATCACGATCAATCCCGATCAGACACCCATCCGGTGAAATGGCCTTCCGGATCAGAAGACTATGTCCGGCGGCACCGAGTGTTCCATCAAGCACCGTCAGCCCGGGGTGAAGGTCCAGTGCTCGGATCACTTCACGAGGCATGACCGGCACATGGACGGATCGACGACCTGACGATGTCATGGACGCTCGGGGTATCTCAGAATTCAGGAGACACAGGGGAGAGGAAAGGAAAAGATGAGTATTAGAGTGAGGGGATCAGTGACAGCGAGACCAATGGGACCTCGTTGTAACTGCAGGTGAGATGGGTAGACTGAGGGGATATGAGATTCGGCGATGGACTGCGAGGATGCTGTCCAGGAGTGGAAAACTGCCGAATTATATGAGTGGGCTCAGTTCACGTGAAGGCCAGTTCCGGCAGGAATTGCCCTGACAATTCTGAGCAATTGCGGTTTGTGATCCGCCGTTTTCTCATCATTATCGATCATTATCGCTGAGGACTTCTCTATCGTGTGGCTGGTCCACATTCAGCCGGTCCACAGCCAAACGTATCCGTCGGGTGATTCCACCCGAGTGCACGACGAATGAGGACCTGCATCGTTTCGAGAATAACGCGAATATCGGACACAACCCCGGCCGTTTCGAGATAACGAAGGTCGAGTTCCATTTTGACCGGAAGCAGCCGTCTGACGTAAAAATCCTCAGCGTCACCATCCTGGAGTAGTTGTTCTCCCGAACGATAGTACTCCACACTCCCCGGACTGGTCAGACCGGGACGTACCTCCAGCGTGCGATGATATGCCGGAGTATAGTGCCGTTCGACGATGTCGAGAGCTTCCGGACGCGGGCCGACAATCGACATATCGCCTCGAATGACATTCAGCAGTTGCGGAAGTTCGTCGATCTTCAGAGCTCGAAGCAGTCGACCGAATGCGAAGACTCGTGGATCATTTCCAGCGGTGATGGAACTGCCTGCCGTCGTCCGGACATGCATCGTTCGAAGCTTGTACATGGTGAATGCACGACCGCCAAGCCCCGCACGATGAGCTCGATACAGCAGGGGGCCACGACTGGAGACCGCAATCCCCAGGGCTGCTGCAGCCATCACAGGACTCACCAGCACCAGTGCGATTGATGCTGCCAGCAAATCGAACAGTCGTTTCATCATCCATGACCTCTCAGGATCCATCCCGAGCAGTGTCAACGCCTCGAAAGAACGATGCGTCAGTCTCCCACTGCAGGTTTCTCAATTCCATTCAATCACTTTGCCAGGTCGACACAAATGATTTCTTTGTCGTTGCGGATGTAAGCATGTCGATTGGCAAACGCCGGCATGCTCCACACGACCTCGCGTCCAAATGCGGTGTTCGTCTGGTCAATCACTTTGGCTCGGTCAATTTCTTCGTATCCCTCCGGAGTCAGCTTCGCGATGAGCAGTTCTCCGAGTTCGTTGAACATCCAGAAGTGATCCTCGTGACGCACCAGAAAGGCAGTCTCGGAACCCGCAGGACGTTTTCCGATGACCTTGGACGATTCCCAGAGTGCCTTTCCTTCCGGCAGCCGGATCGCTCGCAGTACGCCCTTCTGATCAAACCCGTAAAGCACATCGTCGATGACAAAGGGCTGGACGTTGACGGGGGAAATCATGCCATTGCGATCTCGCCAGACTTCTTTTGCAGCTGGTTTTGACTGGTCGAGCTGAACGAGAAGGTTTCGGTTTGAAAACCCGCCAACGTAAAGGTGATCGCCGATGACGGCCGGTGACATAATCACGGAGCCATTGTTCGCTTCGTACTTTGTCGACCAGTATTCACGTCCTGTCTCCGGATCCACAGAGGAGAGTGCATCGGGTTTGAGCAGGATGAGCTGGCGAACCCCACCGGCTTTGATAATGGTCGGCGGCGAGTATCCCTGTTCCGGTGCGGTGTTGCTGCGCCACAGTTCTTTTCCGGTGTTCTTATCCAGCGAAACGATGTGGCTGCCGGCACCACCGGCAAGCGTAAGCAGCTGATTTCCGTCGATAAGGGGATGGGCTGAGTAGCCCCAGAGTGCTGTTTTTGTCGAATACTCTTTCTTCAGATCGACCGACCAGATGATCTTGCCGGATTCGACATCAAAACAGAACAAATCACCTTCTGTCCCCAGCGTCCAGACTCGATTGCCTTCGACGTTCGGCGTACATCTCGGACCCGCCGGATACGACACGGTGTATTTGACAGGGTATTCGTGCTTCCAGAGTTCCTTCCCGGTTGCTTCATCGAGACAAAGCACTCGCTCCATCCCGGTGAACTCTTTCCGCTCGAAATTATCGATCTTGACGTTATCGGCCGTCACGTAATCGGTGATGAAGACCTTGCCGCCAGCGACAGCGGCACCTGCATAACCACCAGCAATCGGCGTTCGCCAGAGGACCTTCGGGCCACCGTCAGGGAACTTCTCGATGATGCCCGTTTCTCGCCAGACGTTATCTCGCTGTGGCCCCATCCACTGAGGCCAGTCGTCAGAAAATGCATTCACAGAGAACGAGAAGATAAAACTCAGAATCAATGCAACAGTGACACCGGCTCGTTGACCTGAGCGCAGATTTCGGCGCAGCAAAGTAATCTCCATAAGATCAGATTTCAGTTTGAACAGTCGCTCAGGCGAAGAGCGACATTGCGGCATCTGATTTCACCATCTCGCGAGGCTGATTCAGATGGTTCATCACAGTTTTGCGTGGATAAATTCCGACGGCATGATAAATCGACGCCAGCAGTTCGCCAGGGTGAACCGGGTTTTCCGCAGGAGCAGAAGCGGTTTCGTCAGATTTACCGTGAACGTAGCCTCGTCGGATTCCGGCCCCGGCGATCAGCCCCGTATAGCAATATGGCCAGTGATCGCGTCCATCATCCGAATTGCTGTTGCCGGAAGTGCTGATACCGCGTTTCGGACTTCGACCGAATTCGCCGACAGCCACAACAAGTGTTTCTTTCAGCAGGCCACGATCGTCGAGATCTTCCAGCAGAGCCGACAACCCGGAATCAAGCATCGGTGCTGACTGGCTCTTCATGCGATCACTGAGCCCGGAGTGAACGTCCCATGAGTGGTTGTCAGAGTTCGCTACTTTCGGCCAGTTGACTTCGACGACGCGCGTTCCGGCTTCGACGAGCCGTCTTGCGAGCAGGCAGCTCTGACCGAATGTGTTTCGACCGTAGCGATCTCGCAGTTCTGCCGATTCTGAACTCAGATTGAACGCCTCGCGAGCCTTCCCGGACAGTACCAGCCCAAGTGCTTTGCCGTAGTATTCATTCAGAGCATACTGTTCGACCGCTCGGTCCAGATTCTTCATTCCGGCATTCACCGTGTCTCGCAGCGATGCTCTGCGGCCGAGCCGATCCAATGAAACCTCTTTTCGCAGTGTGAGGTCATCGACGCGAATCCGTTCCATCTTGGCCATATCCATATCGTCGCCGCTCGGGTACAGATAGTACGGATCGTAAGCACGACCAAGGAAACCGGCTGTGCCAGCCTTGCCGATCACGTTACTTTCCTGAAGCGGACGCGGCATCATGACGTAAGGAAGCATCGGGACGACCGGTGGCTTCAAACGAACGATGTTGCATCCGAAATTCGGAAAGTCTTTCGGACTCGGCGGTTCCAGCTGACCGGACGGGCTCACATTGTCAGCCGTATAACCGGTCAGCATCTGGTAAATGGCAGCCGTATGATTGAACAGGCCGATCGGTGTGTAGCTGAGTGAGCGGATGAGAGTGGATCGGTGGATCTGCTGAGCGAGCTTCGGGAGCAGTTCGGTGAACTGAACGCCCGGGAGCTTCGTGTCGATATTGGAAAACTTGCTGCGAACATTGTCAGGGACGTTTGTTTTCGGGTCCCACAGATCTAGGTGACTTGGTCCACCCTGCAGGTAGATCATGATCACGCTTTTCGCAGAGCCGAATCCTTTGCCGCCGTATCGAGCCTCTTCTTCAGAGACCTCGGCACCCTGTGCGGAATTCTGCAGGAGCGACGCGAGGCTCAGCCCCATCATCGATGAGCCGCCGACACGCAGAAGATCTCGTCTTGAATAACCATCACATGTGTCTTTGCCCAATCGACCCGGGATCACAAGCATGGCTCACTCCACTTCTGCGTGAAAAAACGGTTGCCGACCGAAAACAGTTTCAGATGGCGAGTCTACCTCAGAATTCCCTGAATTGGCAATTGTTTCCGAGAGGAACTTCACTACTTCACATAAACGAATTCATTGGAAGCAAGGATGCTCTGAGCAATCGCCGTCCAGACTTCCACGGTGAGGTTTTTCTGCGATGTGGACGCCTCTCCGGCAGCAGCAACTGCCTTTGTCTCGGTGCCGCCGGAATCGGGCGAGGAAGCAGTCGACGCTGTTGTGGTCGCGGCGGTGGCTGCCGGCGTGCTGTTCGCTGCCGCCAGTTCCTGTGTGAGTGACGTGACGGCATTCATCAGGTCAGTCACTTCTTCAGAGGTCGCCATTCGGCCAAACGTTCTTCGAAACATCTGCTGTATCCGAAGTTCGTCACCGTTCGGTGCCCCGGCAGGGATTTCTGCGAGGAGCGTCTTGGCGAATGCTTCCGACGCCTTCAGTACCATATCGCTGTTGAGAAAGTAAAGAGCCTGAGACGCAACCGTTGAGGTGGCTCGATCGCCGTTCGGCACCGCGCAATCCGGACAGTCAAAGAGCGAAAATCCGTCATAGAGATTGTTTCGGATCACCGGAAGATAAACAGATCTTCGCAGCGCATCGTATTTTGTTTCATCCTTCGATGTGTGATTGAAGAGGAATTCCCGATTGCCAACGTGCAGCAGCGAGCCTCCCATGGTGCGATCAAGGAGTCCGCTGACGGCGAGTGTTGCGTCGCGGATCGATTCTGCTTCCAGTCGACGTTCATTCGCTCGCCACAGCATCACATTGCCGGGATCAACGGCGGCAGCGATCGGATTCTGACGACTGCTCAGCTGCCAGGTTCGGGACAGCATCATCGTGCGATGCAGTTGCTTGAGAGACCATCCTTGTTCGACGAACTCCGTGGCGAGCCAGTCAAGAAGCGGTTGATTCGAAGGCTGTTCGCCGAGGTGACCAAAGTTATCCGTCGATGCCACGATCCCTCGACCAAAATGCCATCGCCAGACACGATTCACAAGTACTCGCGCTGTGAGCGGATTCCGTGGACTGGCCAGCCAGTCCGCCAGCTGAAGACGTCCGCTTTCCTGATCACTGATGGAAAGTGGTTCGTTGATTTCCAGAACGACAGGAACATTCCGTCGCACAGGCGGACCCAGCATCAGGTGACTTCCCCGGATATTGATTCTTGCCTGTTCCGGAGTTCCTTCACGGACTCCCATGGCTGTCGGCATTACGGGAACTGACGCTTCGAGCTGCTTCAGTTCGTCTCGCATCTTTGTGAGGCGCTCGCGTGTTTCCGCCGGAAACTGATCCTCAGTGCGAGCCCCGCCACCGAGCGACACGGTGGATGTTTCCACCAGTTGAGCAATGCTCCCTTTGAGCTTCTCCACGCTGGCCTGATGATCCTTGATTCGCTGACGATCCGATGCGGTGGAAACGTCATTCTCGTGCCAGCGAGCGACCGTCTTGAGCGACTCCATCGTCAGAGTGCTCTTGAAGATTCCCACCATCGCGTAGTAGTCGCTTTGCGCGACCGGATCAAACTTGTGGTTGTGACACCGAGCACATCCAAAGGTCATTCCGAGGAACACTTTGCCGGTGGTATCGATCTGCTCATCAATAATGTCCATCAGCATTTTCATCTGATCAGCTTCTGCAAGGACTTTGGGTCCCAGAGCCAGAAAACCGGTGCCGGTTGTCATTTCAATTCGGCGTGATTCAGCTTCTGTAGAGTCTCCGGTGAGCTGTGCTGCGAGAATGTCGCCGGCGACCTGTTCGCGAATGAACTCGTTCCAGGGTTTGTCTTTGTTCAGCGAAGCAATCACATAATCGCGATATTTCCAGCCATGACCGTGGGCGATGTTTTCATCCAGTCCGTTTGAGTCGGCGTAACGGACAACATCCAGCCAGTGACGAGCCCAGTATTCGCCATAATGAGACGAATCGAGCAACCGGTCGATCAGATACGCGAACGCGTTTGGAGAAGTGTCGTTGACGAATCGTTCGACGTCTTCCGGAGCCGGCGGCAATCCCGTCAGATCGAATGATGCTCTGCGAATCAGTGTTCGTCGGTCAGCCACATCGTTGACTGGCAGACCTTTCTGATCTAGCTCCTTAAGAATGAACGCATCGATAGGGTTTAAAACTTTGTCAGGAGATTTCACTTGAGGAACTGCAGGTCGAGTTGGTATCTGGAAGGACCAGAACTCCCGAGCCTTCTGCACATCGAATGCAGCCTGTGACTCCGGACCAGACATCGTGCCGCCCGGATGTGGTGCACCGGAAGCGACCCAGTTTTCGAGGATTCGAATTTCCGCTTCGGACAGTTTCTTATCCGGCGGCATCTGCAGCGACTCATCGCGGTAACGGACGGCTGCAATCAGCAGGCTTTCGTCGGGCTGCTTCGGAACAATCAGACGCCCGGCTTTTCCGCCGGTATTGATCCCGTCGAAGGTATCCAGTCGAAGCTGATGTTCCTGAACATCCGGACCGTGACAGGAAACACAGTGAGCTTCGAGAATTGGAGCCACATCGCGAGTAAAATCGTCTGCGGTCAGATCTGTCTTCGGACTGGCAGCCCCGGCGGTATCCTCAGCTCGGGCTTCTCCATTCAAAAACGTCTGTGCAAGAAGAGTGAGCGTAGCTGCCACCAGCATGGTGGTCACAACGCGGATCGGATACCGAAGTCTGACAGGCCCCACAGACGTTCTCCTTCTCAACATCTCCACATCATGGCTTCCGACGGATCTCGGCTGCCGACCGCGATTTTCCGAGATTTGCTCGAAAACACAACATGAAACCGGGGAATGTTTTCTGTACTGCAGGCTGCTGAGTTCCAATGCCAAAGAAATGATCAGGGAAGGAAAAGAACTTCTGCGCTTCTCAGTTGTGATTCTGGTATCTTCCGAAGTCCCGGAATGTGAAATACGAATCTGACGATCAGTGCTGATCGGAGGTTCTTCTGTCAACTGCAGACCAGAGATTCCCTGCGAATCAATGGCGGCACAGCGAACTGGAAACGATCGAGTCATGAAGTATGACGTGTTTGGCGTCGGCAATGCCCTGGTAGACATTCAGGCTCGCGTCTCGGACGCATGGCTTCTGGCGACTGGATATGACAAAGGTGTGATGACGCTCGTCGACGACGATGCTCAGGCAGATGTTCTGTCGCGTCTTTCGGGCGTCTCATTGAATCGATGTGCCGGTGGTTCGGCTGCAAACACAATTGTGGGGGTGGCAGACTTTGGCGGAAAAGCGGCCTATGCGGGAAAGGTCAGCGATGATGCCATTGGTCATTTTTTTCTGAAAGACATGCGAGATCTGGGAGTGGCGATCGACGTACCCCCAGCGTCCGGTGGACAAACCGGGACGTGCGCGGTGCTCATAACCGAAGACGCTCAGCGGACGATGCTCACAAACCTTGGCGTGTCATCGACTCTCACAGCCGACGACATCGATGAAGACGAGATTCGTCAGTCCAAGATTGTTTACGTGGAAGGCTATCTGCTGACCGGTGAGTCGACTCGGGCTGCCGCTTACAAGGCGATCGAGCTCGCAAAGAAACATGGTCGCAAAGTGGCATTCACCGCATCCGACCCGTTCCTCTGCCGACTTGTGCGTGATGAAATCTGGGCACTGGTTGAAGGCCCGGTGGATCTCTTCTTCTGCAACGAGGAAGAAGCGAGAAGTCTGACCGGAAAGCACGATGCCATCGACTGTGCCGCAGAACTGCATCGTCATGCCGAAAACGTCGCGATGACACTCGGTGCCAACGGCTCCCTGCTGATGCACAACGGATCCGCCATCGCAATCGAAGGTGTTTCTGTGAAGGCACTTGATACGACAGGAGCCGGCGACATGTACGCGGGAGCTCTTCTGTTCGGAATCACGAACGGGCTCAGCTGGAAACAGGCTGGCCATCTGGCGTCTCATGCAGCGGCTCGCATCGTGAGTCAGCTCGGGGCTCGAATGCAGAACAAGTTCACTGCCGAAGAGATTCGAGCACTTTTGAACTGATCCGGACTGATCCGGGAAGAAGTGGAACGAGAGGCAATGAAGATGGTGAGTTCCATCGGCGGTCGTCGGCAGTGTTTCTGCTCGATGATGCTTCTGTTGAGCCTGAATTTACTTTCGGCCGGTTGTTCCGGACCTACTCCGGTGACAATCCCCGTCAGTCAGCTTCCGGATGGCGACGTTGAAGTCCTCGAAATTGACGTCGATGGAAAAGAGAGTCATACCACCGGAAAGCTGCAACAGCTCGCTGACCGTTCTGATGACACGTTTGTAATGGTTGATTTCTGGGCGACATGGTGCGGCCCCTGCGTGAAGGTAAACAGCGAACTAAAGACATTGAAGAAGGAGTGGAAAGACAAGCTGACAATTCTGAAGGTGAACGTCGACCAGCCTTCCAACAGAGAACTTGTCAGCAGTCTGCGTGTTTCCGGCATCCCGATGATGCTGGTCTGTCAGTCAGGAAAGGTGATCCTTCGCTTTGAAGGTGCATACCCGGCTGCCGAAATGAGTCGGGCGCTCCGAGCACTTCAGTAGCTCAAGAGTTCCTGAGATCAGAAGCTTATGGCGTCAATTGGGCAGCGCCATGTTCCGCCGGAATCGTCAAACCGTGACGTCTTCGTTTCGTTTGGTGGCGCTGAATTGCAGATTCACTCGAGTGAGCTGCAGTGCGGCGAACTCGTTGTTTGCCACTTCGAATGCTTTCCGGACCTCGATCGAAAATGCGACTCCCAGTCCGTTTCCAAGGGAGAAGTTAACCCCGGGGACATTGGAACCGAGAAAGCGATCGATCTTCAGACGGATCTCCGTCGCCGATTCCTCGAACTCCGGCAATACAGTCTCACTGCCCAGAACAGTGATTTCCGTCGGAATCTTCCGAGTGTTTGCGTAGCGAAACAGGATCATCTGACACGTCAGGTGGTCCTGAAAACTGCGTCGGAAGAAGTCCGCTGACGAAGCGATTGTTCTGGCTGTCAGTTCAAAGGAATAATGACCGCCTCGAGCGTTCTTGATTTCCTGAGCCAGGAGCAGTTTGTCTCCGGCGGGAATCGTGACCGCCGGCTGAGCGTCCCCCGGACCACGAATTCCTGCGATAGGAAAGCGCTCACCGAGCCGATCGACCTTGAAACACAGCCCGGTCGATCGTGAATTCACCGAGCCGGCCTCGGGCAGTACAGGTTCCGGCAGCGGAAAGGCTCGCCAGCCCTTCTGCCGCGACACAGCATCGACAGGAAAATATCGAGCCGCCTGGAAATCGGTATCCAGAAGCAGTGTCGTGTCATAGGCAGGCACGAACGATTCATCAGCCGTCGAGACACATCGTTCGGTGGTCGCTGGGTGGTCCCCCAGAAGTCGATAAAGCGGTTCGCCCTTTGTAGCAGCCTGAGGTCGTCCGGTGCGATCGGGGAACGTACTGTCGTGACGAATGCCGAGCAGATGGAAGATGGTCGCTGTCAGATCGTGAGGACGTATCGGATCCGCTGCCGGATAGGCACCGTTTCGGTCGCTGGCCCCGAAAACCTGACCACCGGAAACTCCGGCACCGGCGAGCGCACAGCTGAAAACGGACCCCCAGTGATCGCGTCCGCCATCTTTGTTGATCTTCGGTGTCCGTCCGAACTCGCCGATTGCGACCACCAGCGTCTCTTCGAGCAGGCCGCGATCCCCGAGATCGTCCAGCAGGGCTGCGAATGTGGCATCAAAGAGCGGGCAAAGGACATCCTGAAGGCGGTCCGCGTTCTGTTCGTGTGTGTCCCAGAGCGGATTGCCGACGGCGTTATCGCCGGGTTCCCTTGGCCAGTTCACATGCACCAGACGCACACCAGCCTCCACCAACCGACGAGCCAGCAGACAGCTTTGTCCCCACGTGTGGCGACCGTAGCGGTCTCGAAGTTCCGGCGATTCACCACTGAGATCAAACGCTTCCTTCGCACGACCGGAAGTGACAAGATTCATCGCGAGCCCCGACAGCTGATCCCAGTTCCCGGTATCAGACTGACGCTCCAGCTGGCGATAACGTTCGTCGAGAACACGCAGTAGTCCGGATCTCGCATTCATCCGGTCAGGTGACAGTTCCACCGGCAGACTGAGTCCCTCAATTCGATACTTTGTCGCCGCGGGATCACCGACGAATCGCTCCGGATCCCACATGGATCCCAGAAAACCACCTGTCTGGCCGGCAGGAGTCACGTTGTCATTCAGACGCATCATGTCCGGCAACCAGACACTGCTGAGCGCCGGAAGTGTTTCGCTGGGCCGCAGCATCCGCACGATGGATCCGAAGTAAGGCCAGTCTGTCGGCTTGATCTGGCGAGCACTTCCGGGACCGTACGGATAACCAGTGAGCACCCAATATCCGCTCACGTCGTGATTGTTGTCGTCCGTGCAGAGAGATCGAATAACGGCCAGGCGGTCAGCTCGCTTTGCCGTTCTGGGAAGCAACTCAGAAAACTGAATCCCCGGCACATTGGTCTGAATCGGTCTGAAGGGACCTCGGATTTCCAGAGGAGCATCGGGTTTCGGATCAAAGGTTTCGTGTTGAGGAGGCCCGCCCTGGAGCCACAGGTAGATCACATTTTTTGCGCGACCGAACGACACTCCGTCGAGCCCGGCTGCGGACTTAGGCAACGCGACGTTCGAATTGCCGGCTCGTCGATTGCTGAGATCAGAAGCGAGAAGATCCGATAGGGAGAGCCCGAGAGCTCCGAGACTGCCAACCTGCAGCCACTGTCGCCGCTGAACGCCGTCGCAGAGTCTTGTGCTGCGGTCTCTGTGATGCTGAAAAGAAAGCATACGCCAGTCGCCTGAAAGGACAATTCCGCGAGTTTCCCGGAGAGCCGTTGGTGACGAGACCAGAGCGCACTTCATCAAAACCGGCACAGGCACCCTGGCAGCTCCAGAGGCTGCAGGCAAACACCGATTCCGTCGGGAGCCAGTCCCGGTTTTGCAGACTCCTCCAAAATAGAATCCACCTCTAATATACCTGACTCCAAACCGGATACCAGAGCTCTGAGAGGATGGTTTTCCGCGGTGGTTGAAGCTGCTGAAGTTTCGGAATCAGTTTCGATCGGCTTAACGGAGAGTCGGAATCGACTGGAGGAAGAATCACGCCCGGCATTGGCACGAAGACTGCAGATTGACGTTTTGGAAAAGGAGGCCAGCCCGGCGGACGAACAAGTCTGAAGATCGCGAGTCCGTCGGAATCGCTGCAAAAACCAGTCATTTTCTCTCAATTGAGGGGATGCGGGAACAAGGCAGGCAGAAGTGGAGCGGGATTGTCGGAAACCCGAGAAGCTGCTTAGACTTCGGGCAGGTCGCATGATTTCTGTTCGAGAGAGCATTTCAAAACCGGTAAAGGCACCCTGGCAACTACAGAATCTGCAGGGAACATCGCGTCCGTCGGGAGCCATTCCCGGTTCTGAAACCACCTGTAAGTGGCGGTTCAATGCCACAGAGGCCGTGAATGACCAGTACCTCCACAGCGTTTGATGAACTGAGAGATTATGACGGAACACCTCGTCATGGTTCTCTGACAAATTGCCTGAATACCATGCCTGCGAGCGTTCTGGCGGAACGGCAACGTTTTGCCGACGACGAACTTCTCGAGATGGGAATCACGTTCGCCGTCTACGGCAACACAGAGGGCACTGAAAAGATCTGGCCGTTCGACATCGTTCCCAGGCCAGTTCCGTGGTACGAGTGGCAGCTGGTCGAAGCGGGGCTGAAACAGCGTATTCGGGCACTGAATCTCTTTCTCGACGACATCTACGGTGACGCAAAGATTCTGAAAGAAGGCATCATTCCGGAATCACTGATCCGGTCTGCGAAGACGTATCGCAAGGAGTGCCACGGGATCAAGCCTCCCGGTGGCGTCTGGACTCACGTAACCGGAACAGATCTTGTCCGGCATGCAGACGGAACGATCTATGTTCTGGAGGACAATCTGCGGTGCCCATCCGGCGTCTCGTATGTGCTCGAAAATCGCGAGATCATGAAGCGAGTGCTTCCGGAAGTGTTCTTCGGGTCGTCGATTGCGGCGATCGAGGACTATCCCGAACGCCTTCTGGAAACTCTGCTGAAAACGGCACCCTCACAGGCTCGGAATCCCGTAGCAGTGGTTCTGACTCCCGGAATCTACAATTCCGCTTACTTTGAACACAGCTTCCTCGCACAGCAGATGGGCATTGAGCTCGTCACCGGCCCCGATCTGTTTGTGGAGAACGACATCGTCTGGATGAAGACGACTCGAGGTCCGCAGCGTGTCGATGTGATTTACCGTCGCATCGACGATGACTTCATTGACCCGGAATGTTTTCGTCCGGATTCCATGCTGGGAGTGCCGGGGCTGATGCGAGCCTATCGCAAAGGAACGGTGACTCTTGCCAATGCACCCGGAACCGGGATCGCCGATGACAAAGCCGTCTATGCATACGTTCCGGAGATCATCCGGTTCTACCTGAGTGAAGAGATTATTCTTCCGAACGTTCCGACGTATCTGTGCTCTGATCCGTCACAATGCCAGTACGTTCTGGAGCATCTGGCGGATCTTGTCGTGAAGCCCACAAACGAATCCGGCGGTTACGGAATTCTCATGGGGCCAACGTCGACGGCTGAAGAACGAGAGAAATGTGCTGCGGCAATTCGGCAGGATCCTCGAAACTATATCGCTCAACCGATGTTGACGTTGTCCACGGTTCCGACAATCGTGGGAGACGAACTCCAGCCGCGGCACGTCGATCTTCGCCCGTTCATTCTTTACGGTGAAGATCTCTTTGTCCTGCCCGGCGGACTGACACGTGTGGCTCTGAAGAGCGGATCGATGATCGTGAATTCGTCTCAGGGTGGTGGCAGCAAAGACACCTGGGTGCTGCTGCGGTGACGGATGCTGCAACGAGCCGTCAGATCAAGATGTCTCTGCGTTACATCACAGCCGAAGCATCGGCAGTGAGATGCGGCTAAAGCGATGACGGTAGAAGTGCAGTCAGCCTGTGACTCGTGATCGGTGCGCCGGAGCAAAATGCCGAGATCTCAGGAATGCTCTTCGCGCATGAACTCTCGG
Organism: Planctomyces sp.; assembly: GCA_046345315.1. GTDB lineage: Bacteria > Planctomycetota > Planctomycetia > Planctomycetales > Planctomycetaceae > F1-80-MAGs062. The sequence continues at coordinate 15,749 of JBKDKA010000197.1, forward strand.
TACCTGCGATCGCACTCAGAAGATATTCAGCATCGGCAGCAGAATTGTGGACGGAGCACTCCAGCCGTATTTGTCGAGCGTCAGGCAGAGGAACACGATCCCGACAATCACTGCCCCGAGGGCTACAAACATCAGACCGTCATAGATTGTTGGATCAGAGTTTTGTTGTGACATGATCACCTTCCACAATGTTTCCGTTCCGAGTGCTCTCAATTACCAGACCAACGGCCTTGTCAGGATAGACGTCGGTAACGCGAATCTGACACAACCATTTGTCAGCTCGGTAAACATCCATCAGCATCCCTTTTTTCACTCGATCATCGCTGCCGATGGAAATCTTGACGTATTCACTTCGAGCCTGATCTTTTCGGGTTCCCTCGACCAGCCCTTCGACCTTCTCAATATCTTCGCTGTCCGGAGCATTGATGCTTTCGCGAGGATCAATCTTCTTGAATCGCAGCAGATTCTGAAGGCGTCCGATTTCGTTCAGATAACTTTTTTCGCGGATCTTCGCCTCACCGACGAGACCGCTCAATTCCAGATTTTTGTCTTCACGTGCTCGAATGTCTGAAAGCTGCTGACTCAGTGTTTCACGCAGTTTCTGAGTTTCCTCTCTCAGATTGACAGCCTCGGCAATGCGAGCTTCGGCTTCTGCCTGCGACACCTGAAGGTCGGCAAGATGCTTGTCACGCTGCTGCTCTGTCTGGGCAAGTTCGCCGCGAGCGGTCTGCAGGTCGATTTCAAGCTGTTTGCGCTGTCCCTGTTCAACGAGTGCCGTTTCTTTCTGCTTCTTCAGCTCCGCATCGATCAGCTCCACATCGCGTTTTCGGTCTTCAGTGAGCTGCGAAACCTTCTGATTCAGCGATGTCACCTCGCTCTGGGACTTCACCGCTTTATCCTTCCAGCTCTGCTGGAAAGAATACACAGCCCCCGCAAAACACATGAACAACACGCTGAATACGAGCTGCAGGACGATCAGCATTTTGCTCACAACGTTGTTCATTGAGCCGCTCCAGAACCTCAACCAGAATCCTGTCCCGGGAAACCTGTCCGGGATCATTTCAAAGACAAATCAGACCGGCCCGAGACCAGTCCGCGAATTCATTACATTTTCATTCAGAATCTGTTCACCAGATCAGTTACTGCTCGCATTACTACTGTTCGCCTAGCTGATCACGCAATTGACTCTGACGTTCTCCCAGAGCATTGCCGTCGATCTGAAGTCTCACCAGAAGATCCGTCAGCTGACGCTTCAGTTCGGTGAGCCGATAGACATCGGTCCGGGCTTCCCCGAGCTCGTTGCTCAGGCGCATCACATCAGTTCTTCTCAATGCTGTTTCATCTCGAATTGCTTTGGACTTTACAGACAGAGCCTGCAGTTCTTCAGACTTTTTGAGCAGCTGCTGTTCATACTCAGCGTTCAGCTGCTGCAGTTCTGTGATTCGATCCTGCATCGCTTTTTCGTCCATTGTCTGCGATGCTGTAAACGCAGCGACCTGACCGTCGGCTGCTTTGATTTTTCCAATCTCTGTCTTCAGATTGCCGGATTCCTGATTCAGGCGATCTGTCAGATCTTTATGAGCTTTGGTGATGGCTTCGTAGCCGTTCTTGAACGTTCCGAGATTCTTCTTTTCGCCCGTTCGACTGGTCACTGTCCAGGTCGGGCGTGTTCCACCGGATTGCTCGAAGGTGTATTGAGCCATTTCAGGTGTCCGCGCTTCGGCCATCGGCTCCGCACGACCAAAGTAGGCAGCAATCGAAACGCCCATGAATGTGACACAGGCGATCACGATCACAACAGCCAGAACTTTGAATAAACTTTTCATGAGGTGAGATCTGTCTCGCGGCCAGATGGAAACTCATTCTTCCGGGAACTCCGGATTCCCCAACTGATTCCGGGATTTATCAAACTTCGTATCTGAATCCGTCTGAAAAACAGAGTCAAATACAAACTCGCCCCAGCCTGCCAATTCGTCAAAGTCGTTCAATGCGCAGCCACAGCCGGCAGGCTGTTCCCCGGTTCTTCTATCGGCGGTTCCAGAGTCGATGGGAGCATAAGGACCTGTACACGAAGCACGAAACGACAATGGTTGTCAGATTGAGCGAGGAAGATTCGTCACATTCGGCAAAGCTTACTGAGGTTTGTGCTCATGTGTACACTTTTCTGTCAAAGGTGAATTCCAGTCAGATCTGGTACTCGGGATCATTTGGCGCATCGGACACTTGCCAAATGCCGATGTCTCACCGAGAACTGCATCCCAGTGGCAAGGGTTTCCACTGAGACAGAATCCGTTTTGAGATTTGCACGACTGTGAGCCAAATGCTGGATCTGAAAATCTGGCCGGGCAGACCATATCCACTGGGTGCCAGTTGGGATGGTCGCGGCGTCAATTTTGCCATTTTTTCTGAACACGCCACCAGTGTGGATCTTTGTCTGTTCTCGTCGGTCCATGACAGTCAGGAATCGGTCCGGATCAGACTGAGAGAACGGACGGATCAGGTCTGGCACTGCTACCTGCCTCAGATACGTCCTGGACAGCTTTACGGTTATCGGATCGACGGGCCTTTCGACCCATACTCGGGGCACCGTTTCAATCCGCAGAAAATCCTGCTGGACCCCTACGCGAGAACGCTTGGGCGCGGCATAAAGTGGGATGACTCGATGTTTGGGTACGAAGTCGGTCATCCGTCGGCGGATCTGAGCCGGGATTCCCGGGACAATGCAGGCTGCGCTCCGCTGGCAGTGGTGGTGGATCCGGCGTTTCGATGGGGAGATGACCGTCATCCCGGGACACCGTGGCACAGAACGCTGATTTACGAAACTCATGTGAAGGCGTTCACGAAACTGCATCCGGGTGTTCCGGAACCCATTCGAGGTACGTACGCAGGGCTGGCATCCTCAGCCGCAATTGCTCATCTGAAATCACTGGGCGTCACGGCCGTTGAACTGATGCCGATCCATTATCACGTGGATGATCGACATCTGGTCGCCAGCGGGCTGAGCAACTTCTGGGGTTACAATACGCTGGCGTTCTTTGCGCCCGACAGTCGCCTGGCCGCTGCGACGCGTCCGGAAGAAGTGATTCGAGAATTCAAGCACATGGTGCGTCGACTGCATCAGGCGAACATCGAGGTCATTCTCGATGTGGTCTACAATCACACGGGAGAAGGCAATGAGTGCGGACCGACGTTGTCACTGAGAGGCATCGACAACGCATCGTATTACCGATTGATGCCCCATAATCGACGGTACTATCAGGATTTCACCGGCTGCGGCAATACGCTCAACATGCAGTCCCCCCGAGTGCTGCAGCTCATCATGGACAGCCTGCGCTACTGGGTGCAGGAGATGCATGTTGACGGCTTCCGCTTTGATCTCTGCAGTGCGCTCGCTCGGGAACTTCACGACGTCGATAAGCTCAGCGCCTTCTTTGACATCATCCTTCAGGATCCGATTCTGTCCAAAGTCAAACTGATTGCCGAACCGTGGGATCTTGGCTCCGGAGGCTATCAGGTTGGCAACTTCCCTCACCTCTGGTCTGAATGGAACGGCAAGTACCGCGACACCATTCGAAGGTTCTGGGCTGGTGATGGAGGAGTGATCTCCGAAGTGGCGACCCGGCTGACCGGCAGCAGCGATCTCTACCAGCACAATGGCCGACGTCCCTGGGCCAGCATCAACTTCGTGACCTCTCATGACGGATTCACGCTCAGTGACCTCGTGACATACCACGAGAAACGAAATCTCGCGAATCTCGAAGAGAACCGTGACGGTGAGAGCCATAACAACAACTGGAACTGCGGCGTTGAAGGAGAAACCGATGATCCGGCGATTAATCAGCTGCGTCTGCGTCAGCGCCGAAATCTGATGGCGACACTGCTGCTGTCGCAGGGAGTACCGATGCTCCGAGGTGGCGACGAGCTCAGTCATTCCCAGCAGGGTAACAACAATGCGTACTGTCAGGACAATCGCATCAGCTGGTTAAACTGGGATCTGGATAAAGACCAACAGGAATTCCTCCAGTTCTGTCGTCAGCTGACAGCGATCTGGCATACGCAGCCGGTGCTGAAACGCAGAAATTTCTTTCAGGGTCGCAAGATTCGAGGTGCCGGCGTCAAAGACATTGCCTGGCTGACTCCCGCAGGCACCGAAATCACCGATCACGAATGGCGTACAGGAGCGATCTCCGCTCTGGGAATGAGACTGAACGGTGAGTCCATGGACGAAGTGGATGACCATGGGCAGCCGATCATCGGGGACTCGCTCGTCATCCTCTGGAATGCCAATCCGGATGCGGTGGCCTTTACCATGCCGAAACACAAACCGGCGGAACACTGGGCACTGCTCTTTGATACCAGTCTTCCGAACGACACTGAGATTTCACGAGTTCAGGGTGAAACCTATCCGCTTCCGGGACGGAGTGTGGTGGCATTTGTTCTTCGATCAGAGCATCATCCTGAGAGGCATCGGTTCCACCTCTCCCATCGAGCGTTTCATCATTCGCATGACGTGCCACCACGACCGATGGGCAACGACACCAGTTCCTGAATCCTGGTGGAGGAGTGCCGGGAAGTGATCTGAAGTGTTCCTCTGAGGTCAACGAACATCGTGCCGTGAATGAAACGGATTGCAAATGTTCTGTACTCAGAACGGTTAACAGAACCGGCACTGGCTCCCGGACCACTCTGAAAAAGCTCAGAACATTGGCGGAGAAAGGTGCCTGTCCAGGTTCTGTCAGAGCCACTAAATCAGCTCGGAATCATCATCCCACGAGGGCGGTTCCGGCACATAATCATCGGCGTCGATGGCATACTGCAGCAAAACGTCCATCGAAACGTGCTCAATCACGGAGATATGAGTCGCCTTCAGGAGAAGTTTGGGAGCCACTCCGGCTTCAAGAGCTTCGATCCAGCGAGGAAGGCAGAGACACCAGCGATCGCCGGGCTGAAGTCCCGGGAAGCGATATTCCGGGCGTGGAGTTGAGAGATCGTTGCCGGCACGATATGAGAAATCGAGGAACTGTGCCGTGACCTCCGTGCAGACCGTATGCATCCCCTGGTCTTCACCACAGGTTTCACAGCGCCCAGTTCGGAAAAAGCCGGTGAGAGGATTCGCGGAGCAGATCTGCAGGTCCTGCCCGAAAACATTTTTCGCCACGCCAGTATCTCCCGAACGCCAGAGGGTTTGACTTTGAGGACAGATTACCGAGTCCTGTCGAAGATTCCATCCGATTCACACAGTTTGCAGGGCGGTCGCCAACGAACCCGGTTCGACTTTCGACCGCCAAAGTGCGAGATCTCAGGCGATTCGGACCGCAGAAAACGGACGGCGCAACGGCTTTTCTCCGGGAAACCGGATTTTTCTCGAAGAGTCGTGCTGTTGTACACCTGATCGTTCAGTAGATTCAACGGGTAGCCTGCTGACTGTCGATTGCCGTTCCCGAACGACGGAACTAAACTCCGCGCTGCAGGCAGCGAGGAGTCCTGTGGCAGGTCTGAGTTGTTCAGACTGCGATTCAGTGCGGGGCATCATCCATCGATCATTGTCGGACGGTCCGTCCGAATGCTTTGTGGCCACAGGTGGCTCCGAGTTTGGTGTATTCTTCGATTTTCAGGAGACCTCATTGTGTCGGTAAAGGTTGCAATCAACGGATTTGGCCGTATCGGACGGCTTGTGTTTCGAGCCATGGTTGAGCAGGGGCTGATCGGTAAAGAGTGCCAGGTTGTGGCGGTCGGCGACCTGGTACCGGCAGACAATCTCGCCTATCTCCTGAAGTATGATACGACTCAGGGACGTTTCAACGGTCAGGTCAGTTCAAAGAAATCCAGCCCTGACAAAGCAGAAGACGATGTGCTCGTCGTCAACGGTCAGGATATTCACGTGGTGAGCGCCAAGTCTCCCGCAGAGTTGCCGTGGAAGCAGTTCGGTGTCGATATCGTCATCGAATCCACTGGTCTCTTCACTGAGGCAGAAAAGGCGAAAGGCCACATCACTGCAGGTGCAAAGAAAGTGATTATCTCAGCACCGGCAAAGGGTGAAGATATCACGATCGTGATGGGAGTAAACTGCGGGAAGTACGATCCGAAGGCACATCACATCATCAGCAATGCCAGCTGCACGACAAACTGCCTGGCTCCGGTTGTTCATGTACTGCTGAAAGAATTCGGTATCGACGAAGGGCTGATGACGACTGTGCACGCTTACACAGCGACTCAGAAAACCGTCGACGGCCCGAGCAAGAAAGACTGGAAGGGCGGGCGTGCTGCCGCTCAGAACATCATTCCAAGCAGCACCGGTGCGGCAAAGGCCGTGGCTCTGGTCTGCCCGGAAGTGAAGGGCAAACTGACCGGCATGGCATTCCGTGTCCCGACGCCGACCGTATCGGTGGTCGACCTGACAGTTCGCACTTCGAAGGACACGAGCTACGCTGAAATCGCAGCTGCGATGAAGAAAGCCAGCGAAACGACTCTGAAGGGCATTCTTGAGTACACGTCTGACGAAGTCGTCAGCAGTGACTTCATTCACAGCAGTTCTTCATCGATCTTCGATGCCGGCAGCGGCATTGAGCTCAACAGCCGATTCTTCAAGCTGGTGAGCTGGTACGACAATGAGTGGGGTTACAGCAATCGAGTCGGTGATCTCGTGAAGCTCGTGATCTCCAAGGGACTGTAAGCATCCAGTCAGACGGTCCTCGACAGGATCGATCAGATCAAAACCAGAAACGCCACATCACCCGAAAGTGATGTGGCGTTTTTCTTTCAGGCTCTGAAAAAACCGGGACTGGCTTCCGTAGGTCACGAATACTTCTGCATGCACTCCAGTTTCGAGGGTGCCCGTCGGTGTTTTGTCAGGTGCATCAGGGTTTCTCGCGTCCCGGGATGATATGAGCAAATCGGCGTCGGAAGGCCTGATGTTCTTCCTCCGATGTCACCCAGAGAAAGCACTTACCACTTTCATCGGCACGAATATCCATGCCGATGTGAAATCGATCGCCGATAAGTTCCATCAGGCGCCAGGGAGAAATCCGGTCGGGCTTCCGGGTGTATTTCAGATCCGCTGGAGTGATGCCGGCAACGTAGAGGCTGTTCATTGAATAGAAGTGAGGGATCTTCAGCTTCTCACCAATGACGGTGATCAGAGCCGGCAGCTGAAAGTCCTCAGCTTCAACCGGAATCGCCTTATAAAGGCCGGGAACGGCAACATTCGGCAGTTCACGTGTTTTCCATCCTGTCGGCCAGAGATTGCTGGACTCATTCCCGGCATCGACCTCAATGACATACTGACCTTCTCCGGAGCCCCTGAGAACGCGAAAACCAAGGCCGGACTGTGCCAGTGCGATCGCCAGAGCGGTCCCCCGACTGATCACGGTCAGATCGCCTTCGATCTTCGGAGTGGACTTAAGGAGCCGGATCTGCTCCATGGCTTTCGGTGTCCATTGAATCTGAAACACCGCCGGGAGCGAGATCGATTTGACGGTTTCCTGCGGTGACTGAAGACTGATCATGGGGCCGGCTGCAGGAGTGAGCAGCTTGACGACATCTGCAAACTGAGTCTCGGAAAGTCCCCAGCGCGGGTCCTTCTCGGGTGGTCCGGAGGCTCCATACTGTGCGATTTCTTCGGCAAACTGCCGAAATGCTTCCCCGTCAGTGAGCTGAAACTTTCGATCACGAATGACGATGTCGCTGTTCTGCTCCATGATGCCGACAATCTGAGTCATTCGCGTGTTCTGTCGATCAACGTCCTCGACGCGAGTCCTCTCGCCGACTCTTCCTTCACGGAACCGTACGATGTATCCAAGCTCCTGAAGGACTCGACCCCATTTCTGAGCATTGATGCGATAGGCAGGCTGCGGCTGCACCAGTACATCAATCTCGAGTTCAAAGTTTTTCTTAGGGACCGTCGCAGTCCGGGAATTGACCGCCTTCAACGGTGATTTCTCTTCGCCGTGAGTAGATTGATTCAGGAAATGCAGAATCAATTGCAGAATCACAAGACTGAAGATTGCGACGAAGTGTCTGTGTCGTCGAGGCTGACAGGAGCATGTGTCTGCAGTCATGTTTCTGGAATTCCGCGATTCTGAATCACCCGGAGAGATGAATTTGAACGTTTCAGGCAGCGCTGAATCAGGTCAGGCCGCCCTGAAAGAACCGGCGCTGGCTGCCCATTGAATCCAGTCTGTCACTTCAGCGAGATCCGGTTTGCGACCGTTGCGAAGGATTCGTTCGCCTTCGCGAGTTTCAGCAAACGGGGCGACGATTCGAAGCAGGTCTCCGGGCTTTCGCGCGGCCAGATCTTCCGGATCGGAAATTCCGCACGCGACAAGAATCTGTACGTCATGGCCACGAAGTTCCGGAACAAGACACATCAGTCTGGCCTGAGCCTGCCACTGACGAATCACTGTCGGTGTAATTCTCTTCTGTCGAAGCTCAGCAGCCAGTCGGTCAGAACCCATGTTCAACAGATCTCCGACCGTCTTCACTCCGATTCGATAGAAATTCTCTGCCGTTCGTGGCCCGATGGATGGTGCCGCTTCCACATCACTGTTTCGGCTCAGAAAAAAACGGAGCTGTCGGCCACCGACCATGGCTGTCGAAACCGGCTCTTCCTTTGTTCTGGTCTGTTCCGCCCCTGGAGCCGCATCATTCATTCCCCTGTTGTGAAGCTGTGGATGAGCAGAGGTGCGGAGGCCTGCCGCCATGCGACGTCGTCGAGCCAGTCGGCGGAGTCTTCGTTCATTGGCTTCGGCACTCAGTGTCACTCGAGGCCGTTTTCGAGTCACAGGTCCGGCCGTCCGCATGGTTTCTCTCCGCTGCTGACGCTGGTGTCCGGAACGTTCGCTCCCGGACGGAAGTCGTTTCGCAGTCCGCTCAGATGAAAAGCGAGACCTCGATGACATTGCGTCTGCCAGCTGCCGAGAATGCTGACTGAATCGAGCCCAGTTGATCGCCTGCTGACGATCGATCAGCCTTCCGGATCGGCGGAATCGACTACCGGCTTCTGTTCGCTGAAAGGCGACAATCCGATCGTAGAGCACTTCGGGGCGAAGCTGTCGGAGTTCCTCAACAGAACGAATGCCGGCCGCATACAACAGCGATGCATCGCTGCGTCGAAGCATCGGGACGCGACAGGTCATTTCCGCCTGCCCCTGCAGTGCTTCGAAGCGTTCCGCTGTGACATGATATCCACGGAGTGACGTCAACTGCGTCAGTTCGGTCGGAGTCTTCTGCAGCAGGTCACTGACAAGATTGATTCCGGCCGCTCGGAACGCATCCAGTTCACCCAGACTGATCCCGGCCAGATCTTCCACACCATGATCAACCTCGAGATAAAACAGCCAGTTCGTCGGCGAAGTCACTGGAATCGCGGCGGGCTCAGGGGCGATGACTGGTGCCGGCGGCGTGACATGAATTCGCGGAGCAGGCGGGACAGGAATCGGTGCCGGCTCCGGTACCGGGATCGGGGCGGGGATTACCGCTGGAGCAAACGAACGAACGTCCGATGAATACCGTTTCAGCAGCTCCCGAACCTCAGTCTGTGATGTCATGTAGATGACCTGATGCCCCTGAGCGGCAAACTCCGTCAGCACCTTAGCCACCGCGGCGCCTCGACGATCGTCAGATGAGATGAAGACGTCATCAATGACAAGTGGTATTCCTGCACTGGTCTCGGAACGGACTCGGATGAGTGCCAGCCGAAGTGCGAGCGCCAGCATTTGGCGAGTTCCGCGGCTGAGCTGCGGAATTGTCAGCAGATCTGCGTGATTCTGCATGCGAACCGCCACCGTGCGTGTCATCGGTTCAACGACGCGAATCTCCTGACATTCGCCGTCTGTGAGCTGGCGGAGATAATCTGACGCCAGTTCCAGAACGCGTGGTGACTGCCGCTGACGGAGTCGATCGATCAGTTCACGCAGTGATTTCTCGGACTGATTCAGGTGCCCCCTTCGGTCTTCCAGCATGACGATCCTCGCATCACATTCAGCAATGCGCGACTTCAGCTCGTCAATCTGTTCGAGTGTCGCCGCAGACTGAAGTTCCTGCCGAAGACGTTCAAGCAGAACCCGGCGAGCATGCAGAGTTTCCTCATGTCGTCCTCGTTCTGCAACGAGCTGAGTTCGTTCTGCCTGAAGTCGTCCGATCTCCGCCAGTACCTCCTGCAGAGTTCGCAGACCGTTACCGGAACCTGCGGAGGCATTCCATGACGTTCGATGAATTGCACTGCTGCAGGCATCATCTGATTCCAGGAGCATCTGCTGGTTGAGCACATCATTCGCTCGGCTCAGTTCAGACTGCAGGGATGCGATCCGTTCTTTCATGAGATGTTCCAGCTGCGATGCCCCGGAAAGGCATCGTTCGGCCAGAATGAACTCCAGTGACTGATCCCGACTCTCCAGAGTCTGCTCATGCTGATTCAGATAACGGCAAAGTGCAGCAATCTCCTGCTGCAGGTGCTGTATCGTGGTTCGGTCTCGCTGGCGATCTGCGTCAGTGATCGCAGTAACGCCGGATTGAGCCGCAAGTGCCAGAATTCGTTCTTCGAGCCGGCTTACGATGGCTCGAACTGAGATAATCGTGTCTGCAGACTGGTCTGCTTCCTGAAGACTGAACCCTCTTCCGGAATCGGAATCTCGGATAATCGACTGTCTGATCGCTGTCCAACGTTCCAGCCGTACCTTCAGTAGTCGAATCTGATGTTCGATTGCTTCACGGTCGAGTGGCAGCAGGTTCACTCGTCGCAGGTCTGCGGCAAGAGCTTCGAGTCTGGCGATCTCCGTTTCAATCTCGCGAAGACGGCGATCAATTCGGGTGATATCGTTGTTCAGCTTTTCAATCTCGAGCGTCACGATTCGAATGCGCTCGTGAATGTCGGACGATGGTGTACGGAGTGCGAGAAGCTCCTGCTGCAGCTGGGTCTGGCGACGTCGAAGTTCCAGAATTCGGTCAGAGATACCACTGTGAGAGTGATCTCCGTCCCGTTCTCGAAGCACCTGAACGAGCGCTGATTCGGCCGACTGAAGATCAGCGTCCGGAAGTGTTCCGCCTGATGGGCCTTCGACGCACAGTCGCACCAGGAGATCAAATCGCTCAGACTCTTCATGACCGACAGTGAAAATGTCAGAGAAGACATCACGATTCACCCAGTCCGGAAAATGACATTCCTGCGTAGCGGTTCGTTCAGTCGAGTAGCCTGAAATCGATCCATCACGCGTTCCGGAGAATTCGCGAACCCATGAGGAACCGAGACGTGCGGAATCGTGGAGCGGAGCTGCGAATGCGGAATCCGGAGACCAGGATTCAGATGACCATGGCAGGGTTGCTGAATCGTGATTGACCTCAGCAACTCGATAGAATTCCTCTCCAGCTGACTGACAGATTCTCTGCAGGAACTGAGCCCGGTTGCGACGATCTGCAGACGGATAACCGGACATCGCGGATCGACCTCCGACGTCCTCACCGAAACGCCATGCCAGTCGCAACCAGCCACCAGAGGGGACACCTGTCTTCAGAAAAGGAGACGACGCGCGGTTACGACTGAAGAACATATCCCGCAGGAAATGAACCAGCGTCGTCTTTCCACAACCTGGCTGCCCCCAGATGACGGTCATCCGGTCAGAGAGATTCCGAAATGAGACATTGCTGAGCGTTCCGAAACGCTCAATGTGCAGATCCGTCAGCTGCATGATGTTTGCTTTCTCGGTGTTTTGGATGAACCAGTGTTTTGGATAAACCGGAGATGATTGAAGAAGGTGCCGGAGCTTCCGGAACTGGCTCAATCGCCAGCGGTGAAACGCTCCGGAAAAATGATTCGAAACAGTTCAGGCAGCCCGAATTCCCGAGTCGGAATAGACCATGGCAGAGCTGCGAAATCGAATTCGGCCGGGCCAGACGCCACGATGACCAGATTCCAGCCGAGTTCGCAGTTCCGTCAGCACGGACGATTCGTCCTGAAGACCAAAGGGAAACTCCGCCAGCCACTGGCTGAACGAAGCAGGACGCGGACCAATGCCGGTGTATGGAAACTTTGACACACGACTGCTGAGATTGCCGAATTCCATCGACCCGGCGGAAGGAATACGACTGTCAATGATCCACTCCAGAATGATCGTTCTTCCGGAATTCATTCGATAGCTGTGGCTGCGTTCAAGAATCTCATTGCGAACGGATTCGGCAGACTGCCCGATGTGGTATTCCAGTGATTCGCGGGCATAACGAATGGTATCGGTGGAAGTTATCTGTGTTGTCACCGATCGGTCCGTCAGATCGACATCGACGATTCGTCCTCCGAATGCGCCGCGTTCTTCCGGGCTGATTGCCTGAGGAGCTCCAGCCGTCATCCAGATTGCACCGTTGATGGACATCACACGACCTTCCGAATCCGGGGTGATGCCGGGGACCGCGACATAACTGAGGCCGGACCGATGTTCATGCGGTCGTGCGTGCAGCGTTTCGCGCGACGACGCGACACTCAGTGTCAATGAGAAGCTGTCGGTCACAACGCCGGACGGCGGGACGACTCGCAGTTGTGGTTTGTCCGTGCCGGGCGAGAATGTCACTTCCAGTCGTTCGGCAGTATTCAAAACCAGCGGACGGAATTCCGATGAACTCGAAAATCTCAGTGCAGGGGTGCTCCACTTCTCGGAGATCTCGTGCCCCAGGGCATCGGCCGTCATGACCACTGGAATTCCACTGCGTTCCAGTCTGACAAGCAGTGGAGTCAGCCACTGCATGGCGGCGTTCCAGTCTTCTGTTCGTTCAGTGATGCGACCAGAAATCAGAACGAAATGGCATTTTTCAGCGATCGCTGACTCCAGCATGCCAGCCACTGAACGACGAACGGCTCCTGCTGCCGTGTTCCGAAGCCATTCCGGACAATCGCAGAGCCCGGTAAGTGGTGACCCAAGCCGAAGATGATCTGTCTGAAGGAAACGAATCCCCGTCATCAATGCCTCCCTGCATTGAAGAATCTTTGTTCCTCTGAACCTGCAATCCAGAAACCGTCCATGTGTTCAAGGACGTGAATCTAGCGGATCTGTAAAGTCTGAGCCAGAGCATTTCGGCAGAAACTGCCGGTGATGGATGTCAGCTGGGGCATTGAGACCTGAGCCTGAGGACGGCCAGGTTGCCAAACCGTGAATCAGGGGGCGTCATTCCCGCGCAGGCGGGAATCCAGTCTTCCGGTGTGGACTCACGTCTGCACTGGGATGCCGCAAACTCCGTGTCTTTTGCTTTGGAAATTCACTACCGTGGCGACAACACCGCACCACCGACAACAATCAATGCGGCGATTCCCACAAGATAGGTTGTCAGCGAAGGGCCGTTAGCACCAGTCGAAAGACTGCTTCGCATCGAGTCAGCCGCCGCTCGATCCCAGTCAGAAACCGTCACGATGCTGGCCTGCACAGCAGAGCCGTCGGCTTCACAGACTTCGTCAATCTGAACTGACTCTGATGAAGCGACGTCGTTCATGGTGATCGCGGTGGTGACTGTCTCCAGAGAGAGCTCCGGCAGCAGAATCGCATCGCTTTCAGGCTTGCTGTGAGGCGGCTTGATTTTCTTCGTTTCTGTTGGGCTTAACTTCTCAAAAGCAACCACGTCAGACAGTTCTGGCGTCTGGCCTGAACTAAGTCCGCCACGTTCCACCATAGATTCCATCGCTTTCTGCTTCTTGTCGATGGTTCCCGAATCCGGATCGTGCGGACTCAGTTCTTCGGTTTCTTCTGAAGCAGGATCTTCTTCTGTCACTGCCTTCCGATGGCTTTGCTGTCGGCTGTTCTTTTCAGAGCCTGGTGCTGCTTCGCGCTCTCCAGGACTTTCAGTTTGCAGAGTCGGCTCCTGTTGTCGTTTTATCGGAGCCCTGGATTCATGACGAAGTGGAGGTTCTGAAGAGGTTTTCTTCTCTGATGAAACTCCGCTGGAGTCAGACGCCTCTTGTGGGATGGCTGATTTATCTTCGACGGCCGATTTCTTGTGGCCTTCGTTGTGTAAATCGTGAGACCCGAACTCGGATCGCCAGAGTCGGGCATCAAGGCCGCGTCCGGTCGGATGAGGCGACATCGACTGAGGTTGATAGCTGCTGATCGCCTGACCTTTTGATGCAGCTGCAATGCACATCAACGACACCGTCAGAAACGACACCGTCAGAAGGTTTAACGGGAAACCCTTGATCAGCAGACGATCTCCGGAAAAGATCTGGTCAGCCATAAAGCACCTTATTTCATCAGGCGTGGGTTGCATCAGCCATCGTTTTTTCGGGACGAACAAAGTGTTGGTCGGCAGTGTTTGAATTGCCGTAGTGCGACGTCAGGACTCACACCTGTCGATTCTTGTCTTTCCGGAAGGCGCGGGAACGACGAAACGCAAGATCAAGCGTTGACGACGCAATCGTTTCAATGACATGAACTGGCAACAATGTCAGGGTGCACTTGTCATACCGAAGTTCGTTATGGAGGCATCAAGGCCGGCTCGAGAAATGCATTTCTGATTCACGCGGAACCTGGGATTCGGGCGTTCCTCGCGGAATTCTGTAGGTTTTTTGAGCTCGGACCACCAGAAACGAACGCCGGGACTGAACGTGGGACTGACCTGAAGTTGTCAAAGAAACTGAACAGAAAGCTCAGCAATCGAATCCGAAAACGGTTCGGATGATTCGAGAAATCATCATTGAGTGCTTCGAATGTTGACAAGAGGCAGCAGGGGCGTTTTGAGGACAATTCCTCAAGGTTGCAAGGATCCTTCCTCTCCGTATTGCTATTCTGTTCCGGGATCGGTAGATTTCTGGCGTCGGAATCAAGCGAAGGCCGGAAACAGCCGACGTCACTTCTGATGGTGTGAGCACAGTGTGATTCTCAGTGTTCTCGTAACAGGTATTCTGGTAACAGGTCTCTGGGTTTACTGCTTCTTCTGTTTCAGTATTGCTCGTTGACAGTTGTGTGCCGTCGAAGTCTGATCGGGCCTTGAGTTCTTCTGCAGCGTCCGCCTCCTGAAAGAAAGCGTTCCGGTGCCTTATCGCTGACAGCGACAGGACGAAGAACGTTTTCATGAAATGGTGTTCTAACGGCTGCCGTTGGGGCAGCGATTTGGTGTTTGGGGAGCTGCCAAGCTCAGGGTTTCAGTGATGAGTAAGAACATTTTTGTTGGTAGTCTCGCGTGGGCGACGACGTCAGAAGGTCTGGAACAGGCTTTCAGCCAGTATGGCGTAGTCACTTCCGCAAAGGTCATCAGTGACCGAGACACGGGCCGATCCAAGGGATTTGGATTTGTGGAAATGGAGACGGGTGGCGATGAAGCCATTCGCGCTCTCAATGGATCTGATCTCGATGGTCGGCAGATCGTCGTCAACGAGGCTCGTCCTCGTGAAGGCGGCGGTGGTGGCGGCGGTGGCGGTGGCCGAGGCGGCTACGGTGGCGGTGGCGGCGGTGGCCGCGGCGGCTACGGTGGTGGCGGACGAGACCGATACTAAGAAACGGGACGATAGCGTCTCAACAGCAGTTCCCCGGGTCAATTTGCACCAGTGAATCAACCCAAGGATCATCCAATGGCCGGCACGAAAGTGCCGGCCATTGTTATTGGTAAACTGCCGGTTTCTTTGGTTCTTCCAGTCGAAATGTTGCGAGTACTGTTCTGGTCTTTGTCTGGTGCTCTGTCGACGATCCATTGATCGTGTGGCACTAGCGATGCCGGTGCTGCTGGTTCAAGAACACTGGCATAGCCAGTGGCACACAAGAACCATCTTTTGTTTTCCATCAATTCATGACTGACAATGCACTACGTCGGTGCCTGGAACTCGAGCAGAGAAAACGCAAAGTGGACCGCAAGGGTGAATAGAGTCGCCCAGAGAATCGTCTGCGTGACGCCTCGACTGATATCCGGACCAGACTGCTTTGGCGATATTCCGCAGCGCCATGAAATCAGCGCAATACCGACTCCACAGGTCAGAAGCTTCAGTATCAGCCAGTCGGTTCCTTCATAAAAGAAGCTGTCTGATTGTTTGAGATATCGGTGAAAGTGAGCATCCCAGAACGCAATTCCGGCGTCCTGATGAGTCAGAAGAAACGCAGAGGCAGCAGTAACCGATGCGACCGCATAGCTCAGAAGTGAAAGCAGTGGAGTTCCGATCAGAAAAGCGTAGAGAATCGGAGTCCGAAGAATCCGCTCCGGAACCACACCGATCGTCTTCATCGCATCCAGTTGATTTCCATACACTTTGCTTCCGACGTCCGCAGCCACGGCCGCTCCCGAACGAGCTGAAATCAGGATGGTGGACAGGATCGGCACCAGAAACCGGAACAGCGAGAAGCCGGTGGCGTGAAGCAGGTTCTCCGTCAGAAGCGGTTCCGTGAACTGACGAAACGGCAGGTATCGAAAGATAAAGTCCTGTGCCACGAACCCGATGATCATGCCCGACACTGCGATGTACGCACACGCGGATGGTCCGGCAACAAGGGTGAGATAGTGCCGAGTGTATCGCAATCCCCAGCGAACACTTCTCCAGAGCGGAAGCAGCGCCCACGGTAACAGCGCAAGCTCTTCAATCGTTTGACCAGTTGCTGTTGCGATTCTCTTCAGAACAGTGATTGCGACTTTGCCGAATGATGGTGGATCGGCCGCCTTTGCTGTGGTTACTGGTGGTGGATCGCCAAGGAGCTCCCCGAGGCGATGCCATTCACTCCGAGGAATGTCTGTAAGAGTTCGGGCCAGATGATCGAAGAGGATGATTCTTCCGGCAATCTTCTGAAGCGATTCATAATCGTGAGTCACGATGATGGAGGTTCGCTGATGTCGCTGCTGCGTCTGCTGAATCAGCTGCGCGACATGTCGCGCTGTCCGGACATCCAGCCCGGACGTTGGTTCATCGTAGAGGATGACGTCTGCGTTCGTGGCGATTGCGCGGGCAATCGCGAGCCGCTGTCGTTGACCGCCGCTGAGCACCGCCGTCGGACGATCCGTTGGAACACCCAGCTCCTGCAGCAGTTCAGCGGCATTCGGTACTTCTGTTCGGTTCGACCTGAGATTCTGGTTTCGTGACTGATGGTGACGATGAGTATGGTCGATCGCCATCCGGACGTTCTGAAGAGGCGTCAGCTCATCAAGGAGTGCAAAGTTCTGAAACACGACAGCAACCTGTTGTGAAGCCTCAGAATGAGAGGCCTGATCATGATCTGCACCGCTGTTGAGGCGTCCGTCAGACGTCGATGCATCAGCAGCTCTGTCGGAACGGGCGTGCCTCAGAAAGCGAATTGAACCGTCATAACGAATTGTCTCTCCGGCTGGACTGATCAGTCCGGCGAGGATTCGAAGCAGAATCGATTTGCCGACGCCGCTGCATCCGAGAATCAGTGTGATGTCCGACGACTCAAAAACCGTACTGGCATCGTCCAGGAGACATCGGTCACCCACCTGCACAGTCAGGTTGCTGATTTCAATTCGTGTTCCGGGCGCCTGCTCCGCTGAAACTCGCGTCCCGACAGTTGGGTCGCTGGAGTCATGTTTCGATGCTGAGCGATCAGGCGATTCAGCCATAAAGAGTACCGAATATAAAGAGTACCGAATTCTGTCAGAATCAATGTGACCAGACGTTGGCAGGAAAGACCGCAGGTGAGATTCAGTAGCCAGTGATTGTTGACGGACGGATGGAATGGATCGTGCTATCCTGGCGGTGACGCAGAGAAAGCTCAAGGCAGTTCCGAGAGTGGACTGGGGGCGGCCGTTTCAAACTGGATGGGAAACGACATCGGCTCCGAGGCCAGTTCGATAGTCACGGAATCATTCTGGTTTCCTGAGTGACTTTTCTCTGTCGCTGCGATTTCGGATTTACCGGCGGGCTTCAGAATGAGCCACTGTCGGTCCTTGAGCAGAATCTGAGCTCGCAGAACGCGTGCAAATTCCGGAGAGATTCCCCCGTCTCGGGAACCGAAGAGCAGGTCGCCGATTTGTCTCACGGCTGGTTCGAATCGCATCGACGCTTCTCGAATGGCAGCCTGCGGACCATCGGAACTCCAGTACTCCATCATTGATGCACGAAGCTGTTGATTTTCAACGACGGCTTCACGAAGCACATTCCAGACGATACTGTGAAACTCCGGGTCCTGAGCAACCTGCCGCAGGCTGGCGCGAACAGTCTCACTGACGGCCGGATCGCGAGCTACGCGGGACAGAACTCGTTCGATCACGTCCACGAACTCTTCGGAATGCATTCGGATTTCCGGCATCGCTTCCTCTTCGAGAAAACGATTGAATTCCTTCTGAACTGCATTTCGCTCCGGCAAGGGGGACACGTCGTAAAAATAACGCCATGTGAACGACCAGAGCGACACACGTTCCCAGAGTTTCTGCCCGATGAGCGTCGCTAGAGGCCTTCCCTCATCTTCGACAATCGGCAGAATGTTGTCACGCACGAGCGGAAGAAGCTGCTCGCGAACCATCTCAATTCGGTATCGATCTCCCAGTCGGCTGAATTCATTTCGATGACGCTCGATCACGGCAGGCAGTTCGCCTTCGATCGCCGCAACAGCTCGCTGGATCGACTGCTGCACAACGGGGACCATACTTCGAAGAATCTCTTCCTGGTGTGTCTTCCATTCCTGTTCCATGAGATTCTGGATTTCCCGACGTCGTCCCTCCGGAAGCATCGTGCGAATTACCCAGTCGAGTGATTCGGGTGTCCAGTGATACTCGAGGACGAATTCTCCGCCTGTCTCCGCGATGGCACGGTCATAAATTGTGAGCCGGAATGAATCGCTCAGCAGATTCGGCGGCCCTTGATTGTCGGAATCCGACGAAAACGGCGGGCGACGAATCCCTCGGACCATGCCGACCTGCCGAAACTTCCCGGGCGAAATCTCCATCAGAATCGGGTCACCATCCAGGAGAAGAATGCGCTGACCACTTCGTGCGCGGACGTCAGTCCGAAGTCCCAGAGTCCATTCACTCACGTCGCTGGTGAGACGGCCAATCGAATACGAATCCGGCCCGATGTCTCGTCGGATTGCTGTCCACGCGGCAGCGCCGCAGAGAACCCAGAATGTGATGCCAAGAATCAGTCTGCGCTGGATCATTCTTCAGTTTCCATGCGATCCGGAGATATGTATTCCGATGCTGATTCCCTCACGACGCAGCCTGTCAGTGACTCTGTAAAATGTGAGGGCACTGTAAACTCTCAGTTGCTCTGAGACAGATGCTGGTCAAACCAGTCTGCAAATCGAGGAATGTCCAGAATCATCGTCGGCCATCCATGTGACTTTCCCGGGCGTATTTCCAGCCGGACCTGCTTTCCGATACGAGCTGCCTCATCTCGAAAGCGAATGGACTGGTCTGCCGGCACAAGTGTATCCGCATCCCCGTGAATGATGAACGTCGGAGGCAGTGCGTCAGAGAGATGATAAATCGGCGACAGTTCGCGACCGAGAATTTTCCATTCATCCATGTTCTCAGCACGCGGACCGAATCCCTTTCGAAAGCTCTTCGGAGGTCCTCCATCTCCCGGGTTCTCTGTCGAATCTCCGAGATTCAGCAGATCTGTCGGAGGATAGAAAATTGCGACACACTGAACCTCGCTCGACTCTCGGTCAATCGGATCCTCCGCGGTCGGGTCTCCCGGCTTGCCCGTTGTGGCCAGCATCAGGGAAAGATGTCCACCGGAACTGCCGCCAATAACCCCGAATCGATGCTTGTCGACTCCATAGTCTTTCGAATGAAGCCGAATGAATCGAGTTGCTCGATGCATATCGGCGACGATGTCACTGATGGTGCATTCAGGCTGTGAGATATGACGAATCGCAAATACGGTGTAACCGCGGCGAAGAAACGGAGCAAACAGAAACGGACGAACGGAACCCGGTCCGGATTTCCATCCACCGCTCACCATCATCAGCACTGCGGCACCGTTCTGTTGTGGAGGTGTGAAGACATCCATGGAAACGGGCTGTCCGTTTCGTTCGCCATAGACCACACTCGACGTCAGCTGGTGTGGGGACTTGAACCACCACCAGTAAACAGCAAACCCGGCAATCGCCAGTGCAGTCAGCGTCAGCCCGGAAATGATGAAGAACCGTTTGAAGAACTTCCGCCAACGACTCATGGTGATCCTCATGCCCTGTCCGACGTGTTCATGAAACTTCCGCAAACGGAAAAGGGTTCCGCACAGATTCCTGCCCTGAAACTTCGCTTTCAGCCTGAATCATAACTCGAAGTATGAATCCGGTGACACCTGGAGTGTTTCGCTGCATCGTCAAGCTACCTGGCGAGATATGGCTGCAGGGGAATCACTTCCGGAAAAAAATGGCTCAGACAGCAGCGCCGGAACTTTCGTTTTCTGCACAAAGATGCCTTAAACGGCATCAGCCAATACACTTACGGCAGACAGAGTCGGCGTTTTCGACGCGGCTCGGTCCAGATCGGATCTCGCAGCAATGAAGTGATTTCCAGAACTGGGGGGCACTGGGGCGACGTCGAAACAGTAATGACGAAAAAATCCGAATGTCTGTCAAAACGCAGACCGGCGAGCAACAAATCCCTGATTGAGAGCGTTCCGCCGTTGTCGTTGGTGTGTCAAACGAATAAATTAAGCGGAAACTTGATGTTCATTGAGACGGCAGGCCCGCCACAGACCGGCGGAATGCTCATCTCGACGTTTATTCGATGACGTTGCAGCGTCCGTCGACAGAAAACTCCGAAAGCTCTTCATGCGACACGTACTTTCTGCTCTGGTTGTGAACCAGCCTGGCGTTCTGGCTCATATTTCCGGGATGCTGGCGTCACGCGCCTACAACATCGACAGTCTGGCAGTCGGGGCGACTGAAAACCCCGAGTTGTCTCGAATTACATTCGTCGTCAACGGTACAGAAAAGACGCTGGATCAGGTTCGAAAGCAGCTTGCGAAAATCATCACTGTGGTCACCGTTCAGGATTTTTCCGGCGAAGACTACGTTGAACGCGATCTGATGCTGATCAAAATAAGCACATCAAACGGGCGTCGCAGTGAGATTCGTGAACTGGTCGACATTTTCCGCGGGCGGATTGTGGATGTCGGAGCGGCTCACGTGATGATTGAGATCTCAGGGCGGGAGAACAAGATCGAGGCCTTTGTCGATCGGATGCGAGAATTCGGAATTCTGGAGATGGTGCGAACCGGTCGCATTGCGATGCGTCGTGATCGAACGATCACTGACGAGATTCCTGCAGAAGCTCTGCTGCAGGTGGCACCGAAAGAATCTGCGGGCTGACCAGGTGTCACAGAGACAGTTCGGGAATCCCGTTCTCGGCACTGTCTGCCTTCGATCTTGACTGATTCTTAAAAAGAGAACAAAGTCCGGTTTCAGAAGCAGACGTTTGTCGAGGTCGTTTTCCTCGGAATGCTGCGTTTCACCAGCCAGGGAAGGTAGGTGAGTCATGCGGATCCCGCGCGCTCTTGCCGTCGTCATGATTGTTGCGTATCTCGGATGCCTCAGCTGGGGTATCGGAGCTCACACGCTGAAAATGGGGATCAACCAGAATACGCTCAGCTACTTCGTCGTCTGGGATATGTTCTGCGGCTGGCAGGCCTACGATAATCGAACTCCGCTGATCGCCGAAGGATCAAGCGGCGCGTTCTATGAGGTGAAGGCCCCTTGGGGTGAATTCACTCCCTTCGGCAATGTGGCTCGAATTCATTACGACGTCACGAATCATCTGATGTCGAAGCACGTACGAAACGTGCTCTCGCATACGGCACACGAGCCGATCGAACGGATCTATGTGATTCAGGAGATCTGGCCGAAGCAGTTCAACATGCCGGTAGCTCTCTGGAATCAGTATTTTGAAGAGCCGCAGGATGTCATGAAGTACTACCATGTCCGCGCGGTACTGCGTGACGATGGAAGCGCGATTCGATTCAATCCGGACTGGTACGAACAGCAGCATCTGATGTCGATTGCAGATAATCCGCGACTGCAGCGAGCGGTTCAGCAGTCTCAGCCCTTCTATAACACGTTTGTTCGACCTCGGCAGTCCGATCGTGGATTCGGTTCCAGCTCTCAGACTGCCGAAGCCGTGATTCCGGGAACGCCGGGATTGAGCACAAACTGATCTGTCAGTTCGAGCGAGCGAAAGCAATCAGACGGAAGGATCCAGTCGCATGCAGACGAATCAACGAGTGACGGGAGTGCAGTCATCGCTTTCAGGACTGAAGGAATTCTTCTTCGCAGAAGAGGCTCCGTACGGTCAGGCTCTCGTCAGGATCTGCCTGACGGTCTCTGCGATGATACCGATGGTGGTGCGATATCCCTGGGTGCGGGAATTGTATTCGACGGATGGAGCGTCACAGTCACTCTTTGAAGCCTTTGGGCAACAGAATCCGCTTCCACCAATGCCCGCTCCGCTCGCAGCGGCAGCTTATGGCCTGATGATGTTCGCGATGCTCTGCGTGGTCTTCGGCTGGAAGACTCGCTGGTCACTTGCCGTCGGAGTTCCACTCTACTTTTACTTTAATCTGCTCGACTGCGTCGGCACGATGACAAAGTATTCTGTCATCGGAGGACATCTGCTGGCACTGCTGCTGGTTTCCAACTGCGGCGAGGTCTGGTCAGTCGATGCGTTGCTGCGACGCCGTCGTGAAGGTACTGCCGCAGTCGTTCCACCGCGTTTCCCGGTCTGGCCCGCAAGGCTCATGCAGCTGCTGTTCTGTTTCATTTATTTCGGAGCCGCCGTGACCAAGATCCAGACCGCAACCTTCTTCAGCGGAGAACAGATGCGGTACTGGATGCTGAGTAACTGGAATCGCGAAAACCCCATCGGCGAAATGATGGCTATGTCAACGCCGCTCCTGCTGATCAGTGCTTATGTGACTATCGTCTGGGAGATTCTTTTCGGATTCATGGTTTTCCGTCCGCGTCTGCGTCTGATTCCCCTTGGTGTCGGAGTCGCATTTCATCTGATGACATTCGTAGCACTCGGCCTCTATATTTTTCCCGCCGTCTGCATCACGGGGTATCTCTGCTTTGTTTCTGAACGAGATATCGCTGCGATCCGCGGGATTGTACGGCGATTTCGGATACCAACCAGCTGGCTTGGAGTTCCGGCAGCAACAGCAGTTCGGCTACTGAACCTGCGTCCGGCCGCATTACCGATGGCTGGAGCCTGGGCTGCGGCCATGGCGCTGGCGGCGATTGCCGCTTCAGAAGTGGAATACCATCTCGATGTTTACGGAATGCGATCGCCGGATGGTCTCATGGCTCTGAAGCCAATGGATCAGGATGTGGCGCTTCGAATGATCAGTGGTACCCAGCCTTTGCGTGAGCAGGACAAGTATTTCTCGTTTGACATCGGTACAACTCTGGCTGGAGGTCAACTGGCGAATCGACGGAAGGAGTTTCGCTACGGGGAGCGAATTGTTGCGCAATGCAACCTGAATCCTCCTCACGAAGACCTCTGGGTGGAGTGTCTTCTTCAGGACGAACAGAATCGAATCGTCCAGACCGCTGGTCTGTTCGTGACTCGCGAGATGATGTTTGCCAATTTCTTCTACGAGACCGGGAATTCGCTGGTTCCGGGAAAGTACTCCATGGTCCTTCGAAGCTCCGGCAAGGATGTCTTTCGACGGTCGTTCGAACTCACCGGTGACGTGGCAGCTGTTCCCGAAATGGGAGAAATGTCCACGAACTGAGCTTTCGATCCGCGACTCCTGATGGGTGGCAACGTACTCTGTGATCGGTGGAGGATTCTCCAGCGTACTCCGAAACGAGACCGACCAGTTCTGACTCTGTGTGACTCCAGACCATGACCAGCTTTCAGACACTGCACTGGACCGGCGATGCGCTGGGGACACTTTACCTCATCGACCAGACTCTGCTGCCGGATCAGTTCGTTGAGATCCCGTGCCGAAACGTGGATGCAGTCTGGGATGCGATCCGAGTTCTGCGTGTTCGCGGTGCACCGGCAATTGGTGTTGCAGCAGCTTACGGCGTCGTGATCGGGACTCAGTGTGTTCGGAACGCGGAACGAGTCGTCTTTCAGACTCGCCTTCTTGATGTTGTCGACTACCTCGCATCCAGCCGTCCGACGGCAGTCAATCTGTTCGCTGCCCTCGATCGAATGAAGGCCGTGGGCGTCGCTGATCCCGGGGCGACGGCAGCGATCGTCCATGATCGCCTTCTTGAGGAAGCTCGTCGGATTGATCAGGAAGATCGGGAGATGTGTCGCTCCATCGGTGCGCATGGAGCGAACCTGCTGCAGTCCGGAATGAATATTCTGACACACTGCAATGCAGGTGCACTGGCAACTGCTGGCGACGGAACCGCTCTGTCCGTCATCTTTGCGGCACACGCTCAGGGAAAAGCCATTCTCGTCTTTGCAGACGAAACTCGACCGCTTCTGCAGGGGGCTCGCCTGACCGCCTGGGAACTTCAGCAGCGAAATATTCCCGTCACTGTAATCTGTGACAGTATGGCTGCTCAGGTAATGAAGGAAGGGCGAGTCAACGCAGTCATCACGGGAGCTGATCGAATCGCCGCTAATGGTGATTCAGCAAACAAGATCGGGACCTATGGTGTGGCTGTACTTGCAAAGCACCACGGAATTCCATTCTACATCGCAGCACCATCCAGTACCTTCGATCTGAACATCGCAGGTGGTGATGAGATTCCGATCGAACAAAGAAGTGCTGAGGAAATCACATCCGGATTCGGTCGCCGCACAGTTCCGTCCGGTGTCGGCGTCTACAACCCGGCATTTGATGTCACTCCCCATGAACTGATCGCCGGAATCATCACCGAACGCGGGATCATCAATTCGCCGAATACGGAAGCCGTTCGGCAGCACTTTGCTGGCTGAAATCGTTGGACTTTTTCGCTGCGTCTCCGCCAGGACCCAGAACTTGCAGCGATCATCATTCGAACTTCATTCTCCGGACACGCCGCGTTCGTACGCATTTTTTTGCGCTCTACAAGTTGCCCGAGTGCAACCGGAGAATACTGAACGTAGGGTGTGACAAGCGACAGCGCAGGCACACCAGTGTTCGTTATCGTCATCGCATGAAGATCAGCCATTGGGAAAGCCCATGGCGATGTTGGCGGTGTTTTGCGAGAGGGCGCCAATTGGTGTGCCTGCGCTCGCATTCGCTCGTTTGTCACACCCTACGTTATTCGCCGCATTCCGGTTCATCCCAATCTGGCACCGGGTCCACACCGCCCCAGCCGAGACCATACTCACCCTCATTGACAAAACGGTGGAATGACGACCATTCCCAGTCACAGACTTGTGGCACGATTTTGTGCTTTCGAGGGTTCCAGTGACAATAGTCCGCGCAGCGTTTGAGATCGTCCTCATCCCGAACAGTGTGTTCCCAATAGCGTTTCTGCCAGATGCCACGAAGTCGATGTTTCTTGCGAGAACTTGACTGATCAAGTTCGGTACCGCCGGATGTCAGCCAGCGGCGAGTGAACTCTTCCTTGATGCGCGTCCATCGCATGGGATAGCGAGCGTCACCAGACGGCAAAGACCAGACAGTGTGCCAATGGTCCGGAAGTAGAACGATCGCAACGATCTCAAATGGGTGGTCAGCTTTGACATCGAGTATGGCCTCTCGAAGACATCTTCGACCAAGTTCGGTAGTCAGGATCGGCCGACGACAATGCGTGACGCATGTGAAGAAGTAGGTTCCTCCCGGCACAAAGTTGCGTCGATAGTTGGGCATGAGTCGTCCCCCAGGTTGTAGGGTGTGACAAGCGACAGCGCAGGCACACCAGTTTTCGTTATCGTCATCGCATGCAGATCAGCCATTGGGAAAGCCCATGGCCATGTTGGCGGTGTTTTGCGAGAGGGCGCCAATTGGTGTGCCTGCGCTCGCATTCGCTCGTTTGTCACACCCTACTCAACTTCAGAAAACCAGCACAAAGGCGGACTCAACGGCTTCCAGCAAAACTTTTCCTGTTTCGTCGCACCATTGACGACCATAGCCCGGAGTGACGATCATCAGCCGCAATGCTCATGTTCGAACAGATACTTCTCTTCAAGCTGAATCTCATGGCGAATCAGCAGATCACGAAGTTCGTCGACAAATGATTTCCTGTGATGATGCTCTTCCTGACAGTCAATGTAAGTGGCGACGTCAGGTACATTCGATCTGCTGACAGAGAAGGCCGCGAAACCTCGCTGCCAGCGAAACTCGCCCGTGCAGTGCCGATTCTCGTTGATCCATCTCGACGAGCTGGACTTGATGGCTCGCAGCATATCGGACACCGCAATCCGCGGCGGAATGCCGCAGAGAATGTGGACGTGATCTTCGACGCCTCCGATGACATCAATGTGTCCGCCCTCGCCGTTGATGATGCCACCGATGTATGCGTAAAGCTCCTTCCTGAATCTCACGTGAATCAACGGCCGACGATATTGAGTTCCGAAGACGACGTGATATTTCAGGAAAGTGTGTGTTGACATGTTGCAGCTTTCTGAAACGCAGGATCAGGGTGCATACGAGTTGTATGTTCAGGGGGCGACACGTTGCAAGATCCGCGGTCAGCACGGGAACGCAGCCGGGCTGCAAAAACTGCGTCCGGCCATCGGTGCGATTGGCTGCGGAGCAGCCGAGTCCTGATAGCCTCGGGCTTCAGCCCGAGGTTCGTGGTCCCCAACAAACCCCAAGCTCCGGAGGAGCGACACAATCAACACGATCCATTTTGCGATTGGCTGCGGAGCAGCCGAGTCTCGATAGCCTCGGGCTTTAGCCCGAGGTACGCGATCCCCAACAAACCCCAAGCTCCGGAGGAGCGACGTATACGCGGTCGCGATTTCGATCATTCCATGCGAATTTCGGGGGGAACGGAATTCCTGGCCGTCGTGATTGCTGATGTGACATCACACGTTCGCCATAAAAACGTCGCTGCTCCGCAGCTTGGGGTGTCGCCGGGCACAGTGACCTGAGGCTAAAGCCTCAGGCTATCGAAACGCCGCTGCTCCGCAGCGAATCACAGGAGATTCTTGCCGGCGATCGGCTGCGGAGCAGCCACGTCTTGATAGCCTCGGGCTTTAGCCCGAGGCTATCGATTCGGAGCAATGAAATGCCGCCCAATCAACCCTTCGCCAGCTGCCTCAGCACCGTGTGCAGAATCCCACCGTTGCGATAATAGACTACTTCGACCGGTGTGTCGATGCGGCAGGTTGTGACGAAGTGGATCTGGTCGCCGTTGGGCTTTCTGGCGGTGACTTCGACGGCCTGGCGAGGTTCGAGCTTGTCGCTCAGACGGATGTCGAACACTTCGGTGCCGTCGAGATCCAGCGACTCGCGGCTTTCGCCTTCGCGGAACTGAAGCGGCAGAACGCCCATGCCGACGAGATTCGAGCGGTGAATCCGTTCGAAGCTGGTCGCGATGACGGCGCGGATGCCGAGCAGATAGGTTCCCTTCGCGGCCCAGTCGCGAGACGATCCAGTGCCGTATTCAGCACCGGCCAGAACGACCAGCGGAGTTCCTTCTTCTTTGTACTTCATCGCGGCATCGTAGATAGATGTCTGTTCGCCGCTTGGGAAGTGAATTGCGACGCTGCCTTCGGTGCCAGGAGCGATCAGGTTTTTCAGACGCACGTTCGCGAAGGTTCCGCGAGTCATCACGCGGTCGTTGCCTCGACGAGCACCGTACTGGTTGAAGTCTTCCGGCTTCACGCCCTGAGCCTGCAGATATTTGCCTGCCGGGCTGCTGGCTTTGATCGAACCAGCAGGGCTGATGTGGTCGGTGGTTGTGGAATCACCCACAGAGACCAGACATCGAGCTCCTTCAATCGACTTGATCGGCGAAGGTTCAGCCGGCATGTCGACGAAGAACGGAGGCTCCTGAACGTAGGTGCTCTTTTCGTCCCACTGGAAAATATCGCCCGTGCTGCTCTGAATCTTCTGCCATTCTTCAGGGCCCAGAGTTGCCTTGCCGTACTGTTCCGTGAACATCTCCGGAGTCATCGACGAAGCAATCGTGTCGGCGATTTCTTTCTGTGATGGCCAGATGTCTTTCAGATAAACGTCCTTGCCGTCTTTGCCCTTGCCCAGTGGCTGAGTCGCCAGGTCGATGTCGACTGTGCCCGCGATGGCATAAGCGACCACCAGCGGAGGGCTCGCCAGGTAATTTGCCTTCACCAGCGGGTTGACTCGACCTTCGAAGTTGCGATTGCCCGACAGAACCGCCGCAGCGACCAGGTCACCCGAAGTAACAGCCTTGCCAACTTCATCCGGCAGAGGACCGCTGTTGCCGATGCAGGTTGTGCAACCATAGCCAACGGTCTGGAATCCCAGAGCATCCAGAGCTTTGTCCAGCCCCGACTTCTCGAAGTACTCAGTGACAACTCGGCTTCCAGGAGCCAGGCTGGTCTTGACCCATGGCTTGCGAGTCAGGCCCTTCGCGACGGCGTTGCGAGCCAGCAAGCCTGCGCCCAGCATCACGCTTGGGTTGCTGGTGTTCGTGCAGCTGGTGATGGCCGCGATGACAACAGCACCGTCGGTGATGCTGGCGTCGCTGCCTTCCACTTTGACAGGCGGAGAAACAGCAGGCTTGCCGAACGTCGGGAGGTCCTTTTTCCACGAAGCCAGCATGTCCTTCAGAAGGATGCGGTCCTGAGGACGCTTTGGACCAGCCATTGATGGCACAACATCGCCCAGATCCAACTTCAGAGTGCTGCTGAAACGAGGTTCCGGGGAATCGGCGGTTCGGAACAATCCCTGAGCCTTGTAGTATCGCTCAACGAGATCGATCAACTGCTTTGGACGACCAGTGCGTTCCAGGTATCGCAGCGTTTCGGCATCGACGGGGAAGAAGCCCATCGTCGCACCGTATTCAGGGGCCATGTTCGCGAGAGTGGCTCGGTCGGCAAGGCTGAGTGCATCCAGACCCGGGCCGTAGAATTCGACGAACTTGCCGACAACCTTGTGGGCTCGCAGCATCTGAGTCACAGTTAACACGAGGTCCGTCGCGGTTGAACCCTCCGGCAACTGACCTGATAGACGGAAGCCGACAACTTCCGGCGTCAGCATGTAGATCGGCTGGCCCAGCATCACGGCTTCGGCTTCGATGCCGCCAACGCCCCAGCCAACCACGCCGAGCCCGTTGATCATGGTCGTGTGGCTGTCGGTCCCGACGAGGCTGTCCGGATACGCAACGCCGTCAGTGGTCATCACAACAGTCGCGAGATATTCAAGATTCACCTGATGCACGATCCCGGTCGCCGGCGGGACGACTCGGAAGTTGTTGAATGCCTTCTGCCCCCAGCGCAGGAACTGGTAGCGTTCCATGTTGCGTTCGAATTCAATTTCGACGTTGCGCTGCAGAGCGAACTTGTTGGCGAATTCATCAACTTGCACGCTGTGGTCAACGACCAGATCGCAAGGGACCAGTGGATTGATCTTCTTCGGATCGCCGCCCATTCGCACCATCGCACTTCGCAAAGCGGCGAGGTCAACGACGGCGGGAACGCCGGTGAAGTCCTGCAGAACGACTCGACCCGGCTTGAACGGCACTTCAACTTCAGCTGGCTTGGCGGCGTTCCAGTTGGCGAGATTGTTCACATCGTCAGCGGTGACAATAAAGTTGTCAACATTACGCAGGCACGCTTCGAGGAGGACTCGAATGGAGAATGGCAGCGTGTTGATATCCCCAATGCCGTCTTTGATCAGCTTCGGCAGGCTGAAATATTTCACATTGCCTGCGGCGGTTGAAAGAGTGGCTTCGGCACCGAAGGGATTTGCATTGGTCATTTCTGGAACTCGTGGCCTGTTGGCAAAGAAGACATGATTTCAATGGATTCCGGTGAGACCGACCGCGGTCTCACCGGAGAGCCGCTCATTGTAGACAAGTGTCGAGATCTCGCAATTCGGAACATCGCCTCGAAAGCAGCGTTCCGAAACAACAAAAAGTGCCGTCGAAGACTAAGTTCGACGGCACTGGGATGTTTTCGGAGGATTCTCAGTCTGACCACTCAGAGCGGTCAGATCGTCCCGCTGGTTGTTTACTTCCTGGCTTCTGGTGGCAGCGGAACAAGTTCCTCGTTGACGCCTTCGTTTTGCGTTTCCGCAGCTGAAGTCTGCACCGAGGCAGAATCTGAGCTCGTTCCGGCATTAGAAGATGGTTCTGACTGTGAGAATCGTGTCATCCGGCGATCAAGAATGACTCGGGCGGCTTCCCGGACTTCCACTTCGCTCAGTCGACGCAGATTTCCGATTTCTGTCAGCGGCTGGATGACATTTGCGACTCGACCGACAGTTGATTCCATCATCGCAATCTCCATCAGAGTTTCGCGGAGCCCATCCAGGGTGCGGATGTGAGCGGAGACTTCGGTCTGAAAGTCATCCATGATTTCGAGGTTCTGGATTGCCGCTGCAACACCCTCAGACTGCCCGGACAGTCGTGTCTGCATTGTTTCCAGCGAATTCAGATTCTGCATCGCCGTGTCAATTCGAAGCGACTCGCTGCCAAGTCGTTCATTCATGGCAACCAGTGTCTTCGCATTATTGACAGCTCTGTCTGAATCAGTGGAAGCGGTGAGAATCTCATTCTTAACTTCAGCCAGCTTCTGAACAGATTCACGAACGACTTCGATGCCGGCTGAGGCAGCCTGGACAGAATCTTTCAGACCGACAAAGAGATCGAAGTTCTGAGATGCCACCTGAACTTCGGCGGACTGAGCGGCGACCTTCTGAGTCAGCTCCGTCAGGTTCTCGATGCTTCGGCTTGCATCATCATAACCGTTGGCAGCTGCGATGACGCGATTCTGAAGAGCCACAACTCCATCCAGAGCGCTGGACGCGACTTCCGTCTGCCCCGCTCCGCTGAGAATCTTTTCCTGCAGCTGTTTCATGGAAGCGACTGTAGCGGATGCCATCTCCGTGGATTTCTGCGATGAGGCAAGCTGATTCTGCATCTTCAGGAGTGATTCGAGGGATGCGACGGCCTGAGCTGTCGCCTGAGACTCCTGAGTGATCCTGGCTCGAAGAGCCTGGATTTCGCCGATTGTTGACTTCAGCTGCTCAGCGATCCGACCCTGATTCTGGAGACTGGTGAGCAGATCGTTTGTCTTCCAGACGGCGTCTCGTGAAGCCACGAGTTTTCTCATGTCACTTTCTGACATTTCCAGTCGACTCTGAATACCGTCCAGTCGGCCTTTAAGAGGGCCAACCATCATCAGCTGCATTCCAAAGAATACGATAGCGAGTGACATCAGCATGGAAATCCACAGGAAGTTTCTGAATCGCTGTGTTTCCTGATTTCCTGCCCTGCGAATTGTTGTCGATGAACCGTTCAAGGCCCCTTCTCCTTCAAAAAATCTATTCCGACTATTCTCGATGCCTGATCGTGGAGTCGACTCGGGAACGCGGTAAACTGGTCGCAGACATCCGGGACAAAACGACGTCCGGAATACCGAGAGCAGGACAGGAAATGCCGGTACGTGTTCGACGTACAGTCTTTTCGCATTCAGTCTTCGGGACGGCAGCCCAGTGCCCTGACCGACTGCGGGGGCACCGGGCTTCACTGTCTACTGCCGAAGAGTCGCTGTGCCGTCAGAATATCTTCTGTGGGTTGCCTGAGCTGACTCGCCGGAAGAGGCCAGTGATTCCGCAGAAACTGCCTGTTCTCACCAGTATGTATCGCCGCGTCGGGCCGGCACAGTTTGCCAGAAACCCATCAATCGGCAAACATTGCCGAACACGCGAACGCGTATCAGCGAATGGGAGTTCAGCGCGGGATAGAACCAAAGTATCGGTTTCGCAGGCTGATCAGTGCTGTTCAGGGCACTTTAGTTCAGTGCATCGAGCCTGTTTTCACTCGGCAAGCACAAAAGAAAAAACCTCCGACGGCCGGAAACGGCCATCAGAGGTTTCAGTGTTGCCTGGACACAGGATTCGCAGGTTCAGAGACGACGTATCGTCTCTTAAGAACACGTCGCGATCAAAACGTCTTCAGGATTGAGCTTACGGCAATCTCAGTGCTTCTTTGGTGCAGTACAAGTACCATGAGTCTCCGCCATGGATGTCTTCTGCTCAGTAATCCCGGGACACTGCGGTGCCATCTCAGCATTCAGCTGAGTGTAGGCTGCCCATTCTGCCGGGAGATTGTCCTGATGGAAGATCGCAGCCACCGGACATTCCGGAACGCAGGCTTCGCAGTCAATGCACTCGTCAGGATGAATGAACAGAATAGCTTCGCCTTCGTAGAAGCATTCGACTGGACAAACAACCACACAGTCAGTGTATTTGCAGTTAAAACACGGTTCGGCCACAACGTGAGTCATTTCACTACCTTTCGTGCCAGACAAACTGGCAAAAACAATAACTCTGAGGACCCAGAGGCTGGTTTACAGATCTTCGGACAGACGGAGCAGAGGCTGGAGAATTCCGGTGTTCACCAAAAAACTTCGTTCATCTGCCCCAGTGTCCCATTGCTCGATGTTTTATGTCAGGTGTCTGATGAATTTCCAGATCTGTCGTCAAAGGAAAAATACGGAATACAAATTGAGACAGAATCTCGGTCATTGATCGGAGACAACCGGGGAGTCGTGCTCATCAAAAAACCGGGGCAGGCACCCATGCAGCTGCAGAATCTGCAGGAAAACTCCCGGTACGTCGGGAGCCAGTCCCGGTCTTGAAACTACCTGTGAGTTCCCTTCTGAAATCAGAATCTTCCATGATTTCCCAGGTTGACTCGACGACCTGATCAGCAGTGGTCTGTCGGATTTAGTGAGCTTCGCTCAGGTCTTTCTTGCCTGAAAGCGTATTCCACTGCAGAATTGAGAAGGTGTCGACTGTCTCAGGAGCTCCCTGCTTTTTCAGGAATCTGTTTTCTCAGAAATGCAATTGAGCTGATCTCGTCGGAGTTTTTTCGTTTTGAGTCTAAGTAAATCAAACACAGTTCCGTGCGCCTCGATCTGATTTTTTTCTATCGAAAACGAGCATCCCCGTGCCACTGACTGATCTGGACCGACAACTTCTTGCTGAGATGCTTTCCGGAAACAGCGGATCGTGGAAAGTATTCGTCGATCGATTCAGTGGTCTGATCATTCAGGTGATTCATCAGACCGCCGCAGCTCACAGTGTGAAGCTGTCTTCTGACGACCTGGATGATCTCTGCGCCGACACATTTTCGGAACTTGTCCGTCGGGACATGGCGGTGCTCCGAGCGTTTCGTGGCCGTTGTTCGCTTGCCACTTACCTGACGGTGGTCGCGCGTCGAATCGTCGTACGCCGCATGACTCAGGATCGTTACCGGCAGGCGATGGGGCACGTCAATGCTCACCAGGCGGCGCTGGATACTGTGAGCACTCGCGCTTCAGAACTGAATCGAGTTGATGACCGGGACGAACTGAACCACGTTTTTTCCGCGTTGCCTTCCGATCTCCGAAGAATCGCATCCTGGTTCTTTATTGAGGGCAGGAGTTATCGTGAAATCGCTGAACGGCTCGGAAAGCCCAGCAATTCCGTTGGTCCCATCCTGTCCCGAGTTCGTGACCTTCTGAAGGGCGTCGTCGCGGGGAAAAGTCACGGTCAGCGCTGACACTCAGTTTGCTGTTCCTGTGGCCAGACGGTGACGTCTTCGCGGAATCAAAAAGTGCCAGCGACATCGGGACGGTGTTCCGTCCCGATGCCATCCGCTGATTCAGGACATCAGGCTTCGCCGGTTCGAATTCGCATCCCATAAAAGGATCGGTAGACGAAGACGAGCGCCAGCGCCAGAAGGATCCATGCCGCTGCCTGCCGTGTCGACTCCTGACCCTTCGCAGACAACTGCATTGCGACTTCGAGTGCCAGAAGTCCGAAGAGCGTACTGAATTTGATGATCGGGTTCATGGCCACCGAGGACGTGTCCTTGAACGGGTCACCCACGGTATCTCCGACCACGCAGGCGTCGTGCAGTGGGGTTCCTTTTTCATTCAGCTCCACCTCAACGAGCTTCTTGGCGT
This sequence comes from Planctomyces sp., assembly GCA_046345315.1. Classification (GTDB taxonomy): domain Bacteria; phylum Planctomycetota; class Planctomycetia; order Planctomycetales; family Planctomycetaceae; genus F1-80-MAGs062. Next base: position 49,649 of record JBKDKA010000197.1, read on the forward strand.
TGTCCCATGCACCGCCGGCATTCGCCATAAAGATGGCCTGGTAGAGTCCGAAAATGGCGATCGATACGAGGTAGCCGATGAACAGGTAATTCTCGAAGCAGGCAAACGACAGTGTGATGAACAGTACGGTGAGAAAGATATTCAGCATCCCCCATTGAGCATACTGCGTACAGATCTGAACGACCTTTCGAGAATCTTCAATCGATGCCTTTCCGCCCTCTTCATCCAGACGAATATGCTGCTTGATATACTGGACGGCACGGAAAGCTCCCGTTGTCACGGCCTGCGTCGCAGCACCTGTGAACCAGTAAATCACGGCTCCGCCAAGAATCAGACCGAAGAGAAACGGAGCATGAAGAATGGACAGTTGTTCCAGACCTTTGGTCAGACCTTCCGTCAGCATCACGATGATTGAAAATACGAGTGTCGTGGAGCCAACGACTGCGGTCCCGATCAGCACTGGCTTCGCTGTCGCCTTGAACGTATTGCCGGCACCATCGTTCTCTTCAAGGAAGTGCTTGGCTTTCTGGAACTGTGGAGTAAAACCGAAATCTCGAGAGATCTCTTCGGAGATCCCTGGCAGATGTTCAATGGTGGAGAGCTCAAAAACAGACTGAGCGTTGTCTGTCACCGGACCATACGAGTCGACAGCGATCGTGACGGGCCCCATGCCGAGAAATCCGAAAGCGATGAGCCCGAAAGCGAAGACCGACGTCGCCTGTGGGCTGATCATCATCACCTGCGCTCCCTGAGAAGCAAACCAGTTTCCGACTGCCATCAGGCCGACAATTGCGATTCCGAGCCAGAAGCAGGAAAAGTTTCCGGCTGTCAGCCCCGACAGGATATTCAGTGACGCTCCACCTTCGCGTGACGCCTGAACGACTTCGCGAACGTGACGTGAATGCATTGACGTGAAGACACGAACCAGTGCCGGAATCAGAGCTCCCGCCAGAGTGCCGCAACTGATTACAGTGGCGAGTTTCCACCACAGCGTGGAATCACCTGCGAGATCGCGGAGGAGCAGCCAGGAAGCGACGTAGGTTACCGCGATGGAAAGCATCGAAGTCAGCCACACCAGCACTTCGAGCGGTATCTCGAAATTCATCGTTTCGACGGTCGCATACTTCTTCTCGTTGTACTTCTGATTGAGCCAGTAAGCACCCACGGAAGTGATGACCATCAGCACTCGAAGAGTGAAGATCCAGGTCAGGAGCTGAATCTGCAGCGCTTCTGTGTTGCCTTCACCCGGCGCCTTGATGGCGAGAGTGATGAAAGAGATGAGCGCAACGCCGGTGACTCCGTAAGTTTCGAAACCATCCGCAGTCGGTCCAACAGAGTCTCCTGCGTTGTCACCAGTGCAGTCAGCTATCACGCCGGGATTTCTCGCATCGTCTTCGTCGATCTTGAAGACGATCTTCATCAGGTCAGCCCCGATGTCTGCAATCTTCGTGAAAATTCCGCCGGCGATTCGGAGCACCGAAGCACCCAGTGATTCTCCGATGGCAAAGCCGATGAAACAGGGTCCGGCCAGATGTCCCGGCATGAACAGAAGCACTGCCAGCATGAGCAGCAGTTCCACACTGATCAGCAGTGTGCCGATCGCAATACCGGCCTGAAGCGGTATCGATGAAGCCGGAAACGGCAGGCCTCGAAGCACTGAAAATGCAGCACGACTATTGGCCAGCGTGTTGATTCGAATACCGAACCAGGCGACTCCATAGCTTCCCGCAATCCCAATCAGGCTGAAGAGAATGATCACGGCGACTTCGAAGGCCGGCTTTTCTTCCAGCACTCCGAAATAGTAAATCATCACCGCACCGATCAGCACCTCGAGCAGAAGAATGAACTTCCCCTGAGTGAACAGATAGGTTTTGCAGGTTTCGTAAATCAGCTCAGAAACTTCCAGCATGGAACGATGCACTTCCATCGCTGCCAGCTGTTTGTACATCCGGTATCCGAAGATCAGACCTCCGACACAGACGACCATTCCGATCATCATCAGCGACCATTCGAGGCTGAAAGTCGTCAGACGGGGAATCTTCAGGTCTGCTTCACCAGCCGCGGCAACAGCAGGCAGAAATGCGGCACTGCAGAACACAGCCCGCTGCACACAGCGCAGAACACCGGCTTTCATCAGGAAACCCTTTAAATACAAAAAGACCGAAGTCAGGTCGCAAGTGACCTTTACGCGGATCGATTTCTGAAAATGATGGCGCCTACAACAACGCCCGTCCCCGCCCCCCGGGGATGCCAGATTGCTGGCCGATTCCTGATAAATTCACATGGCGAAGGGAATTCACCAGAAAACAAGCCGCGCCGATACCATATACGACTGTTCAAGCAATGCCAACCGAAAACAACGAGCCGAAACGGACGTTCTGTTTTCCGGTGATCCGCAGGACCAATGATTCCGGCAGCTCAGGATTTCGCGCGTTGCCGGCGTCCGATCCCCCGATATGGACTCAGCGCAGAATGTTTGCCGGGAAGGAATAGAGACAATCCGGTCGATTGCCGTTAAAGTCACGCTCATGTTGGCCGATGTGCAGCTCGCGGATTCTCACGCGCGAGGTGCCTGAGCATCGGACAGTCCCGGATGTTCCCGTTTTCCCTCTCCCCGGATAATGCACTTCGATGGAAATGCTTCAGCAGGCCCTGAATTTTGTGATGCACCTCGATGATGGGCTTCCCGATTTTATCCGCAACTACGGTCCCTGGATCTATGCTCTTCTGTTTGCCATCGTCTTCTGTGAAACAGGCCTGGTTGTGACACCGTTTCTGCCTGGCGACTCGCTGCTGTTTGCTGTCGGGGCCGTCGCGGCAAACGAAGCAACGGGGGATTCACTTCAACTGGCGTTTGTCATCCCGCTGCTCTGCGTGGCGGGCATTCTCGGCGATGCCGTCAATTATGCCATCGGCCGCCGACTGGGTCCGGCAGTGTTCACTCGCGATACCGGCTGGCTTCTCCGGAAAGATTATCTCAACAAGGCTCAGGCCTTCTACGAGAAACATGGCACGAAAGCGATTGTGCTCGCCCGGTTCGCTCCGATCATCCGCACGTTTGCTCCTTTCGTCGCCGGGATCGGAAAAATGAACTATTCGACATTCGCTCTCTATAATGTCATCGGAGCAATCGTCTGGGTGGTGAGCCTGACGCTGCTGGGATACTTCCTCGGAAATGTGCCGATCATCAAACGGAATTTCGAAGCTGTGATTCTGCTGATCGTTTTCGTGTCACTCCTTCCGATCGCCATCGAGTGGTGGAAATCGACACGTGAAAAGCCGTCTGAGGATTCTTTATCCTGATACCGTGTTTGTTGGAAACAAAAAAACGGCAACCCTGCGGTTGCCGTCCTGATCGCTGAACTCTGGTCAGCTATCGTCAGGCCGGGATTGAACTCCCGTGCCCGAGATGAATCACTTCTGCTGTTCGCCTGGGTCTGTGCAGATGATGCTCAGGTTCGTGTCACAATCGCAGGTGTCAGCCTTGTCGTTGTAGCGAGCTCCGTAAGTGCGGGCCTTGAACTGATTTCCGCCCTTTGAACTTCCGAATCCGGAGATATTGTAGCTCTGATTCAGGTTACCGAATGCGCTGCTCAGGTCCTGCAGTTCTGCAACGATGCTGCACTGCAGTTCAACGAGGCCGACGAGCATTCCGAGAACCAGAATGGTGCCGATGAGTACGAGTTCTGCTGACAGGATCACGCCAGCTTCGTCATTCCAGAGAGACTTCAACATGGGAAAACTTTCTATGCTTACATGTGTGAGAGAGAGATTTTCAGGACTGGCTGAGCATCCTCGCTGAAGACTGACTTCCACGCAGACTTCTGACGACCGTCCGTAACCTCAGGTGAGCAAGCAACAGTCCGCAGCATTTGAATCCGGAATGCAACACACTCGAGTGATCGCGAATCGTCGACGCAAACCAATATGGCAGAATGGTTTAGTGGCTTTCGAATTCTGCGATGCGCCGGAGGAAAGCGACAAGCAGGACATTCTGATGTTCAGACATCTGAATGTTCTGTATCGACGAATTGTTCAGAAGCCGCAGCGCAGGGGCATGCATCCCTGCGATTGGATGTGTTTCTGAACGCCGTTCTCGCTGATGGACCTTGCGAATGACTGTCAGAGCATTCCGGATATCCGTTATACACTGCACAACCTGTGCCATCGCTCTGAACGATCTACTCCGGACAAACGCACTTTTCCCGTCAGCGTGACATCCTCAGCAGACTTTCTCATATCTCTGTGCTCGTCATCGCTGTCGCGAAACTCAGACGTTCAGCCCTCAGGACCTTCGCCTCGCTACATCGAAGAACTGGTCATCCGGGAGAATGTGAGTGCAGCCATGGTCGCGCTTGAGGGAATCAGGTGCTACAGTCGGGGTTCCTGCATGTGCGGGAATCACCGTGAACCTGAGGATGATGGTATTCGTGAATACTCAGGCAGGTTTCGCCGACAGCTTCGTAATCCTCAAATGTCGGTCATGGTGTGCCGTTGCGACCTGAATCCCATCGGGATGAAGGTCCATGTCGCGAACCAGGTTGGGGAGCTGAAACCGATGGTAGTCTTTCTCCGCGTCGGTCTTCCAGAAAATCAGATGGCCACCATTGCCACCGCCGTTGGCTCCCATCACAGTTCCGTCTGACAACCAGACAAGTCGCCAGATAACTCCCTGAGTAATCCCCTCCGCGATCATCTGCTTTTCGAGCTTCAGGGTTTCCCAGTCGAACAGCAGTACGAGTGGTTCGTGCACTGCTCCGAGCGGATTGGAAGCCTTATAAAGTCCGCCTGCTACAACGCGTTTGCCATCGGGGCTGATGGCGAGTCCTCGAACACCGCCGAAATCAACTCCCTGACCCCCGTTGAACGAGAAAAGCGGTGTGGCATCGAAGGCACGGGACTCCTTTCCGGCAGCAAGATCCCATTGACGGACAGACCCTCCGAGATCTCCGGACAGCAGGAACTGTCCGGAAGGATGCCAGGTCACGCTGTAGACCTGTTTCATGTGCCCCTTGAATTCATGAATCGGGGAACCATCTGCGAGCTTCCAGATGCGGACCACATTGTCGTTGCCGCCGGTTGCAACCTGGGTACCATCGGGACTGACCGCGAGTGACCGGACCCATTGAGTTCCATGAGCAGGCTGACTTCGAATGACTTTGGCGGCATCACTGCTGATGTCCCACCAGGTCAGTTTTCCGTCACAGGCCCCGGTGACAGCGATCGCAGAATCTTTGCTGAATCCGATCGCGTTTACCCAGGAGGCATGCCCTCCCGTGAGCATCACCTTGGCGCCGTCGGTCATCTGAAATCGTTCAACCGCGGTATCCTCCGATCCGCTGAAGACGAATCGCCCCGACGGATCAAACCGACATGAGACCAGCGGGCGATCATGAGCCCATTGAGCTGATACCCATGCCTGCCTGACGTCCAGTGTCGACCCCGATGAACTCATTCACTCGTTCCTCTCGTTATCACTCCGCGTGCTTGGCTCCACCAGCAGGGGCAGCAGTCATCTTGTCCCAGAAATGCAGCTGTTTCCCGGAACGCAACCACTTCCCCGGCACGAAACACCTCAAAAGCGTGCGAGAGACTTCGCCATCACTCTCCGGGTGTTGAATCACAAATGTGGCCATCACTTTCCGAGTAATGACGTTCGATTCATCAGCGCCATATTCTCCGGGGTCGGCACTGGCAAAGTCGCGGCTTCTTCGTCGTCCGGCACCTTGTGTGAGCTCAGGCTCATGCAAAAATCAGCCGGGTATCAGGTAAGAAGGCCTTCGATCGGCTGTGAAGACGGGTCTGCAATCGGCATCTCGCGACCATCAACGTTGAAGTGCCCCGTGGAATCCACACCAACCGCCTGCAGATAGGTATGAAACAGCATTCCGTGATCGACCTGTTCATCCACGACTTCAGTGCCTTTTTCATTCGTAGCACCAAAGGCAGCACCGCGCGGGATTCTGCATCCGGCGAGACAAACGGACCATGCTTTCCCCCAATGGTCGCGACCGTAATACTGATTGACATTGGGGGTTCGGCCGAATTCTGACATGACTACGATCAACGTGCTCTCAAGCATTCCACGTGCAGCGAGGTCAGCCACGAATGTCGAAAACGATCGATCAAATTCGCCCATCTGCTCAATGTGGAAGTTGAAGTTCTCGTTGTGGGTGTCGTAATTCGAGTGTGACAACTGGACGTAGGAGATGCCGCTTTCAAGCAGGCGCCGAGCCAGCAGGCAGTGGCGGCCAAGGTCGTGCTGTCCGTATTTCTCGATCTCTGAAGCCGGTTCACGTGAAACGTCAAACACATCGCGCTGACGCATGAGTTTCTCGGCCTGCTCATACGAATACGTAAACGCCTCTGTGACAGCGGTTCGACGCCGGCTCAGGAACCGTTCGCTGACTTTGCGGCGAAACTCCTGACGCATGCGATCGGAATCTTCCGGAATGCTTTCCGGGCGGACTGTGTTCGGGGGAGGATTTCCGTTTCCAAGCTGGATACTCGAATAGCGTGGCCCCAGCCATGCGGAGTCATTTCCGCGACCACCACCGCCACCGGGAGTAATTATGACATGGCCGGGGAGTGGGTTATCATCATCCGACAACGCTCTTGCGACGACAGCTCCCAGCTGCGGAAAATCCCCGGCAGGTGTCTGGCGACGTCCGGTCATCATCATGTAGCGACCTTTGCCATGATCATCTTCCGAGGTGTTGACGCCCCGAACCAGACAAAGATGGTGCATCTGCTGCGCGGTCATCGGCATCAATTCACTGATGTGAATCCCAGGAACCGATGTCGGAATCGAAAGAAATGGCCCCCCGGTTTCCGTTCCCGGCTTCGGGTCCCAGCTCTCCAGCTGGCTTAATCCGCCTTCCATGTTGAACACGACAATTCGCTTCTGCTGCGATCGGAGGAAGGCTGAGATTCCCGGACTGCCGAATGCGTCCAGACCACCGACGACCGCTCCCGCGCCCGCAGCGACAGCACCGAGAAACCTGCGTCGAGCAATTCCGTGAGTGCCGGATCCGCATGGATAGGTCAGTTTCATCACAACATCCTCCGAGATTCCGGGTTCGTTCAGCGATTAAATCGAAACTCCGCACTGCTGATCAGTGCCCACATCAGTTCACGAGCCGCCAGCGAACGATCGCTTCGGGCTGCCAGAAAATCTCTCACGTCGATCTTTTCTTCATCCGTCGGCATTCGGCTCAGAACACCAAGGTAAAGCTCTTCTGCAGCCAACCCTGCATCCTGTGTTTTTACAATGCGTTCGGATGCGTTGTCGCCCGCGGGAACAACCCATCCATTAATTTCATTCGCATTGGAGGTAAACAGGGCCTGATCCGGACTGGCGTAAAAATCCCCCTGCGGCTGACCTGGACCACCACCGTAGAAGCTCACGTAGATGTCAACATATCCCTGCAGCTTGTCATAGACTCTTTGTTCGACTTCGAACTCCCGAGTCGCAACCGCGACTGGATCATTCTTCTGTGCATCCGTCAGTGGAGATGTCTTTTCCAGCTCTGCTCGTTCAGCTGCAATGTAGCGGTCGTAAACCGTTGTCACTCGAAACACGGTGAAGCAGAGCTGTTCCGGGGAGAGTGCTTTCAGACCGGCCACGTGGAACCTTGCTGATAGTTCTCCGGCGAAATCCCCTGCGGTTTTTTCGATGGCAGCTTCATCGGTGCCCAATTTTGTCCTGAGACTTCGGACTTTTTCTTCCGTCGTTGCCGCCTGCGATTTCAGGGATTCGAGCTCCTCAGTGACCTTCTTCAGTTCGGCAGCCGACACTTCCGCTGCTGCCACTGCATTCTTCTGGTTCACTTCCATCGCCGCCAGTTCTGTCATCGCCGACTGATGCTGGCTGCGAAGCCGTTCGACCTGTCCGCTGAGAGCCTGAGTGGTCTCGGAAATCTCTGTATCCGCAGGTGATGCATCTCGAGCTCGTTCCACGGACGCGAGTGCTTCAGCCAGCATCGTTACCTGCTTCTGCTGAGATTCAGCACTGGCTGCAGCTGTTCCGACTGCGGTGGTCGCGGCATCAAGAGCCTTGCGAGCGGTCTCCAGTGCCATTGTCGTTTCTGCCATTCGCGGCGCAAATTGCGTGACCCGCTGAGTTGCCGCGAGCAGTTCCTGCTCATGCTTCGTGGCCTCTGTTCGTGTCGATGCGAGGCTGGCTTCGTTATTCACCAGTGAGACAAAACTCTCACCGATACGAATCTGCTTCTCGGCCTGAGCCACTTCCAGCGAGGCGTCCTGAAACTGAACACGGATTGCAACGCGAGCTTCATCGGCCTTCGCCAGTGCATCTCGCAGTGGCGTGAGCTTCACCTGAATTGCGTCCAGCTGAGAGCGAATCGGGACGAGCGCATCTTCCAGAGGCTTCACAGCCGCGGTCTTTTCTTCGGAAGCTTTCTGAAGACCAGAGACTTCCGTCTGAAGCTGGGCTGCACGGTTCGAAAGAACGTTGGCGACCTTCATCAGTTCAGCGTCGCCCGGTAACTCCTGAAATGCGGACTTTGCTGTGTCAGAGGCCTGCTGCACTGAATCTGCAATCTTCTTTTTTGCGTCCGTGGCGGCAACCGCATCACCTGCAGCCTTCTTCGCTTCTTCCCGCTTCTTCACGCCGTCTGCATACTGATTCCGCACAGTGTCAAACTCGGCGGCGACCGGAATCAAGGCTGCCTCTGCGGCGTCGTAGGCCGCCGTGGCAGTTTCCCATGCTGAAGCCAGTTCCGTTTCACGTTGCTTCAGCGTTTCCAGCTTCTGCTTCTGAACAGCAAGTTCTGCAATTCCGAGATCGGCCGCCGTGGTGTTGGTTTCCGGCAGGTCAAACGGGGCCTGATACGCACGTGAAAGGGCGACCTCACGCAGAAATGATCGCATATCAAATTTCGTCGCGACAAGCCGTTCGCTGACCGTCCGAAGCAGCGCGGCACTTGCCGGAGCGTTGTCGGCGTGAATCATGTCCAGAGGATGAATCAGCCCGCGTCCGAACATCATGGCCCAGAGTCTGTTGGCAATGTTCTGATTGAAGGCACGGTTACTGCCATTGGTCGCGTGAGCTGCCAGCAGCTCGCGACGGCTGAACTTCGGCACAGAACGCACCTGATCTGCCGGAGCGACCGCGTACTCCTCACCTGGATAAAGGACGGGTTCAGCAAGAGCCACTCCGCCCGGAACTCTGGGTCCGGTACGATGCTGCGTTCCCTTGATGAAGACGGACTCGAATGCAATTTCGCTCGGAGCTTTTTCCGCGAAGACTGTGACATCCTTTTCATTGACTTTCCGCACCACCGCATAACCGGGCGAGACCAGTGCCAGCAGGCCCTGATAGTCTGACTGGAGGAAGTCGTTGACCAGCGGTGAGTCATGACATTGTGCGCACTGCATGTCACGAGCGAAAAAGATGCGACCGATGTCGCGAGCCAGAATGTTCGGTTCCGCATTCCGGTCGAGTGCGAATCGCGCGGGAGCTCGATTTGCCGGATCAGTACCGTCCGCAAGGAGCATCTCTCTCGCGAACTGATCCCATGGTTTGTTCTGACGAACAGAGGTCATCAGCCAGTTCATCCACTCCTCACGCGTTACGTGCGTGTACGGCCGACGTTCCATGAGCATCACGTCCAGCGCTGATGCAAGATGGCGATAGTGCTGCGGCGTTGTCATCAGCCGATCGATGAGAAGCGTTCTTTTGTCGGGGCGATTATCGTTGAGAAACTCACGCACTTCGTCAGCACGCGGCGGCATCCCGATGAGATCCAGCGACGCCCTGCGGATAAACTCCGCATCAGAGCAGACCCCCACGTTGATTCCCGCTGGCGGAGCGAGCTCCTGATCAATGATTTCATGCAGCGATTGCTGGTCAGCAGCCACTCCCGGTTCCGCTGCGAAAGCAGCAGGGAACTGGATCAGGATTGCCAACGCCGCGAACAGCAGTACGAATCCGGATCGCGACAGTATCGATTTCAGCATCCGTTCAGCTCCCGGTATTGACCTGCCCACGCCAAGAAGACGAACGGAGAGCGTTGCGGCTTCAGCAGCAACTCGGATGCCGTGCTGCCGGTGACAGGGCACCGGGTAGAAGCTCCCGGTGCCGAGTTCGCTGCAAAACATACCTGAAGAGGTGGCGGGCGAGTTCATCGTCGCATTCTCCTGATGGGGGCATCAGATGACTCAGAACGTCGAAGTTATCTGGAGGGAGTTCGAAGGCGGGGAGTCAGCCGGCAGACGCTCTGCCGAGCCTGACCACATCTGACAGATAAGGTGTAATGGTGGAGGGAACCTTCCGTCAAGCGTCAATGTACCCTAACCGTTCCACGATCTGACTCGGGATTATTCTGGCAGAAAATGGCAACACTGGTGTTGCAACAATTCGACCAGCCGCAGAGCCGCGACCAGCCGCAGAGCCGCGACCAGACTCACAGCCGGAACAACCAGAATCGGATGATTCTGAAATTGCGGAGTCGTATTCCGGGGCGCATCAGAAAGCAGGTTTGATGCGATAAAGCTCCAGAGTCTGCAACTCCGCTTCCGGATGATTGCGAAGCCACATCGGGCTGAACAGATCCAGCATCACGAGGATGCTCGGCCGAAATCGCACTTCTCTGATCAGTCGGTACCCGTTGGATTCTCGAAGCCATTGTTCGAAGAAACCGCCCGAGCGAATCGCATGCGGACCAAAGATCAGAAATGTCGGGCGCCGTTCCGAGCCTGCTCGAAGCTGAAGATGACTGACCGGAAGCGCGATGATCCCCTGGTGATTTCCAAGTTGATTCAGGTGATACAGCAGTGCCGGTTCCCCGTAGACATAGATCACTGCGCGTGGATCAGACATGGCTCGTATTGACGAGTTCCGACGGGTGCCGGGATCGGGCTCGGCTTTGGATTCGAAGTCTTCCGAATCGGGCACTCCCGCAATGCTCGCAGCGAGGGAGAGATCTTCCGGGTCCGGGAGATCATCCGGATCAATCGTCTCACCAACCTTCACACCGCGGGTCGTCGCGTAATTGGTCACCGGCGGCAGTTTGTCATTCAATTCGGGATTCGTGATGTCATCCTGGACATCGCGCAGGACTGCTCTGGCGGACCGCAGCATTGAAGTTCGGTCGGCATGGATCACTGTCGAGAACACAGACTGAGTTGAAACCAGTGAGACGGTAAGGGACAAGATCAGCAATGCGCCGACGAGCTTTTCCAGGGCGCTGTGCCGGGCTGGAATCGCTCCACTCTTGTCTGTCCCTGGACGGCGGGCGACGCTGAGAGTGGATTCAATCCACCAGCCAATCGCGCCAGAGGCGCCCATCCAGATCGATGCCGCCAATGGCAGAAACAGCCGTGGGTAGGGATGATAGAGCGGCGTGGTGATCAGCATTCCGAAGAACCAGGTCACGACCGTGCAGGCCGCGAGATCAGGATTGATCGATGAGGCGCACCAAAGATCGAAAGCAGTATTCGGTACCGCTCCTGGTTCCACGGGCGTGAGATCATTTCGAAGCGATCGACCATGGAGTCGCTGCAGCACCTGCCAGAGAAAAATCCCGGAGACACCTCCGATTCCGAGGCAGCAGAGCAGCAGCGGAGTCCAGACTGTGAAGGCAATCAGTGTCAGCGAAGCTGCCGCGATGATGAACCGGTTCAGTACATGCCGAGGTCGAAAGTGACGCACCGGGTTTCGTTCGGCAGCAGTGTCTGCAAGGACGTCTCCTCGGTTGGAGTCACGAGAGACTACCGAGTTCTTCTTTCGGCCTGACGATGCCTGCCGTTCGTGTTCGTGAATGACAGGATCTGGTCCGGCGTCGGACGCGTTGTTGTTCCACGTGGAATGCGATGCCATGATCCATCGGTGGATTCCGGCAGCGAGCAGCCCCGCGCCCAACGACAGGCATGCCGGAAGGCCATCCATCAGAAACTGGCTCGCCAGATGGACGGAGAAGTGATCTCGCCACTGGCTGAATCCGGCAAGGTACGACGCGTGGTTCCGGGCTACCTGAGAGTAACCTCCCACCGAGCTGAGGTGGAAGTACCACGGTGACCAGACAACTGCGGCGGTGGCTGCCATCACCGTGATGAGCCACAGCCATCGGAAGAACGACAGGTTTCGTCGCCCGCGCCAGACCCACCACAAACCCGAGCCGCTGGCGACAATCGCCAGTGGAAGCCAGCCTGTATACTTCGTCCACCACGCTGCACCACAGAACAGGCCGGCGAGAATCATGCTCCTGACGGAACAGTTCTGGATCCCAAAGATGCCGCGGTTTACGGAAAGGATTATGAAGAGCAGAACCGGGACGTCCGTGAGTGCCGTTCGGGAATAGAAGATGTGGAAGTCGCTGAGCGATACGATTGCCACCGCGAAGAGTCCCGCAGCACTTCCAAACCACGCTCGCGCTGTTCTCCAGAAGACCAGAGGTGTCAGAATGCCGGCGATCAATGCCGGCAGCATGGGAACCCACGAATGCAGCCCCGGCAGCAGATTCAGAAGCCGCATGACCAGTCCGGTCATCGGCGGCGCGTAGAGTTCTCGACTCGGCCAGGGAGATCCGGTGATCTGATCGTGCCAGAGTACCGAAGCGTAAACCCCCTCATCAAAGTGCTCGACGGCCGATCGGTTCAGGAAAACCAGACGCAGGATTGTTCCAAGCAGCAGAATACCGACTCCGATCTGCCACTCGAAATCGGCTTTGTATTGCGTTGCAGTGGGATTTTGTCTCTTCACAGGCAGTCTGGTTCTTGTGCAATTCATCCGCGGATTCAAGCGGATCAACGCAACTGGTGCCGGGTTTCCGTCGCTGCGTTCCGCCGGGGAGAACTCGCCGGACAGGTTGTTTCACCCGTTTGGACCGGCGACTTCGAGGTCAACCGGTCGCAGTGTAATGCCATGGCGATGTCGCTGACACCTCGAGAGTGCGGAATCGTTGACTCGGGGATTCCTCCACACGTGTGTTTCACGTGGAACAGTTCCACGTGAAACAGTGGCCAGGCAGCAGTTTCCGTCCCTGTCGGTCGGAGATTCCCTTTTGAGCGTTCCCGAAATTGTCTGCGGTTCGGTTCTGCATTCCACGTGGAACGAAGATTGAATCGCTGTATCTGTGAAAATCGGGGATTGTCGGTTGAGCGAAATCGGACGCGTTCTAGGATACACAGGTTGTTGCAGATCGATTAGGGCCGCCGTTCGAGATGTTTCTTCGACCTCCCGATCGGGCATTGTACGAATTCTGCTGACTCCTTTGTGACCGTGCTTTCGGTGACAAGGGTCTTTATTTCTACCGAACTCAGACTTATTGCCTGCTGGAATCTCTCATGTCTTCAAGTGCCGCCAATCCAGATCAGCTCTATGACGAAGCCAACAAGCTCAAGGAAGCCGGCGATCTCGAAGGTGCCTCTGCGGCTCTGAAGAAGATCGTCGAGTTGTTTCCGGATCACGTCCAGTCCCACATGGCTCTGGGTGTCTACCTCCAGAAGATTGGCCAGCCCGAACAGGCGATTCACCATGCTCGTCGAGTGACTGAACTGTCGCCGGATGACGCGTTCTCGTTCACTCAGTTTTCGGTGATTCTGCAGCGGTGCGGGCGCATCCTCGAGGCTGAAGACGCCATGGCAAAGGCTCGCGAGATTCAGGGCTCACGCGGACATCGACACTAACGGAGTGCCGCCGGAACACGGAACACGGTTCGACCGGAAATACGTGCGTTCAGAATGTCGAGCTGATCTGACGCTTCAGGCCGCGAACGGCTTCTTCCTCGATTTCCAGTGACCGTGTTCCCGCTCTGCAGACGCTGCCGCGAACTGCGATCACGTCCGGCTGAATCACCTTCAGCTGGTCCATCGCGGCTGCATTGATCTGTCCGGCGAGAGCGAGGAAGAGGCCCGCTTCCCGCGTGCGATTCCTGATTTCAGTCAACTCCGCCAGACTGCACCAGGCAAATAATCCTCGCCCGTCTTTCAGAAACGTATCGATCAGCAGCCCTCGGCAGCCCGACGTGATGGCCGCGTCGACGACCTCCGTGACTGAGGGAGCACCACTCCGGTCCGCGTCTGCGTAGGCCACAGCGACCCATCCCGGGCCTGCCATGCCGGTGTGCTTCAACTCGGGATCGCCGAGACTGACGCCGGCCGATTCGTCGCTGCGGCGACTCACCTGTTGAATACTGCTGTCAATGAGATCTCGTACGTTGGCCCATTGCTGCAGAATGTCTCTTGGCCGCGGGGGTTCGCTGACCACGTCTGTGCTCAGGCCCATCTTCAGGAACTGGAGTTCCGAGACCATCTGTCGCAGTGCGTCGAGCAATAGCCCCTGGTCGGACGTTTCCGTGAACGGACTCAGCCATTCGCGCGCTTCTCCAAGCGCAACGCTGAGCAGCACACGAGGGGAGGACGGCAATCGTCGAAGCGATTGGAGGACGTCGTTGGGCACCGCAAACGACACGGCACCCAGCGGGCCATTCTGAGGTTCCTTCAGGTCGATGATGTCGGCACCACCTCGCCATGCGGAAATTGCTTCGCTGGCGTTTCTGACCGACACAAGAAGTCTAGGCTGCACCGGTGGTGGGATCCCGAA
>JBKDKA010000198.1:0-133832 GCA_046345315.1 Planctomyces sp.
GAGTCTCGACATGCTGTTCATGAATACCACTGATTCAGGCGAAGCCGCTGTTTCCGGAATCTCAGCGATCGCCGGGAGACTGCTCCGATCGTTTGTGTTGCTGGTTGCTGTGGTCGGTTCGCTTCAGAAGCATGCCGCCTCGCAGGAAGTCGGGATCATCGACCTTGATGATCGCAGAGAGCTTTTCGTTGATGACTTTCTGACTGCGGAACTCCGAAATGTGACACTTCAGGTCCATCAGCCGACTCGCGAAGAAATCGCCGTCGACTGCGATCAGCCCTGGGAAGGAAATGGTTGCGGCTACTTTACCGTACTTCATGATCGTCGAGAATCGGTGTACCGAATGTACTACCATGCGTGGCAGATTCCAACGGGTATCGAACCGGGCGGCCCGCTGACGATTGCCTGCTTCGAAAGCAAAGATGGAATTCAATGGACGAGACCAGACTTTGGGCTGTGTGAGTTTCAGGGATCAAAACACAACAACATCGTTCTTGACAAAATGGCGGACGGGGGAGCCTGCCATGACTTCTCCCCCTTCATCGATGAAAACCCGGACGCGAAACCGGAGGCCAGGTACAAGGCGTCGGGAGCCGGGTTTGACGTCGGCAAAGGGATCTGGGTTTACCAATCACCGGATGGTATCCACTGGACGCCAATGGCGCCGGCACCTGTCTTTGACAAAGGGGCATTCGATTCACAGAACATTTCGTTCTGGTCACCCACAGAAAAACAGTACGTCCTTTACTACCGCATTTTCTCCGACGGTGGGTTCCGTGGCACGCGTCTCATCAATCGTGCCGTCTCTCCGGATTACATTCACTGGAAAGATGAAGGAACGATCCGATTTCCGGAGGGAGAAGGACCTGAACCACAGGCTCAGTTCTACGTCAATCAGATTCGTCACTATGAGCGTGCCCCGCAGATCTACATTGGGTTTCCGGCTCGCTATGTCGATCGCGGACTGACGGCATCGACATCACTCCTGCCCGAGTGGCCACTCCGGGAAAAGCGAATCTCAGTGACGCCCCGATACGGTACTGCAGTGACCGATTCGGTGTACATCACGAGTCGCGACGGTCAATCATTCCGACAAAGTAACGATGTTTTCCTGCGTCCCGGACTGCGAACTCGTCACAACTGGAGCTACGGCGACAACTACATCGCGTGGCATGTCGTCGAAACAGACTCCACACGTGATGACGCTCCTCGTGAACTTTCACTGTACGCCACGGAATCCTACTTCACCGGCCGTCAGTCTCGACTCAGAAGATATTCTCTCAGAATCGATGGCTTTGCTTCGATCCATGCCGGCAGCAGAGGCGGCTCGTTCACAACAAAACCACTGCGGTTCCGTGGAGAAGAACTCTCCCTGAATGCTGCTACCAGTGCTGCAGGATACCTTCAGGTCGAGATCTGCAAAGCAGATGGAACCGCCATCCCCAGATTTACCGCCGAAGACTGCGATATCATCTATGGTGATTCGATTGATCGGCGAGTCTCCTGGAAGGGGAATCAATCTGTCAACGCGCTCTCCGGTCAGACTGTAGTGCTGCGTTTTCTCATGAAGGAAGCCGATGTCTATTCGCTGGCATTCGTCAGATGAATACATCAGCCCAGAATTCGGCATCGTCAACGACGATCAATGATCTGATCAGCGGCCTGTAATTCATCCATGCATGTTTGTCGGAGCCGACCGAACGATTCGACCACCGTTCCGACCGGCGCCGGGGCCCATTTCAATCACAAAATCTGCATGACGGATCAGGTATTCATCGTGATCGATCAGAATCACGGAATGCCCTGTCTGAACCAGAAACCGAAGAGATGACATCAGAAAGTCGACATCCTTCAGGTGAAGTCCGGCCGAAGGTTCGTCGAGCAGAAAAAGAAGTCGTTCCGAACCTGTCTGTTTCCTGCTGGAAGTCTTTTCCACCAGTTCGTCGTCCGCCACGACACTGCCGTTCAGAACGGCAGCAATTCTGAGTCGCTGAGTTTCTCCGCCGGACAGCGTGGTCAATGGTTGCCCCAGACGGAGATATCCTAACCCGGCCTGACGAAGGGCGTTCAAAGGCTGCTGAATCCGTGGCTGTCCATGAAAGAACCCAAACGCAGTATCCGCAGTCATTTGCAGAATCTCGCTCACTGATCGATCACGATACCGCACCTCAAGAAGGTCACTTCGAAACCGACTTCCGTGACACTCCTCGCACGGTGCCTGAATGTCTGCAAGAAACTGCATATCGAGACTCACAGAACCCATTCCCTCACAGATCGGGCAGCGTCCTCCACGGGAACTGTTGAAACTGAAAGCACCTGCACTCAGATTTCTCCGTTTCGCCTCGTGAGTCTCGGAGAGCAGCTTTCGAATGGGGTCAAACGCACCGATCCACGTTGCCGGGACACTTCTGGAAGATCGCGACACCTGAGACTGATCCAGCAGCACAACCCGATCGATGGACTCAGCACCGTGAAGTTCGATCACCGTGGAGATGGTGTCCGAAGAACAAAACTGCCCCTTCCGGCGGCAAAACGCCGTATACAGTGCCTCCATAATGAGGGAACTCTTTCCGCTCCCGGATGGGCCGATCACAGCGCAGATCTTTTCCATCGGCAGCTGTACATCAAGATCGCAGATGTTGTTGACCGAGACTCCCTTCAGATGCAGCCAGTGATCAGTACCTTCGGTCAGACGAGCATGATCTTCCTTTGAATCATTTCCGGAATCGACATCGCGTCCATCCGGAACCTTCGTGATTTCCCGGGTGACATCGTTCTCCTGCAGCAGAACTCTGATGAAACGTCCAGTGGGTGATTCTTCCTGGCAAACCAGATCCGATGGCTTCCCCTGAAACACGATTCTGCCGCCGCCCTCCCCTGCCCCGGGGCCGATCTCGATCACCTCGTCTGCAGCAAGGATCATCTGCGGATCATGCTCCACGATCACAACAGTGTTTCCCTGCTGCTGCAGGCGGCGAACCATTTCGATCACCCTGCGAGTGTCTGACGGGTGAAGAGCGTTTGTCGGCTCATCGAGAACGTAAAGGACGTTGACGAGACCGGAACCAAGAATTCCGGTCAGAATGACACGCTGCGCTTCGCCGTCAGAAAGAGTCTCATAAGATCGAGACAGCGTCAGGTAAGACAGTCCGAATTCAATCAGGTATCCGATTCGCCGCCGGATGTTCTCGATCGGAATCAACAGAGCCTGCAGCTGCTGTTCTGATAACTGAGACACTGCGTTCTCGAACCATACAAGAAACTCTGTCAGCTCCATCTCTGCAACGTCGGGCAGTGAATGACCGTCGATCCGAATCGCCGATGCGGTTCCGCTCAGCCGACTTCCGTGACATTCTCCACACGGGACGCGTGAAGACCATTTCTTCAGGATTGTCCGATTCCTGCTGACCTGCGGGCTTCCGGACAACTCATCAAACAAATCGCGAAGTCCTGAGATTCCCTTCTCCGGTACACCGTCCATCAATGATTGCTGTTCCGATTCGCTCAGCTGAGCGATGGGAGACTCTGTCGATATTCTGAGTTTCCTCGCAGACTTCAGAATCTCGTCACGAAACTTTCGGAATCGGGGATCCGCGAGAACAGCAATCGCATCTTCCGGCAGTGTTTTCCGATCGTCCGGCACAAGTTTTCTGAGCATCAGACCGGAGACCGAACCACTTCCTCCGCAGGAGCTGCAGGCACCAACCGGAGAGTTAAAGTTCAGCTGATCTGCCTTCGGCGTTGAGAATACGGTTCCGCAGAATGCACACGACACCTGTGAACGGAAATGAAGTTCCACCCATTCCTGATCGTCAATTCGGCGAGTTCGCCAGAGCGGATTTGAGGATTCCTTTTCCGGAAGACAATAGACGACCACAGTCCCGTCACCGGAGTGCGAAGCCGCTTCAATTGACTCTGTACCTCTCTGCGACGCTTCATGGTTCAACTGCAAACGGTCCTGAATCAACTTCAGAACGTCTGTCGCAGTATGCCGCTCACTCCTGTTTCGGACATTCGCAGCATTCAGGAATCGCTCAGAGATCTCCGTACGTTCAGTCAGAAGTTCCTCAAGGCGAAAGGTTCTGTCATCGAGCAGGCATCGAGTCATTCCACGACTCAGCAGAGACGTCACAACCGATTCAGCGCGAACGGCGACCGACGCAGTCTCTTCCGCACCTGTTGTTTCAACGGGCATCGGAAAGCTGATCATCGCCCGACAACCGGGAAACTCACGAAGAAGAAATTGCCAGATCGTCGCGGCAGAATAAGACTCAGCCGTCACATTGCAGGCGGGACAGACAACTTCGCCGACATGAACAAACAGGGACCGAAGGGAATCGAGAATTTCTGTTCGGGAACCAACAGTGCCTCGCAATTGCCTTGCACCGGCACTCTGCCGAACAGCAATGGCCGGAGGAATACCATCGATTCGATCGGCATTCGGGCGTTCGATTCGATCAAGATACTGTCGCACTTCGGGAGAAAAAGTCTCGATGTATCGACGCTGACCTTCGGCAAACAGGGTATCAAACGCCAGACTGCTTTTACCCGACCCGCTCACCCCGCAGATCACAGTGACGGCGTTTCTTCGGATTCTGAGAGAAATGTCCTGCAGGTTATTGACGCGGACACGTTCCAGCTCAATCACATCATCGTTGGACATCGTGGCTCGTCACCCCCGGGCAATTTCTGCAAAGCAAATTCGATGCATGCATGCTGCAGAGGATGAGTTCTGCGGATGAGGCCACTCGATGAAGTTTCCAAAAAGAGTCCGTTGTGTCACCATAGTTGTAATAGTCGAACTCTACAGTCCGGCGCGAAGCGCCTGAAGATGGCGAACAAAGTGTTCTTCCAGGACAGCTCGATACGTTTCGGGATGCGTTTCAAGAACACTCCGAATCTCAGGCCCCAGAACATGATCCGTCAGTGTGGAACCGAATGTGCAATGCAGAATCTGTCGACCGGGTCTGGTAAAGCCGCAGCCGTCAGGCACCGAATCCCACCGCTGAAGATACTCCCCCGCGAGTACATCATCACTCAACACTTCATCGGGATCCGGAGTCGACTCAAGCTCCGCTGAAACATGATAGGTCGCTCGATCTGTCCCGTAATTCCGTCTGGCGAAGCGTACAATCGCCCTGAAGAGTGGCTTGTTGTGATTTGCGACCACTCGCAGCGCTTCCAGATAACTGGTCCCGGCTGTCTTGACGTGGAATCGCCCTTTCGTGGCGAGACTGAGAATCGAGTAGACCGAAATCTTGTCGGAACCGGAGTGCAG
The DNA here is from genome assembly GCA_046345315.1 of Planctomyces sp. GTDB lineage: Bacteria > Planctomycetota > Planctomycetia > Planctomycetales > Planctomycetaceae > F1-80-MAGs062. Next base: position 5,279 of record JBKDKA010000198.1, read on the forward strand.
ACTCAGTTTATAAGGCCCGAGAAGCTCAGCAATGGCAGCATGCTCATGGAAGGCCTTCGTGGCAACTTCGAGACTCCCGGAATAGTCGATGCCCTTCTCAAAATCTCCAGGGAAACGAGGAGCCAGACTGACGAGCTTCATTCCCCCTCGCAGGCACTGATCGGCGATGATGAAATGCTCTGCCAGAGTCGTGGGCTGCTCCGTCTCATCCACAGACAGTTCGATCTCATAAACTCGGCCAATTTTCTGGTGCACCTGTTCGAGGTATCGAGAGAGTTTCAGTGCGTGCTGAATCGCGGCGCCGTATTTCACGGCTGCCCGCATACAGGCCTGTTCAGTAAACTCAATCTGACCATGCCCGGGAAGTGTCACTGTGCGACCATTGTACTCGCGATACCAGAGACACTGAGACTCGACGTTTCTGAATTTTTCTCGCAGCACGCTCTCATCATAATGATCCGTCTTCTGATCAACGAATCCTGAAGGATCGAGCGTAAAGAACGTGAAGCCGGCATCGACAGTGACGTCAATGTCCTGCTCTGTCTTGAGATGATCCGCATCAGCCCCCATCCGCGAGTTCCATCCGGCAGCGGCAGCAGCGGAAATGGCGTCGCTCATCACCAGCGCAGGCGTTCTTCGCGTTCTGGCCATCTCACGAATCGACTGCTGTGCAAAAATCGGATCAATTCCGGTTCCTGCCGCTTTCATGGCATCAACATGCCCCGGTGTTGCCAGACCAATTCGATCACCAAAGCCGAAGCTGGGCGCCAATCCAAGAACTTCCGGTTTCATTCGAGATCCCCGACTTCGATCATAGCCTTGACAACACCAGTCTCCGGACGCGTGAGCGATTCAAATTCGGAACAGATCCGCTTCCAGGGGATTCGATGAGTAATCCATGGATCTGTGCAGATCTGACCGGATTCGATGAGTCTCAAAATTCTCCCAAAATCGCCGGGCAAAGCGTTTCTCGAACTTTTGATTGTGGCCTCTGGACGGTGAATTGCCGGATGAGAAAAATGAACTTCCTCTGTCGTGATTCCGACGTAAACGATCGTTCCGCAGGGAGCCACATAACGCACTGCAGAAGACATGGACTCGCAGTTCCCCGTGGCATCATTCACGACAGCGTACAATTCTCCGTCAGTCAGCTGCTTCATGACCTCGATCACGTCAGTGTATTCTGCGGGACAGATCAGATTCTCGATGCCATAAACTCTGCGACAGAAGTCCAGGCGAGCCGGGACGGTATCCATCACGGTAATTCTGGCCCCCGTCAGTCGCGTGAACTCAAGCGTAGCAAGACCAATCGGACCAGCTCCGATGATCAGGACATGGTCATTCTCTGCCGGAGCACCTCGATCAGTCGCATGGCAGCCGATGGCGAGCGTTTCAACAAGAGCCAGCTGCTCGTAAGAAAGTGTCGGCGAAGGATGCAGCTTGTCGGCCCGAATCAGAAAACGCTCACAGAGACCCCCGTCCACCATCACTCCGATGACCTTCAGTGATGAACAGCAGTTACTCCTGCCGCGACGGCATGCACTGCAGTGACCACAGTTCATGTAGGGCTCAACGCTGCAGCGATCGCCGACAGAAACATTGGTCACACCCTTCCCGACAGTGAGCACTTCAACACCCAGCTCATGCCCTGGAATTCCGGGGTATCGAAAGAAGGGAAACTTTCCGAGGTAACAGCTCACATCTGTTCCGCAGACCCCCATTCGATGCGTTCGAACCAAAACTTCGCCTGGCCCGGGGGCTGGCGGCTCATCGATCCTGATGTGAGTCAATCTGCGGGGTTGTTCCAGACAAATCGCTTCCATAAGCACTCACAGAGTTCAGGAGACACGCACAATCCCGCTGTCCAGCGTCATCCCCATCCACAATGACGCTTCACGCACCGTCGATTGTAGATCCATCGCCTGAAAGCTGGAATCGATTGCAAAACACGGAGCCACTTTCCGGAGACGCCATCCGCCAACCTGACTGCACACAAAACAATCAGGAACAACGAACACCAGAAACAAATGACCACAAATAAGGCAATCAACCAACACCAACGTATCGTGGCGACCGTTTTCAGTGGGCAAGTTCGCTAGTTTCTGAGAAAGATCACCATTCATGCTGAATTTACTTGCACATAGATGACAACATTATCAGCATTTCCACTTGAGGATTGAATTCTGTCCAGAACAGAGATTCGGGAGCAATGAAAGCGGAATCAGGATTGATCAGCGGATTGATCGGCAACTGCGAGCCGATGCAGGAAGTGTACCGGATGACGCGCAAGGTAGCGCCCACATCTGCAACCGTCCTGCTCACTGGCGAAACCGGAACAGGAAAAGAGCTCATCGCACGTGCTCTGCATGAGCTCAGTCCTCGCGCCACCGGTCCGTTCATTCGCGTCAACTGCGGGGCACTTTCTGAGAGCCTTCTGGAGAGTGAACTCTTCGGACACGCGAAAGGAGCCTTTACGAGCGCCATTGAGACTCGAACCGGGCGTTTTGAAGCAGCTCACGGCGGCACAATCTTTCTCGATGAGATCAACTCTGTCAGCTATCAGTTGCAGGTCAAGCTTCTTCGAGTGCTTCAGGAACATGAATTTGAACGAGTGGGTGACACGCGAACAATTCGCGTCGACTGCCGAGTCATCGCGGCGACAAACGTCGACCTTCAGGATGAGATTCGCAGCGGTCGTTTTCGAGATGACCTCTTTTATCGACTGAATGTTATTCCGATTTACCTTCCTGCGCTGCGGGAGCGTCAGGAGGACATTCCGGATCTGGTCAACTTCTTTCTGCGACGCTACTCCATGGCGAATGGACTGCCCGTGCCACGAATCGCAGGAGATACGCTTCGTTTTCTGACTCAGTATGACTGGCCCGGAAACGTACGAGAGCTTCAGAACTACATCGAACGAGCTCTAGTGCTTTCGACGAGTGACGAGATTACCGCTGATCTCCTTCCACAGCATGTCCGTGGACTCGCTCCTGTGAGGATCGGACGCCGCTCCGGCGAAGACCTCGAATCCATCTGCAGTGATCTGGTCAGTCGCAGAATTGCTCAGGTCGGTGAGGATTCCACTGAAGTCTACAACGAGGTCATCAACCTTGTGGAAAAAGAACTGCTTCTTCAGGTGCTGCGGCAGTGTCAGGGAGTTCAGACACGGGCTGCTACTCGCCTCGGAATCAACAGGAATACGCTCCATAAGAAGATCGATGATCACGACCTCGGAGCAGAATCCCGATAAGATGTCGTCGCAGCACATCATTCTGTGCTCCCGTCTTCGTTTCCATCTCTGACTCGGCTCTATTTCTGACTCGGCTCTGGTGCACCCATGCGACTGCTCGCCGGCACAAAATTCGATCGACCTCCCCACTGTGACCGCTGTGACTTACCGGAGTCCGACTGCAGGTGTCCGCCTCCGGAAAAGGCGAAGGTGCCTCGAGAAAACTGGACAGCTCGAGTGAGTACCGAGAAGCGGAAGCGGGGAAAGACTGTGACCGTCGTTCGGGGAGTCAGCCCTGATCCGGGTGAGCAGGCGGAACTCCTCACTCACTTGAAAACACTGTGCGGCGCGGGTGGCACTGCACATGAGGGAGTACTGGAGGTTCAGGGGGACCATACCGAACGAATTCGAACGGCTCTGAAGTCGCTGGGGTATCGTGTCAGCGGTTAGCTGCTGAGATTTGCGCCGTCCCGCGAGTGATTCCCATCCTGCGCCGCTTAAGCCGCATCAGAAATCGACGTGACTGCATTTCCGTATCCGACAAGGTCCAGTTCCTGCGTGAGAGTCGTATTCAGGATCGACTCCGTGCGAACCAGAATCTCCGCAATCATCGCTCCGTCCATCACACGATGATCGTATGCAAGAGTCACACGACTGCATCCGGACGAATCCAATGGTCCGAATGTCAGACATCCCGTGTGGATCGACGGTGGCATCTGAATCTCAGCACCTCGACCAGCCAGCGTTGAGAGGAAAAAAGTTCCCAGACGTTTTGCCCGTGCTCTCGTCGCGACATTGAGATTGAACCACCAGATGATGCGTCGCAGTATTGTGGGAAGGTGAGCCAGCCTCCACTGCTGCGCAAACACCCGTTCAACAGGTTCTGTCATAAACTCATTAATTCTTCGCTGAATTTCGTCCAGAGACAGCTCCTCAGGGCGAGCAATCTTTCCCCAGAACAGCCAGGGAATGCCGTTGACTGACCTCTGAACCGTGACAACTCCGACACTGAATGGATGCTGATAAAGGTGAGCCCAGGGAAAGCGATACCAGGTCTGTCGAAGCTCCGGGAACTCAAGGGCTGCCAGTGCAAACGCCTTCAGAAACAGAGCGGGCCAGGAAACTCGAACCGAACACGCACTGCGTGCTCTCATGACCTTTTCGAGCGACATAAGTCTGTCGTGTCCGCAGAGCGGTACTCTTCGGTTGAAATGCAACAGGTCCCATGTCAGCCTGCGAGAGGCCGGGACTGAGAATCGCCGTCCGTTTCGATCGTCCGTTGCTTTCATCATAAATCACTTCTGCAAAGGGACCCCGAACGAAGGATCAGGGATTTCGTGTGGCCTGCTGGAAGGGTCGAACATTGAAGATCCCCGGGATCACAAGACCCGGTGTCGGACCGTCGGGATTTGGCTGGAACTGATTCAGCAACTGTCGAAGAGATTCGTCCATCTGCTGACGAGGCCGGATTTCCGTCTGTGGATGATCGATGGTGCCGGTCACCTTGACCCCGACCCATTGAGTGCTCGTCGCGAACACGAGTTCCTTGACGAGCGGGATAGAACGAGGCCCGGATTTTCCGGGCTGAGAATAAAAGTCCAGCTTCACATCCCCGGAAAACCCGACTCTTCCACGTCCACGCATAGCAAGAGTTTCTCCCACGAGGTCGATCGGATTAAACCAGAACGCACGATCCTGAACCTTGAAATTCAGAAGAGCATAGTTGAATGCAGAACGCTCACGAACGATGAAATTCAACTTCGATAAAGCGCCAAGAAGTTCCAGCATGAGCGGCAGTTCATAAAGTGATGCAGGGCTGATCTGCATCTGCCCTTCCCCTTCCATGCTGTCCTGACTGTCCGGTGCTCCCGTCAGATAGAGCCATGCGTTTACGTTTCCAGCAAGATCCGGCTGACCGGAGATGTGTCGTGCCGCGTACGACTGCAGCGAGGCCTTGTTGATCTGCCCGAAAAGCTGATACCCCTGACCACTGCGAAGATCAATCAGCGCATTCAGAAGCAGAGTTCCGCCGTACGCACGCCCGCGAAGCTGAGCATCTTCCGGAACGTTCTGAGGACTGATCTGCTTCTGAAAGATATCCCTGCTGCCGAGCAGAAGTTCTTCTTCGTCCATGACGTAATTGCCGGCAATTTCCGTCAGTGTCATCCCGCGGACCAGTACAGAGTCGAGTCGAATGTCTCCGGTGTTGCTGAGATGAACGCCATCCCATGTTCCCTGAGCGGTCACGAGACCGGAAACCTTCTGCAGATCAAGTCCCGCGGCAACACCGCAGTCTCTCAACCGAAGATTCATGTTCCATGCTGCCGTTGGAGACACCGTCCCATTGGTCTGCCCTCGAAATTCAAGCTCTGACCCTTCGATTGAAACACGACCTGACTGAGACAACCGCCCCATCATCTGACGCCATGAGTCCGGCAATGCGACCCGAAGGTCATCGTCGGGGGCCAGGTCTCTTGCGCTCAGATCGTTCAGATGCACAATCCACTGCTCATCACTGGTGACCTCAGCCCAGCCTTTTGCGTTGATGGGAGCACCGTCATGCTCCGCAGACAGACTCAGGATCTCGCAATGCTGAGCTCCTCCATTCTGAGGATCGTTCGGATCGAAGGTCATTCGCAATGACGAAACCTGCATCCGATAAGGAAACGGCCTCGGGTAAATCTCAGCGTCGAAAAGCTCCACCATCGGAAGCTGCACCACCGGCTTCTGACCTGGCTGCGCCGTCCAGTGAATCTTTGTGATCAGATTCAGACGGCCTGAAGGCTCGAGGATCTTCCAAAGCTTCTGATGCGACGGACTGAGCGCACTCTGAAGCTCTGAACTGAGTGCCGTATTCTTCGCCGTCACCTCCAGTTCAAGCACACCCGGAAGCGGACTTCCGCGATACGTTCCATGAGCAGAAAGCTGACCATCGCTGTGCTCGCCCGCAAGATCCTCAAATGTCCAGAGCTTGTTCCGTGTATCGTACTGCAGTTTTCCGTTAAGCTTTTTGATTGAAATCGGGAACCCGCGAAACCTCATCGCAGAATTCATGACTTCAGCATTAAGCACCATTTCGATTCGATTGTTGAGTCCCGGTGCCCGGTAACACTCCAGATGAGCATTTCCCGTCCCTGTGAGGTCGAGACTGTCAAGAACCTTTCTGCCAGGTGGTTCCAGAGCGTCACGAAACCGACTGTCTATCGGCAGCTCTGTGACTCCCACAGTGAATCGCATCTCAGCTTCCGGACCGGGGTTTCGGACGCTTCCGGTGATCGACAACGGTCTGCCGGCGACAACCCCTTCAAGATCCATGTCCAGGATAAGATTTCCCGGTGAACGCTCTCCCTCACCGAAAGGTCTCTGAACGATCGTCCCTGTAATCTCAGTGACTGGATGTCGAAACTTATGGAAGATCGCTTTCCCGGCAGTCACTTTTGCATTGAGGCTCGTCGGAATCCAGCGTCCCCCGGGCAGCTGCTCCAGCTGAACATCTCCGCTGAGATTTCCGTCCGGCTGAAAATGATCGAAGAACAACTCTGCTCTCGGTGAAAGGAATCTGGTGATCCTTCGATCCACATGAAAATCTTCCACGTGCAGCGTTGCAACCGCCGCGCCGGCATTCTCCGTGCGATCAATCTTCACCTCACCGGATATCCGGGCGTCACCGTCGCGAGCCTCATCGATTCGTAAAATGGCCTGACGGTTGTCGCAGAAAAGTTTGGCTCTGACATCCGTCAGAATGTCATTCAGAACGTAAGTTGTAAACTGCCCGTCCCTCATGTCGATGAACAGGCGAAAATCAGGAACTGGAGTCTTTGGGTTCCCCTGCAGTGATATACTGAGGTCTGCCACGGCAAGAAATCTCGGGGAATACGGGGAAGTTCCGATGAGCAGCGCCGATGATTTTCCAGGTGGCGTTTCGGAAGATTCCGGAATCAATCGCTGGACCATCCCATCCAGTCGGGCCATGGTCTGCTGAATTCTCGGAGCCGTCTTTGACGCGACGTCCACGAGCTTCTGACCAATCTGAATGTTGCGTGCTCGCGCATCGAGCTTCCAGTAGCCGGTATTGATATCCAGCTCACCGGTGAGTTTCGCGGAAGCCGTTTCTCGGAGTCCGAGATCTCCATCAAAGACGTAGCTGACCGCTGACTTCGGAACGGCCTGAAATGCGTCAGTGTTCAGAATTAATCCGGACGGAGGCAGATTGCTGCTGTGATGCAGCTCGAGCTGTGTCCTGACATCCTCCAGAATGATCAGCGGCAATGGTGGCGTCTGACTGCCTTCAGTCCGCACAAAACGGACATGCTGCCAGTTCCACCTGCCATCATCCTTCCAGATCGCCAGTACGTCTGCATGACTCAGCTGAATCGATTTCAGCACGAGACGCTGACGCTCAATGAGCTCAGACGGCTCTACGATGGCAATCAGCTCTTTCGCTCTCAACCATGCGCGATCTGTAGCTCGATCCCGAATCTCCACGGATCCGAGTCGAAGTGTCGAACCACCGGTCAGCCTGGCAGTGCCGATATGAAGCTCAAGATCAGGAAGCGCCAGCTGGAAACCAGCCTCAACTTTCTGTCGCAACAGTCGATCAGAATTCTGCCACAACCACAGACCGGAGGCGCCCACCAGCGCACACGCCAGCAACAGCAGAAGGATCGCCCACTTGAATACAGCAAAAAGCTTCATGCATCCTTGCCTGAAGACTCAAAACACCAGACTCATCGGAAATCCGCGGACAGCCTTTTCAGGCCACACCACGAATCAGCGAGGCTCATTCGCCCTCGAAAGTAACCGCCCTGTTGTGATTAGGAGCAACGTTCCAGACTTTGGAGATACCAGCTGCAGCAATCACGCTGAGCGGAAACTCGACTGGTAAACGATATCGCACTGACCCCACAAAGACCATATGAACCAGCAGAAACTGCAGAAACGGTCCCGCCAGCAACAACGCCCCGCCACCCCGACGCAACAAAATGGGAAGACCTGACAAAATAAGAAACACAAAAGGCACATAAAACACGAGAGACAGAAAAACGACAGAACGTCCGGAGACACCTTCTGCATTCGGAAATGGACTGAGGTACCGCAGTGCCTTGATGGCACCCAGCTCCATCGCTCTGATCGGATTTCCGGCGACAAAGTCCCACGCTCTTCGCTTGTACGTTTCATTCACATCAAACTCCGACATCGTCAGACTGAGATTCTCCTCATCGAAGAATCTCATGTCGCTTGCTCCCGTCGCCTTCGGATGCAGCCCGTCGTATAGACTCGGCCCGGACCAGAGTGAGGTGAAGATCCAGTGACCCGTCACGGTTGAGTTTCGGTACGCCCACGGTGAAAGCGCAAGCACACATCCAGCCGCGATTAAACCGGCTCCCGCGAATCGCAGCAAACGTTGCTGGCGGTCGGAAATGATGAGCAGCAGTGCGCTGAATCCAGTCCAGAGCAGCCAGCCCGGCCGGACCAGGACACCGATGCCGATGACGATCCCGGTGATCAGTGATTTCACCATGAATCGAAGCTCTGAACTGCCTGAATCTGCAATCTTCTGAAGCGAGAGAATGAGATCCGAAAGCAGGATCAACCCGCACAGTAACCAGAACGCGAACCATGTTTCAGACAGAATCAGGACACTGTTACCAATCTGAAGCGGTGAGAATGCGGTCAGCACTGCAGCAAAGAGCGAGGTTCGTTCGTCAGTCCATTTCCGAGCAAGAATCCACGTCAACCAGCAGCAGCTCGTTCCAACTCCCGCGAGGACGATGCTGGCTGCCAGAGTCGATTGACCGAAAACAACAATGGAGGCACTCAGCAGCAGAGGAAAACCGGGCATCCGAAGGACATAGCGAGGAGGCTGATAGATGCTGTACTCGTTCCCCTCAGAGATGCTGATGGCAAGTTGCCAGTATCCGTTCGCATCGCCTTCAATCAGAAATTGCCGTCCCTGAGCCTGCACATACTGATCGACAGCGATGGCAGTCGCGCATCGAATCAGAAATGCCAAAGCGAGAATCAGCAGCAACCATCTCCGCAAGTAACGGTCGTCGGGCCAGAGATGACAACACGCCCATGTCCCTGAACGATCTGACATCAGGTCGATTGTCCTTCCGGCTGAGAATTCTCAGCGAATCGCAGATCGTCCTCATCGGGAACACCAACAAATGGAAGGTGCCGGAATTCATCGTTGTAGTCGAGCCCGTATCCGACAACAAAGCGGTCCGGGATGCTGAATCCGTAGAAATCCGGGCGAAGGCTCACAACAGTCCGAGAGGATTTCCAGAGAAGAACTCCGGTTCGAACGCTCCGCACGCGATATTCTTCCAATGCTTCAATCAGGCCGACCATCGTTCGGCCGGTGTCAAAGATATCATCGAGAATCAGGACGTCGCGATCGCTGAGATCCGGAAGCAGAGTTCGGTTTACGGTCAGTTCACCGGGTGTTGTCCGAGTTCCGCCATAGCTGGAGGCCTGAATGAGCGCAACACGCAGAGGAATTTTTGTGGCTCGAATCAGATCCGCAAGAAAGACCAGACTCCCGGTCAGTACTCCAAGTATGGTGAGTGGACGCCCGGTATACTCGGCACTGATCTGCGTTCCGAGTTCCATCACCCGCTGTCGAATCTCATCTTCACTGATCAGAATCTGCATCGGTTCAGCATACCTTTTCCGAAGGTGCCGGCATAAAACGCTGCCATTCGAGGACTACCCGAAACAATCCATCCAGTGTCGTCTCCCCCGGCTTCATCACGGATCTTTCGACGGACAGATCTGACTCTCTGGCAGCATAACAGATCCCGCGACAGTTCAGCAGGCTTTTCATGGACAGCGAACTTCAGTTTATCAGAGACCTCACAAAACAACTGAAGGTGCGACCTCCAGTGGAAGTCGGCATCGGTGACGATGGTGCCGTTCTTCGACTTCAGTCTTCAGATCGCCAGGTCGTCGTGACAGACATGCTCCTGGACGGAATTCATTTCGACCTCAAAACAACTTCTCCGGAACTCGCCGGGCGAAAAGCTGTTGCCGTCAACCTCAGTGACCTCGCGGCCATGGGTTGCCGTCCGACGGCGGCTTTTGTCTCCATAGCAGTTCCCTTCAGTATTTCAGGAGGGCAGACGGAATTTCTGCGGAGACTGTATGACGGAATTCGAACGATCTCTGAGGAGTTCAGCTTCACGATTGCCGGGGGAGATACAAATTCGTGGAACGGCCCCTTTGCCATCAATGTCTGTCTCACAGGAGAGCCTTTTGCCGAACGGGAAGCTCTTCGGTCAGAAGCTCGTCCGGGAGACTTCATTTTCGTCACCGGAAGACTGGGTGGCAGTCTGCGGAATCAGCGGCATCTCACATTTCGCCCCCATCTGGTCGAGTCAGAGTGGCTGATGAAAAGCGGTCACGTTCATGCAATGATGGATATCTCGGATGGACTGGCAATCGACCTGCATCGGCTGCTGGAAGCAAGCCATGTCGGGGCAATCATCGATGCAGCTGCGATTCCGATTCACGATGACGTAGACCCGATTGCAGCACCGGAGCAGCGACTGCAGTCTGCACTAAGTGACGGCGAGGATTTTGTTCTCCTGGTGACGGCATCACCGGACTCCCTGATCGATCAGACGAAAGCTGCTGAAGAGAATCAGTTCTTCCTCCGAAAGATCGGGGAGATCACCAGCGGACGAGAATGCCTGATCAGAGATTCACAGCACCGAACAGCCCCCCTGCCCGTCACGGGATGGCAGCATCAGATCAGAGACTAAATCGCATTTCAAAACCGGGACAGGCACCCCTGGAGTTACAGAATTTTCAGAAAAACACCGCATCTGTCGGGAACCAGTCCCGGTTTTGAAACCACCTGCAGAACCCGGCCGCTGCTCATCATTTCTCAAGTCGGATTGTATCGACATTCATCAGTCCGCCAGGACGATCTGCGTTGACGAATCGCAGCACCAGGTCATGAGAAGCATCATCGTTTTCACTGAAGTTCTCCGGGATCTGAAGGTCTGCTGAGCAATCATACCACTGATCCCAGGAACCGTTCACTTCGACCTGAACCTGTCCCAGCAATGGACCTGCAGCGTCGTTCGCATGAATCTCAATCACGCCACCGCCACCTGCAGATGCAACTCGAAATGTGATTCTCCGTACCTGTCGAATCGGCACTCGACGCAGCCTCAGCTGATGTCCATTGTCAATCGCACCGAGGTGCTTCCCCCCGCTGGCACTGGCAGCGTCAAGGACCTTCGGCCCTGAAACTTCATCGGCAGACTCGGCTTCGAACAGTCGCGGCCGAAGATAAATTGACGCCGATGCCGTGAGTGGAGGAACTTCTCCTGCGCCACGATCTGCGTAGACAGCCTCAAGATTCAGATATCCGGCCTGAGCCCCCTCACCCTGGCTCGGAGGAATCTCACCGACAAACCCGTGAAACACCTGAACGAGCCCCGCAGGCTCAAGGCTGTAGACCCAGTCGACCATCTCTCGCACTTCGTCTTCCGAGTGCTGAGAATGCGGAATCATCGGAATCTTTCCCCAGACGCCTGTTGATCCTTTCAGGACACGCTGAACGGACAACTCCGCTGCCCCCGCCTTGCCTCGATACTTCTCTGCAATCTCCAGCAGAGGCGGACCAACACGTTTCTGATTGACAGCATGGCAGTTGAAACAGTCACTCGCTTTCATACGTCGAAGTCCTGCCGGTGCTCCTGCATCTGAGCTGCCGTCTTCAGCAGACGACGGTGGCCCGGCAGAAAGCATCGCATTCAGTGTCACACGTCCCGGAGCCTCACGATCGATTGGTTCAGAACCGTCTTCATCGATCTTCCGGTCATCGTTGGTCCCGTCTTCCTGATCGTCGACGCGTATCTCGAACGCCACCGGAATGCCTGGATCGAACAGTTCACCTGAAGAAGGTTTCACAATCTCTATCTCAGGACGCGAATTTCCCGCAAGTACCGGCACCGTTGCAGATCTGCCGGAGCCATGAGAATCTGTTACCAGCAGTTCTGCCGTATAGACACCGGGCTCTTCCACAGTGATCTCTGCCTGAGGAACTCGAGCCACCGTGCGAACGACCGGAGCGACATCTGCAGTAGCACCTGAACGAATCAGTCGCCATTCGTAGGACAGCTTATCTCCGGTGTCTTTATCTCGACTTCCATCCGCTGACAGCGTCACCTGAAGCGGTGTTCTGCCGATGTTATTCTTCGCCGACGCTACAGGCACCGGTGGCCGATTCCCGGAGACATAATCGATCCGCACGATCCTTGCATCCGGATTGACTCCCCATGTCTCCCCGTACTCCATCACATACAATGATCCTTCCGGGCTGAAGGCCATATCGATCGGCCTCACAAATCGATGCTCCGACATGAACGGTTCAATGGATCTGACATTGTGCTGATCATCAAAATGCACAACCTTGATCCAGTGGCGAGACCACTCGTAGATGAAAAGACACCGATCGTACTCAGCGGGAAATCTCACCGCCGGATTCTGCGATTCGCTGCGATGAAAAACCGGCCCGGCACAGGCTGACCTTCCACCACTCCCCAGTTCAGGAAACTTGTCGGATGCAGCATAAGGATAGTAAATCATCGCGGGCTGCGGTGGAGGCAGCTCCCTTGCTCCGGTGTTGTTCGGGGACTCGTTGACCGGAGCTGCCACTTTGAATTTTTCGCCCGGCATTCGAGTCGCAAAATCCCAGTCCGCGTATGGCTGGTTGTCAGCAATGAAATACGGCCATCCGAAGTTACCGGCCTGCCTTGCCTGATTGAACTCGTCGTATCCGCGCGGCCCTCTCGGGCTGTCATTTCCCGCATCCGGACCGACTTCGCCCCAGTACACGAAGCCGGTTTCAGAATCGACAGTCATCCGCCAAGGATTCCGACAACCCATTACGTAGATCTCCGGACGACCTCCACTTCCGTCTTTTGGAAACAGATTTCCATCGGGAATCTCGCTGCCACCGTCGGGAGTTGGTCTGATCCGAAGAATCTTCCCGTTATAGCTGTTCGTGTTGCCAGACGATCGTTGTGCATCCCAGGGAAATCTTTCCGGACGTTCATCGATCGGGGCATAGCCGTCCGAATCGCCGTGCGGATGCGTATTGTCACCGCATGCAATAAACAACTCTCCCCTGGGACCGAAATGCAGCGAACCGGCATGGTGACAGCACTCTTTGCGCTGTTCTTCATATCTCAGAAGAATCTTCTCCGATGACAGGTCAAGCTTGTCGTCAGTGATCGTGAAACGACTGATGAACTGCCCCGAGAAATCGGGCGGAGAATACTGGAAGTAAATCCAGTGGTTCTGTTCGAAGTTCGGATCGAGCGCCATCCCGATCAGTCCGTTCTCCTGCTCGGTCGTTACCGTCAGGCTCCCTGCCGTACCGACCTGACGACTCCCCGGACGAAGGAACCTGAGATGTCCATCGAGTTCAATGAAGAAAACGGTGCCATCAGGAGCAACTGCAAGTTCCATCGGCCGATTCAGGCCACTGACGATTTCCGTCACCTCAAACCGCCCGGGGTCAAAGGCAGGTTCCTCAGCCGTACCGCTGAGACTCAGAGTCGTCAGACTGAAAGCCAGTACCAGAATGCGAATCGAACAGCCACTGACGGTGAGGAACAGATCACAAATCATTCCGGTCTTCCGAAGAAACAGAATGGCGTCTGAATCCAGGAAGCTGTTGCAGGGCAAAATGGTCCGGCAATTCCCGAAAAGAGATCACCCGAAAAAATATGATGCCGCCGGCGGGAATCGAACCCGCACGAAGCTTTCGCTTCAACAGATTTTAAGTCTGTTGCGTCTGCCTGTTTCGCCACAGCGGCCCTACGTGGGAGAAATGGTACTCGAAATTCCGCGAATACCGAATCAAACTGAGTCGAAAAAGCTTATCGAGAAGCCGAAGACCAGGAGGCTCAGACAAAACCGAGAGAGGTACCCGTGAGGTCACCATTCTCAACGATTTCATGTCGACGTGAGCCAGTCCCGGTTTTGTTACGCGTTCCAGGAGAAAACCTTGCGGAAACTCGATGAAATTCCCTCTATGATCCCGGCTCGATCATGCAGTGGCAGAATCAGGCCTGCAGCTCTGATTCACCATGTTTCCGGAAAACTGACGCTGACAGCGGCCAGCGTGGGAACTGACGGGCGAGCCGAGAACAGATCTGACATTCCAATGAGCAAACTGATTTCATTCATTTTTGCTGTCACCGTGTTTCTCGGGGCCACGCTCAGCTTTCAGATTCAGCCACTGATCAGCAAAGCAATCCTTCCGTGGTTCGGCGGAAGTCCTGCCGTCTGGACAGTCTGCCTTCTTTTCTTTCAGATAATGCTGTTCGCCGGCTACTACTACTCGAGTCGGTTGATACGCCACTTCAGGACCCGCGGCCAGTTTCTGGTACATTCGGCACTTCTGATTACCGCTTTGACGGTCTCGATCATTCCGCAGCCATCCTGGCGACCTCCAAACGATGATTTTCCTGTCAGCAGAATTCTCTGGCTACTGACGTGCCACGTCGGTCTTCCGTTCCTGTGCCTCAGTGCTTCCGGACCTCTGCAGCAGGTCTGGTTCAGACGAGTGTTTCCAGGAAAGTCGCCGTGGGCACTCTACGCATTCTCAAACGCGGGTTCGTTTATCGGTCTGCTTTCCGTTCCGTTCTTTCTTGAGATCTGGTTTGCAACATCTCAGCAGAGTGCATTCTGGTATCGAGGCTTTATCGCGTTCGAAATCCTCTCTCTTCTGACAGGGATCATTGCCTGTCGCAGTTCAGCAGAGATCGCGAAAACGTCGGCCATTGTACCCGGCAACGGCTCAGCCAAAGAAAGGCGAACTCAGGACCGCAGTGTTGCTCAATCAGCTGCAGGTTATCGGGGATTTTGTTTACTCCTCGCGCTGGTTCCGACAGTTCTTCTGTCAGCCATCACCAGCATTCTTACCACGGATGTCAGTCCTGTCCCATTCCTCTGGATTGTTCCGCTCACCATTTATCTGCTCACACTTGTTGTCTGTTTTTCCTCAGAGTGGCTGGCAGCTCGCCGAATCTGGCAACCGGCATCAGGCATTCTTCTTCTCGCGAGCGGAATCCTCATCAGTATGCAGGGCAATCTCTGGGGATCGGTTTCACTGCCAATCCAGTTTGCCGTTCATCTGGGCACTCTGGCAGCCGGCTGCATGTTCTGCCACGGAGAGCTTGTTCGGCAGAAACCGGATGTGAGTGGTCAGACGGAGGAAGAAGATCGGCTCCTGACGGAGTTCTACCTCCTGATGGCACTCGGTGGGGCCATCGGCGGTTTCTTCACTGCAGTAATCGCACCATTCCTCTTCCCATTTCATCTGGAGTATCATCTGGGGCTTCTGGCAGCAGCCGTTGTCCCGGCAGTCTCTGTGCGGCGATCTCAGCTGACAGCTCGAAAGAATCAGGTTCGAGCCGGAACAGGCCGCCTGGCCACCGCCTTTATCTTTCTGCTGACATCACTCCTGGCTCTGGATGTCTTGATGACGTTTCGCGGTTCCGTCGTGATCGCCCGAAGTTTCTTCGGAGTGAGTCGCGTGGTGGAAAGAGTGCTGCCAGGTGGCCGCACCGCCGGGGCAATGGAGCTGCTCCATGGAACAACACGTCACGGTTTTCAGTTTCTTGACCCGGGACTCTCACGATTGCCGACGACCTATTATGGCATCACCTCCGGCGCCGGCATCGCCATCCAGAACCGCCAGGCCAGAGGCCCATGTCACATCGGTGTTGTCGGACTTGGAGTCGGCACAATCGCAGCCTACGGCCGCGAAAACGACCTGATCGACTTCTATGAAATAGACCCGGTCGTCAGAAAGATCGCTCGTGAGAATTTCCAATACCTCAGCGGGGGCCCTGCGACAGTCAATGTGATATCGGGTGATGCTCGACTGGCACTCGAAAACCAGTCACCGACGCAGATCTACGATGTTCTGATTCTTGACGCATTCTCCAGCGATGCCGTTCCAGTGCACCTGCTGACAGCGGAAGCATTCGACGTCTACCGGAAACATATGACTGCGGATGCCGTGCTCGCCATCCATATCTCGAGCCAGAATTTCGATCTTCGACCGGTTCTTGCCGGGCATGCTCGACGTCTGGAATGGGAGACTGTCTGCATCCTGGACCCGCGACTCAATACCGCAGGAATGACTGTCCCTTCAGTCTGGGTGCTGATGTCCCCGAACAAATCGTTACTGGCCGCCGATGAATTTCAGAACGCGACAAAAATCCCGATGCCGGAGTTTCTTGACTGGACCGATGAAAAACACAGTCTGTTTCAGATTCTCCGTCGCAATACGCCATGATCTCGAGAATCAGCCGGGACATGCGATGCCTTAAGCGCAGGTGTCACGAAGCATTGCCGCTGGATCGAGTGAAGCCGCTTATCATGTGGCAGTGCCATCAGACTGAAGTCCTCTTTCTCTGAAATGCTCATCGCTGCTTCACCGGTTGTTCCGAGAGCAAAAACTGACACAATCACGCTCACTGCACGTGCAACGGCCAATTTTCGCGGGGTTATTTCTTGCCACAATCCGATACTGAAAACTTCGGCAAATACCCCACAGGTCACAGGCTGTCGTCAGGAGATGAACCAGTTCAGCTGACTCAGGGATACGGCCTGATTTTCTGGCTGGCGTATCTGTCCAACGGACTGACAACGCTCGCCAACGGGATGCTGGTGAGATACTCCGATGTGGTTTCGGTGCTGGGTGGAGACGAACAGCAGCTCGGCCTCATCGTCGGCTGCGGGATGATCGGCAGCATCCTCATCAGACTCGCGCAGGGTGATGCCGTAGATCGGTACGGAGCTTCCCGCGTCTGGCGCTGGTCGGTGTGCATGTACACCATCAGCCTGCTTCTGCACCTCGTACTCACCACGGCGTGGGGGCCGGCAATTTTTCTTGTTCGAGCACTGATGCAGGCAAGTCTTGCAGGGATCTTTGGTTCATCGATCACGTTTGTGTCACTTCGTGTCTCTCCCAGTCGGATGGCAGAAGTGATCGGCACTCTCGGCACGTCAGGATTCATCGGATTGATGATGGGGCCGCTGCTGAGCGACTGGATCGGGCATGCCACCGTCATAGATCGCAGAATCGTTCACCAGATGATTACCATCGCCTCAATTCTGGCAACCATGTCAGTAGTGGCAACATGGTTTGCGACTCGTGGTGCGCTGAAACCAATTCCGCAGACTCGTCCACCACTGCTGACGGTCGTCCGCTCATACCACCCGTGGATGATCTCCCTGACATCGGCCGCAATGGGGGCAGGTTTCTCAATACCAATGACCTTTCTGAGACCGTTCGCAGAAGAACGCGGCATTCCGCACGTCGCTGTGTTTTTTGTCGTCTACGCAGTGACCGGGTTTATGGCAAGACTCGCATCACGGTCACTGTTCGAGCGTTTCGGAAATCGGCCCTGGATAATCCTGGGGATGATTCTGCTCACAATCAGCTATCTTCTGTACTCACCTGTTTCCCAGCCATGGCAGCTGTGCATTCCCGCTGCGATTGCAGGAATTGCTCACGCCCTGCTCTTCCCGTCAATCATGGCGGCGGGTACTGCAGTCTTTCCGAGACAATACCTGGGCGTTGCGACGTCACTGATTCTGGCGATGTTTGACTTCGGTACATTCATCTCAGCACCACTCGCAGGAATTGTCCTGAGATCCATGAAGTCCGAAGGAGCCGACGGTTACTTCTGGATGTTCACCGGTGCAGCCGTTGTGTACGGACTGGTCGCCGTGCTTTTCGCGGTCAGTCCCGCGGCCCGAAGAACTCCCGAACGCATTCTGCCTGTTCCAGCTGATAGTCCATCAGGCGAATAAACAGTTCCATTGGCCGCCGATGAGTAAACCTTCCGATCCTTGGCGTTGTCCAGCCTGCGATTACCGGAAGTGTGACTTTCAGGGCAGTGGCCAGTTCAGCCGGTGCCATAGCCGCCTGAGAAAGCAGGCGTCCCATCGCGATGGCTCGCAGGTTTCTCTCATGTTTCCTGCTGGCAGACCTGTTGTCAGAATCAGCAGTCGTCTCCAAACGCGGCGACTCCAGCGTAAGAACCAGATCACGAACGATCTCGCTGAGTCGAACCTGAATTCTCCCGCCACCGTTTTTCCACGCTGCCGTGCTCAGGATCACAAACTGACGATGTTCGTCTGACTTCGCGGGAAATCCCATGCCGCGTTCTGCAATTCTTCGGGCGACCGAATGATGCAGTCGATGATGCTCATCAGTAACAAATGCCCTGACCGACTGTGGACTCACGCGAGTGATTGCACTGAAGCGAATCAGTCCCCCCTGACTTCGCATGATGCGATGCGTCATCGAATGGACTGTGACCGGAGAATTCTGATCCAGTGCCTGCATCAGCAGTTCCAGCGGACTCTCTTCACGCTCCGGTGCATCCGGACTGACGCAGGCCACACAGTCGATAAACTGTTTTCGCTGCAGAGCATCCAGCGGACCTCTGGTCGCTTCCACCACGTCTGCCAGAAAACAGGCCTGGTCCATTGTTGCCCGTCGCGCAGATTTCTTTCCTGAATCTCGTACGCCTTCACGCAGATGACGAAAAGACTGATGATCACCAATTCCCTCCGACTGCAGCATACGACCGATACTGGGTCCGGAGATTCCTGTCACCGAACCTCGACCGAACACCCGCCGCAGAAGCAGAGCTGCTTTCCAAGTTCTCAGCGCTTCCGGCTTCCCATTCAGGATCTCCGGCCCCGTTTCCTCCTCTACAGACTTCATGGCTTCACTGAGCGACCTGACATTCGAGTGCAGAACTTCCACGGCCTGCAGATTCTGACGTCGAATTCGGTCAGGAGTCAGAGGCCAGCGGGCGAGCTCCGGAGGATTGAGAAGGTCGACGATTCGCACTGCCCGCTGATAATCCTCAATCCGCTGCGAAGTGCTTTCCCTCATCCACTGCTGAAACAGAGATTCATGAACCTGCGTCAGTTCCGAAACCCGTGTCACAGGAAAACCGGACTGTTCAATCAGAGTTTTCATCAGGTGACTTCGGCTACCGGACTCAAGAGCACTCTCGATCGCTGAATACATCGACTCGCGATCGACGACGACTCGGACGATATCCGGAATGATCCGACCGCCGGAACTACTCACCAACGGCGTCAGCAGCGTTCCGTCGCGATCGGCCAGCGCAGCATAAGTC
The DNA here is from genome assembly GCA_046345315.1 of Planctomyces sp. Taxonomy (GTDB): domain Bacteria; phylum Planctomycetota; class Planctomycetia; order Planctomycetales; family Planctomycetaceae; genus F1-80-MAGs062. The sequence goes on from JBKDKA010000198.1 coordinate 24,707, forward strand.
ACTGAAGATTCGCCTGCCCGAACTCGGATGATCCCGGCATTGATCAGATAATGTCGGATCGAAGAATGAATCTCTGACCATTGGTGACGGACCGACGGCTGTGACCAGTCAGAGTTGACGATCGCGATGAGTTCACTCGGCTCCAGTGGATGAATCAAGAACGGGTCATACGCCATTCTCCAGATTCTCTGTTCCACATCCGACTGAATCGGACCGTCAGCAACAAACGCCCAGATCAGCTTCTGAACACACTCTCTCTGAGGCCGCACCGTATGCCCGCTGAGATAGTTCCTCAGCGAATTCCCCGTAATTCCGCTTCCCTTATGATTCTGAAACCATCGCTTCTTCGCAGCGTCGCCACCATAGCGGGCACGATTGCGTTCCCCTACCAAAGCTCCCAGCTGTTCAGGAGACATTCGTTCCTGATACCTGCCCCGTTTCGACGGCGTTTCCGCCTTCCATGCAGTGAGCAGTTCGTTCAGGAACTGCGAGAACCGCATCCCGGCGGTATAACAGCGTTCCACAACGTGAACAAAGGACTCCTCAGCAGCTCGATCATCGCGCCGAGCATGATCCGGGATGAAGGCTATGGATCGTAATGCCGCATCTTTCCATTCCGGCAGCGTTGTGACAGGCTGAGCAGCAACTCGCAGCTCTCGGAGCCGTTTCAGTGTCTCTCTCTCGCGCAGATTTCGATCAGGCGCCTTCTTCGTATTCCGAGGCGGGACTACGGGAGCCGCAGTCTTCCTTCGCTGAACCTGTTCCAGCTCGACAAGGCGCCTCAGAAGTCGGAGCTTGCGTTCCTGCTGGATACGCCGAATTCGATCTTCCTGCTGAGCTGAACTTCGACCGCCCTTCAGACGGTTGCTGATTCCGAACACACCGAGAGAGTATGGTGGCTGAAAACGCTGTCCGTGCTGTTCAGCAACGAACGCCGCACCGACAAGTTCATCACGTCTCTGCTTCTCATCCGAAGCGCTCAGTTTCCCGCCGGAAAAAACCACATCAGCAATCAATTTGCCCAGTTGCCGGGTCGGCGCCATCTGCCCGCTGAGAACAGCACCAAGGTTTTTCTCGAGATCCGCTGAATCAATCTGAACTGAATCCGACTTTCCGGTCCGGTCTGACTCCGCAATCGCCTCAAAAAGATGACGAGGTGTCCAGAATCGGCGTCGCAGGAGTTCCTGCAGCTGGACGTGAAACGGGGCGTACTCTCCCATATTTCGCAGGCAGCTTGTTCAGGGCGCACTTCTGCTGACTTGCCCTCATGGTCAGGGAAGGATGACGACCATGAGGACGCACAGTCTCAAACGTGCGCGGTTGGGCGGGACTCTCGGGGGGACTCAGCGGGACTGAGTAACGACTGAACCAGAAAACAACTGAACCAGCCCGGAGTTTGCCCGTCGGCCAACAAAAGTGCAACCAGCGTCAGGCACACAAAAGAGCACACAGGAAAAAATCAGTTTCCGCAAACAAGCTGTTCACCAGTCACGTTGACAAACCCATCGTCAGAATCATCACCGGCTAAAACCGAGTTCAGGCAAGGACACCTTCAACGAGCTTCCCATGAACATCAGTCAGGCGATAGTCGCGTCCCTGGAAACGGAACGTCAGACGAGTATGGTCAAGTCCAAGACGATTCAGAAGTGTCGCGTGCAGATCGTGCACATGAACCGGATCCGTCACCACATTGAAACCCAGGTCATCCGTCTGCCCGTGCACATGCCCTGCCCGAATGCCGCCGCCCGCAAGCCACATGCTGAAACATCGATTATGGTGATCTCTCCCGTCGTTGCCTCCCTGCACCATCGGGGTTCGCCCGAACTCGCCCCCCCAGATCACAAGCGTATCCTGAAGCAACCCGCGCTGTCGCAGATCCTTGACCAGAGCCGCACTGGCCTGATCCGTCGTCTCTGCGTTCTTGCGGACTCCGGCAGCGAGGTTCCCATGCTGATCCCACACTTCATGAAACAGCTGTACAAACCGAACCCCTCGTTCCACAAGCCGCCGCGCCAGCAGACAATTGCGAGCATAGGACGATTCTGCCGGATCCTTGATGCCGTAAAGATCCAGAGTCTCCTTCGATTCCCCGGCAAGGTTCATGAGCTCCGGTGCACTGGTCTGCAGCCGAAATGCCATTTCATAGCTCTGAATCCGAGAGGTGATTTCGGGATCACCCACTGACGCCGCGGAGCTCTCATTCAGGCGCCGCAGCGTATCGAGCGAAGCACGCTGGGTCTCCGAATCAATTCCTCGCGGATTGGAAAGATAGAGAACAGGTTCACCTGCACTACGGAATGGAATGCCTCCGTATGACGTCGGTAGAAACCCACAGCCATAGTTGCTGGCTCCGCCACTTGTCCCTTTAGCACTGGTCAGAACAACAAATCCGGGGAGATCTTCACATTCACTGCCAAGCCCGTAAACCGTCCAGGAACCGAAACTGGGACGCCCGAACTGCTGAGACCCGGAATTCATCAGGATCTGCCCTGGCGCGTGATTCACAGCATCCGTCTGCATGGATCGAATCAGACAGATCTCGTCCGCTATCGAGGCCGTATGCGGCAGCACTTCACTCAGCTCCATGCCGCACTGTCCGTGTTTCGCATACTTGAACTTCGACCCCAGCAGCGCAGAATTCGGATTGATGAAAGCCGCGCGATAACCCTTCAGCATCTCGGCAGGCGGGAGCTGACCATCACGACGCGTCAACTCCGGCTTGTGATCGTAGAGTTCCAGATGGCTCGGAGCTCCCGCATGAAACAGGTAGATCACGCGTTTCGCCCGAGCCGGAAAATGTGACTTCCGAACGGCAAACGGTGACTCTGGTGACGCAACTTCCTGCTGCTTCAGGGTCTCTGAAGAATCGGCTGCGAGCTCATTCCGGGAAAGTACACTCGCGGCAATCCCCGCAAGACCGATCCCGCAGTCCTGAAAAAACCAGCGGCGAGTCTGATCCATCATGCCGGAGCTCTGATCAACGCTGCTCATTGAAGTCTCTCTTTTCTGCTGAATTTTCAGTTCTTGCTGATTGTCTCGTCCAGATTCAGTAACACTCGACATACGAGCGTCCAGGCTGCAGCATCCTGCGGCGTCGTGTTCGGTGGTAGGTCCGGCATTTTCGCCGGATCTCCCGTCGCGACTTCGCGAATACTCAACCAGCCATCAGCCAGCCTCTGACGCTGGCTTTTCAGAAGACTGATCAGTTCCTCCCGTTCCGTTTCGTTCGGACGTCGGGATGTGCACAGTCGGAACGCATAGTCTGCTCGTTCGCTTTCCGAAGCCCCTCCCTCTTGAAGAACTCGAAGTGCCATCGCCTGAGCCGCTTCGACAAAGATCGTTTCATTCAGCCCTGTCAGAGCTGCCAGTGGCGTATTGGAACGCACGCGTCGAGCACAGGCGAAGTCTCCGTTCGGGGCATCAAAATTGGAAAGAGCCGGATCGGGCATCGAGCGTTTACGGAACACATAGACTGTTCTCCGGTAACGCTCCGGAGCCGGAGCCGCAGTCCAGTAGGCAGGATATGTGAAGTTGTAGTCCAGAACATTCTGAGGAACAGGCGGAATAACGCCGGCACCGCCAAGGCGATGAGTCATTAATCCGGAGGCTGTCAGGGCAATATCTCGAACCACTTCCGCTTCAGCTCGAAATCGCGGACCACGAGTCAGCAACTGGTTTCGCGGATCGATTTCTCGAAGCTGGTCTGTCAAACGAGAGGATTTCTGATAAGTCTCACTGGTCAGTATGGTCCGAATCAGGTGCTTGTGGCTCCATTGATGCTCCATAAAATCGACTGCCAGCCAGTCCAGCAGATCGCGGTAAACCGGCAAGGCAGCTCGTCGACCGAAATCCTCCGATGTCTCAACAAGTCCCTGTCCAAAGATTGCCTGCCATACGCGATTTACCGCAACACGAGCTGTGAGCGGCGACCGGCTGTCGGCAAGCCATCGAGCAAACTTCAGACGATCAGGTTCCAGGGAATCAGGAAGTGGGTGAAACGCTGCCGGCACATGTGGCGTTACAGGATCCTGCGGCTGATCCGAGTTACCGCGGTCCAGAAGGTAAGTCTGACGGTGTTCATGAGATGGTCGCTCCGAAAGATGAAGCACTGAGGTTGGAGCTTCCGGCCAGGCCTTCCAGACATTCTCCATTTCCTCTCGAACCGCCTGAAGTTCGGGAACTGAACTCATCCAGGCTGCAAACACCTGTTCGTTTTCATACTGAGTTCGCTCTGACGACGGCCTCGCCATTGCCATCACAGCCCCATAATCCACCGGAACAACAACTGGTGCCGGCGCGGCTGTGGAACTGATTCGACAGCAACCAAGCATGTCGTTCATTCGCATCGCGATCTTCAGTTTTGTTCCCTCGAGATAATTCAGGGGGGCTTCAAACTGTACGACAGCCACGGATGGTCGATTTCGCCGCCCTGCCCCTCTGTCCGTTTCCCACGATGTCTCATCACTACCATCGATCAGATTACTGACCGGACCACGGACTTTCTTTTCTTCCTTCTGCTCCGGCTCGGAAAAGTCGGCAGACGGATTCACCAGTTTGAGCTTCTCCCAGTCCTTGCTGTCCGGCTTCTGAACGAATACCTCTACCTCAGTGATTCCCCAGGTTCCGGTGCGGCTTCTGCCTGGTCCATTGAACGGCAGATCCCGATGATTGAGAGCCTCGAACCTGAGCCCGGTCATTCCCTGAAGGGCAGGCTGCGAAATCATGAACACGTCGGCGCTGGTATGCCCCTTCATCAGGATAGATCGATCGACTTCCTGCGTCGGATGATTCAACCCGCTGATACTGCCCAGTTCCGTCGCAATCAGTGGAGTCCACTCAGTTGCCCTGCTCTGCTGCTGAATCTCTGCTTCCCACGCGACAAGTTCCTGCATCCAGTTCTGGCGGCCTGCTCGAACTTTCTCCGTCAGGGCTGCCATGTCGCTTCGGACCTGCTTCAGCTTCTCCGCCTGTTCCGGAAAATACACCCAGGACTGAGCTTCGTAGGAGTTATTCAGGAATGCAAACATCCCGTAGTACTCCTGGTGAGACAGCGGGTCGAATTTGTGGGAGTGGCACTGAGCACACTGAGTCGTCAGTCCCAGAACTGCCTTGCCGATGCAATCCACGCGATCGAACATCTCGACCATCCGGAACTGCTCTGCGACGATGGCACCTTCTTCATTGATCATGCTGTTCCGCAGAAAACCTGTGGCAATGATCTGATCCTGAGTGGCATTCGGCAGCAGGTCACCGGCGACCTGTTCGATCAGAAACTGATCGTACGGCATATCGGAATTGAATGCCCTCACGACCCAGTCGCGCCAGACCCACTGCTCACGAGGAAGGTCTTTCTCGTAACCGTTCGTATCGGAATAGCGTGCTGCGTCCAGCCAGTGTCGAGCCCACTTCTCTCCGTATCGTTCACTGCTGAGAAGTCGCTCCAGTGTGGCTTCAAAGCCGTCTTTCTCAAACTGCTCAACATCTGAGGGTGAAGGAGGCAATCCGGTCACATCCAGATAGAGCCTGCGACATAAGGTTGAATCCGGAGCTCGCTCAACAAAACTCAGTCCCAACTCCTGAAGTTTTCTTCCGACGAAAGCATCCACCGGATGGCGATCGCTGGAAGGCAATTCCTCTTTGGCAGGAGATACAAAGGCCCAGTGGTCGGAATAAACGGCCCCCTGACGAATCCATTCCGTAAGCGTTTCGATCTGCTTCGGTGTCAGTGGAGCATGTTCGGGCGTCGGCGGCATGCGAAGCTCCGAGTCTGTCGATGTGACACGACGAATCAGCTCGCTGTCTTCGGGACGATTCGGCACGATCGCCGCAACGCCCGACTCACCACCCTTGACGGCATCATCGCGGAGGTCGAGCCTAAGTCCTGCTTTTCTCGAAGCCGCATCCACGCCGTGACACTGAGTACAGCTTTCCGCAAGGATCGGCTGAACATCTCGCAGAAAGTCAATTTCGCGAGCTGACACAGATACTGGATCCAACTGTGTCAGCAAAACGAAAAGTACAGCAGCGAAATACCCTGCATCTGAGCCTCGAAGAATTCGAGACATGTCTGGATGCCTCGAACCGTGCCCTGCTCTGGCTGGCACCAGCGAATCCCCGACTGCGAACGCTCCTCGAGGATCGAAACATTGCTTTAACATTGTCTTCACCCTGTTCAATGGCAGGTCGAAAGCAGGCAGGTCGAACATTGCGGTGAACGTCTTTCTGGGGGGAGTTTCGGAAAGAACCGCAGCCGAAACAATTCAGGAGGCAGGAGATCGTATGTCCATGCTACCACAGCGATCATCAATTCCCAGTTTTTCTCGGTTCCACAAAGCGGCCAAAAAGAATTTTCTCAAAGCAGCAGAACTCTGCAGCGAAAACTCAATGGAAATCGACCACCACGTCAAGGGCTCACCGCAATTTACTGAGCAGCAACGGCCTCTTTCGGCAGTCCAAATGGCTCTCGGTAAACCTTGCTGAGCCGTTGATTGGCCTCCTCGGAGTCCGGGAAGACCTCATTCACGGGATCGAAATCCAGACGTCCTGTCGTCTGAAATGCAATTTCCCCGAGATGCACAAGGGCGCAACTTCGATGTGCAATCTCGGGGGTTGCTCGGGTCTTTGACCGACTTCGAACGGCAGTGAGAAAATCTGCCATGTGCTCCGGATATCCAGTCCGTCCTCGAAGCTCTTTTCCTTCCGTTGGCCCCGGAACCGATTTCGGTCCCTGAAACACACTGAATGCTCCCCGGCGAGAAAACACCATGTATCCGGTTGTCCCGTAAAACACGTTGCCGTTATCGAAACCATGCAGTCCATAAGCTGTAAACGGATAGTTCTCATAGATCAGCAGCCGACCGTCACCGTATTCATAGGTTACCGTCATATTGTCAGGATATTCACTGACCTGATCACCAAGCATCCTTCGACTGCCTCGGGCTGTGATCTGGGACGGAAGCGTCTCCACACCAAGGCCCCATGCCGCCATGTCGAGATCATGAATTCCGTCGTCGCCGATTTCTCCATTCCCGTAATCCCGAAACATTCGCCAGGTTTTGTGAAACCGATGCGGATTAAACGGGCGAGATGACGCCGGCCCGAGCCATCGATCATAGTCAACTCCCATCGGAACGGGTTCGTCCGGCACAGGAGGAACCGCTGTCCGAAGCTCCGCCGTCCAGGCCCTCGCCACTTTCACCTCACCGATCACACCATCCTTCAGAAGCTGCTCCGCCTTTCTGGTCACCGGGCTGCTTCGCATCTGGCTCCCCTGCTGAACAATCCGCCCATACTTTTCTGCGGCGGCGGCAATAAGCGGTCCCTCATCGTAAACATGCGAGATCGGCTTCTCGATGTAAACATCCTTACCCGACTGCATGGCTCGCAGTGCCATGGGAGCGTGCCAGTGATGAGGCGTTGCGATGATGCATGCATCAACATTGCTGTCGTTCAGAACGTCTTCAAGTCGAGATGTCTGCCGCGGCACAAAGGATTGAAAATCTCCGGACACAAGTTTCAACATCTGGTCAATCTGTCTCGGATCGACATCGCAGAGCCACGAGATTTCGACCTTCTCGCGCCGTCCCACAAGCCCCTTGACATGCGTGGTCATGATTCCGCCGCAGCCAATAAGTCCAAGCCGCACCGGCGACGATTCATCGGCGCCGAACGTCGGGTGTACGAGGAGCGATCGCGCCGCCGCCAACACTCCGGTCAGTTCCACGGAACGAGCAAGGAGTCCCCGACGACTCGTCACACAGTTCGGAGAAATGTTTTTCTTCATCGCCTGACTCCTGATCTCACAGATCGCGAAGAACTTCGAAAGGAGGCTCCCACGACTCGGCACCGTATTCCCGAGTCGTGAAAAAGTTGAAAAGATAGATTCCGTCGGCACCGTCGTTTCGCAGACGAACAGCTTCCATACGATACTCTTCTGCAGTCAGATAATCTTCTTTCCTGCCACCTTCTGTGCATTCGATCCCGCCGTAAACGGGACATTTTTTAATGATATCCTTCCATGGCCTGATGCTGAGATCGTATCGAGTAAAAAGAAACTCAGACACGATCACAGAATCCACCCAGCCATTCTCGGTCCAGGCAGCCACATCACAACCAAGTTCACGCGATGAAGCAGGAACAGGCGGAGTCTTTCCGAAGTTTGATGGCACTCGGACTGCAAGAACGAGCTTTCGATTTCGTCGCTCAGACTCCTTCTGAATGAGAACATGCACTCGTTCCACGAGTTCATTCATCTTCCGGATTCTTTCGTCAGGACTCGACTGCAGAAAGAATGCCGGAAACCGATTAAAGTCCAGTTCCAGTCCGTCACAGTCGTATCTCAGAACAGCCTCTTCGATCAGCCGGTAGACATAGTCTCGCACCTCTTCATGATCAAAATTCAAAGCGCCATGGCTGAGATGGTATTCCGGATGATCCAAGCGAAACTGTGTCTTCAGAAAATCATTCCCGTGATCGTCATTGACTCGAAAGGTCAGCAGAGTTTCTAACCCTCGTCGTCGAGCCTCCTCGATCATCACAGCGTAAGGATCGACCCCTTGACTGAACATCTTCTGAATGTTTTCGAATCTCTGCTTTTCGGAGGCAGGCCACTCAGTCCGTTCTTTTTCCGTCGAAAGTGCACCACGCATTGTCCCGACTTGAGTCGGATAGTACATCACCTGAGCATTGATGCAGATCAGGATAGTATCGACGTGGCTCCCCGGTAACGTCACTTCCTCGATCAGTCGACGTACATCAACCTCACCGACTTCACATGGTCCCTTTCCCCCAGCTCGGGTCGACATGCAGGAATCACCATCGAAGTTGTAGAGCACCCGTCGAACCCGCGGTTCCTGACCCAAACAATCGCTGGAAATGCTCATCGCAATTGTCAGCGTCAGAAACAGACTCAGATAAGAGGCCTTCAGAATCCATCTCTTCAGAAACAAGAACGAATTCTGACGACACATCACGGAACTCCTTTCTGAGCTTTCTGCGGAGACAACTTCGTGCAGAAGTGAATTTCGTGCAGAAGTGAATTCTGTCACCTGAAATCTGTAATTCCGGTCTGGGAAATCACAGAGAGAATCTGCATTCTGACTTACTTTAACTGCTCACGCGTTGCATTACGATTGTCACGCCGCAGCCGGTCAACGCACTTCACACAGTCATATACAGTCTGGAATTCTCGCATGACACATCATTCACAATCCCGGATCCGGATGGCGACACTCTGGCTCGCATTGCTGTGGGCGTTTTTGTCGGACAATCCGGCTGGTGCAGAAGGTGCTCAAGCAGTAACCGCAACCCGCACACCGATTCCCGATCGACTTGTCGTTCTGACATTCGACGACTCGTGCCTTTCCCATTACACGTTCGTGCGGCCACTGCTGAAGGAGTATGGATTCGGCGCGACGTTTTTCATCACCGAGGGGTTCGACTTCAGGACAAACAAAAAAGACTACATGACCTGGGAGCAGATTCGCGAGCTTCACCTGGATGGCTTTGAGATTGGAAATCACACACGCGATCATCTCGGAATCACCGATAAGAACTCAGAGAAGCTGTCCGAACAGCTTGAAGGGATTTCGAGTCAGTGTCAGGCATATGGAATTCCTGTACCGGTGTCATTTGCCTGGCCGGGGAATGCAATTTCTGACAAGGCACTGCCTGACCTTTCAAATTCAGGGATTCTTTTTGCTCGCCGCGGCGGTGCCCCGGAGTATCCGTACGAACATGGACAGGGATTCGCGTTCGAACCGGGCTCCGACCATCCTCTGCTGATTCCGTCCGCCGGGGATGCTCGCCCGAACTGGACGCTTCCTGATTTCATTCAGGCTGCGAAACAGGCAAAAGACGGTCGAGTTGCCGTGCTGCAGTTTCATGGTGTTCCGGACGAAGCCCACAACTGGGTGAGCAGCACCAAAGACAACTTTGAAGCGTACATGAAATATCTGAAACTGGAGGGATATCAGGTGATTGCTCTTCGCGACCTGACCACCTACGTCGACCCGAATGTCATTCCGAAAGACCACAGGAAAATCATCAACGAGCGGCGTGAACGCATCGATGCGAAGAATCCGAACTGAATCCGGGAATGTTTGTCCCGCACTTCCGTCGCGTTCGCAGTGACATCGACGAATCGAGAGCTTGCCGGAAGTTATCGCAGCTTCGACACTCGACCGATGATGCGAATCACCGTCCGAACATCCATCAGTGGATGAAGCGTTCGAAGCTCCGAGACGGGAAGCCAGGTAAACTGATCCGACTCATGATTCAGGGTGAGTGTATCGGGAGAGCTGATGAGATCGGTCAACCAGTATTCCTGTGGCCCGACAGTCTCAATCTTCAGGCGAGGTCGAACATGCAGAGCTGTCTCTTCCATCGCTTCCCGCGTGAGCGCCTGCTCGGATGATTCTCCTGGCTGGATTCTTCCCCCGACAAGACACCACTGCCCTCGTCGACCACCGGAAGTCGGTGACCTGCGAAGAAACAGCACTCGCTGATCGCTGTCAAAGAGAACACCACGCACCGCCGCCATCGATTACCTCGAAATCGTCAGATCCTTCTGATTGGCAAATGGCCAGTCACCCGCCTGATATCTGATTCCCAGTTCGGGAGTTTCCTTCAATTCACCGTTTTCGGCAAGACTATGCATCAGCGCATCCAGAATCCCTGTCGTCAGCAGTGTCCGCTCAACCGGATAAGGAGTTCGTCCCGTGTGAATCATGAACTCGATGGCCCGAAGCAGATGTGCAAAATGCCCGAACGGCCGCGATTCCTCCAGCTGAAACCAGGACGAACGAATCTCGCTGTCCCCGGAAAGCTGAACGGCCCCGCCAAACTGACTCGCAATACCATCAGCCATAACGACCGCCGCACGAAGCCCATCCCGATAGTGAATGCGGTAAAGACAGGTCCCAGGCCTGAGCCGGCTCAGATCAGCAGCAGGCTTTCCGGGCATATGATTGAGAACGGCAGAGAACAGTTCCATCGGCAGCTCACCACGATCTCTCGCAGCGATCACCTGATCCCCCTGAAACGCCTGAACTGACTGAACTCCGGTCTCCCCGTCCGCTCTGCGTTCGATCAGGCACTGAAGAGTCTCCAGGGCGTGAAATCCGTAGTCTTCCGCCCCGCCGTATCCAACCCCCAGCGCACTCTCAATCCGGCAGCCCCTGGGCAACTCAAGAGCAGGACGTCGCCATGCCACTGGTAAAGAGGAACCAGCCAGCAGCGGAAACTTCATCGATTGCGATGTGTCGTACATCAGACGAGCATCAGCAAAACTCCACGCCAGATGTTTGTCATTGAAGACGGGTACCACCTGTCCCACGCGTTCAAATGTCTTTGTGATCTCATCGAAAAAACGTTTGCGGGGATACATTCGCTGTTTTGTCTGTGGCGTCAGCGGGTATTCGCCGTGCTCGCCGATGCTCAGCACACCGGACACCTGAAGTCGATTCGTTCCAAGTGTCAGAGCCTCATCAATCGTTTTCGCGATTCGAAACCCATACTTCTCCGCAAGTGCTCGACTCAGATCACCCTCCGGGACCTGATCCGTGAAGATCGACACCAGTTTCAGCGCGGGGCCTGGTCCGCGTTTCTGATCGTATCCTTCAAGAATCTTTCCGAGAATCACATCAGCGTGAGAATCAGGACGATACTCCGTGACAACAGCCGCAACCGGCAGAGGTCTGGAAGTGTCGAATTCTGTTTCTTCGGCCGACAACTCTGAAAACATCACATCCGACAGCACACCTTGCCCTGCGGAAATCGCAAAGAGCCCTCCGGAAAGCTGCCGCAGTCCGCGAAGCAGTTTTCGTCGACTGAGTGCCTCGTCGTTTCTGCCGGGAACCTCTGAGACTGAAGACTTCTTCAGGCGGTGACTGTCGGATTCTGGTGATTCCATTGCTGCGTGCCTCATTTCTGTGATTGACCGGGAATCAGTCAGGGACCACGAATTCGTTACTGCAGAGTAGAACATGACATAACTCAGTCCATTGAGCAATCACTGATTGATCGTCAACGCGATCACCGGACTCGCTCGGTGCCGTTCCGGCAGCAACGTCACTTTGCCCTGAGGATCCTGATGACAACAGCAGCTCATCGGCAATTCGAATTTCTTCTTCCGTCGCCGAACGCTGAAACAGGATGCCGAACAGTCGCTGAATACGACGCTGCGTGAGATCGGCGGATTGATCGTCAACTTCAATGAGAATTCGTCGCGCCACAACCGCAGCAGTATCTCGGACCCAGGGATGATTCATCAGGAAGAGTGACTGCGGTGCGGCAGTGCTGATCGTTCGTTTCTCTTCCGACGCATCAGGATTCGCCGCATCGAATAGTGCTGCAAAACCACTCCGATCCCAACGCGCTGTCTGGACGTAAAGAGAGCGACAGCATGTCGTGACATCATGTGTCGCGGGTCCCTGTGGACTGAGATCGAGCGTCCCGGCCACGAACAACAATGAATCCCGAATTGCTTCCGCTTCGAGGCGTCGAGTCGCATAACGCCCGAACCAGCGATTTTCCGGATCCAGCGTGGACGCGTCCTCACGAACATCGCGACTGCTCTGACGATAGGTAGACGAAAGAACGATCCTGCGATGCAGCTTTTTGAGAGACCAGCCTTCCTTCACCAGCTGAATCGAGAGCCAGTCGAGCAGTTCCGGAAACTCCGGCGGTTCCGATGTGACGCCGAAATTGTTCGGTGTCTGGACAAGCCCTGCACCAAAATGTCCCTGCCAGACTCTGTTGACGATCACTCGAGCGGTCAGTGGATTGTCAGCAGACGCCACCCAGTCCGCCAGTTCACGACGTCCGCTTCCTTCCATCGAATGACTCGCAATCGAACGACCGGACGCCGACGTGACGAAAAAGCGTGGCATCCCACGCGGAACAACTTTCCCCAGCCGCGTGTAACTGCCTCGAATATGGATTGGTACATCCTGAATCCCCGGAAACAGTCCTCCAGGAGTGCCGCCGTCCGTCACTGATTCTGCAAACCCGGGTTCCGGCAGAAGCGTTCTCTCCAACTCCGACTTTTTCGCCTGAAGCTGCACTCGATCGGGATCAGCAGACGAACGCGGCGGAGATTCATGATCCAGTGATTTCAGTTTCTGATCAATCTCTGCCATCTCACGAAGCTGGGTGGCCCTCCTGTCAGTGTCTTCACGCGACGCAAGGGGAACACGGTGAAGAACGTAATTGCCCCCCTTGGCTCCGAGGTCTTTCAGAATCCGACTGCTGTAAAAGATTCCGGCCAGAGCGTAGTAATCATCCTGTGAGATCGGGTCAAACTTATGATGATGGCAGCGAGCACACCCCAGCGTCAGTCCGAGAAACGCTTTGCCGATCGTATCAATGTTGTCGTCCACCATGTCGCTGACCATTTTCTCTTTGTCAGCATCACCTCGATCCCAGGATCCGTTGGACAGAAATGTGGTCGCGATGAGTCCGTCTGCATAGAAGTCAAGACCGTCCGGCGACGGCAGGAGGTCACCGGCGATCTGATGACGTATGAACTCATTCCAGGGTAGGTCACGATTGAAAGAATCGACGATCCAGTTTCGGTATCGCCATGCCTGCACTGGCTCGCAGGTGGCATCTCGCGCGGCAGGATCCCCATCGTGGTAATCAGCGTATCGCACAACATCCAGCCAGTGTCGAGCCCATCGTTTGCCATACTCCGCTGATGCAAGCAGACTGTCTGCGGCATCCTCGAACGCATCCGGATCAGAATTCTGAATGAACCGATCCACGTCTTCGGGGGTCGGAGGCAGTCCCGTCAGATCAAAAGTCACTCGACGAATCCAAGTCCGTCGGTCCGCCTCAAGAGAAGGTTCCATGCCCTCTCGTTTAAGGCGAGCCATAACGAAATGATCGATCTCATTTCTGCACCATGAATCATTCCCGCCGTTCTGTGGTACGTTGATCGTGGAAGATGGAGGCTGAAACGCCCACCAGCCTTTGTGCCTGTCAGAGTAATCAAAGGTTTCCGAATTGTTCTTCGGAGCGTCAGCACCGGAATCAGGCGCATCCGCAGGCCAGATGGCTCCCCGCAGAATCCAGGCACGAACACGTTCGATATCAGAATCAGGCAGCTTACTCTTTGGAGGCATCCTGATTTCGTTCTGATAGCTGAGCACATTCATCAGGAGGCTGGAGTCCGGTTCTCCCGGCACAACGACGGGCCCGGAATCACCACCGTTCTGGATTGCTGCGGCAGAATCAAGACGCAGACCTCCCTCCTGTTTGTCGCCCGAATGACACGAATGACAATGCTCTGCCAGAATCGGGCGAATTTGACGTTCAAAATCGGATTCGGCAGTCTCGGATGCGACGCACGCAACGGAACGCAGGACGAGCAATATTCCGACGGCGAGCATTCCGAAGGAGTGGCGGAGTAACTCAAACGAGCTGTACGGGCGAAACGCTTCAGAATTCGTCTTCATGCGGACGTAACGCCTCCCATATTGACAGAACCACCGAAACTCTGGAAAGCAAAGAAAAAAAGGCAAACGGTACCAGTTTGCGAAATCTGGGCAAATTGTACCCATTGATTTGTGTTCGCATCTGCTGAACGTTAGTCTCCGGTTCAGGCAACGTCGATTTCGCCTCAGGAATTTCCGCATCGATTCCGCTCACCCAGCTTCTACTCCTCCCCGGATTGACTCGCTCGTATTTTCAACTCGCAGAACTTAACAAAACGCCACGACATCTCCGTGATGCAGTTTTCTTTATGAACCGACGAGTATCGAATCCATATTGTACGAGATCGAGATCCACTAGTCCGCCGGGCAGCAGTGTTATCCGCAGCGGATTTACACTCATCGAACTCCTTGTCGTGATTGCGATCATGTCCCTGCTGATTTCGCTTCTCCTGCCGGCAGTTCAGGCCGCGCGCGAATCAGCTCGCCGAATCCAATGCCAGTCAAATCTGAAGCAGCTCTCACTGGGACTCCAGAACTTTCACAGTACAAACAATCGCTTTCCGGCTGGGAAGCTGGGCTTCAGTTCTCTGGACCATTCGTGGTGCACCTTCCTCCTGCCCTACCTCGATCAGGCACAACTGGCCGACCGATATGATCTGGAGAAAGCCTGGGATGATCCAAACGGGAATGCCGAATTGTCAGAAACGAACCTGATCATTTTTCGCTGCCCGTCGACTCAGATTGAATTCGTTGGCAGCAGTGACTACTGCGGCATCACAGGCGGCAGCCTTGGCGGTCTTCCGCTCGGAAATGGTCGATATGAAGCCATCGGATCCGGTGTGCTCGTGACGGTGGACGAGACGACCCCAACTTATGTCGGGATTCGCGATGTCACCGATGGAACGTCGAACACGATCTGCATCGCTGAATCGGCCGGGCGAGAACAGGAAGGACGCTGGGCAAGCGGAAACAATCTTCAGGCGACGGACGTCAATCCGATCAACACGCCTGGAAAGCTGTTCAGTTTTCATTCGTCGGGTGTGTTTGCATCTCGTGCGGACGGAAGCGTGACACTTCTTTCAACGAACATGGATGTTTCCGTTCTCGGAGCTCTTTCGACGCGAAACGGCGGCGAAGTTGTCAATTGGTAGTGAATCGTCTGAGTGCGTCAGGCGAATCGGGTTTTCTGTACTCAAAGAGAGGAAAGATGTTATGAAAATGCTGAGAATGTTTCTCCTGGTGCTGGTAGGTGTCATCGCCATCAATTCGGAAGTCATGGCTGGCGGCAGCAAGAACAGCGGGACACTGACAGTCACCAATAACGCTGCTGGACAGGTGGGTGTTGTGGTTGATCCGCCGGCTGCATGGGCCGCGTGGACGGCTCCGCTGACACCAGCTCAGGAAGCTCAGGTTGCAAACCGTGCGACTCTGATCAACGCAACTGCGACTCAGAGTTTCAAGCTGAAAAGAGGAGCGCACGTTGTCCTCGCGTTCAACGTCACAACAAAGAACTACACGCTGACGAATGTAATCGTTTACAAGAAAGCGGTTACCGGAATCAACGTGAATCCGTAAACAGAATGGGCTGCCTGTGCAGCCTTCGTAAGTGACACATTCCCGGAAGCCGACGACTTCAGTGATGAAGGAGTCGGCTTTTTCCGTCGATCACACCAGCAGCACATTCTTCTGGCAGGTATCAGGAAAGAGATGCATCAGGTGACTTCAACGCGCCGAAATCGGGAGCGATGGATTCGCCCGGTCATTTCATGTGCCGCTGGAGCTGCTCTCAGTCTCTGCTGGACTCAGAACATTTCCCCTGCGACGGGAGTCGCTGCCACATTTATTCTCGGTCTGATCTTCGCATCAGCCACCTCTGATTCGCCGCGAGAATCCGCTGGGGCATGGTTCCTCGCCGGAGTTGCACTCCGTGCCGGAGCGTTCTTCTGGGTGCCGGCAGTCGTCGAAGACAGTTTCGGAGTATCGCAGCCGGTTGCGCTGCTCTTCTTCCTGCTGATGATCACGTTCGAATCACTGACATGGGCCATCACCGGGTATCTCTGTTCCCGCGCTGTGTTTCAAAAGACATTCTCCATCTGTGTTGTGCCCGCTGTCATCGTCACGCTGGATGTATTCTGGCCACGAGTCTTTCCCTGGGCTCTCGGGCACATGTTTGTCGGAATCCCCGAAATCTCACAGTTCGCTGAGGTTGCCGGTGTTCATGGACTCACGTGGCTCATCGTGACCGCATCCTTCGGGGTTGCCGCACTGATCCAGTTCATCCAGCGACGATTCTTCGGCAGAACTGTTCCCGCCAGCCAATGCGTATTCTGCTCGGGACAATGCCTCGTCATGGCCTTTTCAGGTCTCGTGCTGATGGTGACAGCTGTACTGTGGGGCGCTGGCCGAATTCAATACTTTCAGAATGTGTTCAGGGAAACGATTCCGGTCAGGGTCGCCGCCGCTCAGGTTGATACAACAGCTGTCAACGCAGAGATTCGGCTTCGAGAACTCTCAGAGTCCGTCACCCCGGCACCGGATCTTGTGGTCTGGCCGGAATCATCGATCGGGTTTTACAGTGAACAGATTCAGGACTTCTGCGATGAAGAGTCCGTTCGAAAACTTGCGAGGGAGCCCTACTGTGGTCTGCCTGGCTATTCCGTTAAAGGCTCAGACTTACTCGCCTGTGGCGCCACTTTCTCAGACGACGCCTCCCCGGAAGGCCCGTATCTGAACACGGCGTTCCTGATCAATCACGAACAGAAAATTCTTGGAAAATCAGGCAAACGGACTCTGCTGCCATGGGGAGAATACGTCCCCGGACAGCACCTTATCCCATCCCTCCGAGCCATCGCAGGAATCGATAGTCTTCGATCTTTTGAAAGAAGTGCAGAACCACTTCAGACAGCGAAAGGTCTTCGAATCGGAGCCATGATCTGTTACGACGATATCAACGCTGAAACAGCAGCACAGTCTGCCGCTGCCGGGGCACAGATTCTGACAACTCAGGTCAATGCTGCAGACTACGAAAATCCGACCGCACTGAGACAGCATCTTCTGCTCGCTCAACTGCGAACGATTGAGAATCGTCGATATCTCGTCAGAAGTGCATCCACAGGGATTACCTGTATTGTTTCACCGTTGGGTGAAATGATCGCCGAATGCCCTCCGAAACAGGAAGGTATTATTTCAGCGAACATTCATCCGTTGACTGTGACGACGATCTACACCCGCTATGGTGACTGGTTCGTGTATCTGAATCTGTTTGCCTTCGCACCGATCGTCCGGCGTTTCGGGCAGGACATCGCAGCAAAAATGCTATCATCACGGTCATGAACTCTCACGTGATGCACGACGACCTCTGTTCTCGACTGGAATTCCTTCGATCCGCAACATCAGGAATCAACGATGATCAACCACAGTGAAATCGACAGAGACGGAACCCTCCTGACAAAAGATTCCGGACAGCATGGTTCTCGACAGCCAAATCGTCGCAGGTTTCTCGGAACCGGATTCGCGGCCGCGACTCTGTTCCACCGCGCCTTGAAAGCCGAGGACTCAGCAGCAGTCGGGACGGATTCAACCAAAGAAGATTCCGGACGTACGGCTCAGGTGGCCATCACGCTGGATCTTGAAATGAGTCAGAACTACCCGACATGGGAACAGACTCACTGGAATTACGAGAAAGGAAATCTCGACGCAGCCACAAAAGAATATGCTGTCGAAGCGGCACGACGAGTCAAAGCAAAAGGGGGGCGAATTCATTTCTTCGCACTTGGCCAGACCATGGAACAGGAGAACGTTGACTGGTTGCTGGAACTGATTCGGGAAGGACATCCTGTCGGGAACCATACTTACGATCACGTGAACCTTTTGGCGACGGCGCCCGATCAGGTTCAGTTTCGATTTCGCCGTGCCCCGTGGCTGATGGGTGGTAAGTCTCCGCAGACGGTCATTGCAGACAACATCCGTCTCGCCGAAGAAGCGCTGCAGAGCCGACTTGGAATTCGTCCACGTGGATTCCGAACCCCCGGCGGATTTCAGAACGGGCTTCGAGATCGTCCGGACCTTCAGAAACTGCTCCTCGACTGCGGTTATCAGTGGGTCAGCAGTCTCTACGCCGGCTGCAGTACCGGGCAATCGGGACAGCCACCGGGAGAAGACGTGCTTCAGTCTGTGGTGGATGCACAGGCAAAGTCGCAGCCGTTTGTTTACCCGTCAGGACTGATCGAGATTCCCATGAGTCCGATCAGTGATGTTGGAGCCATGCGTTCCGGCCGATGGCCGCTGGAATCATTTCTCGAAGCCACGCGACGAGGCCTCAATTGGGTAATTGATCACCAGGCTGTTTACGACTTCCTGGCACACCCATCCTGCCTTGTCGTCACAGACCCGGAATTCCGATTAATCGATCTGATCTGCGAAACAGTCGCTTCCGCAGGCCCGGAGAGAGCCCGGCTCGCAGATCTTGACGAGATTTCTCAGCGTGCTGTCTCTCCGATACAATAAGACCAGCATCCTCTGTTCGAAATGGTTCCGAGACAATGGCGCCAGAAGATCAAGCTGTCGAACAGCTCGTTCTGGCGGCTGAAAACGTAGCATCGCTGTCGCGAACAGCGTAAACTATCGCTTCCGAAGCATTTCGGGCTCCTCCCCGACCGGTCAGAAGGCATACCGAGCGGGGAAAACCGGTTTGCGGGATGCGGCAGAACTTCGGGGGAACTTGCTGTGACAGTGTTTCGAGCAATTGCAATCCTTCTGGCAGTGACGACCGAACTGTTTGGTGCTCGCACCAGCGCCAGAGCCGACGACGTCACACAGTCGACTCAGGAATCGCAGCTCGCCGTCACTGACGAGAAGAGTGATGCAGATTCCGCTCGGGCCAATTCCGAAGGAGTGGCTTTTTTTGAATCGAAAATCCGCCCGCTGCTGATTACTCATTGCCAGGAGTGTCACACTGCACAGAACCGCGAATCCGAGTTCAGCGTTGATTCGCTGAACGATTTACTGACCGGTGGAAGTCGCGGACCGGCGGTTGTTCCGGGTAAACCAGCGGAAAGTCTTCTGGTCAGCGCTGTGAAGCACGGTGAGCTGCTGAAGATGCCACCGAAATCAAAACTATCCCCGCGTCAGGTCGCCGAGATCATCCAGTGGATTGACATGGGTTGCCCCTGGCCTGATTCATCCGGGGCCACAACTAAAGCAGTGAGTCCCGGCCCGGCGGCACTCGAACCCGAGCTGACACCGGAGCAGACAGCTTACTGGGCGTTTCAGGTCCCTGTAAGATCCCATGTTCCCGATTCTTCGGTGTTTCCGGGATCTTCGCAGGATCAGGTGCATCCCGTCGATGCGTTTCTGAGTGCCGGTCTGAAGGCGGCAAACCTGGTACCCGCACCTCCTGCCGAACGCTCTGAACTGCTTCGTCGAGCGACGTTTGATCTCACCGGACTTCCTCCGATACCGAAGGAAGTTGATGAGTTCCTCGCTGATCAGTCTGATGACGCATTCGAGAAAGTGATTGAACGACTGCTCAGCAGCCCGAGGTATGGTGAAAAATGGGGGCGTCACTGGCTGGATGTGGCGCGATATGCGGACTCCAACGGTCTCGACGAGAATCTGGCCTACGCCAACGCCTGGCGATATCGCGACTACGTGATCCGCTCATTCAATCAGGACAAGCCTTACGACGTTTTCGTTCGAGAACAGATTGCCGGAGATCTGCTGCCGGATGCTGCCGATGAATCGAAACGGCAGGAACAGCTTGTCGCGACCGGCTTCCTTTCGCTGGGAGCCAAGATGCTGGCCGAGGACGATCCCGTCAAGATGCAGATGGACATCATTGACGAACAGGTTGACACAATCGGCAAGACATTCATGGGGCTGACCCTTGGATGTGCTCGCTGCCACGACCACAAGTTTGACCCGATTTCCACAGCAGATTACTACGGTCTGGCGGGGATCTTCAAATCCTCCAGAACTATGGAGAACTTTCGGGTCGTCGCACGTTGGCAGGAGTTGCCGCTCGCGAGTCTGCAGGAACTCGCGAACCAGAAACAGAAACAGGATGAAGTCAATGCGATTAAAGACAGGATCGCAAAAGTCATCGAGTCGAACAGTTCGCCGCTGCTGTCGAAAGCACGAGAGAACGTGGCGTTTTATCTGGCGGCAGCGGTGAGTCTGCATCATCGAGAAACACTGACTCAGAAAGCAGTCTCCATCGGTCAGACAGCTGAGAAATCACAGATGCCGCTGCCGGAAAGCGCAGTCGTCGTTGAGGCAGAATCGTTCGTTCGTGGAAACGTTAGCCGAGATACTCAGGACTATGGTCGGGAGATCGGAGTCCTCGTGAACAACGGTGAATTGCCGAATACCGTCGAGTATGAGATTGAAGCGGCTGAAGCGGTCCTGCACCAGCTGGAGTTCCGTTACGCAGCGGCAGAGTCACGTCCCTGCCGACTGACGATCAATGACCAGCTGGTCTCAGAACAGACGTGCGGGACAGTGACTGGTGGATGGCACCCGGAACAGCAGCAATGGGCTGTCGCCGGGTTCTTTCCATTGAACCAGGGAAAGAACCTGATCCGACTCGAACGATCGGGACCGTTCCCTCACATTGATCGACTCCTGATTGCCCCGTGTTCAGATGATCGCATCAACGTGCAGCTTCCGGACATGGTGGCTGCTTTGACCACTGAAGAATCAACATCTGGCGGGTCAGTGCTGAAGATCGAATCTTCATGGGTCAGAAGATGGCTGGACATCCTCCGGAAGCCGGAAACTGAGGCGATTGGACTTCTGAAACCGTGGCGAGTAGTCATGCAGGAACTGACCGCCGCGGCGGAACAGCCGCAGGTTTCATCAGAGCAACAGTTCGGAGACGTACAGGGACAGCGCATCGAAAGAATGGTCACTGAATTGACCGAACGTGTTCAGCTCATTCTGAAAGCGGCAGAAACATCACGAAACCCCGATGGCACAATGGCCGCGCTCGCGAATGCTGATGATGAATCACTTCGCAGTCTTTTATTCGACACAGTGGGGCCGTTTCAGTTCGTAATGGAACACGAGAAGCTTTTTGGCTCAGACGTTCAGTCGTCATTGACCACGATGCGATCAGAGCTTGCGTCGGCTGAAGCCACTGTTCCGAAGTTTCCGGAAGCGATGATGGTTACAGATCTGGAGCCGGAAGATCTCCAGATTCATGTCCGAGGCAGCCATCTGACCCTGGGTCCGAAAGTGGCTCGCCGGGTTCCGCGAATTCTGGCGGGTGAATCCGGCCGTGACTTCCATCCGAAAGGCAGCGGACGGCGTGAATTTGCCGAGTGGCTGACAACACCGGAACATCCTTTAACCGCCCGAGTGATGGTCAACCGAATCTGGCAATGGCACTTCGGTGCGGCCATCGTCCGTTCCCCGGATAACTTCGGAATGCTGGGAGAGAAACCAACTCATCCGGAACTTCTCGACTGGTTGGCAACGGAGTTCATTCATCAGGGATGGTCGATCAAACAGATGCATCGCCTCCTGATGACCTCTCAGGCCTATCAGATGAGCACAACGCATCCCGATCCTCCTCTGGTGGCAGACCCTGAGAACCGTCTCTGGTGGCATTTCCTGCGACGCAGACTGGATGCCGAGGAAGTTCGAGACGCGATTCTGGCCGCCTCGGGAGATCTGGATGATTCCATGTCAGGCACACTCCTGCCGACAGCCAATCGGGCCTATGTGACGAGCACCGCAAGTGTCGATCCTGATGTTTATCGATCCAGCCGACGATCCGTTTATCTGCCGGTCGTCAGGAGCGCGCTCTATGACGTCTTTCAGGCATTTGATTTCGCAGATCCGACCTCGCAGTCGGGACTTCGTCAGGCAACCACTGTGGCACCTCAGGCACTTTTCATGATGAACAGTGAACTCGTTTCAAAGCAAGCCATGATACTGGCCGAAAATCTTCAGCAACGCACAGCGGACGATTCCGAACGGATCAGCACTCTCTGGCGACTGACGCTGGGACGAAATCCGACTGAAACGGAAATTCAGCGAGCTCGCCACTATCTGACTGCATACGAGTCCGGTACACACGAATCCGGCAATGAGTCCATCGAAGTTCGGCAGAAACGAGCATGGCAGAGTCTCTGCCGAGCCGTCATTTCCACCAACGAATTTCTTTTTGTTGAGTAAGTGCTTTATGAGACCAACCCAGAAGATCATGAAGCGTTCGTCGCTGCAGCCGCATGCTGAAGCCGGACTGTCTCGCCGTCGAATGCTGCAGACGGCAGGTGCCGGATTCGGCAGCATGGCCCTTGCAGCACTTCTCGCCGATGAGGGCCTCGTCACGCCGGAAGCGGCCGTGTCCGGTGATCCACTCGCACCGCGAAAGACTCATTTCACGCCTCGCGCAAAGCAGGTCATTTTTCTGTTCATGCACGGCGGACCGTCACAGGTCGACACGTTTGATTACAAGCCACTGCTGGAACGTGACCACGGTAAGCCATTGCCATTTGATAAGCCGCGAGTGGTCTCAGCGCAGACCGGGAATCTCCTGAAATCTCCGTTCCGATTCGCTCGCCATGGTGAATCGGGAGCCTGGGTCAGTGATTTGTTCCCACACGTTGCGACCTGCGTGGACGATCTCTGCATCAT
The DNA here is from genome assembly GCA_046345315.1 of Planctomyces sp. GTDB lineage: Bacteria > Planctomycetota > Planctomycetia > Planctomycetales > Planctomycetaceae > F1-80-MAGs062. The sequence goes on from JBKDKA010000198.1 coordinate 47,782, forward strand.
CAAATCGATGCACTGTTCCAACTCCCGTCATGGGGGAGCCCTTCTGGAGCTTCACACCGGAAGTGACACCTTCGTCCGGCCCAGCATGGGTTCCTGGATTACCTATGGACTTGGCACGGAGAACCGCGATCTTCCGGGCTTCATCACCATGTGCCCGACACTGACTCATGGTGGTGTGAACGCTTACAGCAGTGCGTTCCTCCCGGCGAACTTCCAGGGAACTCCGCTGGGAAACGCCAGTATTCCTTCCGATCAGGCGAAGATCCCGTTCATCGAAAACTTTGATCGGCTTCCTCGCCACGTGCAGCGATCAGAACTGGACTTTTTGCAGGAGCTCAATCGCGACAACCTGGCTCGAAGAGGCCACGATGATGTACTTGAAGCGCGAATCAATTCATTCGAACTGGCCTTCAGGCTTCAGACTGCCGCACCTGAACTGCAGGACATCTCCGACGAGAGTGCTGTGACTCAGAAAGAATATGGTCTGGAAGATCCGAAGACTCGAAATTTCGGACGTCAGTGCCTGATGGCTCGTCGATTCATTGAAAAGGGTGTCCGCTTCGTTCAGTGTACTCATAGTTATAAGTGGGATCAGCATTCAGGACTGCGAGCAGACCATACGAAGAATGCCCATGAGGTTGACCAGCCGATCGCGGCTCTTCTGAAAGACCTGAAAGCCCGAGGCCTGCTGGATTCCACACTTGTGCTCTGGGGTGGCGAATTCGGTCGCACTCCTGTGGCACAGGGAGATGACGGACGCGACCACAATCCGCAGGGATACACGATGTGGGTGGCCGGCGGAGGTTTCCGCGGTGGCCTTCAATACGGAAACACAGACGACTACGGCTATTACTCCGTGGAGAACAAAGTCCATGTGCATGATCTTCATGCCACGATGCTTCATCAGCTTGGGCTGGATCACAAGAAGCTGACTTACCGATACGCCGGCCGCGATTTCCGACTGACCGATGTCCATGGTGACGTGATCACAGATCTTACCGATGCGTGAGTACCTGAGCCGGATACGGCCGAAAACGCCCTTCCGTCGGGAGATGCGAACATCGGGCAGCTGCGAGTCTTCTTCACCGGCGTTGTTCCGGCGGCACGTAGTCCATCGGCCTGATCTGTCCGTATCGATCGATCACCGCCTGAAGTTTTTCCCGCACGCTCCTTTCCTCAGAAGACAGATTTGACGAATCGGTCAGCGTCTCTTTGTAACCGTCGTCTCCAAGCCTCATCAGTCTCCCGTCTGAATAGAGCTTGTAGTTGTGGTTTCGAGCAAAGACGGCGGGCTTCCGCGACGATTCACGACCCTGCCGAGGCTCGTACCAGCAGTAATGCCACTCGCGAGGAATTCCGGTCTGCCCAAGCAACTGCGGATAAAAGCTTCGACCGTCCAGCTCCTTCGGCGCGTCAACAGCTGCCGCGTCACAGATCGTCGGAAGAAAATCTGTCGTATCAATGAGATCTCTGCAGACCAGCCCGGGCGGAATCTTCCCCTTCCATGATGCGATCAGCGGCACTCGCATTCCAGCCTCAGTTGCGGTTCCTTTCCCACCGGAGATGATCCGGCCGTTCCAGTCTGTCTGAATGCCCTTTCCGGTTCCATTGTCCCCGAGGAAAAGTACAAGCGTGTTCTCTCGGAGACTCAACCGATCCAGATGAGACAACAGCGAACCGATCTGGCGATCCATATAAGCGACCATGTCAGCGAAATGAGTCGGATCGTCGTTCACTGTTTCTCCGTGAGCTGAGGGATCCCAGTTTTCGCTCTGCGGAGTCGGCTGAAACGGACTGTGAGTCAGCATCATGGGGTAATAGACCACGAACGAATTCTTCTGATTCTGTTCGATGTAATCCAGAACGTGCTGATGCACCAGATCGGGGCCGTACTCTCCATCATTGAAATCCACTTCGGAGCCGTTGATTTCGAGTCCGGGATTGGTGTACCTCGGTGGCCTTCGAGTCAGCTGCCAGAGACAGTAATCATCAAAACCAAAATGGGACGGGCCTGAGAATCCGTGACCAAGCTGCCATTTTCCAGCGATACTGGTCTGATATCCGGCAGACTTCAGTATGTGAGCAAACGTCCGCTGAGTGCCTTCCAGAAATCCGAACCGGACATAATTTCGAACATTGTAGAGCCCAGTCATCAGCTGTACGCGAGTCGGAGTACACAAGGGCTGGGCATAACAGTGTTCAAACCGAACCCCATCGCCTGCCATCTGATCGAGATGCGGCGTCTTCAGCTTTGTGGCTCCGTTGACTCCGACACACTCATAACCGAAATCATCAGCCAGTATCAGGATAATGTTCGGCCTTTGATGCACACCAGCAACCCCCTCTGACACAGAAAGCATCAGAAACATCGCAACGGGCAGCAGACTTTCAGGGCGACAGAACATCACTCTGGTTCCATTCGTGAATTTTGCGAGCATTTCTGATAACGTTTGGAGGCAGCAGCAGTCTTCGTTCTCGTGTTAAGATCCTCTGACCCGGATTCTGCGTTTCAGAGTCTCCTGTCGCACTTCGGAAAACAACTGATGCATGGTAAGAAAATCTGGTCACGGACCATACTGACAATGATTGCATTGATCTGCTGTTGTCCGACAGAAGATTCCGCGCAGGCATCAGAAAGCGGCTCGCAGTTTCGTGTCGGAACAGGAATGCGAATCATTACCCCGAATCCTCTTCTGCCGATCTCCGGTGGTGTCGGGGAACCGAATCCGGCAACAGGAAAGCTCGGAGAGATCACAGTCCGAGCCATGGTATTCAGCAACACCAAAACCACGATTGCCGTCGTAAGCGTCGACGTTCTGGGGTTCCCGTCGGTGCTTGGCAATCGCATTCGAGAAAAAGTTCCGGAGATTCCGGGAACCAACATTCTGATCGGCGCCACTCACACTCACAGCGCCCCGGACTGTTACGGTTTTCCTCTGCCATCCGGAGGATTCACCGGTGACCTGAAGTTCATGGACTCCGTCTGTGTGCTCGGCGCTGAAGCCATTCACGAAGCATTGAAAAACCGCCAGCCGGCAGTTCTTCGAATCGGCACCGACAAAGCAGTGGGAAAGATTGCGTACAACTATTACGCCCCTCAGCTCTATGACCCGCGAATGAGTGTCATTCAGGCCAAAGGAACCGACGACAAGGTCATCGGAACACTCGTCAACTATGCCGTTCATCCGGAGGTCCTCGGTAGTGATGCCGGGATGATCAGTCCCGATATCATTGGTCCGATGTGTGATCGTATTCAGGAGCAGGTCGGCGGCATGGCCATGTTCATGAACGGTGCGCAGGGTGGTATGGTGACTGCAGACAACAGAAATCTCGACGAGCCCAGAGAAGGCGGAACCGGCGTCTGGAACGGAAGCAGCTCCTGGGACGAATGCAAGCGGATCGGCAACCTCATGGCCGATGAAGCACTGAGAATTATCGGTCGTGAAAAATATCAGGAAGATCCACAGATCCACTGTGCGGCGGAAACAGTTCGTTTCCCGGTCGAATCGCCGCTCATGTGGGCAATCGTTGTCGCATCACCGCTGAAGTACCCTCATGGCGACGATCAGTCCATTTCGGTTCAGATCAATCTGATCAACCTCGGGAATGCTCAGATTCTGACCATCCCCGGAGAAGCACTCCCGAACATCGGATACTACCTGAAGAGAAAAATGAACGGCAGACATCGCATGCTTTTCGGACTCACAAACGATGCCTTCGGGTACATTCTGACCAAAGTGGATTTTCAGAGCTTTGAGAGATACGACTACGTATCTCGTACCAGCCTCGGAGAAATGACCGGGGAAATCTTCATCGAGAATGCTCTGCGAATGGTAGAAGCAAATCCGAAACCGCAATGACCAGAATTGTCGCTTCGAAAAGTGCTGCCCGACTGAACCGTCCGAGCTTTCGATTTATCGATCTCTTCGCCGGAATCGGAGGATTTCGCAGAGGTTTTGAATCGATCGGAGGGAAATGTGTCTTCACCAGCGAATGGAATGAATCCGCTCAGAAGACCTACCGAGCCAATTTTCCGGATGATGCCCGCCATCCATTTGAGGGCGACATCACCACCGTGGACGTCAATGCGATACCGAACCACGAAGTGCTGCTGGCTGGTTTTCCCTGTCAGCCATTTTCGATTGCCGGCGTGAGCAAGAAAAATTCTCTTGGCCGACAGCACGGTTTCCGATGTGAGGCTCAGGGAACTCTGTTTTTCGATGTGGCTCGAATCATCGAACATCACCGGCCCGCAGCGTTCCTGCTCGAAAATGTGAAGAACCTCCTGAACCACGATCGCGGAAACACATTTCAGGTGATCTGCCGTACGCTTCGTGAAGAACTTGGGTACGAAAATCTTCACTGGAAGATCATTGACGCAAAGTCTTTCGTACCCCAGCACCGCGAAAGAATATTCATCGTGGGTTTCAGGGAACCCAATGAGTTCAGTTTTGAGAACTTTCAACCACCGGCTCCGGATTCCGGACCTCGTCTGCGAACAATCCTGCACCCAGAAGATGGAACGGAAGCGGCCGATGGACATTTTACCGAGGGCCCGGATGGTCGAGTGTGCTCTCGATACACGCTCTCCGATAAGCTCTGGCAGTATCTTCAGAACTACGCGGCCAAACATCAGAAGCTGGGCAACGGTTTCGGATTCGGTTTAGCCGGTCCGGACGATGTTGCGAGAACGCTCTCTGCGAGATATTACAAAGACGGATCCGAGATTCTGATTCGACAGGACGGCCGAAATCCCAGACGATTGACGCCGCGTGAATGTTCAAGACTGATGGGATTCGATCGACCGGGTGAATCGAACTTCCGAATCCCGGTCTCTGATACTCAGGCCTATCGTCAGTTCGGCAATTCGGTTGTTGTAGACGTAGTTCGCGCAGTGGCTCAGCACATGAAACCATGGATCCCGGCTCACAGCACCAGGTCATTGCAGAAAACACTTCGCTTCAGTGACTGAGTTCAGCCTGTCACCTTGTATCTGCTGATTCAATCGCCTCTGAAATGCTGAAAGCGGCAGCTCTGTGTTCTCTGCAGACGCATATTTCCAAGGAGTACCGACCACTGTGACTGCAACTTTTTTCCGAACACTGCTGCTCCTGATACTGACTACCTTTGCTCATGTCGCTGGCAGCGAGGCGACATTTCGAGTCGGTTTCGCTCAGAGAGACATGACACCGCCGGTCCCGACGCCGATGTGGGGATATGGAGCCAGAAAAGACAAACTGTCTGAGGGGACACTGGACCCGCTGATGGCCAAGGCCATCGTGATCGAAGCATCGGGCGACCGTCTGGCGCTGGTGGGACTGGATATGGGGCGAGCCCCAACAACGGCAATGATGGAACAGATCAGATCGTCCATCAGAGAGAAAGCTCAGATTGAACACGTCCTGATCGTGGGATCGCACACTCATCATGGTCCCGTCTTTGAGCTGTCCGATCGAGAAGGATTCGGTAAAGGAAAATTCGACGCAGCAATCGGGTGGCTGAAAACTGTGCCGGAACAGCTCTCAGAGACAATCATTGCGGCAGCTGCGTCGCTGAAGCCTGCCCGCATGGGGATTTCGACGACAGAAGTTCCCTATAACCGAAATCGCCACACGAAGCAAAAACCGCCTGCTCGTGATCCATTTCTGGCAGTCATGCGTTTCGATGACACGGACGGAAAACCTCTGGCGGTACTGGTGAACTTTGCGGCTCACCCCGTAATGACAGACAGTCGTCTCCTGAAGTTCTCCGCTGATTATCCCGGATTTCTGATGAATACCGTGGAAGAGAAAATCGGGTGCCCCTGCGTCTTCATGCAGGGCGCATCAGGAGATCTCAGTGTCAATCCTGTCGATGTATCAGGGCCTGAAGCATTCGGAAAGAAGCTGGGCGGGGAATGTGCAGCCCTGGCCTCAACAATCAATACCGAAACACCGGCTCACCCGTCTCTGAAAGGACGCGTCGATCGATTCCGATTCTCGAAACGAATCGATCTCTCGAATCCAGCGGTGATGTTCGCCTATTCGCAGGCTTTCTTCCCTGAACTCATCCAGAATTTCGTGGAAGAGTATCGCGATGGCATCCAGCCGGAACTGAATACCGTCATGCTGAACCGTGAGATTGCTTTAGTGGGAGGCTCGGGAGAATTCTTCAGCAATCACGCTGTCCGGCTGAGAGAGCGATCTTACGTAAAGCACACACTCTTCTTCGGCTGCTGCAACGGCTACATGAACTACTTCCCAACCATCGAAGCGGTGTCAGAAGGCGGCTATGGCGCCGATGTGTATGTTTCTCCGGTCGAAGTCGGTGCGGGAGAGCAGATGATGAATCGAGCTCTCACCAACATCTATGTCATGCTGGGAAAGATCGCAGAGGGAAAACAGACCACCGTCAAGCCGGAAGAGTGACTCCGTATTCAGCCGCTCCAGATGCTCAACGAATCTGCCCGTTACCACGTACCACATACTTGTAGCTGGTAATTTCGCGCAGCCCGCACGGTCCTCTGGCATGAAATCGGTCTGTGCTGATGCCGATTTCGGCACCCAGACCGAATTCCCCGCCATCGTTGAATCTGGTGCTGGCATTGACCACAACAGCTGCCGAATCCACTTCTGATTCAAACTTTGATGCGGAGGAAACATCATTGGTCACGATGCAGTCTGTATGAGCAGAACCGTACGTTCGAATGTGCTCAATTGCATGATCAACCGAATCGACGATTCGAACGGACATGATGAGCGCAAGATGTTCGGTTCGATAATCCTGTTCTGTCACTTCCCGACTCCCGGGGATCAGGATTCGACTCTCCGCACAGCATCGCAGTTCCACCCCCCTGCTCTGCAGTTCCGAGGCAATTCGTGGCAGCAGTCGTGCTGCCGCCTGACGATGGACCAGCAGAGTTTCTGCCGCGTTGCAGACACCCGGTCGATGACACTTACTGTTTACTGTAATATCAACCGACATCTTTTCGTCGGCTGTTGCATCGATGAAGACGTGACAGATGCCGTCAAAATGCTTGATGACAGGCATGGTGGCTTCGCGAGTCACACGCTCAATCAATGATCGACCGCCTCGAGGAATCGTCACGTCAATCCGATTCCCCATCTTCAGAAAATGTCCGACGGCTTCTCGATCCGTTGTGGAAACAAGCTGTACGGCATGAACCGGCAGGGAGGTATCACGAAGTGCTGCTTCAATGATCTGCTGAAGAACGGAATTGCTGTGAAACGCTTCGCTGCCACCCCGAAGGATGACGGCATTCCCGCTTTTCACACAGAGCGCCGCGGCATCAATAGTGACATTCGGTCGAGACTCATAAACGAAAAACACAACACCCAGTGGCACTCGGATCTTTGAAATCTGAATCCCGTTCGGACGTCGGCTTCCTTCGATCACCTCGCCGATGGGATCCGGCAGTGCTGCAATCTCTTCGACGGAAACTGCAAGGCTGCTGATTCGTTCCGGAGTCAGAGCAAGGCGATCGAGCATCGCGGAACTGAGACCGTTCTTTCTTCCCTGATCGAGGTCTCGGGAGTTTGCAGCGACAATGGAGTCGGTACCGCTTCGCAGTCCCGCTGCAAGCCGAAACAGCCAGTCGTGTTTCTGATGTCCCGTTGCGGTGGCGAGCGACGATGCGGCCGCTCTGGCCTGCAGCGCTGTTCGTTCCGTGTATTCCTGAAGTGAGGTCATTGGATTCACAGGTTTTCTGACAATACGGCTCTGACAATACGAACTGAAATACGATGGATTAAAAGTCAGAGGTTCCAGCTGGAATAAACTGCCGACCGAAACGTCTGCCATTCGTCTCGATGCTCAGAAGCTTCGGGACGATTGACGAGATCACCCACCCAGGTGTCCATTCGGCGGAGACGTTCAGCGAGTACAGCAGCAATGTTAAGGGACACTCGAAACGCCGCACCGGGAGCAGTCTCCGAAATTTTCATAAAATCCTCTCGGGTGAAGGTACAGACTGTCACCGGAGACGTCGCACGAATCGTGGCTGAATGAGGTGCATTTCGCACAAATGACATCTCCCCGAAGACATCGCCCGCCTTCAGTTCTGCCAGAATCATTTCTCGGCGATCGTTCGCAGTCCTCGCGACGACACACTCCCCCGAAACAATAATCCACAGCGCCTGAATGGATTTTCCTTCATGCAGAATCGTCGCCCCGGAATCAAAGCTCATCCGGGTCATTTCCCGGACAATCTTCGATGCATCCGTTGCGGAAATGCCTTCAAAAATCGGAAAGCTGATCAGTTGCTCGGGCGTCATCGGAGCACCCGGGTGCGAAGATGTTTTCATGAGGCTCAGCGCCCTGTGTACAGTCTCAAGATGGTACTATTGCGGCTGACGGGTTCTCTCAGAAACGAGCCTGGCGTTCAAACGGTACAGCCGTTTTTCAGCGACTCGGAGAATTTCTGAAAGCCCTGGTGGTCAGCATCAGATTCCGCCGAGGACGGTAGCACGGCCAACACGCCCGATACCCAGAAGGTAAGCCGCAATTCGCAGCGGGATGTGTTTTTCCTCCGCCAGGGTCCAGACTTTATCGAAACTTCGGGTCATGGTTTTCTCCAGTTCCTCCCGAACTCGCTCAATATCCCAGCGGAAATACTGCTGATTCTGAACCCATTCAAAGTAGCTGACCGTCACACCGCCGGCATTCGCCAGAATGTCCGGCAGCACGACAATTTCGCGGTTTCTGAAAATCAGATCCGCCTCCGGAGTCGTCGGCCCGTTCGCAGCCTCAACGATGTATTTCGCTCGGACGTCCTTCGCGTTGCTTTCGGTAAACACGCCCCCAAGAGCTGCGGGGATCAGCACATCGACATCGAGCGTCAGAAGAGCCTCATTGGTGATTGATTCGGCGTCCGGGTAGCCGTTCAGACTGCCGTTCTTCTTTGCGTATGCAAGTACGGAAGGAATGTCGAGGCCTTTTCGATTCAGGATCGCGCCGCCAACATCGGAAACAGCAATCACTTTTCCACCCGCGCGATGCATGAATTCAGCCGTGAACGTCCCGACGTTGCCGAAACCCTGAATCGCAATCGTGGAGGATTCCATGTTGCGACGAAACTTCCGGAGAAGTGCCTGTGTCAGAATTCCAACTCCGCGACCGGTCGCCTCTTCGCGTCCCTCAGCACCGTAAAGTTCCGTGGGTTTACCGGTGACACAGGCCGGATTGAATCCATGAAACTTTTCGTACTGGTTCATGATCCATGCCATGACCTGAGAATTGGTGCCCATGTCCGGCGCAGGGATATCCTTATCTGGCCCGATGATATCGTGCAGCTCATCCACGAAACGTCGTGTCAGACGCTCAAGTTCATCGATTGAAAGCTCTTTCGGGCGAACACTGATGCCGCCTTTCGCGCCGCCATAGGGCAGATCCACAACAGCAGTCTTCCACGTCATCAATGATGCCAGCGCCAGGACTTCGTCGGAATCCACTTCGTGATGATAGCGCAGACCACCTTTCATCGGACCGCGCGCACTGTTGTGCTGAATTCGGTATCCGACGAATGTGGCGATGTCACCGTTGTCCAGCTTCATCGCAACCTGAACCTTGACTTCCCTCTCGGGAGTCAGAAGCAGCTTCTTCATGTTCGATGAGAGGTCCATGATCGTGGCAGCTTCATCAAAGTACTGCCCGGCTGCGTCAAACGCATTCTTCATTGCTGTATTTCCCCGTTCACTGATAACTGACTGGACAGTTCTTCGGAAGATCCTGAATGGCTCAGGACCTGTGAAAGATATTCATCCGAGTGGTTCAGGATGAACCTGGCAATTTCTCGCGAGTAAAGTGCCATTCCGTACCCGGACAACATCAGATGCGATCGGCTGTACAATTTTTCCGGACTTCGAAACGCTCGAAACTGCTGCGACGCATCCAGAAACGGTATCGAATTGCTTTCGCAGAATAGCTGAATGATCCGAAACGGAAGAGTGCCTCGACAGGGCGTCGGCCCGGTAACTCGGCTGCTTTCGGCGAGCCGGGGAGCTGCTGTATCGGGCAGCTGCTGCCAGATCACCGGACAGGTTGAGACCAGAAGTTGCCCACCCCCCCGCTGAACGACTTTCTGCAGCTGCAGAACCGGTTCCAGCGCATTCTTCACCTGATACTCGAGGTCGGGCGGAGAGTCTGAGATCCATGCCAGAGGCAGCTCACTCTGAAACAATCGATCACTGCCACGACACTCGCAGGCCGTGTAACGTTCCGCGGAATTCAGAGCCCATGTCCCGAGAGCTGTTCGCTTCAGTTTTCTGATGAAAGCGCCGGGCAGAGGTGACGAATTCCGGACGGCAAGTTCCGGATGGGTGCAGACCAGCCTCTGCGAGCTCTCTTTCAGAAACATCCGGTAGCTGGTGTCATCAGCCACGTCCGTCATGTCAAAGTGCAGCACCACCAGATCCGGCTGAAGCTCAGTCAGATTTTCCTGATAGTTCAGTAGACAGAGAAGCGGGCAGAACCCGGGCACACCACCGTTGATGACTTCGACCTTCTTCTGAAGGCGTCCGCTCAGCAGTGACTGCATTCGCGATGAAATCGTCTGTCTCTCCGGAACCAGAGGACCGAATACATTCTCGTCCCCGAGGATCAGAATCCGGAATGTGCCGGAATCTTTGGGTACGGCAATGTCAGCGCCGCGGATCCCGAGTCGATTCGTTCGAATCACATAACGCTGCCCGTCCGGTCCGATCCGGAACGCCGACGATGAGCGAACCTCGTGATGACACACATCAGAGGGTTTCAGAAGGTATTGAAAATCCAGGCCGGCAGCGGTGGCAATGCAGGGTGCCCGGAGCGGCATCTGACTCCGGAGATAGAACTCCAGTCCCGTGATGATCGCCAAAATCAGCAGGAATGCTGAAAGCAGCGTTCGCATCATCAGGAGAAGTCGCAATCTCATGCTGGATCCTGCCGGAACGGAGTTTGTGGTTCCGGCCTTTCCATAACCCGCAGCAGATCTGAGCGAAACGCTTAAGATCTGGTGAAACCGTTGATTCCCGGAATTTTACGAGCGCGCCAGGAAAGCCTCAATACAGAGTTTTAAAGCCAGAACCCTGAAAAAAACGCATGCAAACCAGGAATCTGGCACGTAAAAAGGGCGAGCTTCCTCAGGAAACTCGCCCTTTCGCAATCAAACTGTTCTGCTTTTCGATATCTCTCGTCGAATCACGCCACTCGACGCTGTGGCTCTTCACTCATTCCTCCGGACGTCATTGCGACAGTTCCGAAGGTCTGACGAGCCAGGTTGGAACCCGGACCGCCTCGTGGAGGATATCCGTACTCGCGAAGTTTGCCTGACAGAGTTCGAAGGCCGATCTTCAGAATCTGAGCGGTACGTTCCCGATTTCCGTTGCAGCGAGCAAACGTCGATTCGATCAGCTTTCGTTCCATCTCTCGAAGTGTCATTCCGACGCCTTCAACACCCTCTTCTTCAGGATCCACATTCTGAAGCCACGGGCTGAGATCTTCGCAGGAAATCGTTTCAGTAACATCAACGGTACAGGCTCGTTCAATGACATTCTGCAGCTCGCGAACGTTACCCGGCCACGAATGAGTCTCGAGCAGCCGCATCCCTTCAGTGGAAATCTGGCGAGGTGGTCGCCCTTCCTTGAGTGAAATCTGGCTGATGAAATGCTCAACCAGAAGAGGAATGTCATTCTGGCGAACTCGCAGCGGTGGCGACTGCAGCGTAATTCCGCTGAGATGCTGCAGAAGATCATCACGGAAGCGGCCTTCCATGGCCAGACGATTCAGGTCACCGTGCGTAGCAGCGATGAACCGAATGTTGGGTCCGTCCTGACTTCCGTGAAGTACTGAAGTGGCTCGCTGCTCGAGCAGCTGTGCCAGCCGACGCTGAAACGGCAGTGCCACCGTGTCAACATTGTCGAGCAGAATCGAACCACCCTCGGCCATCTTCAGGTAGCCGGGAAAGCCGTTCGGTGTTCCCTCTCCGAACAACTGCAGTTCAAGAGTTTCCACAGAGTGGAGACTGCAGTCGATTCGCAGAAAAGGTCGCGAGGCTCGACGGCTGCATCGATGAAGACCTTCCGCGATCAGTGTTGTTCCGCTTCCGGGCTCACCCCGTACCAGAACTGTTCGGTCATCATCTGCTGCGATGCGAATACTTTCTCGCAGAGACTGCATTGCCGGAGTGCTTCCGACCAGATCCATCAGATTTCGATTGAGCAGCTGTCGACGCAGCTTCTCGTTATCACGAATCAGCTCGCCACGCTTCAGAGCATTCAGAAGAGCGGCACCGAATCGTGATGCTGAATACGGACGTTCGATGACTTCACATTCAAACGTCGGTACTGTTTCGCGACCCCATCGGGAATCTTCACCAACGATGCAGATGATCTGAGCGGCTTTCGAGTGGCTTCGGATGGCGGAATTCACTTCCTGCATCCGGGCCACATTGTCCGCATCATCGATGATGCAGCAGGTGAATTCCTGCCGGCTCAGATGGAAGAGCATCGCGTCAGGACTGTCAGTCTCGCAGACCGTCATACCTCGCTTACGGACATCGTCGGCCAGAAGCTGCCGTGCCCCTGGTCGTGGAGAAAAGACCAGGACGCTGCGGACCTGTGTTTCCGACTCCACAGCGGGAGTCAAAGTCGGAGTCGCTTCAGCAGAGCCTGTAGAAACTGCGTTTGGAAAACGCAGAATATGCGGCTCATGATGAGCGCCTTGAGGGAACTCGTTCATGATTTCCTCAATCTGTGAGCAGAGAGTGGAGAGACAGAGGTGGGACGGAGGAGAGGTGAACCAGATGACTGAATAAGGATCTCAGGATCTGCATGAGACGCAGATAAGATCCCGATCAGACATGCAGTTCATTTGTTCCAGAACGGAACAGAGGACAGGAAAGGAGAACATCAGACAGGAACGGAGAAGAGAGAGGTGCACGGTCACCGTTGCTGGTCATCCGTGCGAGAGGCCGAGTGATATCTCCACTGCGTCGATGATGTCAACACGTGTTCTTCACGAAACTGAAGAAAGTTCTCTGCATTTCAGGGATTTTCATCAACACGTTACTGAATGCCTGTGTTTTTGAGCCTCAGCCCGGCAGTTTCTGCCGAACGCATCTGACCTTCGGTCAGGTGGTCGATATACGCACATCCATGTTGATCAGTACTGACTCGCGTATCGTGCCGGATCCTTCGCAAACAGATTCATCGTTTCCTGCGAACGGAACATGTAGAGCCGATCGTGGTACCAGAGACAATGGTCAAGGGAGCCTGGTTGCTCCTCGCCGCTGTTGACGAGAAGCACAACGTCGCTGCCGCCTGCTGCCGGAGCATACTTAGCCGGGGCTGCATCAAACGCCTCTTTGGTCGCAGCATCAGAAAACGTATACTCCCGCAGTCCGAAGCGAGAACTGAATTCTGTCGTCGCGTCAACAAGTTCACGACGATTTCTGAGGCAGACGGGGCAGAATCCTTTGAAGCCGGCCTGACCTTTTCGAGATTCCAGCTTCCTTTGCTGTTCCTCACGCCGAACGTCCTGCGGGGTACGCTCTTCGGTTATCTCCGCCGTTTCGGCGGTCACAGTGGAAGGAACGATTGAAACAGCATCCGCCGTCGACGACTGGCCCGCAGGTTCATTTGAGCCGTTGTCCCTGGAAGGCACTGCCTGAGGAACTGAAGCTGCACCTGCTGCCTCTGTCGGAAGAGAAACAGCCTGCTTCTCCGACGCCACGGTCGGCCCCTGAGGGGGATACACGACAGCTCGCCCTGTTTCTTCACTGGTCTCGTCGACGCCGAGAGACGAAGTTCCGGGGGTCTGGCCCGATGTGCTGTCCGGAATGGACAGATCAGAATCGCTCTCCGTCGTACCATCAGCAGCACTCTCACCACGAACGACGACGTTCAGTTCCGCCTGAGAGTCACCTTCAATGTATTCCTCTCCCGCAACGTCGATTCTGACTCCCGTGAAGGGATTCGTGGCGGCAGGATCCGACGCGGTGTCAGGGACAGCTAATGTAGAGTCAGCCGATACTGAGGAATTACCCTCAGAGTCGTCTACACGGGCTCTTCCGTCCAGAGCCTCATCCGGCAAAGGAACACCAGCCTCACTCAACACTGCTCGACCGACTTCCTCAGATCCCTGCGTCGGAACGGCAGGTGGCATCGGGACTCCCCCACCATCTTTAGTATTCGAGTGGGACAGACCGTTATCTCCAACGGCTGGCGATCTCGTCTCCGCAGCAGCTGAAATCGAATCCAGATCGAGAGGTTCATCTGCTTCGACAATGCCGGAGCCGGAATCTTCAAACGGATCAACAAAGTCGTCCGACGGTGGCGCTACTGGCGCCGGCTGGATCGGAGCAAACTTATCAACATCTTTTCGGATCGGTACCGGAGGAACACTGGAAACCTGACCCGGCATTCGAGACGGATTCGAACCACCTGAAGTCACGCTGCGTGAACCATTCTGAGCAAGACGACTTCCCTGCTGTGGTACTCCCGGCACCTGCGGAACGTTTCCGGGGCCTGACCCCATATTCCCCGGCCGAGGCTGACCCGACGGGGAATTGACGACGCGGCTCCCTGCAGCAGATGGCTGACCGGGACGTGCGGGCTGACCAGGGCGTACTTGCTGCCCGGGATTTGTTGGAGGTGGTGCTGAATAACTCGAAAGGCCCGGTCCATTGGGCGCACCGGGCTGTGAGCCCGCGTTTTCCGCAGGTTCGTTTCCGGAGTTCCGAAACGGAGTACCACTTCGAATCTTTCCCATCATTTTCTGAAAGGGGTTCTTTTTCGGGCGTTCCGAGTTTTGCTGGGATGCACCATTCGCAGGACCGGCCACCGAATTCTGTGGACTGCCGTTCTGAGGTCCGCCCGGAGATGGATACGATGTCCTGACCTGATTCTGCTGCCCCGGCCGCGTCTGTCCGGGAGTTGTCTGCCCGGGCCGAGTCTGTCCAGGCCGAGTCTGTGAAACAACTCTTTCCTGGCCGGCTTTCTGCGGCTGACCAGCGGACTGCTGCTTCGGAGGCATCACGACGCGATGCACGTTTCCATTGGGAAGGTCGGATGCCCGCATTGACGGCATCTCCTGACCGTTTTCAGTGAAGATTTTATTCAATTCAGAAACAACAGTCGTGTTTCCGGAAGTTCCGTTGCTCTGATTTCCGGGGGCTCCTGAACCCTGTGCAGCAGAACTCACCGTCTGCGTTGTGAACGGAATAGAGACAATTGCGGCTGCAGCAAACGACCGTCGCAGGAAATTCTGACCTGTCATGAACGTAGTCCTGTATCCTGGGTGACTATCGGCCGATTCTGCCGATCTCGGGAAATCCCCTGTCATGCTCTGTTCCCGGCATTCTGAGTTATCGACTCTTCCGAAAACTCAGATCGTGACCATGAGGCCGATTCAGATGCCGTTACGACAGATCCGATGAGCACGACCGAGAGAGTCTGAGCAACCGACAATCTCAACCCATCTATCCCAGAATCGGAATCCCGGGAGCACCAAAGCACCTCCACGGCTGCGTCTCGGGACCAGTCTTCGGTGTGTGAAATCCAATAGACCCAACCGCTTGGTTAACGGCATTGCACGAAACTGGTGCAGAATCTGAAAGAATTGAATTCATCCGTGACTGATGACAGCGGATTGACAAGCATCAGAGCTCGGCATAGCCTCAGACAACCTGAATCTTGACTTTGCCGAGGGGTTTCCAATGAAAGCTGATTTTTCACGTCGCCACCTTCTGAAGAAATCAGCCGTTGCTGCCGCAGCCCTGTTCCCTGCCCCAATGATCATTCCTCAACGAGCTTTCGGCTCGAATGACCGAATCTCCGTTGGCTGCATCGGAGTGCGAAATCAGGGTCTCGGAAATCTCGAACGATTCCTGAAAGCAGGCGCTGATATCACTGCAGTCTGTGATGTCGACAGCGACGTCGCCGCAGCCGCAACTGCGAGGCTGGCCAAAGAGAATCTTTCAACATCGGTATTCACCGATTATCGAGCACTTCTCGATCGAAAGGATATCGATGCCGTTGTGGTCACAACTCCGGATCACTGGCACGCATTGATGACAATTGATGCATGCCAGGCCGGGAAGGACGTTTACTGTGAAAAACCACTTTCCCTCACCATCGCCGAAGGTCGCCGCATGGTAACGGCAGCAAGGAAGTACTCGCGGATTGTCCAGACCGGCTCGCAGCAGCGATCATCTTCTGAGTTTCGACATGCCTGCATGGTGGCGAGAAATGGCATGATCGGGTCAATTCGTGAAGTGCTGGTCGGCATTCCGGATCCTAATCATCCCGGACCAACGGGTCCGGATGAACCCGTCCCGGCATCCCTCAATTATGATCTCTGGCTGGGTCCGGCACCTCTGAGACCGTACAACAGTCGACGAGTCCACTACAACTTTCGATTCTGGTGGGATTACTCCGGCGGGCAGATTACCAACTTTGGAGCTCATCACCTCGATATCACACAATGGGCTCTCGGAATGGACAACTCCGGGCCGATTTCCGTCGAGGGAACTGCGACGTTTCATCCTCAGCGATATCACGAGGTCACAGAGACCTGTCGAATTACCTATGAGTATGCCGGCGGAACTCGCGTTACTCTCGGACAGGGTCAGCCTGACATTCCTGAAGGCGTCACTCTGATCGGCACCAAGGGGCGAGTTGCCGTCAATCGTGGCAAGCTGTCGTCGGATCCCCCGGAACTTCTTCAGCAACCATTGACTTCTGAATCGTTCATCCAGCTGGCCTCAAGCAGTGATCACACGGTCAATTTTCTCAACAGCGTTCGTTCAAGGGAATTGCCGATCTGTGATGTGGAAATTGGTCATCGATCGGCCACTGTCTGCCACCTTGGAAACCTGGTGGCGCGACTCGGACGGAAAATCCAATGGGATCCCGTCACGGAGTCTGTCACCGGAGACAAGGAAGCTCAGGCCATGGTCGACAGAGAATACCGATCCCCGTGGACTCACGCGGGACGAACTTCCTGATCAGAATCCGGTCTTCTCACTGAGCCCGAACATCAGATTCATGTTGTGGACGGCGACACCGCTGGCGCCCTTGATCAGGTTATCAATCGCAACAAAAATCACCGGCTGGCGTCTGTTCATTCGAACCGTGATGTCACAGAAATTCGTATGAGAAACATCCTTCGTCGACGGAATATGGTCGACGACCCGAATGAACGGTTCGTTCGCATAGAAGCGACGGAAGGCGGACGACAGGTCATCCGGACTGAATTCAGACTTCAGGCGAGGATAAATTGAGCAGAAGATACCGCGATCCATCGGCATGAGATGCGGATTAAAGGCTACCTCAACAGACTGCTCCGCCACACCGGTGAGTACCTGTTCAATCTCCGGAGTGTGCCTGTGACTGCCGATGCTGTAGGCAGTCACAGATTCGTTGCATTCAGAAAACAGATTGGAGAGCTTCGGTGTGCGCCCGGCGCCACTGATTCCACTTTTGGCATCAATCACGATGTTCTCCGGGTGAATCATCCCGGCCTGAAGCAGCGGCGCCAGTCCGAGAATGGAAGCGCTGGTGTAACACCCCGGATTCGCAATCAGTTTTGCCGAAATGATCTCTCGACGGTAAAGCTCCGGAAGACCATAAACGGCCGTTGCAAGTCGAGTCGGATCGGTATGAACATGGCCATACCATTTTTCGTAGACCCCGGGATCATTCAGTCGGTAATCGGCGCTCAGATCGACCACACGACAACCCGCATCCAGAAGATCAGGAACTGCTTCCATACTTGCTGTGTGAGGCAGGGCACAGAACGCAACATCGCATCGCCCGCCCACCTGTTCTGCCGACAGGTTCTCGCAGCGAACGTCAATCAGACCAGTCAGCGACGGATGAATTGCAGAAATTGGTGGATTTCCATCCTGCCGTGTCGTCAGAGCTGTCACGCGAACTTCCGGATGTCGAATCAGTATTCTGAGAAGCTCGAGCGCTGTGTATCCGGTTGCTCCGAGTATTGCTGCACGAATCATTTTGATTCTGTCGTTTCCTGAATTCTGTTAACCGAGCGGCACAATGACGTGAGGGAATCTGCCGGACGTATCCTATCGGCACGCCTTCCACAGTCCAGAGAATCATCAACTCCATTCAGGGAAGCTGGAAACCGACTTTTGCATACCCGTCCTTCAGAAAAAACGCGGCGAGGACGCTTCAAAACATCCACAAGTGCTGTCAGACTATGGAGGTGAGTGGTGCGCGCCGCAGAGAATTGTTTCTGATTTTTCCTGACAGAATTCGTTGAGAACGGCGTATCTCTCGTCAGAAAACATCAGTCGCTTCGGGATGTCCATCGCCTGCGTAGAAATCCGTACGCCAAAGGCCGAGACGATTCCCCACTGTGACTCCGACAGATCGCAATCCTTGTTATTTTTGAATCCGACTGAAGCTCGGAATCAGGTTTACAGAGATGTCCGGCAAACAGATTGTCAAACTGGCCTCCGATGCACTCACTGACGGCAACGGGATTCTTCGGCTCGCACCGAACTGGGTGCCGCGTTCCTTCCTGCAGCCCGGACGCCGGCTGAAACTGCACCCGGATGATTATTACGCGATGGGGATGGACCGAGGCGGGATTGATGAACGCTGGTTCGGCTCCACAACGGAAGCAGCGAACGAAAACCGAAATTATGACGAGGGCTTGTCATACTGCGTTCATGGGGGGCAGCGGTTCCTGCTGCGTGATGTTGTCGCAGAACTGAAAAACGAAGTGATCGGCGACCACATCTGGAAGACCTACGGAAAGTGGCCTGTCTATTCGAAGTTCTTCGATAACATGGGACCAATTCCGCATCACATGCACCAGAACGCCGAACAGGCCGCAAAGGTCGGGCAGGAAGGAAAACCAGAGAGCTATTATTTTCCTCCGCAGATGAACCAGATCGGAAATGATTTTCCGTATACGTTCATGGGGCTGGAACCAGGCACAACGAAACAGGATGTCATTGACTGCCTCGATCGATGGAACAAGGGCGACAACGGATTGCTCGACCTTTCCAAAGCCTACCGACTCAAACCGGGAACCGGCTGGCTGATTCCGCCCTGCGTTCTGCATGCACCAGGATCGCTTGTCACGTATGAACCACAGTGGGGAAGCGATATCTTTGCGATGTATCAGAACCTTGTTGAAGGGCGAACTGTCCCGAGAGAACTTCTGGCGAAGAATTTTCCGCCAGAGTTCCAGAACGACAACAAATATCTGGTCGATGCCCTCGACTGGGAGAAGAACGTCGACCCGAACTTCAAAGACAACAATTACATCGAACCGATTGTCAGCGAACAGGGGTTGGGCTGGGTTGACCGCTGGATCGTCTATGGAAAAGTGAATGGCCAGCAGCTCTTCACAGCCAAAGAACTGACTCTGCAGCCGGGTGCAAAATGCCGCATCAAGGATAGTGGCGCATACGGTCTTGTCACGGTTCAGGGCTATGGCCGAATCGGCAAACTGACACTTCAGTCCCCCAGCATGATCCGGTTCGGTGAAATGACTGAGGACGAGGTATTCGTGACTGCCAGGGCAGCAGCCGAAGCTATTGAGTTCGAGAACACGGGCACTGAGCCGCTCGTCAGTCTGCGATACTTTGGCCCGGATGCACAGCCAGAGGCCCCGAATGTTGGCGACCACAAACGTAGATAACTCTCATGTAACGCGTTGACACATCGTTTCTCAGGGTCCGTCCGAGTCCGGACCGCACAGCTTCGAAAAGCGTTGAATCATTTCCCTTTGCCCTCTTCATGGATCTATGGATACAGAAAGGTCCGCCCCAATGGCGCATCAACTTCCAAAACTGCACAATGCAATGTGGCCTGGTCTGGTTGGCAAGGGGGATGGTGAAGGACAGGAACCGCCAATCAGCCTCGACCGCATGCTGAAGCTGACAGCTGCAGCCAGCGTCAACGGCAGAAAGTTTGATGGCATTGATTATTTTCTCTTTCTGCCGCATACGAATCCGGAAGCCAGCGACAGCGAAATTCTGAAAATCGCAGATCAGATTGCAGGTTATGGGTTCAATGTCGGGTCACTGGTTGCGCCTGTGTGGCCCGGCACCGTAGGTGACTCAGCGATGGGTGACGATGCCGCTCGGGAGAAATTCCTGAGCGCAGTCCGGATGGCCTGCCGAATCGCCGGACTTTTCGAGAAACACGGGGTTCGAAAATACGGAGTGATCCGTATCGACTCCGCAGAATTCGGGGTTGCCAAATGGAGAGAGAATCCCAAAGTCAATACGTCAAAGATCGCCGGTACGTTCCGTGAAGCAGCGAAGATCGCGGCTGATCATGGTCAGCGACTGGCCGCTGAAGGTGAGATCTGCTGGGCCGGGATGCACAGCTGGAAGGATATGCTGAACCTCCTTGAAGAAGTTGGCATGCCTGAATCGCTCGGATTTCAGGCTGACCTTGCTCACACCTATCTTTACCTTCTTGGCTACAACGCCCCGGAGTGTGCTCTTGTGAAAGAAGGTTATTCCGATGCGGATTTCTATGCTGCCTACGAGAAGATGACAGACAAACTCCGCCCCTGGACGATCGACTTTCATGTGGCACAGAATGATGGTCACGTTCATGGCGCCGGATCGCATGACAAGACGGGCAAGCATTGTCCGGCTGACGACCCGAACGGAAAGCTGGACATCGTGAAATGTGCCGGGTACTGGTTGAAGGGGGCATCAGAACGCGGCATGCAGCACATCTGCTGGGACGGCTGCATGTTCCCGAATGCGATGCTCGAAACACCGAAGACCTGGAACACCATTCTTGAATCGATGATTCGCGTTCAGGAATCACACGGCTGGTCGTAGATCGCATTTCAAAACCGGTACAGGCAACCTTGCCGCTGCTGAATTTGCCGGGAACAATCGCGTTCATCGGGAGCCAGTCCCGGTTTTGAAACCACCTGTAATCAGGCCGCCCCGGCCATTATCGTTCGCAGAAGATCTTCCGCAGAAACACAACTCTATCTGACAAAGGAACAGGGATTCATGAAACCATTGAATATCGGACTGATTGGTTATGGGTTCATGGGGCGTACTCATACCAATGGGTACAAACGTGTGAACGATTTTTTTCCTGAACTGAAACACCGCCCGGTTCTGAAAGCGATCTGCGGCCGGAGTGAAGATCAGGTTCGAAAATTCGCAGACCAGTGGCAGTTTGAATCAACCGAAACGGACTGGCGCAAACTGATCGCTCGGAAGGATATTGATGCAATCGATATCTGCACGCCGAACAATTCTCATGCAGAGATTGCCATTGCTGCGGCAGAAGCAGGCAAGATGGTGCTTTGTGAGAAACCACTGGCGATGAATCCTGTCGAAGGCCTGAAGATGGTGGAAGCCATAGAAAAGGCGAAAGTGGCCAACACAGTCTGGTACAATTACCGCCGTGTTCCTGCCGTGTCTCTGGCCAAAAAGCTGATCGATGAAGGACGTCTCGGCAGAATCTTTCACTATCGAGCAAACTTCCTTCAGGACTGGACGATCAATGCGGATCTACCGCAGGGAGGCGCCGCACTGTGGAGACTGGATGCTGCAGCGGCCGGTTCCGGCGTCACCGGAGACCTCCTGGCACATTGTATCGACACCGCGATCTGGCTGAACGGCTCCATTTCCTCCGTGACAGCGATGACCGAAACCTTCATCAAGGAGAGAAAACACAATCTCACGGGGAAGGTGGAAAAAGTCGGCATCGACGATGCCTGTGCGTTTCTCTGTCGGTTCAGCAACGGATCGCTCGGGCTGTTCGAATCCACGAGATATGCTCGTGGCCATAAAGCGCTCTATACCTTTGAAATCAATGGAGAGAAAGCATCAATCAAGTGGGATCTCCATGACCTTCATCGACTTGAATATTTCGACCACAACGACAACTCTCTGATCCGCGGATGGCATCAGGTTCACGTCACTGACGGTGACATGCCCTACATGGGTCACTGGTGGGTTCCCGGCCTGCAGATTGGTTACGAGCACACTTTTGTGCATCAGGTTGCCGATTTCCTGGCCTCACTCGAATCCGGAACAGCGTGCGGACCGACATTCCGGGATGCTCTCGAAACCCAGCAGGTCTGTGAAGCTGTACTGGTCAGCGCGAAAAGCGGACTGTGGAAAGAAATTCGGTAGCCCCTGAGCATTTCGAAGGCTATAATCGGGACTGCAAATCAACGACTGCTCGGCGGTTGAAAGAATCTCTTTCAGCCGCCGTTGCCATTTGTCGATTTCGAATGAACTGAATTTGATCCCATCAGACGAATAACGAGTGTCGAGGTTCACGTCATGGAACGCCAGCCGATTTCCCGTGAAGGTCACGAAAAACTCCGCGAAGAAATTCGCGTCCTGGAGGAAATCGAGATGCCGGCCGTCACGGAGCGTATCAAGACCGCGCGGGAAGAAGGCGATCTGAAAGAGAATGCCGAGTACCACGACGCGCGAGAAAAGCAGGGATATCTGCAGGCAAAGATCAACCAGCTGAAATCCAAACTGTCGTCATGTTATATCGTCGAAAAGAGTGATCTCCCGAAGGATGTCGTCGTTTTTGGCGCTCGAGTCACCGTGAAGGATCTCCGAGATGATATGGAAGAAGCCTACGAGCTCGTGGGGCCCGGGGAAGAGGATTACGACGGCGACGTGATGAAGATTCTGACATCAAGTCCGATCGGTCAGGCGATGATCGGAAAGAAAGTCGGTGACCGAGTCGAGGTCGATATTCCCGCCGGAAAGCTGCGGCTCGAGATTATCAGGATCGACACTTAGAGCGCTTAGCAAGACCGGGAATGGCCCCGCCGAGAATCTGAAATCATTGAGACAGGTAACCGCCAGAAGTGCCTGTCCCGGTTTTGTCAGAGCCTCCTGGGATTCGGCCCAGTCAGCTTTCCGCGTTTCGCAAACCAAAGCATCGCCGGAATCCCGGTCAGCAGCAGCGCAACGCTGACCCATTGCCCAAGCGGCAGAGTAATCCCCAGCAGCTGAAGCCCAGTGGTGTCATCGCGGAAGGTTTCGAGAACAAATCGATTGACCGGATAGAGGATCCAGGCCAGCCCGAGAACAGCGCCGTCGAAGGACCGACGTCTGAAGTAGAACGAAAGCACTCCGGCAAGCAGGAACGCAGCGGCTGAACTGTAAAGCTGCGTCGGATGAAGCGGGATCGTCTTGAGTCCTTCCACTCCCGATGGAATTCGCCTTGAGAGGACCGACCAGGTCAGACTGTCCTGAGGAAACCGGACAGCCCACGGAAGATCGCAGCTGCGACCGAAACAACAGCCATACAAAAAACAGCCGATTCTTCCGAATCCCTCGCCAAGAAACAATGACGGTGCAAGGACGTCACACATCGGAAGCGGACTGATTCCACGACGCCAGCAGAACACCAGCAGGCCGATGATTCCCCCGGCGACGCAGCCATAGAATACGATTCCTCCGTCCCAGAGCGCGACAGCGGCAACAAGCTTGTCTGCGAACCCCTGTTTCGTTGCCAGCAGCCCCCTGCCCTCCGCCAGAAGGAAGTTCACCCTCGCCCCGATCAGTCCGGGAATCAGGATCCAGAGCATCAGATCCCAGATCACATCAGGGGGCTGACCGATCTGTCGAATCCGGGACGAAGCAAGTGCCGTAGCGCTGGTGAATCCCACAAACAGCATGAAGCCATAACCGAACACCGGAATCCCGGTGGAGACAACAGGAAGCCGAAGTATCCTGATCGCCAGGATGGCAGCAGGAAACATCATCCAGAATCCGGCAGCAGAAAACGCCTGCCGAACATCGTGACTGACCAGCCATGCTCTGAGGCCTGCGGCACACATCGTCAGAACAAACAGAATCAGGAGCCATCCTGCTCCGATATGAAACTCGTTGGCGACAGACTGCCACTGCCAGAAATCCTCAAAGACAAATCGAAGCAGTACCGTTCGCATTCGCGTTACCTGTCGTCAACATGCGGGGAGTCAGTGCCGATATCAGTGAAATGTAATGATTTCGTTGTCGATCAGACGAGTCGTGCCGACGCGAGCCGCGATCAATGCGACAGCACGCTCGCCCGGCGGCAAACGACCATCCAGCGGTTCCAGTGATTCGATATCTGCAATGATTGCGTAACTAACCTGAATACCATCCAGCGCGGAAAGGTATTCGAACATGCGAACGGAAATCTCGGCCGACGACAATGATGTCGTTTCTGCCAGATTCATGGCAAGTCGCAACGTCCCGGAAATCCGCAGAGATCTCTCTCGCTCCTCCGGAGACAGATATCGGTTCCGACTGCTCATCGCCAGCCCGTCCGGCTCTCGAACAATCGGACAGGTAACGACGGTGACCGGAAAGTTCAGGTCGTCGACCATCCTGCGAATCACCAGTTGCTGCTGAAAGTCTTTCTGACCAAAGAATGCCTTGTCCGGATCAGTAATCAGAAAGAGCTTCGCCACGACGGTGGAGACACCATCAAAATGACCCGGCCGGGAAAGTCCCTCGAGCCGCGTGGTCAGTTCAGTGACCGTCACTCGAGTCTGTGCGGACCGCTGATACATCGACTCAACGTTCGGAACAAAAACCAGATCCGCACCTGCATCACGACAGATCTGAAGGTCCGACTCCAGCGTTCTTGGATATCTGGTGAAGTCTTCGTTGGGGCCGAATTGAGTCGGATTGACGAAGATCGTGACGACAACAAAGTCCGTCTGGCGGCGAGCCGCCTCGATCAGGCTGCTGTGTCCCGCGTGAAGAGCCCCCATCGTCGGAACGAGCCCGATCGATCGATTCGTCCGACGAGCATTTCGGACAAGCTGATGAACCGCAGCGGGCGACGTTTCAACAATCATGATCAAACCGAACTCAATGCCTGCTGGTGGCAGGGAATGCAACGGAACCTCTTCGGGCTCGAAAGGCAAGACCTCAGTGCCCGAGGTCTCCGTTCAGAATCGATATCCAGGATTCTTTGTATCAAAGTCACGATCGGTCAGGCGGACATCCTTTCGAATTCGCGTGAACGTGTAATCCTCGATAATCGGAGGTTCTGCACCGGGTGCCGACGGAAAACCTGCCTGCTGACAGCGAACAGCCAGCCCGGACTCTTCATCAATCCAGAGACGCGTTCGATGAAATCGAAACTGTTTTCTGGGCTGCGGATGGGAACTCTCGATCACACGACAGGTGTATTCTCCCACCTTCCCGTCTTTGAAATACTTAACATCGGTTTCTCCGAATTGCTTCTCAGCTTCCCACTGCTTAATCACCAGACGAACCATATTCGCGATCCCGACCCTGGTGATCGGGTATCGGTTCTCAGACATCGCCTGGCTCCCGGTTGGGGACAGTTCGAGCGTTCCGATAAGCGATGCGATGCCTGTCTCGTGTACCAGGAGGTTGTTGTTGTTCTTGCCCTCAACGAAAATCACTTCCCGACCTTCGTTCGGCTTTTCGAAATACATATAGACGCTGAAGGGGTTGTGACGCACCTTCATTCGCATCTGCTGACTGATCAGAGATCGACCGACGATTTCCTTCTTGGAAAAGGTAACTTCATACCCTTCCAGTTCTTCAGCCTTCTGCAGGCTCGTCTGAGCGTGTCGAATTGCCGGCTCCAGCGGATGCTCCGTTTCCGCCGAAAGACATCGAGTACCCTCGGAAAACAAAGCGGCCATCCCCGCGACAGCAAGCGAAAACTGACGCCGAGAAAGATCAGAATCTGCGGACCCGGACAACCGTCGTCTGACTTCGTGATTCATAAATGACCCCTGCTGAATTCCTCGCATCTCCTGACTACCACAGGAATTTCGACCAGATAATAGATCATTCGGCCAGATTCGTGCAGATCGATTTCTCTGATTCCTCAGAAAGGGATGTCTGCCGACGCGAAACAGACGACATCTCCTGGAAAACTGAGATTGTGATGAATTCGAAGAAGCCGTAGATTGCGGCAATATCTGCCGCTGCAGGAAGCCACGGCATGACGCTACTGGAAAAATCGAATGGAATCGCAGCGAAGCGGAATTCTGTCCACTTTCATTATGACGATCCCGCTCGTCATCGTGCCGGCACTGGCCATTTTTCGCCCCCCAGTCCCAACATCCGGTTTCACATCAACTGACCTTGGTGCGGCCGATGAAGCCGTTCAGGACGACGCTCTGAGCGAGTTCGACCTCGAACCGATGCCGGCTCCGGAAGGAATTCCGGAATCGGAGGAGACCGACGAACACGGATCTGAAGGTTCCGACAGACGGTCAGAGTCTCCTCGCCCCGGTGCATCGGGCGAAACGAACGATTCGCCTCCCGTAAAACTCACCCCCGCGATTCCGGAACATCCTTCAGATCCGTTCAGCGCTGATGGGTCTTCTCCCGAAATCGCACCGTCTTCTGCTCCTGAGCCGTCGAAGGCATCCGAGACAATCCTGATACAGCAGCTGAATGAACTTGGCGCCATGCGAACGTTCTGGTTCGCTGTTCCGGAATCAGAAACCGAAACCGGACTGGCAGTGTTCTTCCGTGGTGACAGCGACAACATGGTCTATCGATTTGAAGCTGTGGGAACATCACGTGAAGATGTGCTTCGAAGCGTGCATCAACAGGTCTCACGCTGGAAAATGAAAAACTCCGGTGGTCGGAAGGTCCCCCGGAAAACGGATCCCGGAGAGTGACGCAGATGCGAGGACCGGATTCCTTTCGGCGTGCGCTGACTCGCGGATATGAAGGACTGCAGTCCCGCCACTCAGCGGACAATCGCGACCAGAGTGTCTCAGCCTCAGACGAGTTCCGTCGCGCTTTACGGCGGAATGCCTTCCGTCGCAGGCGTGGTTCTGTTCCGGGAGGACATGAGCAGAGTCGTTTCCTCAGCGACGGCAGCCTTATCCGATCCAACCGACTTGCTCGCATGGAAGCGGTACTGCTGATCTCTGATGGACCAATCTCTGCCCGTAAACTTGTGCAGATGGCTCGATTGATTGATCATCGCGAAGTTAAACAACTGATCCAGATCCTGAATGAGGGATACGATCGCGGCGGGTCAGCATTCCGTGTTGAATCCACGGCAGCAGGATACCTCCTGATGACACGGCCGCAGTTCGCTCCATGGCTCGATCGGCTTCATGAGCGTCAGTCACAACTGAAACTGACAGCACCGTCTCTGGAAACACTGACGATCATCGCCTATCGACAGCCAGTGACTCGCGCTGACGTGGAAGCGATTCGTGGCGTCCAGTCGTCTGAAATGATCCGTCAGCTCATTGATCGAGGACTCGTTCGAATCGCCGGCGAAGATGATTCACTCGGACGACCTTTTCTTTACGAGACCACGCGCCAGTTTCTCATGATGTTCGGGCTTCAGTCACTCGAGGAACTCCCCGACTATTCGAAACTCCGTAAACTCTCCGACGCGAAGTCCCCAGCTCGAAATGCCGGTGATGCAGAAGAAGATTCTGATCCGGACACTGCATCCCGGACGCGTGCGGCTTAGCATTGGTTCCAGAACGGTGAACGGCCCATTCGAACAGAACGCGTTGCCTGAATCTGCAGCCACAACAGTTTCTGCACCGATTCCGGAACGCGAGTCAGAGCGATGATGCCTGATGCCGACCGGAGTTCCGATCTGCAGCCATAACACTGCAGACACGCTCACGGATGTCGCCGGCGATCTCATCGATGGACCGCAGATCGCCGGAAGGCGTAACTCCCTCGATGAGTGTCCAGTCGCTCCGCGAAACTGCGATCTCCCGATAACAGAGCCTTACTTTCTCGAGGTAAGGACTGTCAGCTTCCTGCAGATCAGCAGTTTGTTCCGTGTAATCGCGAGCAGCCTTCCGAGAGACCAGTTCACGACTCCACGACGAAGACATATCAATCAGCAGCGTCAGATCGGGACGCGGAAGCTGAAATACCTCATACTCGATTTCTTCAATCCACCCGAGAAGACGGGACCGCTCGGGTTCCTGCAGCTTGGCTCCCTGATGAGCCAGGTTGGAACCAACAAATCGATCCAGTACGACGACATCGTTTTCGGACATCAGCTGTTTCAGAACCGGCAGTGACTCATAGCGGTCCCCTGCGTACAGAACCGATGCCAGTTGCGGATGCACTTCCTGCAGACTCCCGAACCGGCCGTTGAGAAAATCTCCGATGGCACTTCCGAAGCGAGTCGCCGAATAGCGGGGAAACTGAAGCATTTCGGCACGGTATCCGAGCTCCCTCAATGACCCGGTCAGTTTTGCAGTCTGAGTTCCCTTTCCGGCGCCGTCGATACCCTCAATCGCTATCAGAACTGACATGTGGATACCCCCTGCGATGCGCCGCAGACGGCCGCTTTCGTGGAGTCAGCACGCTCCGCAGTGATCCCGTTCCTGTCCGCCCGGATTCCGCGACAGTAAACCAGCTGTCCCTGATCGTCACTGGTACCGGGAACTTCCACGGGCATGTAGTATCGGTCAGTCCCGCAGACATAACCATCTCTGACAGACTTTGTATTCTCCACCAGGACTTCCAGGAGTGTGCCTGCTGACTCACTGTTAACCATTCCTTCGGTACACAGGTGCTGCTGATAAAAATCTACGGCGAGCTCTCTTTCCAGCTGAGTCAGAATCTGAACACGTTCTCGGATCACATCAGCAGGAACCTGCAGTGGCATCTCCGCTGCGGGAGTCCCGTCGCGTCGGCTGAACGGAAAGACGTGAATCTTCATGAATTTCGCCTTCCGACAGGTATTGAGCGTTTCCTCAAACTCAGAGTCGGTTTCTCCTGGAAATCCCGTGATAACGTCCGTTGAGAAAGCCGTATTGTCTCCAAGAACCTCCCGTATCTCGTCCAGACGATCAAGAAAACTCTCAACGCGGTATCGACGACGCATCCTCGACAGCACGGAATTACTTCCACTCTGAAGAGCCGGATGAAACTGCGGACAAAGATGCTCGCACTGTCCGGCCACTGCCAGAAAATCTCTGCTCAGCTCAACCGCTTCCATACTGGAAAGTCGCATTCGCCAGTTTCCGGGAATCTGGTCGAGTCGTTCGAGCAGATGCCAGAGTCGTTCGGTGCCGAACTTTCCTCCGACACCGGGTCGATCAATCCCGTAGTGTCCCATATGAATCCCGCTGATCACGATCTCGCGGTATCCGTTTTCAACCAGCTGCCGGACTTCCGTTTCAATATCCTGAATCGAACGACTTCGAAGCCCCGGGCGAACTGTCGGAATGATGCAGTACGAGCACTTCAGGATGCAGCCGTCCTGAATCTTGATGAATGCACGCCGGTGGCCCTCAAATCCGCTGATCTGTGCGGGCAGATCGTGGATACCGAATCGAGACAGAACATCCGGCAGTTCGCGTTTATCGGTCACGACCTCGATCACACCGGGCAACTGACTGACAGCTCGAGGATCGCGGGTTGCATAACATCCCATCACGATAATTCGGGTTCCGGGATTCTGACGGTGAAGCTGACGAATCACCTGGCGAGATCGTGAATCGCCGTTGTTGGTCACAGTGCATGTGTTGACCACACAGAGATCTGCCGGCTCTTCCTCCAGTGCTTCATGAAAGCCGTGCTGCTCCAGCGCTTCGCGAACAAGCTGAGTTTCATACTGATTGACTTTGCACCCGAGGGTCACCAGACGACAGGTGCGGCGATAATTCATCACTTCAGATCTTCCGACTCGCGAACGACTTTTGGGTTACCGGGCAATTCCCAGCTGATCATGCTGATGACGCAGGTCGGCCTCATAACGAGCATATGCTTCCTCGTCTTTCTGGCAGCTCACACCGCGAAACACCATCGCAAAAGCTCTCCGATGGCGACTGGAACTCCGATTCGGTTCAGCTCGATGAATCGTGTTCCCATGATGCGCGATCACATCGCCGGGCTGAAGATCAGTAAGGACCTCCACTGCTCGATCGGCGTCACTGTAGTCCGTGATTCCTTTGGAGAACCCGAGAACTGACGACTTGCCATGAGGTCGGATACCTCGAAGATGCGATCCTGCAATGTACCGCACGCAGCCGTTGGCCTCATCGACACGATCCATCGCCATCCAGAGAGTCACAACATTCGGAGGCTTCAGACAGAAGTAGTAGTTGTCCTGATGGGGCGGCGTCGGTGCGTCTTCTCCCGGTGGCTTGTTGAACCATTCAGGAGCATCACAGGAAACGGATTCGCCAACCAGACACTCTGCAAGTGCATTCCACCGAGGATGATTCACATAATCACACATGAATGGATCAACCTGCATATGCTGCATCTGCTTCAGCGTCTCCGGCCGAGAACGGTCGACGTAGAATGCGGCCGTCTCAGGAAGAGTCGGCACGACTTCACGAACATATCGTTCAAGCTCCTGCTGCAGATCACGAAAATCCTCAGCAGAAAGAAGCTGACGCACCACGACATAACCATCCCGGTCGTACTGCGCCTTCAGTTTCGAATCGAACATCAGAATGCCCCTGCAGCCAGCGTTTCAGTTTTCAGAATCACCCGGAAGGCACAAAACAGAACTTCCGCAGAATTGTCTGAACACCAGTCCTGATTGACAACCATGGCCGGCAGAAAAACGTCCGGCAGAAAAACACGGCCCGCAGAGCGAACGTGTCACGGCGCCGGACCGATCAGTCTACCGGGGACGGGAGTGCCGCTTTCAGACACCAGCCGCCGTCAACAACCAGATTGGTGCCGGTGATATAGTCAGCGTCATCCGAACTCAGAAATGCAGCAGCCTTTCCGATATCTTCGGGAGTGCCCAGTCTTCCCCAGGGTGTCGCCGGACCAGCAGCTGCCATGGCCTCGCTTCCAAAAGTCGCATGCTCGCCCGGAGTATCAATCCAACCGGGGTCGATGACGTTGACATTGATCCGATGAGGCAACAGTTCGGCCGCAATGGTTCGAGCCATGTGCTTGAGCCCGCTCTTTGCCGCATTGTAGGCAAATGCGTTGGCATACGGGATGATCGAATGCACACTGGAAATGAAGACGATCTTGCCTCGCCCTCCCCGACTGACCATATGGCGCGCGACGCGCTGGCTCATATAAAACCCGCCGGCGAGCGTTCCCTGAAGCGTTTTATTGAACAGCTCTGACGAGTATTCGAGAAATGCTCCTCGTCGGGAAAAGGCCGGATTACTGACCAGGGTATCAATTCGTCCGAAGGTTTCCAGCGTTCGATTGACGATACTTTCGCATCCATCCTCCGAAAAGGCGTCTCCCTCCAGAAGGATTGCTCGTCGTCCCAGCGACTCGATCGCTCGAATCGTTGCATCGGTTTCCGAATTCTGAGCCCGATCATTCACAGCAATATCGGCGCCCAGTTTGGCAAGTTCGAGCGCACATCCCATTCCGATTCCGCGAGCACCACCCGTCACAAGCGCAATTCTGCCCTGGAGTTTCATGAATTCCACTCTGTTCTTTCTCTGTTTCACAGTGTCTGAAGCCGAACCCACCGAATGTTATGAATACCGTCCTCCAGACACCAGAATACAACGATCACGTCACCATTCGGAAGCTGCACCATGCTCGGAAATCCGAACTTCAGAGCGCTGAGCTCGTCACTCGAAGATGTATGTTCACCCAGCATGCCGGAACGACCGCCACTCCAGACTGAAAGTTCTGCCTCCGTTCTCCAGCAATTGTCTTCGATCGTCACGAGGGATGCCCACAGCCCGGGTCGGTCGAGTCGTCGATAAAGACAAAGAACACGACCATCCGTCAGCGTGATGATCTTGGCCGTTTCTCCAGCCATCCCGTTCAGCATCGGCTCGCTGAAAGTCTGACCATCAGCAGAAATCGCCCAGCGGTTCGGAAGGCTTTTCCCGGACCTTTCGTCGAAACACCAGACCACCGCGAGAAGCCTGCCGTCGCGAAGCTGAGTCAGTCCCTGTTCCCAGGATACAATCCCCTGTTCGTACTGATCAACCACCGTCATCCACTCCGGCCAGGTCCGGCCTCGATCATGAGAAATCAGTGCAATGGCCTGCATACCATGGGGAGCTTCTCCATGCCATCCTTTCCAGGTGGCTGTTGGCGCGAGAAGCCGTCCATCATTCAGCTCAATGACGCGATGACAGATTTCAAATCCCGGGCCGATCAGCGGCGCACTGATCGTGACGGGGCCATCCCATGATTGACCGCCGTCAGTACTCGTCAGCTGAATCAGATCCATGGCCACATATCCCATGTTCGTCCGATTCGTCAGACCTTCCTCCGGATCATCTCGGTAAAATCGGCCTCCGAACGCCATCAGCGTCCCGTCATTGAGTGAACCAATTCGGACGGAATGCGTCGACCTTCGCTGAACAGGATCATTCATCAGTGGAACGGGAGCTGACCAGGTTCGACCTCCATCGCACGATCTCGCTGTGCAGGTATGGTAGTCGAGCGATTCGACAGCCTGACCGACGTCAAACCCCGCAAGCAGACTTCCGTCGTGCAGGAGCGCAATCGAAGGATGCCAGGTATGCAGGGAACGCAGGTACGGCTTTGGATTCCGGTAGACAATTCCTGTCTCAGTAATCTGAATTCCGCTCATCGATACGATTCCTGCTGATTGAAGTCCTGAGAAAGCGATCGGCCACATTCCGGCAATGCACTCGCTTTGTCAGTCGTCGTTCCCGGACATTGGCTGATTCGAGGCCTGTGAAGACGCCCGAAATGTCGGGAAACGTTAACACGCCTGATGTGAAATTACACATCGAGGTCACAGAGTCTTTCCAGAACGGCAGATTCGACGCATAAGCTCTCCCGGGATCATGAACCTCCGACGTTTCCGGGAATCACTGAGACAGCTCGAACACGACCCTTTCTGCTGGCTCATCAGTTGACGATCTCACAGAGATGAAGACGATTCCTGTCCTGTAACGCTGACTGGCAGCACATTCGCCTGCCAACATCCGATCAGACACTCAGCAGTAGGGCGGCGGACAACAATGATGAAATCAGTCACCAGATACCTGACATTTCGGATCCCTGAACGCATGGGATTTCTGAACATCACATCGAAGATTGACAGTATCGTTTCTGACAGCGGAATTCAGGACGGCATGCTGCTCTGCAATGCCATGCACATCACGGCGAGTGTCTTCATCAACGACGACGAACCAGGACTGCATCAGGATTACCGACGCTGGCTGGAAACGCTCGCACCGTTTGACGCCTCACCGCAAACCTATGCACACAATCGAACAGGTGAAGACAACGCCGATGCACATATGAAACGTCAGATTATGGGACGAGAGGTTGTTGTGGCGGTGACTGACGGAAAGCTTGATCTCGGCCCATGGGAACAGATCTTTTATGGTGAGTTCGATGGACGCCGCGATAAACGAGTGCTCGTCAAGGTGTTCGGGCTGACATCTCAGAAAGTTTCGGTCGAAACGCCGGACGCCTGAAGCAGGCACTCCTGAACTGTCAGATCATGCTGATACGAAAAATCCGAGGATTTCTCTCCACGCAGAATTCTCGCCATATCGGCTGCGTCATCAACGTATCGAACATACTTCGGCAGGTTCACTGTCTGATAGCCCTTCGAATACTGCTCTCGCTGACGAAGCAGAGTCATCCGAACGGAAGGATTGTCGAGCGGCTGTATCTGAAAGGTTCCCTCGGTACCGCAGACCACAAGGTGACGCCGTTCGCCGCCGTCAATTTCGATTGCCGCTGATTTCACGGATGCGGATGCCTTTGGGTAGTCAAAGACAGCAAGCATATTGTCCAGCAGTCCATCCTGAATCGGAGACGAGTGTTTCGCAAAGGGCGTCACAGAATCCGGTTTTCCGAGAATGGCAACGACCAGGTCAACGATATGTCCGCCCAGTTCAAACATGATACCACCGGGAAACTCCGCGAGTTCTTTCCGGCTCTCCGGATCAACGACCTTGCTCATCACAGTATGAACTTCAAAAATCTCCCCCAGCCATCCGTTCTGAAGAAATTCACGCAGCAGTTTCACTCCGGGGTTATACCGGTACATATACCCCATCTGAACAAGCAGCGACTTCTTCTCGGCGTCTGCAATGATCTTTCGGAAATGCGGCAGCGAGGCCCCGGCTGGCTTATCAAGGTGGATGTGCTGCCCGGCTGCGATGCAGACTTCAGCCGTCTTCAGAAGATCACGAACGCGTGTTTCCACAAGAACCGCCTGAAGCCCCGCGACATTCAGCAGCTGCTCCTGAGACATCCAGGGAAGTCCCTGATAGACGGGCAGTTTTTCAGCGCGGCGCCGCAGCTCCTCATCGGGTTCGACAATCCCGACGACTTCGTAGTCCGGTGAATTCCGATAGACAGACAGCTTCGAGGCGTGAGCATGCCCGACACCAATCTGTCCGATTCGAATCTTCGGCGGATCTACTCTTCCGGAGCGGGGAGTTCCAGACATCGCCTCCGGAACGGAATGAAGGACGCCTGCTGTCAATGCACCGACCGTCGAAAGAACAAGTCCGCGTCGCGAATACTTCATCAGAAACAGTCTCCACATTCAGATGCTATGCGAGTATCGGTGTCACAACTTCGCCGTGAACATCAGTCAGACGATAGTCTCTGCCTCCGTGACGAAACGTCAGGCGTTCATGATCGAATCCCATCAGATGCAGAATTGTTGCATGGAGATCGTGAACATGGACCACGTCCTGAACTGCGTGCCATCCGAATTCATCGGTCGCTCCGTGCACCATTCCACCACGAATGCCCCCGCCCGCCATCCACATGGTAAACCCGAACGGGTGATGTTCCCGACCGTTGTTCCCTTCGGCTGTTGGTGTCCTCCCGAATTCTCCTCCCCAGAGTACCAGAGTGTCCTCCAGAAGTCCGCTGGATTTCAGATCATGAAGCAGCGCAGCGATTGGTCGGTCAACCGCCTTACATCTCTTCGGAAGGTTTTCACGAAGCCCCCCGTGATGATCCCACGCGTTGTTGACCGGCGCGTCAAACAAATGCACAAAGCGAACTCCCCGTTCCACCAGTCGCCGTGCCATCAGACACTGTCGACCAAATAAATCCGTTACGGGATCATCAAGTCCATAAAGTTTCTGAACCTGAGCGCTCTCGCCGGAAAGGCTGAACGCTTCGGGAGCATACTTCTGCATGCGAAACGCCAGTTCGAATGCCTCCATCCGTGCATTGAGCGCACTGTCTATCGGACGCTGCTTCTGATGAATGCGATTAAAACCGGCCAGAGCATCCAGCTTCGCTCTCTGCTGCGACAGATCTGCAGATGGACTCTGAAGATTGGCCACGGGATTCTTCAGGTCACGAACAAGTGTTCCCTGATAAACTCCAGGCAGAAAACTGGATGCCCAGAGCTGCGCGCCCTGAAAGACCGCAGCCGGGCTGACAACGACAAATGCAGGCAGATTCTGATTCTCAGCTCCGAGGCCGTACGTGAGCCACGATCCCATACTGGGACGCGAAAAAGCCTGCTCCCCGGTGCACATCTGAAGCGCTGCCCCGGTGTGATTGATGTTGTCGGCGCGCATGGATCGGATCACACAGAGATCGTCCATGAATCGACTGACCTCCGGAAGAAGCTCACTGACCGGTGTCCCGCTTTCTCCGTACTGTCGAAATCTCCATGGTGAAGCCAGAAGGTTTCCCGTCTTCGTTCGCTCCAGTCGTGGTTTCTCAAATGGCAGCGGACTTCCGTTTCTCTTCAGCAGCTCTGGCTTGGGATCAAACAGGTCGACATGAGACGGCCCCCCAGGCATGTAAAGGAAGATCACACGCTTTGCTCGAGGCTGATGATGCGGCGATCTCGGGGCGAAAGGAGCAGAATTCTGAGATTCCGATGCCAGCATTGCATTCAAAGCGAGGCCACCAAAGCCCAGACCAGCAGATTCCAGCATCTTTCGACGCGACGTGACACTGAGCAGATCTGATTTCATCGCAGGGCCTCCGATTTCTGATTTCGTATTGTTTCAACGAAAGCGGACGATGTCAGCTCCGAATCCGGTCCAGCGGAATCATTCGATACATTCGGACGCCGGCGAGCAGAAAACTCAGCAAGACGAACGTCCCGATGATCAGCCCGGCGATCGTCGGCCAGTGACTGAAGATCTGTCGCAGGAGCAGCACCTCCCAGAGATATCTCCACGAGAACAGAACGATTACTGCACCCGCTGCGAGATAAGGACCAAAGGCGACAAAACTCCGACCGGTGATAAGCCGTGTCGCTGCTCCAACGGCAATTCCAGCGAGTGGCGCGATAATCAGAGCACACAGAGTCGGCTGCCATCCCAGATAAGTGCCAATCATCGCCATTAGTGTAACGTCACCGAAACCAACAGCAGGTTGTCCAAGAATAAAATGAGACAACAGGCGAATCATCCACACAAGAGACGCGCCAGCGATCAGCCCGCAGAAGCTCCAGACGAATCCATGGAGATGCTGATGGTGCTTCATCCAGTCGGGAAGATAGGGACCGTAGAGTTCCACCATCTCGTAATCCCAGTTGACCCAGACATGAATCATCTGCAGTTCGCCGCTCACCGTCGCAGTCACGAGGGCAATCAGGCTTCCGGACAGAACGACTGCGTCAGGAATGGTGTATTCGAGAAAATCGGTTACGGTAATGATCAGAAGCAGAAAGATCAGCGACAAATGGAAAGGAAGTCGATTCTGCCAGAGAGGGCTCTCCGGGCGAACCTCGGTGACCTTCTGACAATCCAGACTCACCAGAGCGGTTCCAAGAGCCACGAAAACGGCGCCGGAGAGTAACGCAACCAGAGCCGGCCATCGACAACCAGCGCTGCGGCATTGCCCGCATCGTCGAATCGAAAAAAGAGGCAGCAGCATGACCAGTGGCCGTCTGCTGTCACAGGAACGACAGCGAAGCACCCCGGGATCTGCTGATCTGTCAACAAACCAGCATCCCAGAATTGAAGCCAGATGTCCGGCAAGGAATCCGAAAAAACAGAGCAGTATAGTGAACATCAATTTCCACGTTCTGAATCAGCTCTTCGACCTTCCCGTCCGGATCTACGTCACCGGATTCCAGATTGCCTCTGATCCCACAATGCAAATGATACGCCGCACAACAATGCACCGTCGACAAACCGCAGGGCCGCGTTTCTGGTTTTCGAAAGCAGAGTTTCGCTCAAATATTTTGCACAGAGCACAAAAATTATGCATCTCCTATAAATTTGTCCCGGAAAGTCGGTCTTTTCCGGTCGGCACGGGAGTTGCTTTCCACGTGGTAGATGGGTACATCTCTGTACAGAAGGCAGCTAAGAAAGACCGATTTTCTGTTCTGCCGGTGCAGTTTCGTTCCCTGATGCCAGGAGAATAGGATCAAATACTCGTCTGAAGGATCGGACAGCGGTAGAGTCAGCGTACAGCGCTGAGACTCGGACAGAATTCGTGAACTTTATTTGGGAAAATCACCGACCATGAAGAAGCTGGAAGCAGTCATTCGTCACTACAAACTGGAAGATGTGAAAACGGCTCTGACGGGCATCGGCGTACATGGAATGACGGTCTCCGAGGTGCGAGGTTTCGGTCGCCAGCGTGGTCACAAAGAAACGTATCGCGGTGCCGAATACACCGTTGACTTCATGCCGAAGGTCAAAATGGAAGTCGTCGTCAGCGACGGTGAAGTTGATACGGCCATCAACACCATCTGCGAAGCTGCAAGAACGGGATCCATCGGCGATGGCAAGATTTTCGTCTCCAGCCTGCTTCAGGTGGTTCGAATTCGAACAGGCGAAATGGGCGAAGAGGCGATCTGAGCTGCTCTCAGCCCGTCAATCGTCGTAGTCTGATCGATCCGCGTGATCACGGGGCTTCAGGATTTCACTTTCTGAAGACAGTTTCTCACTGTGCCTGTGTTCAGGACGTCAATCCGGCTATCCTTCAGCAGGCATGCTCTATGAGCGCCTGCTTTTTTATTTTCATCGTCAGCCTGTTCGGTGGTGAGCCGGTGTCGTGAGTACAGAACCCATTCGAATTTCAGGTCCAGCCACACTCAGACCCGAACTAAGATCCATTCTGACACGAATACGGAAAGAAGTCGGCGAGAAGCGACAGGCGGGCGAAGCCGGAATTGCCGTTGCAGAGTGGTTCTCCGATCGAATGGATGAACTGCTTCTCCGGATCGTGGAGAATCGTCGACCGGAATTTCGTTCACCCGGCGATACCATGTTCTGCCTGATCGCAGCAGGTGGTAACGGTCGTCGACGCCCGGCACCGTTCTCGGATGTCGATCTCCTGTTTCTGATTGACGCCAGCTCAATCGCTCCCGTTCAGCCGGTGCTGGAATCCATCGTGAGAGACTGCTGGGACGCAGGTCTGCAGATCGGACACAGTATTCGAACGCCGAACGATGTACTCCGATTTGCAGCTGAAGATCTACAGTTTGCGACATCACTGATCGGGATCCGCTGTATTGCCGGAAATGAACAGCTTGCCGCCAGCGCGACAAAACAGATCCACGGAAAGATATTCCGCGACCGAGCCGATGAAATCATTCGTCAGTGCGTCGCCGCGCGCCGCGATGAATGGCTTTCGCGAGGAAACTCCGTCAACCAGCTGGAACCGGACATCAAGAAGTCGCCCGGAGGTCTGCGAGATCTTCACCTTCTGCAATGGATCGCATTCGCTCGTTACGGCAACTCCGATCTGTCCGAACTGGTCCGGCACGGCGACATCAGTGAACAGGAGATGGAAGCTCTGCAGACAGCAGATGAGTTTCTCACCGCTCTTCGAACAGACCTGCATTCCATTCGTCAGCTGAAACAGGACGTTCTGACAAGAGAACTGCAGTTGACGGTTTCTGCTCTGCGAAAGGGAAATTCAGCTGACAATCTGCGGTCCGCAGAGGAATTCATGCAGGAGTACTTCAGCCACACATCCAAGGTCGCTGAAGTGGCCCGACGCGTTGCCGAACTTCCGAAACGCCCTTCACTGTTCACCAGACTTCGAAACGCGTTTCTGCCTAGACGTTCCGTTCAGGGGTTCCGCATTGTCAATGGCGTACTCGAACTGGATGAGTCGCAGATCGAACGTTTGTCTGACAACATGCCGGCAGTGATGGATATTTTTCTCGCAGCCGCAGAAAATCAGGCTTCGCTCTCCCCAGGGCTGAGGCAGTTCATCGGAAGACTTGCTCCCCGCTTTCCCGCCGAACCGGACCGAGACGTTTCATCAAAGTTTCGTGATATTCTGCGAACCACACGAGGCCTGCCGGATACGCTTCGAGCCATGTACGAAACCGGCGTACTGGAATGGCTCATCCCATCGTTTGCCGGTATTCGCTGCCTGATCCAGTTCAATCAGTATCACAGCTTTACCGTCGACGAACACACATTCAAAGCCATGGACGAAATGGTGGCTTTTGAGACTGACGAATCGCCAGTCGGGTCGGCGTATCGTGGAGTTCGACATCGAGCAACTCTTCATCTGGCCATGCTGATGCACGACGTCGGAAAGGGCCGCGAAGGCGACCACAGCATTATCGGCGCAGAAATCTGCGACACGCTTGCCGTGCGACTTCAGATGGCGGCCAACAAGAAAAGCATGCTGGAGTTCCTGGTACGACACCACCTGGTGATGCCGAATCTCGCTTTTCGAAGGGACATCTCTGCACCTTCCGTACTGATGGATTTCGCGAGACTCGTCGGGGCTCCCGAACTTCTCCGAATGCTGTATGTCCTGACGGTTGCAGACATCCGCGCCGTGGGCCCCGATGTGTGGTCCGACTGGAAAGGGGAACTCCTCGCAGACCTCTACAATCGGGCCATGCAGATTCTGAGCGGTCGTCCCTACAACCACCTGGAACAGGAACGACTGAAAGTCGTCCGTGACACCGTCCGAGCTTCGATCGTGCCCGTCGCTTCGAACAGTGATGAAGCTGTCTGGCCAAAATGGATCGAGCAGCAGCTGGATGCTCTGCCACCGTTTTACCTGATGACGGAAGACCCGGATCGCATCGCACGCGATCTGGACATGATCCAGCAGCTCACTGAAAGTGAAGTCAAAATCGAAGGTGCGTACGATCCGGAGACACACACAGTGAGCTACCGCGTCTTCGCTCCTGTAAGACACGAACGCGGCAGTTTTCACAAGATCGCCGGAATTCTCTCCGGCCTTCGAATGAACATTCTCACAGCGCAGATCTGCACAACAGCAGACTCCGTTGTGATTGCATCGTTCCGAGTCACCGACAATGACTTCTCGGGAACCGTGCCGGAATCACGAATCGAAACCGTTGCCGCTGCCATCTGCGACGTGCTGATGGCCAGAAAAACCGTCGAGAGCGTCTTCCGAAGAAGCAGCCTGTATCGTCTTCAGAAAAAGAACCCGCTGACAATTCGCCCGGAGCCTCAGGTTTCTTTCGACAACGACTGTTCCGATCGGTTCACCGTCGTGGACGTTTTCGCCAGCGACAGCCAGGGCCTGCTTTATACGCTGGCCCACACACTGTTTGAGAACGGACTTCACGTTCAGCTGGCCCGCATCGCGACTCACGTCGACCAGGTCGTCGACGTTTTCTATGTCCTCGATGAAAATCAGCAGAAGCTGGAAGACCCCGTACGAATCGAACAGCTGCGATCTCAGCTGCTGGAAGAAATCCGCAAACTCGGCTGAGCCAGTTCAGTTCCGACTCGCAGAACTTCGACAAGCGCTGATGTCCGGGCAGCAAACTCGCTCTACAGTACGGCCTGAATTCGCTTCAGGAATTCCGCATTCGATGTGAATTTCTCCATCGTGCGAGTCAGCTGTTCCATCGCCTCGACGGGGTTCAGACTCACCAGACTGCGACGCAGGCGAGTTGTTCCCTCAAGCACTTCCGGTGAAAGAATCTTCTCTTCGCGTCTCGTGCCGGATTTACTGACATCAATCGCCGGCCAGATTCGACGGTCAGCCAGATCACGACTGAGCACCATTTCCATGTTGCCCGTACCCTTGAACTCCTGAAAGATGGATTCATCCATTCGGCTGCCGGTATCGATGAGTGCCGTACCGCAGACCGTCAGAGAACCACCTTCGTCGAATCGTCGTGCCTGCCCGAAAAGCTTCTTCGGAATGTCCAGAGCTCGAATGTCGAGACCCCCGGAAGCTGTCCGCCCGGAATTACTGGACTTATTGAAAGCCCTCGCCATTCGGGTAATGCTGTCGAGCAGAATGAACACGTCCTTGCCTTCTTCAGCCAGACGTTTCCCGCGTTCAATGATCAGCTGGCTGATTCGCACATGGCTTTCCACATCATGATCCAGTGACGAGGAGATCACTTCTCCCT
Organism: Planctomyces sp.; assembly: GCA_046345315.1. Taxonomy (GTDB): domain Bacteria; phylum Planctomycetota; class Planctomycetia; order Planctomycetales; family Planctomycetaceae; genus F1-80-MAGs062. Next base: position 88,968 of record JBKDKA010000198.1, read on the forward strand.
TCACCAGCCGGCGCATTTCAGTCACTTCTTCCGGTCGTTCATCGATCAGCAGAACCATCAGATGAATTTCAGGATGATTCTCGCTGACGGAATTCGCAATATCCTGCAGCAGCATCGTCTTGCCGGTTCGCGGAGGAGCCACCAGCAGGGCACGCTGCCCTTTGCCGATCGGACACAGCAGGTCCATCACTCGCATCGTGAGCGGCCGAGGACCCGTTTCAAGACGAATCTGTTCGTATGGGTTGATCGGTGTCAGGTTGTCAAAGAACTTGACGTTTGCATACTCATCCGGCGTAAAGCCGTCGATCGTCTCAATCTCTTTCAGCCGCGGACCCTGATTGCGGGTGCCCTGCCCGACGTCACCATGAATCAGCACACCTTCCCGCAGGCCGTATTTCTCAACCTGAGAACTCGATACAAAAGGATTCGAGTCTTCTGCAGCATAATTTCGCTTCGGATCACGAAGGAAGCCATACCCCTTCGGATGCAGCTCAAGTACGCCGGCAAATGGCCCCTCGACGACTTCTCCCGAGGGCTGAATCTGCCTTGGTTTTCTTGATAGTCCGGTATTACGGTCTCGGTTGTTCAGATCGCGAGGACGTCGAGAGCGGTCGTCATTCCTGCTACCCCCGCGGCGGCCTCTTGACTGAGCCCCGCCAGATCGACCGCCACCATCCGGGCCTGACCATCCACCGGAACTTCGGCCGCCCTGACCACCAGGACGGAAATCCTGCGACGCCGGTCTCGGTGCCGGAGCAGGACGCGTACTTTCAGCACCCGGCGGTCGACTGCCCTCCGGCAATGGCCCACGCCCGTCAGCTGCTCCCCCGCGGCGACGACGGCGACGACGGCGACGAGGTCGCCTGTCATCTTCGACAGCCCCCGTACCAACCTCTGACCTTCGAGTATCAAATTCCGATCCCGGTTCGCCGGAGTCCATCGGCTCTGAGTCGCCAAAATCGATCTCATCAGAACTGAAAAACGCCAACTGTCGTGGAGCTTCACGACGTGATTCCTGAGACGGTTCCTCACGCTCGACAGGCTCAGACGAAGGCCGCACACGCTCTGTCGGCTGTTCAACAACTGAGCGTGACGCAGCCGCACGCGACCCACTTCGCCGCTCTGGCTTCTTCTCCGGATTCTCGACACCATCTCCAAAATCATCAGCGACGCTGCTGGAAACACTCTCGGAGACAGGAACAGCTTCTGACACCTCGGCACTGGCGCTGCGTTTTGATCGAGTCGTTGATCGAGTCTTGCCGGTACCACTTCGAGCCGTTGAACGCCGACGTACCGGACGTTCACTTGTTTCCTCGGAGGGCACATCAGAACTGCTTGTGGGCATAAAGAGCGAACCTGTGGGGTTTCGAGAACGAAAAATGCAAAATCTCAGTCTATGGCGTAATGAAAGACTCGAACCAGCCTGAGCCGGTGAGGACCTTTCATCTGCGGCTAAATCAGCGACGCGCCGGGAAACCCAGAAACACTTCTGATGTGACTATACAGAAGCGACAGTGTTCCCCAAGGGATCCATGCCCTTGACAGTAGTTATTGATACACACTGCGAAACGCAAACTCATCGACTACCTGACAGTCCCCAATAACTGACTCCACAATCCCGCTGTTGACAGTGTCACGACCGTCAGCGGAGCAGAGAAAACTGCTCAGACTGAAATGAATGGGGGGACTACAGAGTTGTCCGACGCATTCAAACAAATCAGGAGAGAGACAGTTAAAGGTTTCTTTTGCCAGAACGATCCGGGGTGGTCTCACCAGAGGAAGATGGCGGATTCCGGCAGTACCGTAATCACCACCAACAGGGACGCTCAGGCATTGAGTGGAACGGTCAATCGAATGTTCCACGAGCAACGAAGTAAAAAGGCTGCCGATTCGGCAACATGCTGTCATCGCCAAAGGCTATCTGACAGAGACTAGTATTAACGGAACAAAAATCCGTGTCAATCGATCTCCGCCAAGATCAGAAAAACATTTTTCAGCTTCGCAAATGGTTTTCCGGTGCTGTTCGGCAGAATTGATACAATCTGAACGCCTTACTCGATGCGGGAATTCTGAATCTCGTCGACACGGACGGCGTGCTGAATTCGAGTGAATCTCAGTGGATTCTTTTTGAACTCGCTCTTGCTGCCCGGAGAACTGAAGAGGTACAAACGATCGTCAAAGAAGGCTCCGTACTCGATTCGACCGCTGATCGCTTTCTGAGATGAGAGCAGAATCACAGGATCGCACCCCAGATTCTGCGGAGCATAGTGACCAGGATCCTTCACGAATTCAGCACGAGCCTCTTCCGACGAAAATCGATAGAAGATTCCCCTGTATTCTTCCTGAAGTTCTTCCCTGCCAGCAATCCACTCGCGTGTCTTCGAAAGTTTCACAGGGCAATAGCCATCGAGCCCGGGTAAGTCCGATCGAGATGCCGTGACTCCCGAAGGCTTCTGCTCTGCGGCCACTTCAGATTCTCGATCACTCTTCGCCGACGGAGCTGTCTCATGATTCGCCAGCTCTTTCCGTTCCGGAGGTGACGATCGACGGACCGGCTGAGCCGATGCACGAATTCGCCCCAGGAGATTCAGGTAGCTCGCGCGAGGCATAAAGCCGACATTCAGAGTCTCGGATCGCCCGTCCGGATACAGCACAACATCGCGCGGGACAGTTGTTGCATCGAATCGCGAAGCAATCTCCGGCGCTCGCGTCACATCCAGCTGCACTGAAATCATGCCGGTCTGAAGTGCCTCCTGGACATCACTGAAGGCAAACACCTGCGAATCCATCTGACGGCAAGGCCCGCAATACCAGGCCTGGAAATGAATCAGGATCGGCAGACCGGACTCACGCCCCTCTCGCTCGGCTTCCTCGAAATCTGACCGAAAGCCGCTCGCTTCAGAAGCACTCGTCCCACTCGCAAAACCAGACGTCAGAATCAGTCCTGCGATGAGCGGAACATACCATCGAAAAGCGGGAACCATTCCAAACGGCATCCAACAGGACAGACGACCGACGAGCCCCACTCGATCTCGCACTGAACTCATGAACTCATCTCCGGTCGTTCACGCAGACTTCATCACCGATATCCCGCCATCCGGCACTGCCGCTGCTTCGGATATCGGCAGTTTCCGCCGGAGATTTTTCGGGAAACACAGTCGACTTCGATGATTCATCAGGCGTGAGCCGTTCAGGGCATCTGTCGCGAATGAATCGGTTATCACCGAATCCCCGACTGCAGCACTCGCAGCATTCCGGAAGCCTTGTGAAGAGTTTCTCGAAACTCCTCTTCTGCTGAAGAATCAGCCACGATACCTCCACCCACGGGGAATCGAATCAGCCCGTCTTTCAGAGTGAACGTACGGATCAGGATACTGCTGTCGAAATCATGCCCAGGACCATAACAGAATACACTTCCGCAATACGCACCACGATTGACTCGTTCCAGTTCCGCGATGATCTCCATCGCACGAATCTTCGGAGCCCCGGTCACGGAACCTCCCGGAAAACATCCGGCGATCAGATCCCAGACATCCTTGTCTGCACGAAGTTCACCAGTGACTGTCGACACAAGATGCTGGACCGTTTCAAAGAGCTCCACTTCACACAGTCCGATCACACGCACCGTTCCGGAACGACAGGATCGAGACAGATCATTTCGAAGCAGATCCACGATCATGACATTCTCAGCCCGATCCTTCTCGCTGTGAGTCAGCTCCGCCGTTGTATAAAGATCCGCAATCGGCGAACGCTGCCTGCGACGTGTCCCCTTGATCGGACGTGTTTCCACAAATCGCCCGGATTGAACCTTGATGAATCGTTCCGGTGACGCACTGACCAGAGCAAACTCCGGCGTCTTCAGCATCGCAGAAAACGGCGCTGGATTTCCGGCACTGATGCGTCGAAACAGCTCCTCCGCTGTACCACTCCAGAATGCCGTCAACTGCTGCGAAAGATTCGCCTGAAAGATGTCACCGGCACGAATGTATTCGAGGACCCTCTGAACAGCGGCAAGATATCCGTCACGAGAAAAATTTGACCAGACCGGGACATGGCCATCGACCGGAAGCGGAGTCAGAGTGCGAATGAAACGTTCGGCATCCTGACTCTTGCTTTCTTTCTGTGGATCAGAAGAAGAATCCGACCGCAGTTCAGACGCAGACTGGATCTTTTGCAGAACCCAGTCACTGCGACGACCTGTCGGCGAACCTCCGTGATTTCCGAAACTGCGGGTCATTCCTGACGACACAGCGGTCAGGTCAAGAATAAACAGACGAACCGTTGATGCGATATGGTCCCAGACAATAGACCAGTCGAAGAGCCCGGCGAAAAGCGACGGCGTGCGAAACCGATCAGAAATTGTTCCCGGCAGATGTTCGAAAGCTTCTCCGAACTCGTAAGACATCAGTCCGGCGATACCACCGCAGAACGGAGGAAACAACGACGGCTCACATTCCGGCAGACACTGCTGCCATTCACGTAATCTGCGAAATGGATCAGAGCCGTTTACGACGTGATCAAGTTTCAGGATCTCAACCGGGTCGGCCGTCAGAAATGAATATCGAGAGTCTCTTTCCCGGACGCGACCGGAACTGTGCATGAGCAGATGCACAGTTTCACCGGAAAACGCATTGACAGCATCCGCAACCGAAAGATCTGACGGCAGATCAATGACCGTAATTCCTGAAGCCACAGGCTGCTGTTTCCACTCTGTTTGGAGGCTCTGACAAAACCGGGACAGGCACCCTTCTCTCTACGAGTTGCTTTGCGTTCTCAGCTTGGTTCGGGAGCCAGTCCCGGTTTTGTCAGGCGTTCTTTGTTCTCTGATATCTGAAGCTGGTTCTGTCGGAATCCTACACCGGAATCTCAGGAACTCCAGAGGCACACTGCCTGAGGATTTCGAAATCAGTGACCGCTCCGGATTGCCACCTGACCAGAACCAGGCCGGAGGAAAATCCAGCAGGTTCCGGCCGCGAAATAAAGCCCTGAGAAAAACGGGAGCACAGGAGACCATCCGGACGTTTCCACAATCTTCCCGACGACAAACGGCGAAATCGCAGCCCCGATGTTGCCACACATGTTCATCAGCGCAAACAGTTCCGGTGCTCTTTTTCCTCCAAGGTCCATATTCACGGCGTAGCTGCCGGAGCTGCCGAGCGCAAAAACGACGGAACCTGCGGTAATCAGGCCAACCGCCATGAACGGTGACGAAACAAAATATGCGCAGAGGATCAGCAGTCCGCACGTCACATGACACACAACTCCAGCACCCTGACGAGCAAGTCGCCGACTTCCGGTTCTGACTTCCACCAGATCACAGAGCCACCCGCCTGCGATGCCCCCGATGACGACTCCCAGAAGCGGAAAACTGGTCATGACGCCCGCACTCACAAGTGTGATGCCGTGAAACTCCTCGAGATAAGATGTAAACCAGGTGGCATAGAAGACGTAACCGGCTGCCCGAAAAAACTGCTGCAGACAAATCAGCCACGTCCGGTAGTCGAACACCCAGCGTGAATGATCCAGCGGTGCTGCCGCGTTTGCTGCCGTCTCGTCACTGACCTTTGCAGCCTGAGCATCAGCAGCCACTGCGGGCTCTCGATACCACCCGTAGAAGACAAAAGCCCAGATCACACCTGGAATCGCATAAATCAGGAAAACCCACCTCCAGGGATCAGCCGCCATCCCGGTCAGCCATTGAATCATCCGCCCGGTCATCGCAGAGGATATTCCGCCTCCGACTGACATGGCACTGGTCAGTGCCCCCGACGGAAACGCTCGATGCCCGGCAGGAAAAGCAGTTGAGATTGACCGAACACAGGCGGGAAAGATCCCGGCAATTGATACGCCAGTAAGCAGCCACAGCACAGCGAATAGTTGCCATGATCCGGAGAGTGCTGTCGCAGCCGCAAACACGGAAGCCAGACCAACACTCAGCGAAAGCGCTCTACCGGTTCCGATTCGCCGGATCAGAAGGGCGGCCGGGATCTGCCCGACTGCGTAAGCCCAGTAGTACATGCTCATGATCAGGCCAAAGCGTGCTTTTGACACACCGAGGGAATCCTGAATCAGACTCGCCGCACCGCCGATGGCTGTCCGCTGCATATAGGCAATGACTGCAGCGAGGCAGAAAAACACCACGAGAAGACCGCGAGACTGTTTGAACGAATCACCGCTCTGAACCTCAGGCGGATTCATGATGAGTCTGTCCGACAGAACACATCAATCGATCAAAAAGATCATCGACCAGCATGCGAGTCTCCTCGTCAAGACGCCACGAAAATGGACGGCGTCGACGGTCGCTTTGGAACAACCCGCGCCGGACCATCAGATACTTTTCGATCGCAAGAAAACCGTCGAGTCCCGCCTGCAGCTGAAGCGCCACGATTCCGCTCACCAGTGCCGAAAGCTCCAGAGCTCGATCACTGTCGCCCCCCTTCAGCGCATTCCACATCTGCACAATACCATCGAGCAGATCACACCCGGGCATCGTGCCTGTCAGTCCGCGTCGCCATGCATCAATCAGCAGCATTCCGCCAGAACCATCAAAACACTTTGCTCGCCCCTGAGTCGCGTCGCGGAGCGCTGAAAGATTCGGCCCCGCCGGAGACGCTTCCGGCTTGAACAGAATCTTCTCGGGAGAATAAACCTCCAGAAGACGTGCGTAAAAACTGACGGGAATTGCTTTCCCTACGTACGAAGAGGCATCCTGCACAATCAGCGGTATTCGAACACTGTCCGCAATCGCTGTGAAGTAATCCCAGAGCTCAGACTCCGGAAGAGCACACGTGACCGGCGGAATCGCCATCAACGCTGTGCATCCGGCATCCTCCGCGGATTTTGCATATCGGACCGCCCCGCGGGTGCTCTCCGCACCACAGCTCGCAACAACGGCAGCACGACCTGAAACAAACCGGACAATGGCCGACGTCAGTTCCAGTCGCTCAGTTTCCGTGAGACGCAGAATCTCCGATACCATTCCGGTACAGACGCCATCAGCCCCGATCCGGACTGCCCAGTCAATCTGTTTCTGCAGTGACTCATGGTCTATGTCGTCCGCTTCCGTGAACGGTGTGTGCAGAATCGGAAAAACACCCGCCAGTGAATGCACCATGGTCCAGCTTTCCAGCCCTTCAATTCACGGAATAACACCTGTGTATCGCTGCAATCGCAGTCCCGCTGCTCATCGCAGTCGGACAGACTTGCCGGTTCGAGATGATTCGTAAATCGCCAGAATGATCTCCACACTGCGACGGCCCTCGGCACCATCAACCAGAGGTGCCCTGCCCTCTCGAATTGCGTCCAGAAAATCCGTCAGCTGGAGCTGATGTCCGACAAAAGAAATTGCTTTGGGGTCGGATGCTCCACCCGTGCTTGATGAACTGACTCCGAATCGCCTGCGGATCTCTTCGTCCTGAGGCTGCGGATCCGCGAACTCCCACCGCAGAATGGAATCCTGTTCCACAATGACAGTACCGCGGCTTCCATGAATCTCCGTCTTCTTGAGCATTCCCGGCCAGGCGGCAGTGCTGGCCTCCAGAACACCTATAGCTCCATTGGCAAATTTCAGACAGGCAACGCCGGCATCTTCCACTTCAATCCGCTCATGAGCCAGTGTGCCGGTGAAGCCAGCAATCTCCGTCACGTCACCCATCAGCCAGTACAGCAGGTCGACGTTGTGGATCGCCTGATTCATGAAGGCCCCGCCGCCATCCAGAGCCCAGGTTCCTCGCCATCCACCCCCGTCATAATACTCCTGAGTTCGCCACCACTTGACGTAAGAATCACCCAGAGTCAGCCTGCCGAATCTTCCCGCAGCGATTGCATCCCTCAGTGCCATGTTAGCCGGGCTGAAGCGAGACGGAAAAATCGTGCAGAGCTTGACGCCGGAATCCTGACATGCCTGAATCAGTCGGTCACAGCGTTCAAGAGTGATCTCCAGCGGCTTCTCGACCACCACATGCTTACCGGCACGCGCACAGACAACCGCTGGCTCAAGATGAGCTCCACTCGGAGTACAGATATTCACAACATGAATATCCGAATTCTTCAGCATCTCTTCGAGCGATGAGTACGCGGTGCAGTTGTACTCGGAGGCAAACGCATTTGCCTTCTCGGCACTCTGATTGAAACAGCCAACAACGCGAGCACCCGGGATTGCCTGAATGGCCTTCGCATGAAAATGCGAGATCATCCCGGTACCGATGATTCCGAAACCAACTGTCATCCGATGAGTTCCTGTCTGGAGAGTTTGTCGCCGACAATGAAAAGGGATCAGGCTATCAGCTCAGACGGACACGACAGAATTTCTTTCTGCCAGCCCAGACGAGCAACCCGTCTTCCACAACAATCTTCTGATCGGCGGCGGAGATCGTTTCCTTGTCTGCTCCGATCTTGGCGCCCCCCTGAGCAATCAGTCGTCTCGCTTCACTTCCTGAGGGACAAAGCTCCAGAGCTGTCAGCAGACGAAATGCCGGCAACGCTCCGTCAGTCAGCAGCGAAGAGCTCAACACGACTTCCGGAATATCCGTCGGCAGAGCACCACCACCGATTTCCGCCTGCCAGCGATCTGCGGCCTGTGCAGCATCAGTATCGCTGTGGTACTGCGAGATGACAGTCTTTGCCAGCAGGACTTTCGCGTCTTTCGGATGACCGGCCAGAAGAGTGTCGACTTCGTCGAGCGGAATCTGAGTCAGCAGCTCGAAGAACATTCGCATGACCTGATCCGGCAGCTGCATGAACTTCTTCATCATCTCATAAGGCGTTTCGCTGATCCCGATGTAGTTCCCGAGACTCTTTCCCATGCGACGGACACCGTCCAGCCCGACCAGGATCGGTGACATCATCCCGATCTGCTGCTGTTGTCCCTCCTGAGACTGCAGGTCACGCGCCAGCATGAAACTGTAAAGCTGCTCAGTTCCTCCCAGCTCCACATCAGCACGGATCTCCACACTGTCCCAGGCCTGCATCACCGGATACAGACATTCGTGCAGAAAGATCGCACGCTCTTCGCGAAATCTTTTCGCAAAATCATCGCGACTGAGCAGCTGCGCAATGGTGACTCTGCCGCACAACCCAAGCACCTGAGCGAAGGACATTTTTCCGAACCAGTCTCCGTTCCGGTGAACCTCCGCTTTGCTCAGATCCACGACCTTTCCGACCTGAGAAAGGTAGTTCTGAGCATTGTGTTCGACTTCGGATTCCGTCAGCCGTTTGCTGCGAGCTTCGTCGCGCCCACTCGGATCCCCCACCATGGCGGTGTAGTTGCCGATAATGATTACCGCCTGATGTCCCAGATCCTGAAACTGTCGGATCTTCCGCAACGGCACAGTATGTCCGAGATGCACATCGATGCCGGTCGGATCAATCCCGTACTTCACTCGAAGCGGCCTGCCCGACTCGAAACTCTGCTGCAGCTTCCGTCGGAGCTCCTCTTCCGGAACGATCTTTTCAATGCCCCGGGTCAGCAGCTTCAACTGATCGTCAACTGACGCAAAATTACTGGCCATCACTCACTCTTCTGACGAACGACAGATTGAAACGTGACTCCGCGAGCATCCGGATCAGACCAGAGCACATCCCGCGAGAAGCATATTAAAACCATTGAACAAAAGATGCACCATGATCACAGTGCGATAACTTCGACGACGAATGTAAGTGTAGCTCAGCATGAATGCCAGCGGCAGCAGAGCCAGCGAATCCGGAAAACCATGAGCAAGACAAAAGCAGATGGACGAAAAGACGGCTCCCGTTTTCGTCAGCCCCATCTGAGTCAATCCGCCAAAAACCACGACGCGGTAGAACAACTCCTCGACAACCGGAGCAATTCCGATCGCCAGGATGACGATCAGAAAAACACCAGTCAACGGAATCCCCTCCGACAGCATCTCGAGAAACGGGTGCGACTCGACAGTACCGCCGGTCAGAAGCTCCATCACTTTCATGATGCCGATACGCAGGACTGTGGTCGGCAGGTACGTCAGCAGGAACACCTCCGCTGCGAATCGCAGCTCTTTACCGTAGTGATACGGCTCGCTCAATGAAGGAGCTGAATCCGCTGAGGGAACTGACTCAGATATTTCAACTCGTTCAGGGAAAGGCATCTCCGCTGTGCCGATGTCCTCGGAAGAAACAGTGAGTGCTTGCCCATTGAACACTTCTCGCGATGCTTCAAACAGACTCACACGACCATTCCGACTGGCCGCCAGCACCATCCCACCGAACGCAAAGAATACGATACCGTCAAGCACGACGTTCTGAAGAAGCATGGAGATCATCTGTTCGCTGGAGACAACTCCGCTTTCAAGCGTCTCTGCAGCTGGCTGAAACAACGATGCCGTTGCCATCAGAGCCGTCATGGCACCGAGCACACAGCCAATGAGTGTCAGCGTCTCGGGGACTCTTAACAGACCTCGATCCGCCTGAGGCAGCAGCGGTATGCCTTTTCGCAGACCGGCACCACGTACCAGAATCGAAAAAAGGCTTGATGTCATCGCCGAAAGGACGAGCATGGATGCTGCGACCTGCCCGGGACTGACATTTCCTTCCGCAACCGCGTCAGCCACTGCCAGCATTGTCAGATCCGGATTCATTGTCATTGGAAATCTTCACCAGCCCGGAACTGCAATGTGTTTGCTCCGAAGCGGTTCGCTCCGTAGCAGCATGATTTCAACGTGAAAAGCTGAAAAAGAATTTCTCTGGCAGCAGTGTGCTTGATCAGTTATCACGACGGAATACTATCCGCAATTCATATCAGAACGCGGAGAATAAATCTTGTCGACCATTCTGGACGAAATCATTCAGCACAAAGTGACGGAGATTGCTGCTGCAAAAAGCAGGCTCCCCTGGGATGAACTGCGTTCACGAATCCCCGGCAGCCATCCTGTCCGAGGCTTCCTGAAAGCCATCAGACAGGCGCAGCCCCCCGCGCTCATCGCTGAAGTGAAGAAAGCTTCTCCCTCCGTCGGCCTGATCCGCCCCGATTTTGATCCCGTCTCAATCGCTCGCGACTACGAGTTGTCCGGGGCCACATGCCTGAGCATACTCACCGATGAACGCTTCTTCCAGGGGCACATCGACTACCTGCGACAGATCCGCGCTGCAGTCTCGATACCGGTCATGCGGAAGGAGTTCATCATTGATCGCTACCAGATCGCGGAAGCTCGAGTCGCCGGAGCTGACTGTGTACTGCTGATCGCTGAGTGCCTCGACGACGAACAGCTACAGGACCTTCATGATTACGCTCATGAACTCGGAATGGACACCCTGATCGAACTCTACGATGCAGAAAACCTTCCTCGAGTTCTTTCCACGGGCGCGGAACTGATCGGGATCAACAATCGAGACCTGCGAACCTTTCATACAACGCTGGATCACACCTTCAGACTTCAGCCGGAGATCCCCGCAGACGTGACGCTCATCAGTGAGAGCGGAATCCGAAACCATGAAGATGTCCTTCGTCTCAGAGCTGCGGGCATCGGCGGGATCCTCGTTGGTGAATCCCTGATGAGAGAGCCCGACATCCAGAATGCCGTCAGGAAACTGATGAAGGGAAACTGACCATTGAACAGCTTTCCAGTCGGCTGCGACTCGCTCAGTTGTTTCCCGTGATCGGAAGTGTAATCACCGTGACTCAGGGATGGCCCTGATCAGCCATTACTGCCGGACCAGCCATATGGCATGGCAATCGGCAGAAACCATCAATATCAAAAAGGACGCCCGCCGTGAATTCCTCCGTCGAACAGGTTCTGGTCATTCCAACCTCCGTTTTTCATGACACCGGATACTTCCAGGGATTCTGCCCGGATATCGAAAAGTATCTGGATGTCATTCTGAATCCGATTCACGCCAGTTACAGGCCTCGACCGGAAATGGAACAGGACCCTTCGTTCAAACAGCTCATTCCGTACTGCGTGTTTCGCTGCAACGGTGAGGTTTTCTACTATCAGCGAGGAAACTCCCAGGGAGAAAGCAGGCTCCACGCGAAGCGATCCGTCGGAGTCGGCGGACACGTTTCCACGCTGGATCTGAATCGCGAAGCATCTCCTTATCTGGAAGGAATGCGGCGTGAAATTGAGGAAGAAGTGGAACTTGAGTGTGGATGGGTGGAATCGTGTATCGGCCTGATTAATGACGACCAGACAGACGTTGGAAAAGTTCATCTCGGAATAGTTCACCTGTTCGAACTGGACAATCCCAAAGTTCAGCCACGTGAAAAGTCGATGATAAACGCAGGGTTCGCACCTCCGTTACAACTGGTGCGGCAAATGGATGAATTTGAGACATGGTCACAGATCTGCCTCAATTATCTGGTTGGAGAGTAAACAATGAAAAAATTCAGTGCCGTACTTCTGCCTGCAGTGCTGCTGCTCGGCAGTGTGTCCAGCGTATCGGGCGAAGAAAAGACAGCTGCAGCGGCACCGGCAAAGGCTCCTGCACAGGGCCAGATCTCCGAGGCTGAGCTGGGAGAGCTGCTGGCAGCCATCGGTGTCAAACCGACAAAAACAGAACAACGTTACGATTTTGCGTTCAAGACCAGCTACCGTGGTGAAGAGTGGAAATTCACCATGTCGACGGTTCTGAGTCAGAACGGCGAATCCATCTGGGTGATGGCATGGCTGGACCAGATTCCTCAGAAAACCAACGAAGTCCCGAAAACAGCTCTGCTTCGTCTTCTGGCTGCCAACGACCGACTCGGGAACGGGAAGTTCTTCGCCTACATTCCCACGAATAAGCGATTCGTTCTTCAGCGTGTCGTGAAGAATGAGAATATCACGAACAAAGAGATGATGAAGATCCTTCAGGATCTCGCAGCAAGCGTTGCTGATGAATACCCGACATGGTCTGTTTCCGGATGGGCTCCGAAGACTGATCAGCAGGTCGCAGAACCGGACGGAAGCGAACGTTCTGTGCCGCAGAATCCAACGGCCGCCAGCCGATCAGCCGCCCCGGCAACGAAGACCTCGGAATCCGGGTCCAAGTTTGAAGGACGAAAAATTCAGTAAGCGACAAGCTGAAACTGATCATCTTCTGCATCAGAAGCAGGAGTTCAGGTTCCAACCAGGATCCGGCAACGAGCTTCGTTGCCGGATTTTTTTTCGTTTCATGCCGCCAAAACGAAGTCACGGCTTCGGATCAGAACAAGCGTCGACGCGGATTTTTCCCCGAGGGCTGTTGAACGATACATCGGGAAACGTTATCCCTTCGGGGATGAATACAGAAAATACCGCCGACAATACATTCGAGTCGCTGATTCACTCACGAAAAGCATGGCTCGAGTCAATTCTTCGACCCTGGTGCCGTTCAGCATCTCTTGCCGATCTGCGTCGCGCTGAACTGGAATGGACAGACATTGCCGGAAGAGCATCGCCTCAGCAGACACTCTGGAAGTGGGCCTGGGAACGCTTCCCGGAGCTGATTCATGAGGGACTGCAGGGGCTCGACGAAACATACCCGGTCGAGGTCATTCTCCTCGACGGCACGAGACTCGAAGGATTTCCTGACGGTCGGCGAAGCCAGAACGGACAGCTGTTCCTCGTCCTTCGCTCCGGGGTGCATGGCTCCGGGCAATCGCAACATGAGGAAGCTGGCCCGCTGGGCATTGACCAGATTCAGACGGTCAGGCGAACCCCCGACCTATCGTGAACGGCCGGGGACAACATCGATCCGAGTGCCAATCGGGACCGATGGCCAGAGTCGCCCGATCGGGTCAATTCGCACTGATGCAAGACCATCCGAACTGTCTGGGCTCTGCTCTGCCAGAACCGGGACAACCGAGACCTTACCGCGACAGACCACGGAGTCAGGAAAAAGCACCTGAACCTCTGCGCCTTCACGGAAAGCCGAGATTCGTCGGGCCGGAACATGGGCGATGATGAATCGATCTTCGTTGTGAAGCAGACGCACAAGCGCAGCACCACCGTTCACTGAGTCACCAACATGACACTGCAGATCACCGACAATCCCGTGTACGGGACTCGAGACCGTGATTTCGGGTGCCGCATTCATCACCTCAGAAATCTTCGCCGAGAGCTCAGAAATTTCTGCCTCCAGCTGACTGACTCCCGAGGCTCGATCCACCTGCTCCGGCAGAGAATCCCTCATTTCCTCCAGCTTTGTGATCCACTCCCTCTGGTCACCCCTGGCTTCACTGGAAATGACTTTTCGCGAGTTCAACTCTGAAGGACTCGACGATGGCATTCCCGGAACAACCATTTCGTCCTCGATACTGCTCCTGGAATCATCCTGACCGGGCACAACCGGAGTCCGTGATGAATCGGCAGAATCTGCCGATTCCAAAGCCTGTTCTGACTCAGCGACTTCGGAAAGACTCGCCGCGCGTGCCGGAACGCTCGACGCAACCTTTGGTGACTCCGAATCGGATCCTTTCGTTCGCTTCAACGCTGGTTCGTCTCTTACTGCGGTTGCCGGAAGACGAGGCGAACCTTTCCACTGAGTCACTCTGCCCGTTCGACCACTGAAAAACATCATGCCGGCAGTCGCCTGAGCAACAGCATTCGGTTCCACAGCGATCGACTGACTGGCATCGTCAGATATCGATGGATCAGGCACCAGAGGATCAGGCACCATCCCCTGATCATCGGGAATCTGATCTCTGGAAACGTGAACGGCTTCGCTCGGGACTTCACTATCCAGAGGCTCCGAAACGGAGAAAGGTTCTTCAGGCAGCGCCGCAGTTCGACTTTTTCTGATCGATCTTTCAGGATCACCGGATTGCATCCGGGAATTTGCCTCAGCAATCTGCCTCTCGACATCCTGAGACCTCCACGCCACTTCCAGCGACGCCCTCGCACGAGCTCGTTCAAGATTATGCTTCAGATGGACAAGCTGCGCTTGATAGTCCTTCAGCTTTTGCTCGCAGCCAGCTCGATGCAGCACAAACAGTGGAGTATCCGAATAGACCTCATCACCGGGATTCACCAGTGATTTCTGCAGCACACCATCAACAGGAACTCGCACCGTCGTAATGTCAGCGGAAAGAATTCCCGGAACAGCTGTTGATCCTCGTAACCCAACGATGCAGACAGCCAGGAACCCCAGAGTGACTGCACAGCATAAGAGTGCGAAGGAACGCAGGATCGACGCGGGAAGAGTGCCAAAACCTGGCTTCATCGGAATCATGGGAATGAGCACTTCTGCAGCAGTTTCAACCCATCGCTGAGAAACAATCTCCTGCGGCGCGATACGCAGCTCCTCAGCAAACGCAGCAACCTGCCCAGACTTCCAAAGTGCGATCTGACCAAGGCAATAGACACCCAACTGATTCAGGGTGACGGCCTCGCGAGTCTCGACACCCGAAATGACAGTCAGATCATCTGAATGGCGAGGCGGCTCATCGAAGACAATGCCGAAACGTGGGTCGGTTCGAGAGCCCCTTGGCAACGTCCCCAGAATGATCTCAACAGACTTCTGATTCATCCGGTTCGTCCGACTCTGATTCATGCGGCAGGATCTCCTGCATCAGGCTCAAAAAATCAGGTCAAGGCCTGCAGAAAGCGCGCAGAATGCCGCAATCCCAGGTAGTTTTCGACTTCGCCACTCTGCAGAAATGACGAAATCGACGGCACAGCAGATCTGAGAAGTCAGCAAAAGTGCTTTGAGTTGATTCATCACCCCAGAACACCGAATCTCAAAGATCAGCAATAGCATCCCAAACCTCGCATTCTGTCGGAAGGACAGAATGAACCTCGATCCACCATCTGTGACTTCAGTATTCCGAAACTCTCGAACTGGAATCAAAATGATGACGAAAACAACAGGACGCCTGAATAGGTTTCCCCCGAAACCTACGACGCTACAATTCGAGGTCGCCAATTTATACGGAGGTAAGTCATGCGTTCCATGTCGACTCGTTCCCTATGGACCATACTCGCAGTGTTGTCTGCCGGAATCGCTCCCTGCTTCTCCGAGGAACCCAATTCACAGCCAGGAACGACTAAGTCCAAAGATTCTGCGCCAGTCGAGGTTCAGAGCGTTTTTCGTCCTGTTTCCGCCGAGAAGACGGGGAAGACGAAACAGGAAAAGGAATCGTCAAAACCTGTGACGGCACAGGTCTACCCCCAGTACGACCAGCTGGAACGTGGCGGAAGAATGCTGATCGCGGTGGAATTGACGATGGAGGACCACTGGCATGTGAATGCCAATCCTGCGAAACCTGATTTTCTTGTGCCGACTGAGGTTCAGATTTCCAGCCCTCAGAAAGTCAAGGTTAAGCGAATCCTCTACCCGAAGCCTCAAACACTGAGGGTGAAGGGGTCATCTGAACCGTACGAAGTTTACGGAAACGGCGCCTTAATTTTTGTTCAGGTGGAAACCGCACCAGACGAGAAGGCCTCCACCGCGACTCTCGAAATTCGCCTGTCACTGCAGGCCTGCAATGAGAGCGAGTGTATGGCACCAGAGGAGATCGTTCTCAACGGGCGAATTCCCGTCGCTGCTTCGGGGACCCCTTTGAAGAAAACTCATTCGGAAAAATTCGCAATCCTTCAGAAAGAATCCCAGCGCAGCAAACCGGATCTGGGCAAAAAAGAAACCGGCTCTCAGCCCCGCAGTACGCCCCAGTAAGCCGCCACACCCCCTGATCTGCCACCTCCGCAGGAATCAGCAGGAAGCATTGCAAAGAATTTCCCGTTTCACGTCCGAAGCTGCACTGGATTTTTCTTTCCGAGTGGAAAACGGTTCCAATGCTTCAATTCAGATTCTGATTGTTTATGATTGAGGCGACGTCATATTCTTCAGCTTCAGCCGGAACGCTCAGCAGGATTGAAAGTTCACCCATGTCAGTACAGGCGATTGCCGGGGTCAGCCCCAGGACTGAATCTCGAGTGATGACCGTTTTCCCTTCAATTTCTTCTACAGCTCTGGGTGCGACGCTGGGATGGCTCTATGGGTGCCTTCCGTTACGTGTTTTCGGCCCAAAACTTTCCACTCTGCTCTTTGCACTGCCGACGGCCCCACTGGGCGCATTGATGTTCCTCTGGACAAAAGTCAAAGGCGACCGGTACGTACTGACAAACCAGTCACTGCAGATCTGGAATGCGCTCGGAACGAAACGTCTGAAGACTGTCCCGCTCGCGGAGATTCAGTCCATCTCAACGCACCAAAGCCCCGGACAGGAATTCTTCCGAGCCGCAGACATTCGACTTCAGGGAGCAAACGGGCAGACTCTGGCCGTGCTGAAAGGTGTAGCCGAGTACGCTCCCTTTCTCAACGCAATTGAGGTTACTCTCCAGTCACACCGACTGGTGAAATCATCGCTGGCAACTATCGCTGCCAGGAAGTAAGAACCAGAGTCGGGTCAGCGTGGTTACTTTTTGCCGCGACTGTCTGCCGATGATTCACCTGACTGGCGTCTCGCCAGCTCTCGTGACATCGGGTCATCTCGCAGAAGCAGATTCAGAACGGCGTCTCCATAGTTGGCCCAGAGCTCATCCTTCGCGGCAGTCTCCGGAATCCCGAACGTCAGCATCTGAATCGAGCCGGATGTCGACAGATAACGTTCGAGCGAGCCATCGACGGATTTTCCCGGCAATGTCATCTGATCGAAACTGAGCCATTCGGCAACCTCTCGTGCTGCGTCCTGAGCACTGCTGCTCGACGCGATCAGGCCGGTTTTTCCACGAATCGACCGAATGTGGATCACTCGCTCCGGGCGAACTGAGCCAAGAAGCTTCAGCATGAACTCAGCTTCAGGACACCCACCTGGCGCAACCTGCTGCGCATCATTGCCGGATCCCGGAATGGCTGTGCGAGGAAACGAGTGATTGATGTAAATGCCGTTGTCATTTCGATAGCGATGACTCTTCTCCCCGTCAGGATTGAGTGTCCGCAGAATCGTTGACTGGAACCCACCGTAGATGACGGAATTCTGCTGAAGGTGACGAGCCAGTTGTTCGACAAACTCTCCGGCAAGCGGATCGTTGCCGCCGACACTGCCGACGACGATGGTTCTGAAGCCGTCCTCTCCGATTTTCATCAGCTGAAACGGGCGACCACCGGCTGTTCTGCCTTCCGGTGTCCATTGAAATTCGGGGGACTTGAGTTCACGGAAAGCGGTTTCGTCCGCCGGCTGCACATTCGAATTCCTGCCTGGAAGATCAAACTCAGGCTCGGAAGACTCAGAGCGGACCGGGGCGTTATCGCTCAGTTCGAGAGATCGAGACCAGTGACCGCTTCCAGCACAACCGCACAGAAGCATCGAAAGCCCGAAGCCGAAACAGCAGGAACGGCGAGCGAGTTCACGACACAGATTCCGACCGCGGGAGAGAGGGTATCCCGTCATCGAAGCCTCCTTCACGGAAACTCAGCGGTGCGATTTCTGATGACGCTGAACAGATTCCGTGAGCTCTGCTCGCATCAGGAGAAAATGTCCTGTCCGGATCGTCGTCCTGCAGAAAATCTGCTGACAGGACCTCAGGAGATCAGTGACCATCAATACCAAGTTCATAACACAGTTGTTCAAATCGCTGCTGATACTCATCGCTGGAAGAATGCACATGCTCCGCTTCCGTGATGAACTTCAGGTTTTCGATACTTCTGATGCCGTGTGACTCAAATGCCTGTTTGCACGGTTTGTTTTCATGGCCGTAGACAAAGAGCAGTTTGTGTTCGTCCAGCTGTACTTCCATCGGAATGCGAGGATTCAGAACAGCAATACCACAGCAGCCGTCTTCCGTGAGAAGTTCCTCGAAGTCATAAAGAATGCTCTGAAGCACAGGTGTATCGATCTGTTCGCGATACAGATCCGTATGCTGACCGTTCGATTTGTCATGGCTCGTCTCAAGCACAACGTCAACCGTTTCGCCGAGACAGTCGAGAAGCGAAAGAAATGTATCGAACAGAACTTCGCGCGTGACAGACGCCATCAAAACCGGTATCCGAGCACCGGAATCGGGATCGACATACCATTCATGACGGAATCCGGACCGCGGAATCACCTGCAGGTTGTATGCAGGACGCACGGCATCTGTCAGTGTGAAATCCCCATAGCGCGCCACACTCATGTGAGCTTCAAGCTGCTCTTCCGACAATGCTCGAAA
This sequence comes from Planctomyces sp., assembly GCA_046345315.1. GTDB lineage: Bacteria > Planctomycetota > Planctomycetia > Planctomycetales > Planctomycetaceae > F1-80-MAGs062. The sequence goes on from JBKDKA010000198.1 coordinate 108,026, forward strand.
GCTGCTGGCACCATGCGCCACTTCGCCGTCACGATAATTCGACTTCAGAAAATTCTTCAGGAAGCCCATGGAATACGTCCCGGCGGTTCACAGGAATAATCAGCACGAGATCAGTGACAGACATGATCTTGTACGGCGCATTTTCACCTGCTGCTAACCTAGCACGGAAATCAACATCGACAGGCTGGATTTCCAGAGACCCATGAAAATCAGACGACCAACGGCCAGCTCCTCCCGATGATGCCGTCCAGAGAATCTGTTGCGCCCCCGTAACGATGTCGTTTCTGCGATATTCCCTCCAGACGACACAATCCTCATCAATTCTCAGATCAGATCACCCGGCTTCCCAGGACTGCAGACTGCTGATGATGGAATCTCTGAATTCTGCAACAATGCACTCACTGGCAGCTGAATTCCGAGCTCCCACAACTGCTGTCTGAGATCAACGGATCTGATCAAAATGAACGGACACACACTGATTCACCCCGGAGTCGCTTCTGTGCTGATCTCTGTGATCTGCTGCAGCTCCCTGTTTTCTCAAGAGATCATTCCCCGAAAGAAAAAGGACGTCGTCGGGATTCCGCAGTCTCCGGCTCCTTCCGTTCTCCATGAGCGCAATGGATCTGGATACGACAACTCACAAAGATCTGCGGATGCGACCTCAGGGACGTGGTTCAGAGTCCTGATGGATGGAAATCCGGCAGGTCTGGAACGAATCGATTTTCGTGAGGATTCAACACAGACTGATAAACATCACCAGCCGGATGGTACTCAACCGGCCCGGAACGAATCGAACTTCGATCAACGTCAGGTATTCCGTCGTCGCGAATCGTGGTTCAGTTTTCGACGCGATGGACAAGACCTGACAGTTCATACTGTTCTGGAAACAAAAGAATTTCTGGACGGCAGACTTCAGACGTGGACTTTGTTCCAGCGTGATTCGGCGGACGCTCTGACCGAACAGACGGGGGCATGGAGTTCCCTGAAGAGCGCCTACGAGATCACGCAGTCAAGACGGGGATCTGAGCATCGCGTCACGCTTCCGTCGCACTCTCCGGTCAGGTCACCGATCATCACCGGCTGGGCTCGTCTGATGACGATGGGCGATCAGAGCGTACAGACGAAAGTTCTGTTCCCGGAAACTCTTTCGATGCAGGACCTCATGATCCAGCGTCGGTCCATCGAATCTTCGCCCCCGGGAATCACAATTCCAGGCGACTCTTCTCCGGATGAACACGATCCATTTCCTGTTCAGTACTGGCTCACGGCGGACCCCGGTCTCCGCACAGAGATTCGATTTGACAGGAGCGGGCAGGTTGTGAGCACGAGTCAGCCGCTGATGGGTGGAGTGTTGAAGTCGGAACGCACGACCCCCGAAAGAGCTGTCGTCTGCGTCAGCCTCAGTCAGATCAATCGAGAATTGCAGCGACACACACCGACGCAGAACGTGATTCCGGATCCAGGCAATCGTTCAATTCTCCGACTGCAGGTGACACGACGATCAGAGTTTCCTCTGGAGATCCCGGAAAGCGATTTCCAGACATGTCAGCAGATCGCAGAGAACGATGTGATCGTGACTCTCAGGAATCCGGACGGATTCATTTCAGAGGATCCTCAGTTTCATCAGGCCGGGTTTTCCGGAAAGCGGACCGATTCAAGGAAGCGTCGACGAATCAGTGAGCTCTACCTGAGGGATTCTTCATGGATCAATGGAAACTCGTATCCGGTACAGAGACTTGCTGAGCAGGCAGCAGTCAGAACAGAGAATCCGCTTGATGTCTGTATTCAGCTGACAAAATATCTGAAGACTTCTCTCGCCACGAAGCCATTCACACCCGAGCTGTCAACCGCCGAAACCGTGGCGAAATCCATGCGGGGCAACTGGATTGACCGTTCAGTTCTGCTGTGTTCGATGTTCCGAAGCCGAAAAATTCCATCGCGAATTGCTGCGGGAATCGTTTACTCTGAAAGAACCGCATCATTTTACAGCCACATGTGGACAGAAGTCTTTCTGGACGGAACATGGATACCATTTGATCCGATGCCCGGGTCAGACAGAATTGGTACAACACACATCAAGATTGCAGATTCAACACTACAAGGAACAGACAGCGCATCCGCCGCAGTAATTCTGATGTCCGTCGCCGACATCCTGAATCAGTGCAGTTTTCGGATCCTGACTGATTGATACACTTGATACACTGCTGATAACAACAGATCGCACCATTGCTGAACTGGCATCCAGAGATTCTTCCCATGCCATTGAAAACAGATACGCTTGATGAACCACAGCTGAATCTCACACCGATGATCGACGTTGTTTTTCTTCTGATCATCTTTTTCATGGTGGGCTCTCGGTTTTCTGAAATTGAACAGCAGTTCGATATTGAACTGCCGACAGCCGCACCTCTTCAGACGATGAGCCGCCAGCCCGATCCGCTTGTCGTGACGGTTTCCTCCGACGGGCAGATCTCCATTGGCGGACGGATCGTAACCCCGACAGAGCTTCGAACAGAACTGCAGTCTGCTGTCAAAGCCTGGGCTGATCAGCCGGTACTGATCCGGGGCGATGGCGAAGGGCGGTATCAGTCAGTGATTGACGTGATGAACCTGTGTCACGACCTGCAGATCCGAAAATTTTCACTCGCGTTTCAGCCTGAGACTCCGTCCAAAACCCCATGATCGCACTCCGCCAGCTATTCCAGCATCTTGCCACCGGTGCATCGCTCACGGGCGACGATATTGTGGCATTGCTGCTGCTGATGACGATGATTGTTTCTTCGGGGCACATCATCACCATGCTGGCCACTCGATGGGGCGAGCGTCATATTCGAGTCAAGTCGCTGGCTGCTTCCGTGCTCGTGCACAGCGTCTGCTTTCTTGGTCTTGAGGTCTTTGAACCACTGAAGCCGCTGAGTGCACAGACCGAAACACCCCCGCCAGAACTGCCTCCGGAAACCGTTCAGACTCAGATCCTCGTCGAAAGTGACCGTGAGATCCTGCTGCGCGATGCCGGCAATACACCGATTGCAGACCGCCCCGTACAGCCTGACATCCCGCTGGAACGCCTTGAGTCACCGACTCCGGAAATCTCGGAACCCATTGTACCGGAACCGGATCTTCCCAGCCCTCAGGAGCTTCAGACATCAGCGGAGGATGTCACTCAGTTTGACGAAAAAGAAATCACCGAAGTGGCGTCTGAATCGGAAGCCGGTGCTGAAGGAACAATCCAACCGGCTGCGAGCGATCCGGCAGCTGATCTCAAGACGATGCAGGAACCGTCTCGCGCAGATATCTACACACCCGAGAATTTTCGGACAATTCCGGAACCGGGCCGAAGAGACCGCTCACAGCGAACCGATGAAGCACCCTCAATGCCTGCAGCGAAGGCTCCGGAACTGACACTTTCTGAGCCGACACCAGCGCGTCAGCCCGATCTGGCACTCGACAGTTCATCTACGATCCAGATCCCTCGAAATGCATTTGAGGAAGCTCCGGAAATTCAACGCGTCACTGCACCAACTGTCGCACCCGAGATCACAGAAGGAGGTCTCCTGGAACCGGATCGTGTTCGAAATCGCCGTGGTCCCTCCACTTCATTTCAGTCGCGAATCCCACGACGTTCCAGATCCACTTCGGAAGACTCTTCTGCTGTCAGGCCCTCAAAATCTCCGCTGCAGCAGCCTGCCACTCCAACGCCCGTAACTCAGGACTATGACGATGTACGCATCGGAACAGATAATTCCGCTGACTTCGCTGATGCCGTGATCTCGGGAGCAAAACTGGAGGAAGCTGATCTTCCGGCGGTCCGTCGACGCGATACACCACCGCCGACTTACCTCCTTCGTCAGGTCGAAAAACGCCGCGACGCAGTGACACGTTTTGGTGGCACAAAACAATCTGAGGAAGCTGTGGAGCGCAGTCTGCGCTGGCTGTCGAATGCGCAGTCTGCAGATGGACGCTGGGATGCATCGAAGTATGGTTCCGGTCAGGTCCGAATTGACGAAAAAGGGGTCGATCGAAAATTCGCGGGACGCGAAGCTGACACCGGACTGACAGCACTTTCCGCACTGGCATTTCTCGGAGCCGGTTACACGCATGAAGGTGGAAAATACGCACTCGTTGTCGATCACGCACTCGACTGGATGATCTCCAGCCAGGGTGAAGATGGTAATCTGTCTGGTAACGCCGAACACTTCGCAAAGATGTATTGTCACGCCATGGCGACCTATGCCCTTGCCGAAGCATGGGGTATGCAGAAAGAAACGGTGCTCGGACCAATCATCGATGCCGCCGAGCTCGGTGAATCACTGGCCGTCACCCATCAGGCAACAGCAACGGTGATGGCCGTGGGGCTGTGTCAGCCTCAGATCGGATTCACTCCGATGACGGAAATCGCTCTGATCTCTTCGGACCAGCTGGCCGAGTCACTCCGCAAAGTCAGCGAAAGCCGACTTCGTGAGGCACTTGCGAAAGCAGTCACGTTCACGATCTCACGGCAGGATCCGCAAAGCGGCGGGTGGAGATATAAGCCCGGCCAGGAAGGCGATGTGAGCATGTTCGGCTGGCAGATGATGTCTCTGAAGAGTGCGGAGATTGCCGGAGTTGAAATCGAGGACGGCGTCCGCGACCGGATGGATGGATTCCTCAAAAAGGTTCGCCAGGGCAAACATGGAGGACTCTTCGGATATCGACGAAACACACGAACCGGAAACCGTGATTCGGAACCCCCGACGCCTGTCATGACTGCCGAAGCACTCTTCTGTCAGCAGATGCTTGGATATCCCCGCAGTTCAGATTCCAGTCGAGAGTCCGTGAACTTCATTCTGAATCACATGCCCAGAGAATCTGAAACAAACTACTACTATTGGTATTACGGCACGCTGGCCATGTATCAGTATGGTGGCCCGGAATGGGAACGCTGGAACGGAGTCGTTCGCGATACGCTGATCTCTCAGCAGCGCACCGACAGGAGCGAACTGGATGGAAGCTGGGATCCGGTTGACCCATGGGGACGGTACGGCGGACGGCTCTACTCAACTGCCTTGGCGACTCTGACTCTGGAGGTCTACTATCGCCTGCTGCCGCTTTACCGAATGAACATTCCAACCGATCGCCCCGGGAATAAATAGAACCACCCCCACTGCCCTGCTCCACCAGAAAAGGCTGCGGAGAACGGTAACCAGAAAACGGTCGTCGGGGGGCATCACTGCAACTACGACGTTCAGTGCGAATCTCACTCGGAGAGTGATGACGACTTTCGGTGCAGACGTCACGACAACAGCAGCGGCAATCAGCTTGAAGCTTCCCCGGTAGCGCGCTCGAACAGACGCAGCCGACAGATCTTCAGTCGATGCACCCAGAACAAAAACATCACCCAGAGCGTCAGCAGTCCATACCGAGTGCTTCTTCGGAAATTGATACTGCTGGCTTCAGCGAAGTAACGGACGGGCACAGGAATATCGCCAAGCCGAAAACCGAACGCTACGGCCTGCGCCAGAAACTGAGTGTCGAATACGAAATCGTTGGAGTTCTCTTTCCAGGGGACTGTGAGCAGAACTTCGCGGCTGTACGCACGGAACCCGCTGTGGAAGTCTCCCAGATTCTGCCCGAGGGCGACGTTCTCGAAGATTGTGAGACAACGATTCGCGATGTACTTCCAACCAGGCATCCCCCCCTGAAGAGCTTCTGCCCGCGTTCTGATTCGCGATCCCAGAATCACATCGCAGTTGCCCAGCCGGATGAGTTCCGCCGCGACGGGAATCACACGACTGTCATACTGATAATCAGGATGAATCATCACAACGATGTCAGCGCCCAGCTCCAGTGCTCGGGTGTAACAGGTCTTCTGATTTCCTCCATACCCTGTATTGCTGCGGTGACGAATGACCTCCAGCCCCAGTGACTGTGCCACTTCAACAGTGTTATCTCGACTGCAGTCGTCAACGACGAGGATATGATCCACACTGCCTGCGGGAATATCCCGAACCGTGCGTTCAAGCGTTGCCGCAGCATTGTAAGCCGGCATTACAGCAACAATACGCGGCCTCGAACCGGTACTCATTCCTCATCGACTCCCGATATGATCACCAATCGCACAATCAGCGGCCTCATCTGTGATCAGAACTGTGTACCTGTCAGAACACCACGCTTCCTGAAAGCTCTCTCAGAGCCGACAACAGCCGGTCGACTTCTTCACCTGTATTGTAGTGAAGAAAACCAACGCGAACTGTCCCCTCAGGCTCAAGCCCTGCCGCTTCCGTAAACGGCAGAGCATAATGATTTCCATGCCAGACAAACAATCCTCGCTCACTCAGATATCGGGCCACGTCGGCAGGACTGCGTCCTCGCCAGGTAAATGAAAACGTCGCGACACGATGATCAATCTGCGAAGCATCCGTGATCCCGATCATCTGAAGCTGCGGAATCTCCGCGGCGCCGCGGAGAAACTGCAGTGACAGCGACTGTTCATACCGACGAATTGCTGAAAAGGCATCATCAAGTGACTTCGATATTCCGTCGGAATCAGGCTTCGTGTCAAGGCCTGACAGTGACGAGAGATATCTCACAGCTTCCGCTGTACCGGCAATTCCTTCATGATTCTGAGTCCCTGTCATCCAGCGACCAGGAAGCTCTTCGGTACATGGCCGAAGTTTGTAAGGCCGAATCTCTTCCAGCAGCTCTCTGCGTCCACAGAGAACTCCAACGTGTGGACCGAAAAACTTGTACGCGGAGCAGACAAGAAAATCGCAGCCAAGCTCGTCAAAATGAATTCGCCCATGCGGCGCATAATGAACGGCATCGATCCAGGTCAGTGCTCCGACAGACCGAGCCATGCGGATCATCTCTTCTACGGGATTGATCGTCCCGGTCGCGTTCGATGCATAGCCCACTGCAACCAGTCGCGTTCGTTCAGACAGTTTGCTCCGATAATCATTCAGGTTGAGTGTATAGTCGCCGGGATTCAGATCAATATGATGAACAACAACTCCGGCATCTCTCGCCGCGAGGACCCATGGAGTCACGTTGGCATCGTGATCGAGACGACTGACGATGATCTCGTCTCCCGGTTTCCAGCAGCGGCTGATTGCTCTGGCGAACTGCATCGTCAGAGTCGTCATGTTGGCACCGAAAACGACGCACTCAGAATCAGCAACTCCAAGAAACATCGCAATCACACGGCTGGCTTCATCAAGAAGCTGATCGGAGCTTCTGCCGACCTCAAAGACAGCACCACGATTGCAGTTGGAGTCCCGCAGGTAACCGGCAACGGCATCGATCACACACTCCGGAACCTGACTGCCGGCCGGACCGTCAAAATGAGCGACCGGAACTCCACGGAAACACCGTTGCAGCGCCGGGAACAACGATCGGATTCTTTCGATCGGCCATGACATATTCTGCCCTCACTCACGACCAGAATAACAAGGAGCGACAAAAAAATAAGAGACAGGCGAAGACCTGTCTCTTATGCAGATTTACTGAGGTGACCAGGGCAATAGTGCAGACCGTGATCAACACTTGTTCGGGTGAGTCAGCCGGCGGCGGCACCGGAGCCCCGAAAAAAAACTGCTGTCAAGGAACGCTTACTTCGCTGGCTCAGCCGAAACAACCTGAAGCCCGGGAACCTTGATGGCAGTAATCTGAACGCGAGTATACTTCTGACGGTGGCCGGTATGACGGCGGGAATTCTTACGCCGACGAAGCTTCTGGACTTCCAGTTTCGGGCCCTTCTCCACCGCAAGAATGACCTTCCCCTCAACAGTGGCCCCACCGATAACCGGCTGGCCGATGATGCTGGCGCCACCCGCGTTCGCGAGAAAAACGCGATCAAAAACGATGGAACTACCTTCTGCAGCACCAGCCTGGTAGTCAACCGACAAGAAATCACCTTCCTGTACCCGGTGCTGACGGCTTCCATTTTCAATCACAGCAAACATCGAAACACTACCTCAAGCTACTGGAACAAATGCTCTTTGAAGGGCTGACAGCGGCAGCCGGACAGGCCACCAACACCACTACCGGTCACGTCTGGCCTCGCGGAATGGTACCAATTTCGTGATTCATGTACGAGTGAAAATCTTCGCGGATCTTCGGTTTCGCCACAGATTGGTGGACGGAATCCTCCGGAAAAGCTGCAATTTCCGCGTGAAAGACTGCCCGTTTACGGACGGCACCCCTGCCTCAGCAGAAAAACGTCGTCCCAACATGTCCGTCACGTCATTGACACTTCTCGACCTCCGTCGTCTTCGCACCGAAACGTGAGATGCTCAAACGAAACATCCGCCCTGGCGACGATACCGATCGTCATTTCGTTCTCATCTTCAATCCTGGTCAGGTCTTTCCGCTTTCGGTTGTTCAGATAGTTCCCGACTCGGTCATGAACCTCAATGACGATCCTGGAGACCTTTTCATGCCCTGCAGCCGCAAGCACCAGACGCATAACTTCAATGGAGAGACTCTCTGCAGTCTTGACCTGTCCGACTCCGTTGCAGGCAGGACAATTTTCGTAAACGCTGCGCCGGAGTGACGGGCGAATGCGCTGTCGAGTCATTTCAATGAGCCCGAACGGGCTGATTCTGAGAACTCGGGTTCGAGCACGATCGCGCATAACCGCATCTCGCATCGCTCGCTCAACACCACGCCGATGTTTCTCCTGCCGCATGTCAATGAAGTCGTTGACGATGACTCCCCCGAGATCTCGCAGTCGAATCTGCCTCGCAATGGCGTCCGCCGCGCGAAGATTCATCTGGTAAGCACTTTCCTCCGGATCATTGTCCGCGCGGAAACTCCCGCTGTTGACATCGATCGCAACCAGCGCTTCTGTCTGATCAATCACCAGTGAACCACCACCGGGCAGCGGAACATGACGATCCTGAATTCTTGCAATCTCGTCCTCGATACCGTACTTGTTGAAAAGCGGCTCGCCGCCCTCATACAGCTGAACGCGACTGACATGGCTCGGCATCACAATCTTCATAAAAGCACGAGCTCTCTGAAATGCAGCCTCCTCATCAATCAGCACACTGTCGATCTCCCCTGTGTAGATATCTCGAATCGTGCGAATAATCATATCGCTTTCTTCGTAGATATCCGTCGGGGCTGACGACTCTCTCAGCTTCCGAACAATCGTCCCCCAGAGACGCAGAAGGTAATTCAGGTCCCTTCGCAGGTCCGTTTCCTCCCGATCGATCCCGGCAGTCCGAATGATAAAGCCCAGACCGTTCGGCGGTTGAATGGACTTCATTGTCTGGCGAAGCTGACGTCGAGTCTTCTCATCGCCGATCTTCCGACTCACGCCAACTCGCTGCAGCCCCGGCATCAGCACGAGGTATCGCCCGGGAATGGAGATGTAGGTGGATAAGGTCGGGCCTTTGTTCCCGATTCCTTCCTTGATAACCTGAACGAGAACTTCACTTCCTCGCTGAAAGATCCTCTGAATGGGAGGCTTATTCCGAGCATTTCTCTCGTTCAGATGCTTGGGAGGCCGTCTTGAGCCGGGCCGTCCGCGCGGATCATCATCGTCGTCATCGGCTGCTCGTTCGGATTCGCCGCCGTCTTTCACAAGATGCTTATAGTACTGATACTCAACATCGCTGACATGGAGAAATCCATTCCGCCCGACACCAAAATCCACGAACGCCGCCTGAATACTGGGTTCAATGTTGACGACACGTCCCTTGTAGATGTTCCCGACGTAGTTCTCAGCACTGCTCCGTTCAACATAAAGCTCCTCAAGAATCCCGTCCTCGACAATCGCAATGCGACTCTCCTCGGGCTGAAGAACGTTGATCAGCATTTCTTTTTTCATGTTTTTCCTTTCGTTCTGACGGGATGTTCAAAACGAGGCCTCTGCAGAGCCAGCGATTGTTACTCACGGATACCACACTGCGGCTCTGTAAACCACAGCGCAGAAATCCCGGAACCAGTCTGTCCGTTTCGATGCGAAAGCGACTGGTCAACGACGCAACCAGAGATCTCTCCGGTCACGATCGGATTCCCACAGAATGCTTTCCGCTCTCATTGTGCGCTGCCGGCAGTCTTCCACTGCACGAACAACGCATGACCCAGTTCGGTCTGACTTTCTGAGTAACAAAGGACGCTCTGCCAGCTGAGGAAGCCACGACTTTCCCGGAATTCAGATCATTCCGTCGAAAGCAAATGCGCATGCCTCTGACTGTTCGACAACCTGTACATCCCAATCACTGCCGACTTCAGCGCCGGCCGAATTCTCCGTAGAAGTTTTTATTCAAAGTAATAAGACGAGATACGATTCGCCTCATATCAATTCAGTTTGATGTCTTCAAAAAAATTAAACCACCAGATCCGGGCAGAGCCTTGACAGCTCGCCCAGAAGAAAATGTTCCACATCGCGAGCGAGATCGAGTTCGCACGCATGCAGCGAAATTCGCTCCGCTTCTGCGATCGACACATTTCGCACGACTTCCTTCAGCCTTGGAATCGCATGCGGAGTCACACTGAGACTCCTGAGACCAAGCCCGAGCAGAAGCGGAATAAATCGCGGATCAGAACTCATCTGACCACAGACAGTCACCGGTTTGTCGTATCGTGCAGCAGCTTTCATGACCATCTGAATCAGTCGCAGAATCGACGGATCCCCGGCACGATACAGATGCCCCACTGACGGATCAGTTCGATCACAGGCCAGAGTGTATTGAATCAGATCGTTTGTACCAATCGAGAAGAAATCGACTTCTCGAGCAAACTCTTCAGCAAGCAGAACCGCCGAGGGAACTTCAACCATCATCCCGACAGGAATCTCCCGGGTAAACGGAATATGTTCATCCTCCAGATCCTCCATCACGTCCATCAGGATCATTTTTGCCTGCCGAAACTCAAGCAGCGTTGATACCAGCGGAAACATGATCCGAACATTCCCGTGAACTGATGCCCGAAGAATCGCTCGCAACTGCGTCCGAAAAAGCGCCGTGTTCCGAAGACTCAGCCGAATACTTCTCAGACCCAGCATCGGGTTCGGGCTGCCTGCAAACTCCTGCTGCATCGAACCGGGGATCTTGTCTGCACCGATATCCAGCGTCCTGATGACAACCGGCAGATCACCGCAGGCTTCAAGCACTCGGCAGTAGGCTTCAAAATGTTCCGCCTCGCTCGGCTCACGATTCTTGCCGAGAAACAGAAACTCTGTCCGATACAATCCGATTCCGTCGGCGCCACGGCGGATTCCATGCTGCACTTCTTCCGGGAATTCAATGTTCCCCAGAAGTCGTACTCGCTGACCGTCAGGAGTTTCCGCAGGCAGAGACTCGAGCAGTTCAAGGCGTTCCGAAACCCGCAGACTTCGAGCCTGCGTATCGCGGACTCTTGCGATCGTTGCTGCATCCGGATCGATAATCACCTGCCCATGATCACCATCCATGATGACCGTTTCGCCGCCCGAGATGCCGGCCAGAAAACGCCCCAGTCCGACAACTGCAGGTATCTCAAGTGCCCCGGCCAGGATTGCCGTGTGACTCGTGTGCCCCCCCACCTCCGTCGCGAAACCGAGTACATACCTCGTATCAAGCGTCGCTGTTTCCCCGGGAGTCAGGTCATGAGCCAGAATGATCACGGGCTCGGTCAGGTTCGACAACTCTTCCCGACTTTCCCCCAGAAGCTGCCGCAGAAGGCGCCTTTCCAGTTCATAGATGTCGAGTGCACGTTCGGAAAGATAACGATCACCCAGCGCCTGCATCTGCTGAGCAAAACGACGGAGAGTCCGGCTAACTGCATACTCCGGCGAGTTCGACTGATCACGAATCAGTGATTCAACTTCTCGAATCAGCTTCGGATCCTGCGCCATCTGCAGGTGAGCAGCGAAAATCGCTCCATACTGAGCACCCAGCTGTGCCGTCACCAGCTGCTCATTGGCTCGAATATCATGGCATACAACATCGACCGCCGAATGAAATCGGTGCAGTTCCGCCTCAACCGCGTCTCGATTGACGAACTTCCCGGGAATACGAAAGTTCTCTGACCCAAGGACGAGCGCAGGCCCGACAACAACTCCAGGAGAGACCGCTATCCCGCTGCGAACCTGCATACCGCTGCCAGCTCTGTTGAACTCTTGAACGTCACCTGAAAAACAAAGGCACGACCAGATCGGCAGAGTGTACTCGCTGCAGTTCGAATCTGTCGAACGTTCCGGCCAGTTTGACTGCAAAGGATGCAGTTGACCCCGGAAAAACAGCCATCACGAGACACACCGGCTGGCCTGCCGGGCGACATTCAGTGTTCCGGACCGGTGATAAATCCACCATCAAACAACGCGGAAACACTCTCAAGAGCCGCTGCAGCATCGCTGCCCTGAACCTCAAGCCGAATACTGGCACCGCAGGGCGCCGCCAGCTGCATCAGGTCGTAAACTGACTTCGCGTCTGCGGTTCGTCCGTCGAATGACAGGGTCACTGACGACGAATACGCTGTGGCACACCGAACGATCTGCGAAATCGGAGTCAGGTGCAGTCCATGAGCAACCTTCAGCAGAACGTCTTTGCTTAAAGGAACTTCGCCACTCATGACCAATCCCCGAACGCCTCCGGAACGATAACCCACAATCATTCACAAGGAACAATGATGCAGAAAGCTGAACAACTCCGTATATGAACCATTCAGCTCTCAATGCCGTTCCTGCCCAGAGACTCCTGAAGCCCGAGAAATTACCTCAGACGTCCCGATCTCCCTCGTCTGCCTCCAGAAGAAGATCCCAGATGTCCGCTTCTGTCCTTGACTGCCGCAGAAAATTACAGAAGTCCTGACTTCTCAGATGACGGGAAATATTTTCCAGCCCCCGAAGGTGATCGCCGGGACGATCCGGTGGGGACACAAGGAGAAAGAGAATAAAGACGTCTTCCCCATCAAGACTTGCGAAATCAACACCGGTTCGGGAAATCGCGACAGCGGCTGACAGTTTTTCCACAGAACTATGCTTGGTATGCGGAACAGCCACCCCGTTCCCGATTCCTGTCGATCCAAGCTCTTCACGCTTCAGAATCGCGGCAACAACAGCATCTTCCTCAGTTGCACGAATCGCACCCTGATTGCGAAGACTGCCCACCATCTCACGAATCACCTCCTCTTTGGTGGTTGATTTCAGAGATGGCACGATTGCTTCGCGAACAACAAAATTCGTCAATTTCATTGAAAACTACTCTCAAAACAAAAACAAGCCAGCACGCATCAGACAGAAACCTGGATGATCTGGCCAGAATAATCATTCTTCGTGAGCCTAAGTCCAGTGCTCTTACCAGACCAGACCAATATTCAGAAAATCTCCGGAAGTCTCATGTCCTGAGTCACATCAAAGATGCTCTATGAGTCGGCGGCTCCGTCATCACCCGCGGCCTCATCCTCGATCTCGTCAGGAGTCGACGATCCCAGAGCTTCACTCAGCGGTTTGTCGCGACGATGTTCTCGCTTCTTCTCTTTGTATCGATGAACCTGCTGCTCCATCTTGTGCAGAGTCTTGTCGAAAGTGGCACCTGTATCTTCACCTTCCACATGAGCCACAATGGTGTGATACCCGTCGATTTCAACGAGCATCTCAACATTGACTCGAGGGCCCTCGAATTCAATCGTCACGTCAATCTCGCTGACCTGATCAAGATATCGGACCAGCTTTTCGGATTTCCGTGTGATGTATTCACGCACCTCAGGCTTGATACTGCCGTGTCGACAGGTTACCGCCACCTGCATGCAACTATTCCTTCACGTCTGAATGGGTTCCGGATCCACCGCAGGTCATCTCTGAATGAGCTCCCCGGATAGTCGGCCGATCAAATCTCGTGCGATTCTGAAAACTCGGGTGTCCGCCAGATCCCAGGGAACCTGACTGCAACCTGACTGCAACCTGACATTTTCCGGCGCGGTCGTTGATTCTAGTGCCACCCTGACGCGATGAAAAGCGCCGATCGTAAGTTCTCTTCTGACAGAAACTTCCACCCCGGCAGCAAACCGGAAATCAGTCCTTACCTTCAGAGGAAGTTCCTCTTCAAATTTCCTCCCGAAAACAGCTTCAATTCGATTTTGGCAAAAGGAAAAGACCTCTGTCCGATACAATCCGGGCAAAAGACTCGATCCTCAGCCGAGCCTGCTGTCGGGTGCGGTACCACCCTGCCCGTTCCCTGCTCTTGTCAGCATTTCACGATTCAACCTTCAGCCCTTATCGGATAAACCGTTAACAGACCTGTGCTGATCAACGGCCCGGACTGCGGAATTCAGAACCCTTACTATGCGCGAATTTGACCTGATCGCAACATCAGCCTTCGGCCTCGAGAATGTCGTTGCCCGCGAACTGACTGATCTTGGCTTCGAAAACCTCAGAACACAGGACGGAAGAATCGATTTCCGAGGTTCCGAGAAAGATATTGCTCGCTGCAATCTCTGGCTCCGTTCCGCCGACAGAGTGCTCATCCGCGTGGGCGAATTTCCCGCTCCGGATTTTGGCGCCCTCTTCGATCAGGCGATCGAATTGCCCTGGCACGAATTGCTGCCCGTCGACGCGAAATTCCCGGTGAGCGGTCGTTCCGTCAGAAGTCGCCTTCATGCTGTGCCGCGCGTGCAGGGTGCCATCAAAAAAGCAATCGTCGAGAACCTCAAACGAAAGCATCAGCGTTTTCGCTTCGAAGAAACCGGCAAAGAGTTTCCGGTGGAGGTTTCGATCCTCCGGGACATCGCAACACTCACCATCGACACTTCCGGCGACGCTCTGCACAAACGCGGTTATCGCGCTGCGTCCGGTGCAGCACCACTGCGGGAAACAATGGCCGCGGCCATGCTTCAGCTGAGCTTCTGGGACCGAAATCGCCCTCTGATTGATCCGTTCTGCGGAAGTGCCACGATTCCGATAGAGGCGGCTCTGATTGCACGAAATATCGCTCCCGGAAGTTGCCGCTCGTTCCTCGCTGAAGACTGGAACTGGATGGACCGTTCCGTGTGGCGAGACGTTCGAACAGAAGCCAAAGACGTTCGACTGACGAAAACAGAAGAGACGATTCTGGCTACGGACCATGATCGAGCAGCAATCCAGCTCGCAGAAAAGAACTCCGCGGAAGCCGGCGTTTCCGGAGATATCATCTTCCGCATTCAGGAAATCAGCGACCTGAAGTCAACTCGAACTTTCGGCTGCATCGTCTGCAATCCCCCCTATGGCGAACGGCTCGGGGAAGCCGACGAAGTCGAGGCTGTTTATCGGGAACTCGGGCGTGTCGTTACCGCACTTCCGACCTGGGGTGTTTATGTTCTGACGTCCAATCGATCTTTCGAAAAGAATTTTGGTCGTCGAGCACCGCGCCGACGGAAGCTCTATAATGGTCGCCTTGAATGCCAGTACTATCAGTACCCAGGACCGCCTGTCAGGAAATCGCTGAATGAGAACGCCCCGTCTCCTCTCTCTGATGCTCTGCCTTCTGACGACATCAGTGACGGCCCTGTTCCCCGTTCCTGAATCGACATTCCGCGCGGAAGAGAAAGAACGAATTCCTCACAACCAGAGCAAACCCCCGGGCCCAGCGCTGTCTCCTCAGGAAGCGATGGAAAAAATGCAGGTGCCTCCGGGGTTTCATGTCGAGCTGGTCGCATCAGAACCGGATCTCGTGAACCCTGTGGCGATGACGTTCGACGAACGCGGCCGAGTCTGGGTCACGGAGTCTCTGGAGTATCCGAGATTGTCTCCTGGTCCTGGACAGGATCGGATCAAAATCCTCGAAGACACGGATCACGACGGCAGGATGGACACCGTGAAGGTGTTCGCCGAAGGCCTGAACATTCCGTCCGGCATCGCAATCGGCCACGGTGGCGTCTGGGTTGCGAACGCTCCGGACATACTCTTACTGCGCGATACGAATGGTGACGATCGAGCCGATCAGACGGAAGTCGTCGTCACTGGTTTCGGACGCGACGACACACACGAACTTCCGAACTCGCTTACCTGGGGACCGGACGGCTGGCTGTATGGACTCAATGGTGTCTTCAATCGCAGTCAGGTTCGTGATCCTGTCTCGGGAAAAGATTACCGATTCACCTGTGCCCTGTTCCGAATTCATCCGCGAACCCATGAGTTTCAGATCTTCTGTGAGGGAACCAGCAACCCATGGGGAATTGCATGGAATTCTTCCGGGGACGCATTCGTCAGTGCCTGCGTCATCGATCATCTGTGGCATCTGGCTGAAACTGCGTATTACCATCGCCAGGGAGGTCCTTATCCGCCGTTTACCTGGAAAGCAGAATCGATTGTTCGTCACAAACATCAGCAGGCTGCCTACTGCGGCATTACCTGTTTCGACAGCGACGCCTACCCTGCGGAGTATCGCAATCTGCTGATGATGGGGAACATTCACGGCGGCTGCATCAATGCTGAAAGACTCGAAGAATTCGGTGCAACGTATACCGCGAAACCAACAGAAGACTTCCTGACCGCAAACGATGCCTGGTTCATGCCTGTCGTTCAGAAAACAGGACCGGACGGATGTCTCTGGATTCTCGACTGGTACGATCGGTACCACTGCTATCAGGACGCACGCCGGGATTCCGAAGGTCTCGACCGCCTGAAGGGACGCCTCTACCGAGTTCGTCATGAACAGTCACCGAAACCCAGCCCCTTCGACCTGAATCAGGAGTCTGACGATCAGCTGATGGAGAGACTCCGATCGGAGAACGTCTTTTTTCGAGAATCGGCTCAGCGAATTCTTGCGGAGCGAAACAACGCGGCAACAAACGAGCGTCTCCTGAAACTGGCTCTGAATCCAGATGAACGAATTCGTACTCGCCTGCACTCATTCTGGACTCGCATTTCTGCTGCACCACTGAATGACGCGGAACTGGAAACTGTGCTGAAAGTGAATGATCCTGACCTCCGTTCATGGGCCGTGAGAACCGCAGGAAATCAGCAGGTTTCGTCTGCGATGATCCGAAAACTGATCGCCGAACGGGCGGACGATCCCCATCCGCGTGTCAGACTTCAGGTGGCAGTGGCAGCTCGCAAACTGAATATCGAAAACATGATTCCTGTTCTGACCCGTATTCTGTTCCTCTCGGAAGATGATCCCCTGACTCCCCGTGTAATATGGCAGAACCTGCATCACACTCTGGAGCATTCGACAGCGGAGTTTTCTGCGGCTCTGGAACAGAATCGACAGAGCATCTCCCCTTCCGTTGCCTCTCAGAACGCGGTTTACCCGAAGGCGGTCCTCGATCTCCTTCCGCGAGCTGCGGATCGTATTCTGGCAGCAGAAAAGCCGTCGCCTGCAGCCGTTGTTCAGCTCGTCAGAGCTCTGCTGAAATCTGTCGCCGCTGCTGATGCAGGAAACAGGTGCCTTCAGATGCTGACAGAACGCATTCGCTCCGGGGAACTGAACGGTGATCAACTGACAGAAATCCGGCAATCGCTGAACGACGATCTTGATGAGCTTCGCGTTCAGGGTCCCGAGACTCCGTTCTTTATCTCAGCCGTCGAACTGGCTGCCGCCTCCGGAAATGCAGATGCGGTCAGTCAGGCCATTCAGGAAATCGCTCGAACAGAATCCCATGCCGACAAGCTTCGTCTTCTGAACTCCGTAATCACTGCCGGTTCAGCAGAATCCCTGAACATTGGCCTTTCACTCCTGAAAACCGATGCGCCTGTTTCGTTTCAGCATAGCGTTGTTCAGGCGATCGCTCGAATCCGCAGCGACCAGATTACTCCGACACTGATTCGCCTACTGACAGAGCTTCCTCCGGAAGTTCAGCCGACGTTGATGGAATCTGTTTCGGATCGCGCTGACTCATCACTTGCTCTGATGAAGGTCATCGCCAGCGGGAAGATTCCGGCATCCGTCATGAACGCCAATCAGGCCCGGAAGATGCTCAACAGAAAGAATCCGGAACTGACAGATCTGGTGCATCGTCACTGGGGAACCGTTCAGAATGATCGCGATCCGGCTCGCGCGGAACTCATCAGTCGAATGCGAAATACTCTGCGAACGGCAAACGGGAGTGCGCTCAATGGCCAGGCTGTTTTCCGTCGCGTCTGCGGTCAGTGTCATCGGATCTATGGTCAGGGTGCAGAGGTCGGTCCCGATATCACTCGAAACGGTCGAGCATCGTTTGAACAGCTGCTTTCGAGCGTGTTCGATCCGAGTCTGGTGATCGGGGCGTCCTATCAGGCCCAGACTGTGATCACCAGAGATGGCCGAATTGTGACCGGACTTCCGGTCGAGGACAGTCCTGCTCGAATCGTTCTGCGCGTTCAGGGTGACAAGCAGGAAATCATTGCCCGGGAAAATGTGGAAGAAAGTGTCCGCAGTCCACTTTCTCTGATGCCGGAAGGACTTGAGAAGCAGCTCACACCGGAGGAACTCCATGATCTGTTCGCGTTCCTCACACTGAATCGACCACCTGATGAAGCGAATGCGGAGTTCATTCCTGGAGCGAGAATTCTTCCGCGAAGAGCATCCGATCCATCAGAGAATGTGACATTAATCCAGCAGCTTCTTCCCGATTACCAGATCAATGGTTCCGGAAAAGATGGCGTCGAATTGATTCCGAATTATCACGGCCGACCAGCTGTTCGAACTCATCCATTATCCCGAGATGAGCCCTCGATTCTTTCTGCGAAGACAGTCGTTCCCGCTGGAGATCGAGTGGTTCTGCGCGTGAGCGCGGGCTCACATGACGACGGCGACTGGTTACTCGTTGTGCGAGTCAACGGGAAGACGATCCGGCAGACGCCGATCACTGCAGCCGGCAACTCGGGCAGATGGCACGATGTCGACATCGACGTTTCTGAGTTCGCTGGAAGCGAAGCCAGGATCGATCTTCTGAACAGCGCAAACCACTGGAAGAATGAGCATGCGTTCTGGAATGCAGCTGAGTTTTTCGTAAGCCGGACTCCGGAGAGCCTCGCCCCGTGAATTCCCGAACTCAGTGAATTTTCTGAACTCAGTTCAGTACAACGAAAAAAAGCTCGGCAGAGTCACCTCTGCCCTTCGCTCACATCCCGCCGGGTTCCAGAGGAACGAATGTCGTGCGGTTTCGTTCAGAGGCATTCTCAGCCGCTTCTCGGGCTCGACTCTGAAACTCCAGCTGACAACGAATCGGGCGTGTCGGCATCCCGGCTGATGGCTGGCAGGTCCCGTCAGGCAGTATCTTTCGGGCTCTCACATTATCGCGAAGACATGTTTTCAGAATCTGGATCGTACGTCTCTTGCAGACGTCATCCAGAATCGGAATCAGCAGTTCCACCCGGCGATCCAGATTTCTCGGCATCCAGTCTGCGCTTGAAATAAACACTCGCTCGTCGCCGCCGTGGTGAAAATAAAGAATTCTGGCATGCTCCAGAAAACGGTCGATAATGCTGGTGAGCGTGATATTCTCGCTGAGACCGGGAATACCAGGACGCAGACAGCAGATACCGCGAATGTTCAGTTGAACCTGCACTCCGGCCTGAGACGCTTTGTAAAGAGCAGTGATCATGTCAGGGTCGGCGAGAGAATTCAGCTTCATCATGATTTTCGCCTGATCTCCGTTTCGAGCTCTTTCGGTTTCCACCGAAATCATCTCGAGGAGTTTCTCGCGCAGTCCGATGGGAGCAGATTCAATCTGAGCAAACTGCTGAATCTGCGACGAGCCGGTGATGGCGTTGAACCATGAGATAGCATCGTTGCCCAGCTCGCGATTACACGTCATGTAGCTGATGTCGGTGTAAAATCGAGCTGTGATTTCATTGTAGTTTCCCGTTCCGAAATGTACGTATCGCTGGAATCCCTGCGGTTCGCGTCGAACAACAATGCAGGCCTTGGCATGCGTCTTCAGTCCGCGAACTCCGTAAATCACCTGAACGCCGCTGTACTCGAGCTGCCGTGCCCACTCGATGTTTCGAGCTTCATCAAATCGGGCTTTGAGCTCCACGATGACGGTCACGCTCTTGCCGTTCTCGGCGGCCCGCATCAGTGACCGAACAATCGGGCTGTTTCGACTGGTGCGATACAGAGTCTGTTTGATTGCGACGACATCTCTGTCTTCCGCCGCTTCAGAAAGCAGACGCAGCACCGGTTCGAAAGACTCATAAGGATGGTGCAGAAGCAGATCTCTCGACTTCATGGCGTCGAAGATGGATTCCGATGGTTCGATCTGCGCAGAATCACAGGGTGTCCATGCCGGGTAGAGATGCTGATCAAAACCACTGACATCGGCCAGCTGCATGAGATCGCTCAGTCCGACGGGACCGGGAACGAGATAAATGTCGCGTTCTCCCAGACGCAGAAGCGCCTTGAGAAAATCCAGCATCGGACGCGTGACCTGATCGGACAGTTCCAGACGCGTGCAGAAGCTTTCTTTTCGGTAATCGAGGACATCCTCCATTTCAGCAAGGAGATCCGCACCATCTTCTTCACTGACACTGAAGTCCGCATTTCGAGTCACACGAAAAGGCACGGTCGATACTACTTTTTCACCGGGAAACAGATGTTCTGCCATCATCGAGATGACGTCTTCTGTCAGGATAAACTCATACCCCCCTTCCGACGGCAGCGTAATGTATCGAAGATCGAACCGACCAAAGGGGACAACGGCAAACCGGTATGTCTCCCCCTGCTCCCGACTTTTCATCTGAACTGCGACGTTGAGCGTTTTCCCGAACAACAGCGGAAATCGTGCCGGATCATGCACTGCAATGGGTGTCAGCACAGCCTGGATCTGTTCCTGAAACACCGAATCAACCACGGCTTCCTGTCGTTCATTGAGCTCATTGGGACGCCGTCGTCGAATCCCGATCTCTGCCAGCTGTGGCTCCAGCTGCTGCAGATAGATCCGATGCTGATCGGCAACCATCCGCAGAGTTCTTTTGCTGACTGCAGTGAGCTGCTCCAGTGGCGTCATGCCGGCGAGATCAGATGTGTTGTCACCACGTCGAATCGCCGTCAGCAGGCTTCCGACACGCACCATGAAAAACTCATCAAGGTTGGATGCGGTAATCGCCAGAAACCGCAACTGTTCAAGCAGCGGAACTGATGGGTCACATGCTTCATTGAGCACGCGCTGATTGAACTCCAGCCAGCTGAGTTCCCGATTGAAAAACTCAGGTTCTTTCTCCGACATTACAGGATTCCCGTTCAGTAACAATCCGTATTCAGAAGTCTTCGTGTGTTTTCAGATCTCACAGCAGGCATCAGGGAAACCGGAGCCATTCTTCTGCACTGTGCGAACCTGAAGAGCCGCCGGAGACATTCGTTTCACCTGCTCACATGCTACTTCGTTGCTTCCCGAAGAAGCACGCTCAATCCGAATGTGTCCTCAATCAGCGTTGTCTGCTGCCGCAGCTCAATCCGTTCAAGCGACAGATCACCAGCCGGATTGTTGACAGTGACCACCAGTTTTCCCTTTTCCACTGCGCACTGAATATCACGCACTCGCTGATTGCTGGAATGATCCAGGGCAACAGCAATGCGAAGGATTCCGGCCAGCCGCGAAACGATCACTCGACAGTCACGGTTCATCCGGGCAAACGTTTCGTGAGTCGGTTTCGGAAGTGCTCGCCGATGATATCGCGCTATCAGAGCAACAATCGTATGATCTTCACTGTTCAGTCCGAAGAGTTCACTGTGCGTGATGAGATAAAACGAATGTTTGTGGTAGCCCGACGTTCCGATGAACAGTCCGATCTCATGAAGGAGTGCCGCAACGTAAAGCAGAGTTTCACAACGCTTGTCCATGCGATGTTCAGCCTGAAGGCCTCGAAACAACTGCATCGCCAGAATGGCAACGTGCTGAGCATGGATCAGATCGACCTGATAACGACGAGCCAGCTCCAGCGAGGAATTAATGATCTGATCGCAGAAGTCAGGAGACCAGACCGATGACCTCAGCATTCCCTGGAGCAGAGCGTCACGAAGATTAAAGCCGGTGACAAGAACATTCCGACAGCCAAGCAGCTGAGCAGTCCTTGTATTGACCATCAGCGCCGGAACAAGTGTCTCCGCCTGTGACGGCTCAATGTGGTAGCGGCGAATGATGCGATCGGTTGTCAGCCCGAGAAACTGTTTTGTGAGCGCCTCCAGTTCGGGCACCGGAATCCTGACGAGTGTTGAATGGACGACATCTCTCCCGAGGAGTTTGGCGGCCAGCCTCATGTCACCGCCAAGAGCAACAAACTCAGCTTCCCGATCACGCGACACCACATCCAGCAATGGCTCCAGAGTCCGATCAATCTGCCCTTCCATGATACTGCCGGCTCGACTCCGGGTTGTCTGATACCTCAGCAGCATCTGCTGCAGACGGAGCGAACCGAGCCGATAGGGCTGCGAATGAAGAATATCTTTCCCCTGGAGTACCAGAACTTCCGTATTGCCTCCGCCCACTTCAGCAACAACGGTGAGCGAATCCCGGAGCTCCGGTTCGTTCTGCAGCAGCGGTCGAATTCCCAGATAGGTCACCCGAGCAATCTCGGCGTCGTCGATCAGTTCCACATTGAATCCGGTGGCGATGTAGATTCGATCGAGGACCTCCATCCGATTAGTTGCTTCACGGACAGCACTTGTTGCAACAACTCGAATGGAAGCCGGGTCCGTACACTGATACTCGTCCAGTTTTCGTCGGTAACTCTTCAGTACCTGAATACACTGCTGCACCGTTTTGCGGTGAATCTCCCGATCCGTGAATGTGTCTTTCCCGAGACTGACGCCGCGAACCAGTTGTTCCAGCACCTGAACACTGGCGTTTCCGCGAGCCTCACCCACGGCCATGCGGATTGCCGACGTCCCGAGCTCGATGACTGCAAGCGGGTAGGCGTGTGAACTCCGCGGATCCGGATTCCCTGTCTCCGTCACTTCTGCCCCCCCGAAGAATGAACCTGCCTTCGGATCAGGGCCGCAGCGCCGACAGACGTTGCCAGATCACCGAGTTCGGCGATCTTGAGTTTGTGACAGTCCGCCAGGGATGGCAGCACATTCCTGCGAATCCCTTCTCGAACTGAGTCGAGGTAAAGCTTCGGCAGAGCCTCAACCAGTCCGCCACCCAGAACTATCAGATCCGGCGCCAGAATGTTGATCAGAGAACCAATGCCGCGACCAACGAGGTCTGCTGCTCGGCGCACGATCTCCTCGATCACTTTGTCACCTTTTTCAATGGCAGCCGCCAGTACGGAACTTCGAATTCTGCTGATGTCCGTTCCGGCCAGTTCCTTAAGATTTGGTGCCTGACCACGATAAACCGCCTTGGATGCTTCGGCGGATATCGCGAGCCGACTGGCCAGTCCTTCGAGCGTTCCCGGCGGCCCCGCTCCCGCCGATGGCCCGTCCGAGGCCATCTGAAGAAAGCCGACTTCCATACAGGATGATCGAGTTCCTCGAAAAATACTTCCCTCGTAAATGAACCCGCCACCAATGCCAGTCCCGGGGAAGACGCCGAGCACAGAACGATACCCTCTTCCTGCACCCGCTGAGTACTCTCCGAAGACTCCTGCGTCAACGTCGTTACAGATCTCCGCCGGACACTGATATCGCTTTGAGAGAAATTCCTTGAGGTTCACATTCTTCCAGCCAAGATTCGGCGCTTCGAGGATGATTCCTTTCTGGAGATCAAGTGGTCCAGGGCAGCCGGCACCGATTCCTGCCAGTTGTGCACCGGGCATTCCAGCATCTTCAAGAGCTTCATCAATGGTTTCTGCAAGGCGATCCAGCGTGACCTCGCGACTGTTGTTGCCACGGGTCTTCCGCCGTTTCTTCCCAAGAACCTGAAGCTCGTCATTAAAGACGACTGCCATCATCTTGGTCCCGCCAAGATCGAAACCGATCCAGACAGGAGTCTGCGTCGCATCTTCAGTCATGAATCCATCATTTCTCTGAGTATCTCTCGTAACCGCCGCTGTGCAGTCTGCAGGAAGCGTCCCGCGAGGAAGCATAACAGTTCTGCTGAAAACGGGGAATCACCTCGTTTCCCGGAAAAAAACCGCTGTTGGCTCGTCAGGTTTTTCTCCAGATCTTCAGGCGATCGTCAAACCCCTGTTTTGATAATCAGGTGGCTGCCCCCACCGGCCCAGCTCGCTGTCTTCTCCAATTGGCCTTGTTCACCAATTGTCAGCGTCGAGACCGATATCGCACGGAAGTATTTCCCGCAGCCGATTTCCACGCATGAACACCCTGCTGACCTCGCCCGGACAGACTGCCCGGCCACTCACGAATCGGCCACTGTCCAGCCTGCAGGTCCGGACGCTGGCTTCCATAGAATGACAGGTGGTCTGCAGATGTCCAGACAGGCAATTCTGACTGATCCTGATGCCGCAGGGAAATGCCGAGCAATCGCTTCAGCAGCTGCACCAGCTGGAGGCTCAGGACAAGCAGGCCACACATCACCAATGCCATGATTGCCAGCATCGGCCCCATTTCAAAAATCTGCCGCGCCGGTGGCCACAGGATCTTCCAGAAGACCAGCAGAAGCAGGGTCGCGAGACTGAGATACGGACCGTATGGAATCTCTCGCCCCCGGCGCGTCAACCAGGCAAATATCGCAGCGCCGATCGCCAGCACCGGAGCGATGAAGAAGACCACCGTCACAGGCTGCCAGCCGATGACACTGCCGATCATCGCCATCAGCACGACATCACCGAACCCCATTGCCTCCTGTCGAAGCACCCAGAAACCTGCGATTCGAACAGCCCAGACAATGCCGCCACCGACCACAAGCCCGGCCAGACTCACCAGAAGACCGTGAAGGTGAGGATAGCGATCAGCGAATGCGACGCAGTTCCACTCAAAGATCAACGGCTTCAGCCAATCCGGGGAGATGGAACGAACAACGCCCGTTGAACTCAGGTCCTGAAACCAGAGCGGAACAATGTATGTTTGTCCGAACAGCGTATGAACGACCATCGCGAGCAGCATCACCGGAATCGTGGTTCCGTCCGGGATGATCTTCAGATCAATGTCAATGAATGTTGCTGAAATCAATGCACAAAATAAAGCGACATGCAGAAAATACCGTATATGGAGCCAGTAATCCGGTGTCCAGAGCCCCTGAATCGTCTCGGGTCCGGCAACATCAGGCAGCCCATTGCCGAATGCCGATCGCCCGAAGAGCCCTGGTACCTCACAGAGGTAGAGCACAACGAACAGAATTCCTGTCAGAGCCTCCACGGCCGGATATCTGAAGGAAATCGGATTCCTGCACTGACGACATCGGCCAAGCAGCTTCAGCCAGCCCAGCACAGGAACATTGTCGTGCCACCGAATCGCACACGAACATCGTGGACATCCGGAAGAATGACTATTCAGAGAACGCAGCTGCCCCCAGAGGTCCGGACGCGAAGGAAATCGATAAATGCAGACGTTGAGAAAGCTTCCGAAACAGCTTCCCAGCACGAAGAGAAAGCTGAGCAGAAACCAGAGAGGTAATTCAAAGAAGCTCACACGGCCTCCCTCCGAACATTTCAGCGGGTAAGCTCTGGAATATCTCCGTAACCACCTCAACCGGCGTTTTCGAATCAACGTCCACAACGATCGTGGCGGCGTTTCTGTAGATGGGTTCCCGAACGGCAAGCACGTCTGCCACTTCGTCCCCTGCAGATCGGCCCGTGAGACTCGGCCGCTGCCCCGCAGATCTCGCATCCTGCACAATTCTGCTGGACAGGACAGCCGGTGCAGCACGCAGCCAGACCACCGGACCCGCCGCCTTCATACCTCGCCGATTATCTTCGGAAAGAATCGCGCCACCACCTGCGGCGAGAATGATTCGATCCTGAGCAAGCAGTTCTGAAAGAACCTGACTCTCACGCCTGCGAAATCCCGGCTCGCCTTCGCGATCAAAGATCTCTCGAATCGTC
>JBKDKA010000199.1:0-11666 GCA_046345315.1 Planctomyces sp.
CCTCATCAGAATCGTCAAGGATTCGCGCCACTGCTGCCGTGACCGGGTGATTTTCGCTGCAGGAGAAAGCTGTTTGCCGTTGCCCACAGCAGGATCGCGATCGGAGCCGGCAGAAGAACACCCGCGGCGTCGGTGAATCTACCCCTCGGTGGACAGAACGGAATGATAAAAAAGAGACTGAGAATGCAGTACGTAAGTGCAAGCACTGCGAGGAACAATTCTCGATTGAGTCCTGGCATGATGAGTGTCCCGCGAGCAGGCAATATCACGTACGCAGTCAGCATCAGAACGGTTGCCACCATCAGAGCGAACGACAGATAGTTATCTGCAAAATCCCACATGAGCTTCCTGAAGGCCTGCCGCCACGCTTTGACGTGCCAGGTCAGGTAAGCTCGCGGATGCAGCATGATCAGCTCGCGCGCGAGTCGAGTCAGTTTTCGATTCACCTCAGCTCGTTCGTTCAACGGGATACGCCCGCCATAATTCAGCAGTACGAAAGAGATGGTCAGATCGTGGCGATCTTCCAGACGCATATAGTTCATGACCGGCAGATCATCGTAAAGCCCTGGCCGAAGCTGTCCGGAATCCCGCCGTTCGATGGCCTCGGTGGCCATCTGCTGAAGGTCCGGTGACAACAACGGAATATCATCCTTCACAAGGAACTGACCAGCGATGCCTGCCACATTGTATCCACCAAACGACACCACGCCAAAGTGCCCTGTCACGCTGTATCTCAGCATCGAATACCCGATCATTGGCAGTGAAACGATCGCACCGGCAATCAGGACTGCAGGAATTCTGCGTTTCACAGCGGTCTGAAGCTTCGGTGCGCCCGCGACCCACGTGACCACAGTAACGAAGGGGACAAGAAACAGATACGCCGGACGAATCTGCCACCCGGCGACAACAGCGAAACCGAGGGCAACAAACCAGCGGATTCGAGGGTCGGTCAACGTGAGCAGCAGGAGTCCGCAGACCATCAGGCCAACGGCCGCCGCGATCGTATCCGTTGAAACATCACTGCAGAAGTTATGCAGAATGTTTGAGTAAAGAAGCGTGCTCGCACCCGCAAGTGCTTTTGCGGAGTCTTCCAGAAATCGGTAGAGAGCGAAATACATCAGCATGACGGCTGAGGCGTAGAGCAGATACTGTGTCAGCGGAATTGCAGATGCCGCCGCACCGACAACCCACTGCAATGCCTTCAGAAATGCTGGATACCCCGGTGTCCGAAAATCACCCAGAATCGTCTGAAGAGAATCCCAGGGAAACTCGCGATAACTCGCACTGTCGATCACCTCATTGGCAGTAAATCGACCACTGACGGACATCCAGATTCCAGTCACGGCGATCTGAATGAGAATCAGTACGAGTCCCCGTCTGCCACCGCCTTCCTGTCTCTGATCAGGGCGCGGTGACGAGATGCTCGTCGCTCCGCTGTGTCCCGGAGACTCTTCCAGACGCATGCTCATTTTCAGTTCGCAGATTCAGTTGGTTCCGGCGGTGATAAAACTCAGGTGCAGCTCACAATGCCGGAGATGCACAAAGGTCCATTCTTCGTGAGTCATGCGCCCGAATGCCGGATGGTCGGCAGTCATCTTTTCTTTCTTCGTTCGAGCGACTGCTTTTCGAAGTCCGTTGAGCGCTTCCGTCGGATTCACGGCATCCGGAAAGACGATCGGCAGTGAAGCCTTTGGCAGATGAATTCCCGGCTGCATCTTTGGGGCCTTCATCACACTTCTTTTGATGAGTGGTCCCATCAGACGCACGATGAAGGGAGCTTTCACTTTGTATCCATCGATGGAGCTGTCGATCGAGAAGGTGAGGTGCGTGAGCAGTTTCGAAAGTGGCCAGTTTCCAAGAGTTCGGGCATCCGAAGACGAAACCATTTTCTCCGCGTCAGTGACGACGTCGTCCAGAGTTGCAAAACTCAGTACTCGACGTCCCGCCACCGTTTTTGAATTCACGGGCATGCAAGTTTCCTCGGCTCTGCATTCTGATGAAGTTTGGACTTTTCAGCTTTGAATCGGTCAGGGTACCTCCGTCACCGCCGCTGTCAATGAATTACAGCAGTGAATTGCACCGCGGTGCATCTCAGACCGATCCAGTATCGCTCGGCCGACACAGGCGACCAAGGGTGGTTGAATCCGTAAAGTTCGGCTTGACTTCGATCAGCAGCAGATCAGATCACGCGATGACTTTAAGAGCAACTCGCAGCCGGATTCGGTTACCAGCAAATTGTCAATGAGCCGCGCACCCAGCTGCTCGTCACCGAGAAATACCGGAGGCTCCACTGTGACGACCATCCCCGCCTGGAGCGTTCCCTCAAAGCCCCCGAAAAGATAAAACGGTTCGGCCCATGACGGCGGAAACCCGGGTGCCAGTCCGTAACCCGACAGATGAGCACGTCCGTGATCGAGCCCCGCTGCAGAGATAACTCGTTTGGCTGCCTCATGAGGAACAACCGCAGCTACGCCAGCTCGAACTTCACTGATGAATGCATCAGACGCTTCACGCACCAGATCATGCAGCTGCTGCATTCGAGGTGTTGGTTTGCCGAGGCAGAAATTTCGGCCGATCGTGGACGTGTAACGTTTCCAGGTTGAACCATATTCAATACTTCCGAAATCGCCCGCAAGGAGTTTTCGCAGCGTCGGCGGTCCGTGGCTGAAACAGGATCTCTCGCCCGAAACCAGATTCATCGGGCTCGCCGCGAGCCAGCTGCCGGACGACAGAAGTGCGTGGTAAACGTCGGCTGCAACTTCGAGCTCCGTGCGTCCGGGGCGAACCGCTCCGGCAAAGACGTTCATCGCCTCATCACCGATCTGAGCCGCCTTTCTGATGAAAGCGATCTCCGCATCGGATTTGACGAGTTTCAGATTCGGAATCAGATTCGTGGTTTCCGAAACCAGTGATGCACCCAGAATGGTCTGCACCCGGAGGTAGTGATGCGGATGCAGGTAATAAGCAGGCACCTCGATTCCAACACGTCCCTCACAGAGATGGAACTCATGAACCACTCGTTCAAAGACGTCGATTGGATCTTCCGGTTCAGGTCCTCCGAATGGTCGAATCTGATCCACGAGCGCATCAGATTCAAATTCACATCGTTCGCCTTCCCGGGTGACCACAGTGATCGGACCGGGAGATGCGGAAATCAAAAGACACTGAAACTCCTGATAGCTTTTTGCATCAGAACCAGTCAGCCAGTGAATCGAGACCGGATGAAACACGATCAGCCAGTCGAGTCCGGCTTCCTGAAGTGCAGCACGAACTCGCCGTCGCCTCAGAGCGAACTCGGCGGCAGAAAAGTCATTCTTCGACATGGAAAACGTCACTGCCTCTCAGGGGCCGTCACCGATTCACTGTTCACTGTTCGCTGTTCGCACGTGCCGCTTCAAGGCCTGCTCGCCGTGGACTCATTGAATAACGCACTGTTCTTCAGCAGTTCGCGAAGGTTGATGCGAGCATACGGAGTGTCAGCAGCGGGTTTTCGATGCGTTGCGTTCGCGACGTAAAAAACTCCATCCGCAGGTACGAACAGAACATTATGCAGATTCGACTGCATCGCAACAGGGCGACTCATGAGTGCCATCGCTGCGTCCACATCGATCTTTCCATGCTTCTCTTTGACACGCCGACGCAGTTCTTCCAACCGACTTCCTGCTGACAGAACCACGGTATCCGGGATTCCTTCCCCGAGCTGCTCATGAGCCTGACCAGGTTCGACAAACTCAATGGTATCGGGCGTGGCGGAGACTCCCACTGCCTGACCGGTCTTGCCGTCGGCAAAGACATAGTAGTAGTGACAGGTTCTCGGGCTTGTTGTCCAGAGCGTTCTGACCTCAGCCAGAGTGCGACATTCTTCCAGAGCTCGGCGCATCAGAGTCGCCATGGGAGCTCCGTCCCAGAGTCCCTCACCGCGTCCACCCATTTCTCCCAGTGAGATGGCTTCTGCGTTCATTCCGCTGACACTGCCGATGAAACCAGCGTAGCCAATGTTAGCAAACGGAATCTGACCTTCAGCGCGAACGATGAAGGTGGTGGCAGCATCCTGAAGTCCAATGGTTGTCATATAGTCAAGCACTCGCCCGTGGTAGAGCTTTCCGTCTTCCGTGGCCGATCCGAACACTGCAAAACCCGAACAGTGAAACAGCTCCGGAAAGACATTCAGAACCTCCAGCAGTTCCGGCTCCATATTCAGTGACTTCGCCAGCGCCCGCGTTTCCACTTTGTGGCGTTCGGGAATATGCGGTGCCAGTCGAGCATAAGCTTCTTCCAGATCATGACGAAACCATCGCCCGGTGCGGATCGAGTTCACTGCTCCAAAGGCATAAAGCACTGATTCCATACAGCGTCTGGATTCTTCGGGCAGCAACTGCCCATGAGCCGTTCCGATCTCCTCGGGAGTTCCCTGGAGGAGCGCCACCCGCTGACCATCGACCCAGGTCAACCGCCCGTTCTTCACCGTGCGTGGCGTCTGATTTGGTTTTGTCAGCACTTCAGATGGACGCAGAATCTCGGAGGCACGTCGCACGCCGCGCAGCAATGTTCTTTCGAGCTCATTCCGGTCGATCTCAGTGACTTTCATCCCATCGAAGCTTTCGACTGATCGAGGAGACGAAGCGCTGAGTGCCGTCCTTATCGTTACGTTGACATCCCCCGTCTCGATCTGAAGGGTACCATCCTTCGGCAGGGACAGTGCAACCTTGACCTTTTCGGCGATCCACTGATCGGAATCTTTTTCATAGAGCAGCTTCTGAGCGGGTAAAAACGCCATCAGCATCGTTTTCATGTCACCGGCAGACAGAATGTTCACAACGGGTTTCAGGAGTGAAAATTCCGAACCGGAAGTTGTCAGCCGTTCGGACAGCATCAGTGGTGCCAGACTGTCCGCCGCGGCAACCGAGCCACGCCCGAGAAACACCACCGAGTGCTTCGTCGAGATCAGCGCAGTGACTTCTGCTCGGCGGCGAAGTTCAAACGAAAACTCCGGATGCGATGCGTCGAAATCAAATGAGTCGTTATCGAAACGAACCAGATGCAGGCTGACCTTCTGCGGCTTTCCCTCAATCGGAAAAGCAGCTTCTGCCGTCAGATCAAACTGTTGCTCATTTCCGATCAAAACAGACAGTAACGGACGGATGCCATCGATCAGACGAACCAGTTCGTCTGAACTTGCGGGAGCAGCCTTCTTAAGCTCCTCTGCAGAAACGCTGGCATGCGACGTGGGCAAGGCGACGCCCTGCACGACATGGATGACAACCCAGAGAATCAGTAAGCGAATCAAATGCGAATGAAACTGTATGAAACTTCGAAGAATGTCCATCAATCCTCTCCTGTGTTCCTGGATCTCGATTCAGGAACTGATTTATTGAACCGTTATTTTTTCAGGACGGCTTCCAGGTCGAGCACATTTAAAAACCGGTACAGGCACCCTTGCTGTTGCTGAATCTGGAGCGAAACATGCGCGTGCATCGGGAACCAGTCCCGGTTTTGAAGCCACCTGTACACAAAACCGCTGAGTTGTGAGCGAATTCTGCTTCTGGGATGATCCGTTAAACGACCTGCCGATGCAGTACCGGGTATTTCCGAAGAACCAGCCGCTGCTGAATCGTAGCTGATTTCGAGGCATGATGTCTGCAGAGAATCTCTGCGAAGGAAAAGAACGGTGCCCTGTTTCACAGAATCTATGATTTCCTGAAAACGCGTAACAAAAGCCGGGACTGGCTCCCGCCGAGAGTCTGAAATCCTGGAGAAAGTTGACACCGAAGGGTGCCTGTCCCGTTTTTTGTTCTTGAACAATTTTCCCTGATCGCTGTGTGAACCTGTATGGCTGCCGTTTCTCAAATGCTGACCGTCGCCCGGGCAATGGAGCTCATTCAGAACCGAGTGGTTCCGGCGTCCACGGAGATCGTGCGAATCGCCGACGCCTGGTCTCGTGTGCTTGCAGAGAGTATCTCGGCACCGCACGATTCACCGCCGTTCGATAAATCGCTCATGGATGGCTTCGCAGTCAGAACCGCAGATTTTGTTGCTGGCGACTGCGGTCTGCCGATAAACGGCGAGACTCCCGATCCGTCGCGTCTGCTTCGGGTGATTGAGACCGTCACAGCAGGTTGTGTTCCGCAGCTCAGTCTGGGCCCCGGAACAGCCTCGCGAATCATGACGGGAGCGTTGCTGCCTGAGGGAGCTGACTGCGTCGTTCCGATCGAATTCACGGACTGGGATGCGTCGAGGCCGGAATGCGTCCGGATTCCCGCATCAAAAGTTTCTGCGGAGTCCTGTCTGATTCGAAAAGGCACTGCTGCTCGCGCTGGTAGTCTTCTTTTATCTGACGGAACCCCGCTTCGTGCAGCTCAGATTGCCGCACTGGCTGAATTTGGTATTGGACAGGTCACAGTTCGGCGCCGGCCGACGATCGGAGTTCTGGCGACGGGTGACGAGCTGCTCAGCGTTGACGAACCACTCGTTCCTGGGCGAATTCGCAACTCCAATGAACCGATGCTGGTAGCACAAGTTCATCAGGAAGACGCGATTCCGGTATCCCTCGGAGTCGCACGTGACAGTATCGCTGATCTTTCAGAAAAAATTCAGCAGGGCCTGAAGCAGGATTTCCTCCTGCTGACGGGAGGTGTCTCCGCCGGTGCGCTGGATCTGGTTCCTGACCAGCTGGCTGCAGCCGGCGTGGAAAAAGTCTTCCACGGTGTCCAGATGAAGCCCGGCAAACCGCTGTGGTTTGGCGTGTTCCGTTCGGGAAGTCACTCCTGCTATGTATTCGGACTGCCGGGCAATCCAGTCAGCAGTCTGACGTGTTTCGAGCTCTTCGTCAGAACGGCCGTGCGCCGATTTCTTGGTGCTCCGCATCCGGTCCCAAAACCACTGCCCGGAAAGCTTGCTGTGCCTGCGACGGTGCGAGGAAGTCGCCCGATTTACCACCCGGTCAGAACGGAGTTGACGGCAGCCGGTCTGCTGGTCACACCGGTGCCATGGAGCGGTTCGTCAGACCTTCGCGCCACGGTGGAGGCTGACGGTATGGCTCTGATGCCGATGGAGCCGGGAGAATACCCTGCCGGGCATCCTGTCGATGTTTTCCTCTGGTCGCGAACGCCGTGGCAGTAATTTTCGGAAATCTTTAAGTTTCCTGAGAACATCTGTCACATCGCCCCATTGATTCCGCTGAGCCCAATATGCATCCGCCTTCGGATCTGCAGTTCTGGATGACCGGACATCCTGTCTGAGTGAATCCACGCTGAACAGATCTGAAATCCCGGCGATCTGCAATCACACTCTCTGCCGAATCAGGGGCAACGACATGAACAGGATTCATCTTCTTTCGGGCACTCAGAACCGATCACGAATCATCCTCCAGCACGCGGCAGCCGGTCTCCTTGCCTGTGCCGGACTGGCGACTTTCTCATGTTGCCGGACGTTGATAGCTGATGACGACCTGATTTCCGAGATTCGATCGGGTTCTGTCTACAGTTCCGAGAAGTCGACCGATTCAGAATCCGAATACGGGACCTCGAAAGAAGCTGGGAAGGGCAAACGAATCACCGATCCGGAGACGCTTAGACTGCGGCTGACAGATGCCGGATTCGAAGCCACGGTTGAAGGCAGCCGAACCGTCGTCACGAAGAAATCACTTGACGAAGTCAGCTATCCGGTTCGAGTCTCGATATCAGAAGATGAGTTTCAGGTGGGCATCTCGGTGGGACTGGCGACGCTCGCCAACTCACAGTCTGCATCGTCGGAACAGCTGCTTCGTCTGATGGAAGCCGGACTGACCCACGCACCCGCTCAGTTTGTCCATGATCGGGAACGAGGATGGCTGGACCTGCACGTCGCGCTGAAGAACTCCGGACTCACCGGACAGTCTCTGCGTGATGAGATCAATCGAATGATTCAACTGGCTCGCGACACGCACGATCTGTGGAGCTTCCTTGAACAGCCCGCCTCGCAGTCGGCTTCAGCGACGAAAACAACGGATGGCACTGTGGGTGCTAACGAGAAAGCAGTAGACTCCGCATCAGGTGAGTCGTCATCCGGCGGGTCAGCAGCCCCCGGAACGAAGGCTCCTGAGGCGGCAAGTCAACAGGGATCAGCGTCCAACTCCGCACCTGTGAAGCCCGAAGACTCGACATCGGCAAATCCCGCTCAGGGAACCCAGACGCCTGCGACTCCACCCGCAGCTGCTGCGACACCAGCAGCACCTGCTGCTCCGGCTGATCCTGCGTCAGGCAATACGACAGGATCCTCTGCAACGCCTGCTGCACCGACTCAGCCGACGGCACCGGTTCAGAGCGGAGCGGAGACATCCGGCAGAACATCCGGCACGGCCACGACGGGGATCAGTCAGGCACTCACCGGTCGCTGGGCAGGATCACGATCAAAATCCGAAGCGTTTGCGATCGAATTCGGGGCGGATGGTACGTTCCGTCTGGCGTTCGTGAGTGGAACCACAAAGACAACATCAACCGGGCGATTCACACTCAACGCCGATCGACTCACCCTGACCGGAACCGACAGTCTCACGCTTGCCGGCACCATGACGTCTTCATCCGACACCGAATTTCAGTTCACTCCCGAATCAGGAAAACGAAAAGACGCCACACTCGTGTTTCGGAAGGTGAAGTAGAGATTTCTCTGGAACCGGCGAGCGGTGGGTGTCAGCCCACCGAGAGAACGGGGAACAGGGGACGGGGCGCACAGCATCGGGGGGCATCCAGAGAGGGAGCGTGGGCGACTTGCTGTGGCCGTTCCGCGGCCATCGAATGCTGAGCTTTTGCCTTCCCCAGGCTGAAGCCTGAGGCTACGGTCTTTCGCCGCATCCGCGGCGCGAGTGAATCGTTCGGTGGCTTCGAGGGTGAGCAGGAGGTGTGGCTGCGTCCGAAGTCGCAGCCTTTTGCGACTGGCTCGCGGAGCGAGCACAGCGCGTAGCCCCACACTTCAGCGTGGGGTTCGCAATGGTACCCATTCATTCTGCCGTGGAACGGCGGGAGATGGTTGCCTGTGTGCGAGAACGCTGGCTAATGGCTGTAGCGAATAACGGAGTCATCCAGCTCCGGAACGCCGCGTTTGTAAATCGCAATTGAAGACGTCGCTCCTCCGGAGCTATGGACCTTCTTTCATCGGAATCCTCGGGCTGAAGCCCGAGGCTATCGTTGCGCAGCTGCTCCGCAGCCAATCACAAACCTGAGCTGCCGGGGCCAGCCACACACGATTGAATCGTTGGCCGACAACAGGCTGCAGCAACTTCTATTCGTCGGCCCCGTGTCATGTGTGGATGGCTCCAACATCTCCACTCTGGTTCAGGTCACCCGCATCACGCCTCGCCGCGGCCCGCCGGTTAACGTCTTTAACTTTGAAGTCGACGTCGATCACGTGTACCATGTTGGCCACAGCAGCGTGCTGGTGCATAGTGCCTGTAATCCGCTGCGAACCAACATGATTGATGCATTTGGCCATCCAGGTGCAGGTTGGCAAGCTGCACACATTATCCCGAAGAATGGGTGAAGCTGGGCACCTGACAAACTGCAAACAATCATGGACAACGTCGAGGAAACGGGTTTGATTGACGACATCGCGAACGGCTTCTGGTCAACACCGGGACATGTAGGGGCGCATACCGCTGCCTATTTGGATGATTCGATCGAAGTGAGGAATGGCAGAGCAACCCGAGAAGCAATTATTGAGGGTATTGATTTCATTTGCGGAAGAATTCTTGCAGGGGCATATTGATGACTCGGGTCAATTCGGTATTCAAACTCAAGCCTGAGTTGAATGACCCTCGCTTCCGTGGTTTCATCTTTGGGCCAGAGAAGACATCACGGCTCGGTCTGGAGCACGTACTTCACGATTTCAATCCCGAGAACCCAATGTCTATCAACTGGCAGCCGCGTGACCTGAGTGCGGTATGGCGTCCACTCGAGGTGGTTGGGAACGTCGCACCATTCAACGACTACCCATGCCTCGAACTATCCACACCTGTATTCAGCCGACGTGCCGTCGATGCGATGGGCGAAATGCTGACGGCCAACGGGGAGTTATTGCCGCTCAAAACGACGGCAGGAGAGTACTACGCCTTCAACCTGCTCACTAAGATCGATGCGTTGGATCTCAAAAGGTCGCGTCTATCACGGAGCAACGTCTACGAGATCGCCGGCTGGATTCATTTTTATACGTTCAAGACTACCAAAACAAAGCAGGCCACGATTTTTCGAATCCCCGAATCGCACGGCGGCATTCTCGTGACAGATGTATTCAAGAAACGTGCAGAATCTGCGAGTCTCAATGGGCTCGATTTCATTCCCGTCTGGCCGTTGCCTGAAGGTGTTGACTGGAGCATCGAACGCAGTAAACGGAACAAGAAGTCAAAAACACGAAAGCTTTCTGGTCAATGCCTGATACTTCGACTACGACTCAGATCGTCTCGCCCTGATAATCGAGAGAAGAGCCTTGCCGATGAGATCCTGTCGTCGCTGCATTCAGTTCTCCGGGTCGAATCGTTGAGTGATCCTTATCGCGGAATGATCGAAACGAGCGAATTCGAGGACGGCGAATTCCGGATCTTCTGTTCGTGTCCTGATTGCGAGCAGCTGACGGATTATCTCTCAGACTGGTTCTCAGCGGTGGATTGGAACGATGATTTCGACATCGTGAAACGTTACGGGAATCTATTTGACGCGACGGCAAAAGAGAAACGGCTGAACATTCGCCAAAGGCCGGGGACTTAACGGGGCAACTGCCTGTGAAGATTCCGTGGCCCGCAGGGTAGCACCGGTTGCGTAACCGTACTCCAGCACCATACCGTTTTCTGGGAGTTACTGCCGAAAACAGGGTAGCACCGTGTGCTGTGCAACCGGTGGACCGCATGTCCGGGAGGTTCTGGCAAATGCGGCGGAAGTTTTGATACCGAGGATGTCGGTGCCCGAAGATACCGGGGCCAGCCATACTTAAATGTGTACAATTCCCTCTCCGCGCCCGCCGCGTCTCCGCGTGAAAGACAACCAAACACTCTGATTGCAATGAAAGAACAGCAGCTGACTCACGCGGAGGCGCGGAGAACGCAGAGAATCAGCAAAGTCAGTCACAGCGTCGGGGGGCATCCAAAGAGGGAGCGTGAGCAACTTGCTGTGGGCGTTCCACGGCCATCGAATGCTGAGCTTTTGCCTTCCCCAGGCTGAAGCCTGCGGCTAGGCGCTTTCGCCGCATCCGCGGCGAGAGTGAATGGTTTGGAGGCTTCAAGGGTGAGCAGGAGGTTTGGCTGCGTCCGAAGTCGCAGCCTTTTGCGACTGGCTCGCGGAGCGAGCACAGGGCGTAGCCCCACGCTTCAGCGTGGGGGAGACGATGCCACCAAATTATTCCGCCGTGGAACGGCGGGAGATGGTTGCCTGCGTGCGAGAACGCTGGCTAATGGCTGTAGCGAATTACGGAGGAATCCTCGGGCTGAAGCCCGAGGCTATCGTTACGCGGCTGCTCCGCAGCCAATCACAAACCTGAGCTGCCGGGGCCCGCTAGACACGATTGAATCGTCAACAGACAACAAGAGCCTTCCCCTGGCTGAAGACTGCGGCTTGGCGCTTTCGCCGCATCCGCGGAGAGTGTGAATCGTTCGGGGGCTACGACGGTGAGCAGGATGTGTGGCTGTGTCAGAGGGCACAGGCGTT
>JBKDKA010000200.1:0-16579 GCA_046345315.1 Planctomyces sp.
TGAGTGGCAATTCAAGGACCCACAGCAAGTCTCGGACCTATTCGAAGTTCCCTTGAAAAACACTGCGTGTCAGATGTTTACGCATTCGAGAATTTGTAGATTCTGCTCACACTTGTAACTTTTTCCGGGTAAAGATGAGTCTGCCGGAAAGGACTTTCGGCGCAGCCGAACCTGCGATTCGGCGTTCTCTCGATCCTCCAATGACTGCGCTTCCTGAGATCTCTCTGATTTCGAACGCGGAACGCTGCAATTCAAGCCGCTCAGGTCGCGGCAAGCCGCAAAGTCCTGCCCGGCAGGCAGGACCTACCAAAGAACTGTCGGTCGGTTGGCACTCAATGATCAATTCTGTGCAATAACCCGGGCCGCCGCTTCGCTTTAGCCCGGGTTGTGAGAACGACTGAGCCATCGCCCCGTTATTCAGCAACGACATGGTCAGACTCTGAAAACTCAGGAACCGATCCCTGCTCGAGGAAAGAAAAATAACAATGGGTCGACTGGGCAACATGTAATCGATTGTCGCAATGTGCTGGCTACGGACAGGTGAACTTTACGATAACGACTTCATTGGGTGGCCTCGCGGGATTCATGCAATTCATAATCTCGATATCCTCGTCGGAATCTGCTATACCCACAAAACTGTCAGTCTTTCCAGAAGCCGTGAAGCCGGCGTCTGGTGGATCTGATTTCTTTGAACGTTGAGTTTCTGATTTCGGAGTTTTCCCCATGGCGGGATCGGTTCGGCTTGTTCTCACGTTTCACAATCACCAGCCGATCGGCAACTTTGATGGCGTGATTGAGCAGTCGTACCGGGACAGCTACCTGCCGTTTCTGGATGTTCTTCAGGACTATCCGGAGATCCCTTTTGCACTTCATACATCCGGCAGCCTTCTGGAATGGCTGGAAAAGAATCATCCGGAATACATCGAGCGGCTGCGCAAGATGGTGGCAGCTCGCCAGGTGGAGATCATCGGGGGAGCATTCTACGAGCCGATTCTTTCCAACATTCCTTCGCGAGACCGAATCGGCCAGATTCGCAGTTACACCGAGCACCTGAATCAGCTGTTTCAGACGATGGTGCGCGGAATGTGGCTTCCGGAGCGTGTCTGGGAACAGAGTTTTGCGGGAGACATTTCCGCCGCCGGGATCCAGTATACGATCGTGGATGATTACCATTTTCGGTGTGCCGGAGTGCCTCAGTCGAAGCTGTTCGGGTACTATGTCACCGAAGATGAGGGGCGTCTTCTGAGCGTTTTCCCTGGCAGCGAGAAGCTCCGATATCTGATCCCGTTTCAGACACCCGAGAAATGCGTCGAATATCTGCGCGAAGTCGCCTCAATGCCGGGTAATCCGGTGGTCGTGTTCGGTGATGACGGCGAAAAGTTTGGTGCGTGGCCGGAAACTTTCAAGCACGTCTATGAAGACCGCTGGCTGAGACGCTTTCTGGATGCGATCCGCCAGAATGAGTCATGGATTCAGGTGACCACGCCCTCGGAAGTCATCGATCATGTGCCACCCACTGGCCGATGCTATCTCCCGGATGCCAGTTATCGTGAGATGACAGAATGGGTGCTTGACGCTCCGACACAGCGGGAGTTTGTCAGCCTTTGCCGAAAGAATCCGGAAGACGCGGAATGGCAGAAGCTGCTGCGATACACTCGAGGAGGTTTCTGGCGCAATTTCCGGACTCGGTATCCGGAAAGCAACGAGATGTATGCGAGGATGATTTCGGTCAGTCAGCGCATCGCTGCTGGAATCTCAGGGTCAACCAATGCTGACCACACGGCAGAGCTTCTCCATGATGCTCGCCAGCATCTTTATCGAGCTCAGTGCAATTGCGCCTACTGGCACGGAGCGTTTGGGGGGCTTTACCTTCCGCATCTGAGGAACGCCATTTATCGGGAACTGATCCTCGCCGACACACTGCTTGACGAAGCTTCTGGTCGGTCAGATGCCTGGGTCGATGTCAGCGCGGCGGACTACGATCTGGATTCTCGTCAGGAAGTTCGCATCAGCAATCACCGGCTCATTGCCTGGTTTGCTCCGGCCTGTGGCGGGCATCTGTATGAGCTTGATGTTCGAGCGAACGGCGTGAATCTGCTGGCAACTCTGGACCGGCGCCCCGAGGCCTATCATCAGACCATCCTGAACCATGCCGCACGCAGCGAAGCGGGTGCGGATGCTGAGCTGGCCGGGATTCAGGAGGGAGTTAAATTCAAGCAGCCGGACCTCGACCAGAAGATTGCTTATGACTCATGGCGGCGTAAGAGCCTGGTCGACCATTTCTTCCGCCCGGAGCTCACGGCTGAAGAGTTTCGCCGGGGCGAAGGATTGATCGGTGATTTCCATTCCGGAGTCTACGAGGCCAGTGTTCGACGCGGACCGTCGCGAGTTGCTGTGGAAATGCGACGCCGCGGGAACGCCGCTGACCTTCAGGGAACTGTTCAGAAGGTCGTTCTCGTCAGTGTCGAGCGGCCAAACGAACTGTTGATTCAATATCAGCTGTCCGGGTTTCCGAAGGGAATGCCGCTGCACTTCGGCGTGGAAATGAATTTCGCTGCGATGCCGGGGGGAGCTGACGATCGCTACTTCTACGATGCCTCCGGCAGCCGTCTCGGACGACTGGATCACAGCCTGAATCTTGAGTCTGCGGAACGACTCAGTCTGGTGGACGAATGGCTCGGGATTGATGTGGCCATCGAACTGTCGCGCGCCGCTGGTCTGTGGACGACGCCGATTCAGACGATCAGTCAGTCGGAGGGCGGTTTTGAACTGGTTCATCAGAACGTCAGTGTGGTACCACACTGGGAGTTCGTGATGCCGGAAAACGGGTCCTGGGTTGTTGACCTTCGCCTCGTGCTGGACACGTCCGTCGCCAGAGCTCGACAACTGGCGGAGTTTGCTGACCGCGCAGTTGTCCGTCCGGTCAGCCACCAGGTGCCGGAACAGGTGTAAATCGCATTTCAAATCCGGGACAGACACCCTTGCTGTTGCTGAATTCGCTGAAAACAATCGCGTTCGTCGGGAGCCAGTCCCGGTTTTGAAACCAGCAGTGATCATGAACTGACCAGACGGCAGATTCTGAATGAATCGGCAGCGGGAGGTGTGGTCTGTGAGATTCCGTTCTCAGGAACCCGAACCGGTTCGCGGTCAGGGCAGTTTTCAATGGAACTCCAACGGCTGGATGGGCTGTCAGTTCGGCACCAGCGCCTGGATGCTGGTAGGAGCTCTGGAACTTCTTTCCAAAGATCGCAACGTCGCGGCACTCTGGTTTGCCTGCTTTGTGTTTGTGAATTCGATCGGGCGGTCTCTGTGGAGCCGTCGAGCGAAGGTGTATCCGTTCCACGCGTTTGAGGCACTGTTGCTCGTTGCGCTGATGGCCGGACTGTTTGCCTGGTTCTTCACCGTGGCCTTTCGCCCGGATCTCATGGCATCTCTTCGAACAGGGCGAGACACGGGAGCTCTGACTCTGGCCGTCATCCCCTGCCTGATGACATGGTTCTGGATTCTGGAACGTCACAGTCTGAAAGATAAGCAGATTGACTTACGAAGTTCCATCCTCGATGCGCTGAAACGCTCCGATGATGAGAACCGCTCGGATGATTCGGGAAATCGTCCCGGAAAGTGAATGAGAGCAAGTCCGGCTGCGCGATCACTCGTGGCTTTGTCCAGCTAAGACAGTGATGTTCGTGTCATTCCCGCGCAGCCGGGAATCTGTCATTTATACATAAGCATTTTGAAATTCCTCTCCAATTAACTCCCGCAGCGATTCACCAGCCTCATGACAAGGGCACGTGGGCATGAATTGCTGTAGAATGTGTCATGTTGATTGTCCCGGAAACAAACAAACAGGATTTCTCGAAGCAGCTGACTTTGGCTTCGGGCCGAAGGCCCAGCGGTTCTGCCAGCCCGGGCTGAAGCGAAGCGGCGGCCCGGGCAACGCACACAATTGATCAATGAGGGCCAACGGCCCGGCCGTTCGCATTGTCAGAGATTTCCATACGCCCACTGCATGGATTCGTTCATTGACCGGATTCATTCCCTGACTGCATCAGGTTGAACTCCCCCTTGAACGGCAGGACCTTTGGTCCGCAATCATGAATTTGATGGGACACCATGACCTGGCCCTCCGCTTCGCTTCGGGCCAGGCTATGGGAACGAATGGCCTTTCAGGCCGGAGATCATCTGCCGATGTGCAGACCATGGGCATCATCCGTCTCATGCGGCCATCTTCAGGATGGTCGATTTCGCAAGGGAATGGCCCGCTTTTGGACCAACAACGCATCCTGATGTATAAATTACGGGGCGGGAATCCATTTCGAGGCACTGGATTCCCGCCTGCGCGGGAATGACGATCCCCAATCAAGGTGCGACGGAACACTCGGCTGTCGCTTTCATCGCACGGCCTCAGCCGGAAACCGGGCGATCAACCGGACACAGGGCGGGTTCGGACTTTTGATATCACTGCCCGGATCAGGTGAACGAGTGCCACGGCGATCAGGCCGGCGGCGATGCCGACAGCAGCATCAAAAGCGAGACCGGATACAACAGCCAGGGCATGACTCATTCGAGGATCCATTCCGGTCAGACCGGATATGACCGACTGAAGGCGATCAGCAAGATGATGCACCGGCGGAGTCGAATGGCTGATGATTCCGCCTCCCACGAGGAACATGGCGATGGTGCCACCGATGGACAGCAGTTTCATGAGAACAGGGGCCATTCGAAGAATTCCTCTGCCCGTAACACGACTCAGAGCGGAGAACGGTCCACGACCTGATCGAGCTGTCAGCCGCAGTCCAAAATCATCCAGCTTGACGATGGCGGCAACCAGACCGTAAACACCGACTGTCATGAGCACTGCAATGCCGGAAACAACCAGGACCTGTCGAAGCAGCGTCGCACCGACCACCGTGCCGAGAGTAATGACGACGATTTCTGCAGAGAGGATAAAGTCTGTCCGAACGGCACCACGGATCTTTTCTGCCTCAGTCAGCGGCTTTTTGGCAGTCATTGGCGGAACTTCCGTGGACGTCGCCGTGTGAGCCCCCAATTGCGGTGCAGTATCCGCTGGCGGGGCGCTTTCCTGAACGCTCTTCTGATGGCGTTTTTCCAGAAACCGATGCAGAAGCTTTTCGCATCCTTCGAAACAGAGAAAAATGCCGCCCAGCATCAACAATGGAATGACTGCTTTCGGCGCGAACGCACTCAGCGCGAGTGCTGCCGGTACGAGAATCAATTTGTTGACGGCAGATCCTTTGGCCACGGACCAGACGACAGGCAGCTCACGTTCGGGAGAAACCCCCGAAACCTGCTGAGCGTTCAGTGCGAGGTCGTCACCGAGCACACCGGCCGTTTTCTCAGCGGCCACTTTGGTCATACCGGCAACGTCATCAAGGATGGACGCGATATCGTCCAGCAATGCCAGCAGGCTTGCTCCGGCCATAATCCGTTTTTCTTCTGACGCAGGAGTTTGATCGAGATAACTTAACCCGAGCAGGATAACCTTTGCATCGGATTTTGTCAGGTTCAGTCACGATCAGGGAATGCCGCGAACGATCGTCGGCCCGATGAGTTTCGTCAGCCAGACCGGCAGCTTCTGCCAGATCTGAATCGCTCGGCCATACTTTCCCCCCGAAGGGCGAAGATCTGCAGCTTCTCCACGAAACATTCGGTACTGCCAGATTCCCGGAGATGCCTCAGCTCCCCACTGTTCCTTAAAGCGATACGTGCCGCTCCCCGGCGTACTGCGTCCAAAATCGAATGCCTTCTGTCCACGTTCCACGGATCGTGACAGACAATGCCAGTACATCAGCAGGTTGCAGTTCGTATGATTGAATTCGCGGAGGGCACTGGCGCTGGGGATCAGAGTGACCTCCGGAGCATGAAGCAGAAATCCCGAAGCGACGGGACGACCATTGCTGGTGACCGTCGAGATTTCGGAGTCAGGGAATTCCTGAAGCATCGTCCGGAAGAGCGACTTTGAGAACGGCGGTGTTCCGAGATCTCGCATGTTCCGACAGAAGATGCTGTAAAAATCATCCAGTTCACTGAATCGCCCGAATCGAACGCTCAGCGAAGAATCATTCAGCGGCTTCCGCACCTGACTTCGCAGTTTGGATTTCAAACCGTTCCAGAGTTCTTCGGAAGTCCCCGGCAGCTCCAGGCGCATGTGCACTTTCTCTGTGCTCACCGCATTAAACCCGGGATGCTCAACGCGACGTTCATGACGCAGTTCCAGGTGACGCACTTGAAGTTCTTCAGCCAGTCGAATCGCAGCCGAGATCAGCGCCGACTCCGCTTCGGTGTGATCCGCAAGCGTTCCACCGGTATTCAGATACGGCTGACTGACCAGAAATCGTCCGAAGAGTGGTCCGTCAATGAACATGAGCGGAAGCACGCCGACTGTTCGACCATATTCTTCCGCGCGAAGAAAGAATGGCTGATGTCGCAGCGCGTTCCGAAACACGGTTCCCCATTCAGAGCGAAGATGGAACCCGTCGTAGCCCCATTTCTGCAGATAATGATTCCATCCGGCCGGAGCGGTCT
This sequence comes from Planctomyces sp., assembly GCA_046345315.1. Lineage (GTDB taxonomy): Bacteria > Planctomycetota > Planctomycetia > Planctomycetales > Planctomycetaceae > F1-80-MAGs062. Next base: position 6,547 of record JBKDKA010000200.1, read on the forward strand.
CAGTGCAGTGCACAACAAGGGATCGCGTTCCGAAATGCTTCAGAGTCTGGTTGTCCTCTGGAGCATCAAGCACTGAAGTCTGACTCGTGTTCATTGTGTCTTTCGCCCCTGCGATTCCTGCTTCCATCACTGACTGAAGCCTGAATGATCTTTCGGTATCTTGTTTCTCGGGAGTTAGCTGGACAGCGCTATGTCTCCATCAGCCGGAGTGCGCCAGTGCTCTGGCAACGATCCATTGATGTGTGCCACTTGCTATGCCAGTGCTGTTGGTTCGAAAACACTGGCATAGCCAGTGGCACACAAGCGATTCCGGATTCCATCACTGACTGCAGCCTGAATGGTTTCTCTGACGTTTTGATTCTCTTGTTCTTGAAAACTCCCGTCAGACGCGACCTGAAACAGGTTCAGCTCGCTTAAGCGATGAGTCGCTGCTCTGCGTTCGGGAAGTTGTTGACGGTTCTATGGATCTCCCTGGCAACTCCGCAGATTCCGGAATCTCCGCCGCCAGCTGAGGTGAGAGTTTTCGATAGACAGCGACAATTTTCTGCATCCGCCTTCGGAAGCAGAAGTTTCGTTCGATCGTTTGTCGCCCGGCCTTCGCCAGTCGATCTCGGAGACTTTCGGAAAGTGAACATCGCTGAATCGCGTCAATCAATGCTTCGCAGCTGTCTGGTCGGATCACCAGACCGTTCTCCTCAGTGGAAATCAGTGCTGGAATGCCGTTGCAGTTCGTGGCAATCACGGGACGCTGAGATGCCATGGCCTCAAGAACCACGTTAGGCAACCCTTCCCGAAGACTGCTCAGCACGAAAAGGTCGATTGACCGATAGAGTTCCCTCGGATCCGCCAGAAATCCCGTCAGCCGAACATGATTCTGGAGTTCGAGATCATCGATCTGTTGCTGGAGCTGTTCCTTCAGATGTCCTTCACCAGCGATCAGAAGCCCCAGTGGCAGACCTTCCCTGACAAGTTTTCCGACCGCATCGATCAGATGATGAAATCCCTTTTCCTCCGACAGGCGTCCGGCTGCTCCGATCAGCAACTGACCGTTTCCAAAGCCAAAACGAGCTCGATCGGAGAGTGACGGTGGATTGGTAGCATAATCCTCCAGAACGATCGCATTGTCGATGAGATTCACGCGTTCTTTCGGTACGCCGAATTCCAGGCACGTGTCATAGAGATCTCGTGACACACAGACTGTCTGCTCATAGCGCTTCATGCAGAAGCGATCGATGCGATAATAGAGTGGCGTCTTTGACGTAAACCGCACCCAACCATGAGCCGTCGTGACCAGATGCATTGGGTGAAACATTCTGACGAGCAGCCCCAGCGCATTGCTCTTGTAATCATGCCCGTGCCAGATCGTCACGTTTCTCCGTCGGCAGATCTCAATGCACTGACGAACGACGTTCAGATCGAGCGGGCCTCGGTCTTCGACGCCGATAATCTCCGCTGACGCTTTCGCTGCGCGAGCCTTCAGAGTTTCGAATCCCGGGTCCCCGGGAGGATGCATGAAGAGGCAGGCCGTTTCGATACCGTATTCGGCCAGAAAACGAGGTGAGTTCAGAATCGTTTTCTCCGGACCGCCGCCCGTTCCCGTTACGACACGAGTATGCAGAACCACGGGACGTGACTTTAATGTCGCGTCTGTTGCAATCCTATCCGATGGCTTTGAGGCAGGCTGATTTGAGGAGCGTGTCATTCTGATTCCACCGTTGAAAATGCTGTTCTGAGCTGCTGAGCGCGAGCGGACCAGGTTTCGTGTCGAAGACGAGCTCGCGAATGAATCTGGTGAGGAGGAACGCCACTTCGAATTCTTGAAACGACGAGACTGCTGAAGTCTGAAGGGGAGCCCGCTCCGTCGAGGCAATCCGTCCATTCCGTTGTAGAAGGCAATCGATTGACGACAACTGGTTTCCCCGTGGCCATGTATTCCTTGAGCTTCAGCGGCTGCATCGCTCGAGTCACCGGAAGATCCGCATAGGGCATCATGAGCACATCGGCATCGCGAGCAATCGCTGGCAGTGCTGAAAGCGGCTGAGGAGGAAGACACTGAACGTTCGGAAGCGAAAGGATCTCCGGATCCGGATCCTGCTGCGGTCCGATGAGAACGATGACGCTTTCCGGAATCTCAGAATGAAGCTTCTGAGAAAGGCTGACGATGCTTGCCGTATCCATCCTGCGGTCCACAACCCCCCAGAAGACGACTCGATGGGCTGACAGTTCGGAGATCACTGACTGATTCGCGTGAGAACTTCCGTCACATTTCGCACGCCAGAAATCCACATCCACACCATGTGTCAGGAGTGTGCTGTCTCGCCCTTCGCGAGCGATCATCTGCCGCAGCGTTTCGCTCACCGCGAAAATGTCATCAGCGCCACGAATCATGTCGCGATCCATTCTTCGCAGCGTATCTCCGTCCAGACCAGGCCAGAGTGAGAAATCATCGACGCAATAGTAGACCCACCGACTGACGGGGAGCTTTCCGTTCAGATCTGCGGTAATCGGCAGCGTTGTGATTGCAGTCACAGGCTGCGGCATTGTTCGAAGAATCGGAGCTAACTGCCGAGTCAGAAGTTCCTGGTTCAGCCAGCGGTCGATCTTCCACGTGAACCATGGCCACATCTTCGGATTCACAACCGCCGGTTGCCGGAGCTCTTTGAATGCACCAAAGTCCGGCACCGTTGAATTGCCACTGCAGGACGAACAATCACCGTGATCTTCTGAGGTACTCTGCGAATCAGAGGAACGCTTCAGCCACTGAACACACTTTTCACGAACGCGTCTGAGTGTTGCGATGTCGAGCCGTGGTGCTCGCGTTCCGATCGTATTCACCCAGGTGACCGGAAAGTCATTCAGAAGGCAGCGGATAATGTGCTGACAGGACGACGGATGACGCCCCCAGTCGTCAGAGAAGACCAGCAGCGACCCCGCGGGTTCGGTCTGCAGCCGGGACGTGCGAAGTCGTTCCGGAATGGTGCCGAATCGGAATTCTCCGTTGTTCTCGCCATTCACAGAGCAGTCGTGTTCAAAGACAACAGAGCTCCGAGCATTCTCAGTCACGGGAGCGATCATCGTCGGGCTCCCTGACCGGCGATCACTTCGCGATAAACGTTCCGGTAGTTGTCGATCATCGATTCGAGCGAAAATCGGCCTCGAGCTTCGAGCGCTGCGAGTTCGCGAATCTCCACCGCCTGATCACGATCATCGTGCAGCAACTGAAGTGCAGCTGCCAGAGCCTGATCATCACCGGCCGGTGTCAGAAAACCTGTTTCTCCATGTCGAATCATTTCAGGAATGCCGCCGACGGCTGTCGACACAACGGGAAGTCCGGCCGCCATCGCCTCAATTACCGTTAGAGGAATTCCTTCACTGATGCTGGTCAGCAGAAACGCATCCGAGGCCGCCATGAGTTCCGGGACATCCTGACGTGATCCCGCCAGTGTGACGAAATGCTCGAGACCGAGCTTCTGAATCTGCTGCTCCAGAGCCGGCCGCTGATCGCCCTCACCGGCCAGTAACAGGCGCACATTCGGAATCGCCTGCCGAAGGCGGTCGATCGTTCTGATGGCAGTGGCATGGTCTTTCAGTTCGTGAAGACGAGCCACCTGAACAATGACAAAATCGTCCTGAAGAAAACCGAACTCATCGCGGATTCTTCTGCGAGCCCCTGGAGTTGCTGCTGCCGCTGCAGTCAGGTCAACTCCGTTGTAGATCACTTCCACTCGGGAAGCCGGAAGCCCCTCGTTCTCGATCAGCGCAGTTCGCACAGCACCGCCGCATCCGATCAGTCGATCCTGACGACGGAGCAGCAGGCGATTCACGAGAGTACGCTTCACGGAAGCATGGTCCGGGAAGTGTCTGCCATGTTCGGTCAAAACCACAGGGCGACGGCCACGCAGGCCACGACTGAGCATTGCCTGAAAGAAAGGAGTGCACTGATGAGCGTGAAACAGCACGGCGCCCTGCTGATCGGCAAACTGCCGCAGGCGTCTGGCACATCGGTAATCGATTCCGGGTTCTCTTTCAAGATTCTCCACGGTGAATCCGTCATTTCGCAGCTGCCTGCCGATTTCCCCGACATCATCCAGTACTGCGACGACACATCGAAATGCTTCAGACATCTTTCTGACCATGCGATCGACGAGCACCTCAGCACCGCCGACACCCAGCGCATGAATAACGTGGCAGACCGTCGGACGCTGGTCCACGACACAGCGTGTGACGCGAACTCGTCGCCCACGCGGCGTGATCTGATTCCGAAGAAGCGGTGGTTGCTGAATTGATGTGTGTGGCATGAAAACTCGTGACTCGTTTGAGAATAAAGCAGAACCAGAGGAACACCTAAAGTTGCCGACGCAGCGCATTCCATGCGGCACGAATTCGTCTCGGGTTCAGAGCACGCAGCATCGCAGGAATCAGCCGTACCGGTGATTTCAGGAGTCGTTTGACTCGAATCTTCTGTGGTACAAACATTTCCCAGTCGGGCAGCGTAAGCGGCGCCGTGACCGACGGGAGGGTGATCGAAGGCTCTGTCCGATGGTAGAGGTCTCGAAGCCCTTCCGTCATCAGAATGGAAAGGCATCGTGCCGTCAGATGCGCTGAACCAAACGAATACAGATCTTCCCACGCCTGATCGTTAAGCTCACTGGCGCGAGTTCGCATCAGGGTGGCCGTTCCGTGATCGTCTTCACAGCAGGCGGCCAGTCGAAGAACATTGGCTTTCCGAAAGTCCTGAGCCGCCCAGGCTTCTGTCGGATACTGGAGTGCTTCCGGACGATTCAGCGTGGGTTGTTCATTGGCCAGCATCCAGCGCCCGTAGTACGCCATCACCTGACGTGCAAACGCGTAGTCAGCATCACACTGACCAGCATCACGTTTGGTGATCAGGTAACGACTGAGCGACGTCAGAAACACTGTGTACGACCAGTGACCTTCAGCATCGCTCAGGTGCAGTACATCAAGGTTCTGTTTCGGATGTACGCATCGGCGAATCAGTTCCTCTGCCTTTCGGAGATATCGATCCTGACTGGTAAGTATCCAGCCGTCGAGCAGAGCATTGATCGAATTGCCCGGACCACGCCCCGGACCGTGGAAGTCTTCCCACACAGTCGACGAAGCATTTCCGGTCGGACCGTCATCGAGCAGACCGAAGACCGTTCTGCTGCCGTCATCCATCGCGATGACCCAGTCTGCCAGCGACAGTACGGTTTCTCGAGATTCCGGATTTCCCGTCAGAAAGTAATAGTAAAGCAATCCGGTTGTGTAGTTGTGTTCGCAGCTCGGACCACCACCATAAGACTGGCCCGGCTTCGCATTCTGAGCAGAATAGGTTCGGTGTGTGGAAGTGCGTGCATCAACGTAATGATCGGTATGCCAGAACAGACCGCCGTTGAATGCAGGACGATCCTGTTCGGTGTGGTAAACATCGATGTCCATGACATGACGTGCCAGCGGATCAAATAGATCACGCCACCGACAATCTCCCGTCAGAGCGAACAGCTGAATACCGCCGAGAATCATGTCGAACTGATTGTTGTAATGCGAAATGACGGTTTCAGATCCGGCAAAATGTGTCTGTTCATGATCGGCATGAACATCACCGAAATGCCGCCATCCGTATTCATCAATGCGGTCACGACGAGCATCGAACGTAAAATCACCGGAAGTCGCTTCACGAAGGTATTGTGCGAGTCTCATCAGATCGCCGCGGCGAGGCCGACGGACTCGGCTTGATTCTTCCAGACGGGCATCTGCTGCTTCCGACTGAGCGTGATTCGCCTGGAACTGATGTGCATCGGGCCACCCGTTCAACGAATTCGGAATCCACGGAAACGCTCGCAGAGCGATATAATCCGAGGGACTCTGCCGCAGCTGAGGAAGTTCGGAAAGATTCTCCAGTGCATTCAACGTCCGTTCTGCGGCATCTCGGAGTGTGCTCGCGGATGTTGAAGCATTCTCGAATCGCTGCGACTGCTGAATCCAGAACGATCGAGTTTTCTGTTCGCCAGCCTGCAGTTCATGGTATCCCGTGGCCTCGCAATCACTGCTGCTGCTCGCGATGAGCCCGACAGTGATCCTGTCGACACCGACAGTGACCGACCCTGGAAACTGCTGCCAGAATTCAGGAACAGAGACACCCAGAGACGCATTGTGTGAACAGAGCACCACGGATGGTTCGGCTCGCAGCCCCTGCAGGCGGGTTGCCCCCTGAGACAGCTCGTACCCCTGAGCCGAAACGGTGCAATGTCCGTCAGTGTCACAGTGATTGCTGCTGTTCCAGTGTGGCCCGCCGCTTCCGAACTGGTGAATCTTCAGGAGGCAGTCATCGTTCCCTGAAACGTTGTCGGCATTGATCGTTTTTTGAAATGTCCCGGCATCTCGTTCCGTCCGCCAGAAAAGTTCTTCAGACTGGTTCTCGAGGTCGCCACGAATCTCAACGGCGAGCGAACGGAACCGCAGCGACGCCGGGTCACCCAGATCCCAGAGCCCATTGCGATGAGCGGCTCGTCGCGTGTTTCGAAAACGGCATTCCACCTGCCAGAGATCAGCCGCTGCCCATTGCGTGAGCCGCAGTCGGAGCGTCAGCCACGGCATCGTTTCGACTCGCAGATGAACATTGATCACTCGCCGTACAGGACCGACTGCTTCTTTCCGAATGCCATCGCAAAGAAACTCCGCCTGGCTGCCGTCGTGAAAAGTCAGAACCGGCCTCAGATGAAGGACCGATTCCCTCGGAACAGCCTCCGACAGCACACGGCTTTCAGTCGTAATCTCACCCTGAGAGAATTTCGACACCAGAAACGAGTAGTCATCGTTCTCTTCACGCTGTTCCACCGGAATGAGCCTGACGGGAACCTGATCTGCAGATGAGTTCCCTTCCCCGGCTTCGGAAGCGCCTGCGTCGTCGGAACACGCTGATGCTGGCAGAAGACTGCTGACCAGAGCCCAACGGACACTACCATCTCTCCATCGATTCAGAACATCCGCCTGAGCCACAAATGAGCTGTGAGCAGAAAATCGATTCGAAGCAGCCGTCGTCCCCGAAATGGGCCGGATTCCGTCGGTTTCGAACTCAAGCTCGAACGCCGAAGCGTCAGTCAGACTTCCCTCAGGAAAACAGATGCCACCAGTGACCGGTATGAGTTCATCAGACTTATGACGGCGTGAACGAACTCGAGGCCTCTGAACCATCGCGGAATACGAGGCTGAAGAGGCTGACCGTCGGGAAGAGTTTTGTGAAGGATTCAGTTGCACTGCAGTGTTTCTGATGAAGCAGTATTTCAGAGAGAACGGATCGATCGCTTTTCAGCGGTAACGCCTGAAACATTTTGCGGATGTTGTGTCACGGTGTTCGCGAAAGCACCTCCGACGGAGATGGATTCCTGGTGGCAGTCGTGAGCCTGCCTTGCGAAAGATTTCCGGAAGACCATGCCGACAGCCAGCAGCCAAACACCAGCAGCGACCACAGAAGCTGCCCGTGACGTCCGCTTCCTCGACAGTGCGAGCTGAAAAGACGTTGAGCAGTGCTGACGTTGATAAACTCCCCGATTCTGGCACCGCTGCTCAGAACGGTGTGCTGAAACTGATCACGAAGCGGACCACGCAGCCACGCGTCGACAGGCAGTTCAAATCCCTGTTTTCGGCGGTGCACGAGTTTCGGTGGAAGTCGAGAATCAAAGAGCGTCTTCAGAATCCATTTTCGCGATCCGTTTCGGATCTTCAGATCGGAAGGCATGGATGCCGCCAGTTCCATGAGCGTTCGGTCGATGAACGGAGGACGAACCTCCAGTCCCGAACCCATGCTGGCACGATCGACTTTGGTCAGAAAGTCATCCGGCAGGAGAATGTTTGTGTCGGCGGAAAGCATCCCGCTGAGGATTTCTCGCTGATTCGCCGCGAATGATGATTCGATGCACTGTTCCGGGCGATACCCCTGATTTCCGCGTGCCAGATCAGGATTGAGCAGACGCTGCCGCATCGACGTGCGACAGGCAGACACGGTGTTCGCATACGCAGCCGCCGGATCCAATGACAGATTCTGAAAGAGAGTCTGAAGTCGAAGCGGTCGCGGAAGCCAGTCCGCTCGCGGCCAGATCATGGCCATTTTTCGAAGGACTGATTCTCTCAGCCAGATCGGCAGTCGACACCGCAGATCGTGCTCACGAAGATCGTGACTGTAGCGAGCGTAGCCGCCGAAGAGTTCGTCGCCACCGTCACCGGAGAGCACGACTTTGACGTGACGAGCTGCCAGGCGAGAGACCGCCATGGTGGGAATCGCCGACGCATCGGCAAACGGTTCATCGTACAGGAACACGAGATCCTGCAGATCACGCACCGCTTCAGGAGTGACAACTTCTTCGGTATGGTTGCAACCGAAGTGATTTGCCACAGCTTCCGCATGGGGCAGCTCGCTGAATTCCTTTTCGTTGAATCCGATCGAAAACGTTCGGACAGGTTCGGAAGACATTGAGGCCATAGTGGCGACGATGGCGCTGCTGTCGAGACCTCCACTGAGGAACGCGCCGACCGGCACATCCGCCGTCAGATGAGCTCGAACGCTTTCCCGAATGCCCTCGTCAACCTGCTCCCGCCACGTCTCTTCTGTACCAGCGAGTTCTGTATTAAATGATAGTGACCAGTATTTCTGCGGCTTCGAGCTGATCTGACGGGCGGAAACGACCATCCAGTGTGCAGGAGGCAGTTTCTCCACGTTGCGGAAAATGCTGTTCATTCCGGGGATGAACCCGAATGTCAGATAGTCTTCAACGGCAGTCGGGCGAATATCGGTGTTCACGCTCGGGTGAGCGAGAATCGCCTTCAGTTCCGATCCGAACAAAAGCTTTTCTTCGTCGCGATAAATATAAAGTGGCTTCTGCCCGAGATGATCTCTGGCCAGCATCAGCTGTCGTGATCTGGAGTTCCAGATGGCAAAGGCAAACATGCCTCGGAGACGGTTGCAGAGATGCGGTCCGTACTCTTCGAACAGATGCACGAGAACTTCAGTGTCAGAGTTTGTCCGAAAGACGTGCCCCTGAAGTTCCAGCTGGCTGCGAAGTTCTTTGTAGTTGTAGATTTCGCCGTTGAAGACGACCTGAATCGATTCGTCTTCGTTACCGATGGGCTGATGGCCTCCGGCAAGGTCAATGATCGAAAGACGCCGATGAACGAGTCCCGCATTGGCGCCGCGAAAGATTCCTTCGCCGTCCGGACCTCGGTGCGCAATCGCATCCCCCATCTGCCGAAGCACAGAATACTCCGGTGAACGCAGAGGATCAGTGTAAATAACGCCAGCGATGCCGCACATTGAGTGCTCCCGTTGCAGCAATGGAACAATGTTGATCCTGAGAAACCTAGGTCATGCCATGTTCTCAGGAGTCAACTTGTGGGTGCGGGAAGCTGATTTTCAGCGCGGTTGTAGGGGCTGCACAAAGTCGTTGCATTCTGGCAACAGCAGACTGATTCTCCGGTCGTAACGATTCGGCGACCGGTAACGATCGTAAGTCTCACATCGATCACGATCGATATTCAAACGAACAACCTCTGCCCGGTTTGTCTCGTCTTGTCTTCTCCGCGTCCTTCACGTGCAACAACACCCAACAACCTGATCGCAACGAGACAGAAAACAAGAGGCTCACGCGGAGGCGCGGAGAACGCGGAGTAAGGATTTTGTCGGAGCAGATTATTTCTTGTCTTCTCCGCGCCCTTCGCGTCTCCGCGTGAAACACATCCCATGAACAGACGACGCGTAACAAGAACAAATCAGACTCACGCGGAGGCGCGCAGAACGGGAAGTAAGGATATTGCCGGAGCAGATTATTCCTTGTCTTCTCCGCGCCCTCAGCGTCTCCGCGTGAAACAGATCCCATGAACAGACTATTCAGAACGAGAACAAATCAGGCTCACGCAGAGGCGCGGAGAACGCGGAGTAAGAAATTTTGTCGGATCAGATTATCTCTTGTCTTCTCCGCGCCCTCCGCGTCTCCGCGTGAAACAAATCCCATGAACAGACGACGCGTAACAAGAACAAATC